>JBEKHH010000023.1:0-71863 GCA_050012375.1 Tepidisphaeraceae bacterium
CCAGCATCTGCACGCTACGCAGACGCCCCGGCTCGTGCCGGTTATGTCCCAAATCCGTTTCCGGCTTCTTTCGTGGCGCCACCAATTGGCAGCCGCAACGATCGCACACCGCGTGCAGCGGATTGCTGTCATGGCTGGCATCGCCCAGCACATAAGCCGTTCCCGCCAATCGCGGCACCAGTTTGACGCCGACCTCCGGATCGCTGGCATTCATCGGTCCCAGCGTCCAGGCATCGGGCACCACGCCACAACCCCATCCACAAAACAGCTTGTATCCGCGAGCCTTGGCCTTGGCGGCCCAGCCCCAATGGGCGTCATGATCTTTGCTGTAGCACCCCACGGTCAGCGGCTTGGAGTCCAGCACACGCGTCAAGGCCGGATGATCCGAGGCGTGCAAGCGGTCCAGCACGGCCTGCAGCAACAGACACACGGATATCGTGCGGAGGCGTACACTCATGGTTGCATCACAAGGCAAGTCCCGCCATCGCTCCGGCGCTGGCCAGTTTTCGCGGCGGCAAGCCCAACCGGTCGGACGGTCATGGATCACGGCCCAAAAATACACTTCGAGAATTCGACCATCGGGAAACTGAACGCCTTTGGGACGGATCCGCTTGCTGTTTTCCTCGTAAACAATCCGATAGACTTCGCTCCACAGTTCGCCTTCCATGGCTCGCTCCTTCTTTGAAGACGGAGGACGAGTTTGAGGCGAACTGCTTTTTGTGACAAAGGCTTACCGCGCAGATCAAAAAAGTTGGGATTACCGGGGGAGGGGAATAGACTTTAACCCTCCCCTGGATTACGGGGGGAGGGGAATAAACTTTTCCCGCCTAGCTAGAGTGTCACGCACCCGATTCAAATCGGCATCGGCCGAGACGCTGACGACGCCAAACGCCCGCACCGCAATGACCCAGCTCGCCACCAGCAACAGCGATCCCACGGCCACATGATAGGAGGCGATATCCGCGGGTTTTCGCAGCAATACCGTTAGAATTCCAAGCGTTAGCTGAGTTGCCAGGAGCAGCAGCGTCAGATATCCCAGCCTTGCAAAGGCCGGCTGAGCGCGCAGCCGTCGCAAAATCGTCGCCGACAGCGCGATCACCGCTGCGCTGACAAGCACCGCACCGACGCGGTGCGCGAAATGAATCCAGATTTGAAACAGCGTAACGCGATTCAGGCCCAGGCTCAGACCATAGCGATGGATCGCCTCCTGGCGAAACGCGGAATCAATCTTCATCGGCGGCAGCAGATGGCCGTAGCTGGTGGGAAAATCAGGGATTGCCAGCCCCGCATCGCTGTGCCGCATGATCGCCCCGACGACCAGTTGGGCCAGGATGATCGTCACAGCGCCAATCGCCAGTCCCAAGACCTTCCGCACGGCGGGCAATTCATCTGCGGGCAGATGCCGGCCTTCGGCCCAGAATCGCGAGGTCGTGACGCAGTAACCCGCGATGAAGCAGAAGAATAGCTGCGCCGCGCAGCCGTGGACGATGGCCAGATCGCGAATGCTCAGCACGACGCGGAACCCGCCGATGGCGCCTTGCAGACAAACCGCCAGGAAAATCCCCACCGCGGTCCATCGCATCCAGCGGCGCCGATCCGTTGCCCACGCCGCGATCGTCAGCGCGACCGTCAGCAACCCCACCCCGGTCCCGGCCAATCGGTGGGTATGCTCAAACAGAATCCCGCCGACCCATTTGCTCGGCGGAAAAGTGAACATGTTGTATCCCCAGGAGTTGGGCCAATCGGGGACGGACATCCCGGCCTGATGGCTGGTGACCAGCCCACCCATGAAGATAAGCGGGAATGTGGCCGCCGCCGTTATCAGCGCCAGCCAATGCACCGCCCGGTTATAGGGTTGCTGTGGCACTTGAAGCTCGAAATCGAATCGCTCAATTTGCCGATTCCCGCTCGCCATGCAATCCCCCGCGACAAGATGCCGCGTTCGGCCTTGTCTGTCCGATAACCCGCGTTGCGAGCCAATCAATTAGCCTCACTTCATGGCAAGTGTCAAATTGCCGATAGAACCGGCAATGCTTCGCATGCTTGCTTAACTTGCCGCGTCAACTGACCGAGGACGAGTATATGAACCGAGCCATCCCATTTGTTTGTCTCACGTTTTTCCTCTGTGCATGCAGCAGCCACAACGCCGCATCGCAAGCCCAGAACCAGAAGCTGAACCCGGACGAGGCCAACATGCCGCTGGCCAAGGACCCGCCGCTCCAGGCGAATACCCGCTATGCGGCCGGGCAAGTGGCTGAATCGCAAGGCAATATCGATGCCGCGATTCATCAATACAACAAAGCGCTGGATATCGATGCCAAGCATCTCCCCTCGCTGTATCGCCTGGGCGTGATCTATGCCCAGTTGAAGAAGTACGACCAGTCGATTTCGATTTGGCAGCACTACATCGTCATCAGCAACGACGCCCCCGAAGGCTACGGCAACCTCGGCTATTGCTATGAACTAGCCACCATGCCCAAGTTGGCTGAAGCGACTTACCAGAAGGGCATCGTCAAGGACCCAAAAAACGCCTATTGCCGCACCAACTACGGCTTGATGCTGGCACGGCAGCATCGAATTCAGGAAGCCATTCGCATGTGGAATCCGGTCCTGAGCGATGCGGAAATCCACTACAACCTCGCCGGCATCTACGCTCTGGACGGCCGAAAGCAGGAAGCCAAGGCGGAATATAAGAAGGCCCTGCAAAGCGATCCCTCGCTGATCGACGCCCGAGCCCGCCTCAGCGAGCTGGACAGCAACTGACCCTGATATTCTCGAATTACTGATCACCCTTAATCCGGGGCGGTGCCATACCGTCCCGGATTTCGCGTTGGTGGGGAAGCAAGACACGCCGCCTGGCGACGTCATCTAATGCAAGCCGCCAAACCCGTCCACCACCGGTTTCCCAGAGCTTATTCTATAACTATATCTATGGTAATATCTTATAGTCATAATAGATATTTATTGACTTATTATGAAACATACTGCACAATTATGACGAATATTGAAAATAGCGTTCCAAATGGTAGCACAAGGTACCTCAATTCTGGATCGTCGAGAAGTCGAGCGGTTGGTTCGCGAGGTGTTGCGGCAAAAGCTGCGGGGCCAGATCAACCCGCCGCCATTGCGCCAGCAACACGCCGCGGCATCGCGCCACGGCGGGCCGCCGCATCCCCTGGTCGTCAATGTCTCCGCCCGGCACATGCATTTGGATCAGGAGAATCTCGAGATTCTCTTCGGCAAGGGCGCGCATCTCACCAAGCTGAAAGACCTGTATCAGGCCGGTGAATTCGCTTCCGAGCAGCTCGTCACCCTCGTCGGTCCGCGGCAGCGAATCATCCCCAACGTCCGCATCCTCGGCCCGCTGCGAAATTACCTGCAGGTCGAGCTGAGTTGCACGGACGGCATTTATCTCGGACTCGATTTGCCGCTGCGAATCAGCGGAGATCACCAGGACACACCCGGCTGCACCGTGCTCGGGCCGCAGGGCGCTATTCATCTCAGCAGCGGCGTCATCCGCGCCCAACGCCACGTTCACATGTCCACCCAAGACATGGCTTATTACGGTGTGAAGGACGGCGATGAGATGAAGCTTCGCATCGATGGCCCATGCGGCCTGACGTTCGGCGGCGTCAAGGTTCGCTACCACCCCAAGGTGGTCCTCGAAGTGCACATCGATACCGATGAGGGAAACGCTTGCGATCTGGAATCGGCGACAAACATGGAATTGGTGAAATGAAACCGAGCGGAAAGTAACTGAAAGGAACTGTTTATGACAAGCGAAGCGATGGGGCTGCTGGAATGCAAAGGCCTGGCGGCCCTGATTGAAGGGACGGACGCGATGCTCAAAACCGCCAACGTCACGATGCTGGGCTGGGACAAATGCGGAAGCGGCATGGTGACCGTCTTCGTGAAGGGCGACGTGGCTGCCGTCAAGGCGGCCGTGGACGCCGGCGCCGAGGCCGCCGGACGCGTCGGAACCATTGTATCCGCTCACGTCATCGCCAGGCCGCACGATGAATTGACCGGCATGTTGCCCAAACCAAAGACCGCCGCCGCGAAGAAGTAATGTCTTTGAAAACTCTTTATCGAGGATCACTGTCATGGCAGAAAACAAACCGAGCAACGCGTTGGGCTTGATCGAGACCAAGGGCTGGGTCGGACTTGTCGAAGCGACCGATGCGATGTGCAAAGCCGCCAACGTCGAGATCGTCAAGACGATTCAGATCGGCGGATCGTACGTGACCACTTTGGTTCGGGGCGACGTCGGCAGCGTCAAGGCAGCCGTCGATGCGGGCGCGGAGGCCGCCGGCAAAGTCGGCGAGCTGGTGGCCCAGCACGTGATCGCGCGGCCCCATCCGGACCTGCTGCAAGGATTCGACGCCCAGTAGGGGCATCCCGTTTGGCCGCGACCCCCAAGGGGAGCGCGGCCCTCAGATCATGTTCATTCTCGCGGCCAATCTCGGAAGCACCAGCTTCAAATACAAGTTGCTCGACATGGACGCTTACGGCGCGGAAATCGCTCGCGGCTCTTACGAACGGATTGGGCAGAAGGACTCACCGTACCCGACGCACGGCGACGTTTTGGATGCGATTCTCCAGTCGCTCCCGCATCCTCCGGACGCCATCGGCTTCAAGGCCGTGCACGGCGGGCCGATCAGCGGGGCGGTCCGCGTGAGCGACGAGGTGATCGCAACGATGGAGCGGTTCTCCGATGTCGCCCCGGCCCACAATCCGCCGTACATCGCCGCGATGAAGGCGTTTCGCCGCAAGCTGCCGCTCGTGCCGCAGGTGGCGGTGTTCGAGACGGCGTTTCATCAGACGATCCCCCTGTCGCGCCAGATATACGCGATTCCCCACGAATGGACCGAGGACCTGGGGATTCGCCGCTACGGCTTCCACGGCGCCAGCCATCGTTACATCGCCATGCGCGTGACCGAGATGCTTGGACGCCAGGCGTCGCGGCGGATCATCAGTTGTCACCTGGGCGGAAGCTGCTCGGTGTGCGCGATCGAAAACGGCAAATCGGCGGCGTGCAGTTTTGGGATGACCGTCCAGAGCGGGATGCCGCACAACAATCGCGTCGGCGACTTCGACGCCTTCGCATTGACCAAGCTCCTGAAGCAGGGAATCGCGCTGGACGAAATTTTCCGCCGGCTCGCCAGGGAAGCCGGGCTCCTGGGGATGAGCGGCGTTTCACCCGACATGCGGGATATCGAACGCGCCGCCGCCGCCGGCCAGGCACGCGCCAAATTGGCCATCGACGCATTCGTCGAATCGGCGCGGCATTACATCGGCTCGTTCCTGGTCGTGCTGGGGGGATGCGACGTGCTGGTCTTCACCGGCGGCATGGGCGAAAACGCCGTCGCCATCCGCGCCGCCATCTGCAAGGACCTCGATTTCGCCGGTCTGATTCTCGATCCCCAGAAGAACCAGACTCGCGGACGCGAGACGTGCATCAGCAAGGTCGAGTCCAATGGCCAAATCTGGGTCGTCCCCACAAACGAGGAACTGATCGTCGCACAGCAAACAGAATCGGTTTTGAACGCGAACTAATTTTTTGGGAGATTTTATGGCAATCGCGGAAGCAATCGGATTGATCGAGACCAAAGGCATCGTCGCGGCGGTGGAAGCGCTGGACGCGGCGCTGAAGTCGGCCAGCGTCCAGTTCGTCGAGCAGCACAAGGTCGGCAGCGGCCTGGTTGCCATCACGATCCGCGGCGACGTGGCGGCCGTGCGCGCCGCCGTGGACGCGGGCGCTGAAGCCGGCGGGAAAGTCGGCGAGGTCGTCTC
Organism: Tepidisphaeraceae bacterium; assembly: GCA_050012375.1. Lineage (GTDB taxonomy): Bacteria > Planctomycetota > Phycisphaerae > Tepidisphaerales > Tepidisphaeraceae > PALSA-1353. Next base: position 5,794 of record JBEKHH010000023.1, read on the forward strand.
CGTCCACGTCATCGCCCGTCCGCATTCGGACGTGGCGAAGATGGGCTGAACTCTTTTTCGCGGCCGGCCGACTTCCCTCGGCAGGTCTGAACGGAGCGTTATGTTCCTCGCAAGAGTCACCGGGCACGTCGTAGCCACGCAGAAGGACAAGACCCTCAGCGGTCAAAAGCTGCTGGTCGTCGAGCCGCTGAACGTGAAATATGACGACGCTTCAAAGCCGGCGAGCCTCGGCAACACCGGGCGCGCAATCGTCGCCCTCGACGTGGTGGGCGTCGGCGACTCTCAACTCGTCCTGGTCGTCCAGGGCAGCAGCGCCCGCATGACCGAGCAGACCAAAAATCTGCCCGTCGATGCGGTGATCGTCGGCATCGTCGATTCGGCGGTCTTCGCCGGCAAGACGTTTTACCAGGCCCAGTCCTCGAAATAAGCCATGAATTCAGCATTGATCCAGGACGTGGTAGGCGAAGTGATGCGCCGGCTCGGCGACGGTCACCGGCCGGCGTCCGCCCCTCGGACGCAGACCCGCGCGACGCAGGCGAGCACGGGATCCTACGGAGTTTTCAGCAACGTTGACGACGCCGTCGCCGCCGCGACCGATGCGCAAAAGAAGCTCGTGAAATTGCCCTTGGAGGACCGCGACGGAATCGTCAAGCTGATCAAATCCATCGCCCGGCAAAACGCCCGCGAGTGGGGCGCGATGGAGCTGGAGGAGACCAAGGTCGGCAGGCTGGATCACAAGATCGAGAAGTTGGAGATTCTCCAACTCGTTCCAGGCGTCGAATACCTCCGCACGCTCGCCTCGGGCGGCAGCAACGGAATGTGCATCGAGGAATTCGCGCCGTTCGGCGTGCTGGGCGTGGTCACGCCGGTGACTCACAGCATTCCGACGCTGTCTTGCAACGCGATCAACATGATCGCAGCGGGCAACTCGCTGGTCGCCAACGCGCATCCCGCCGGCGCGAATTGCGCCGCCCACGCCATCCGCCAGTACAACCGGCAGATCGCCGCCAAATACGGCATCGACGGCCTGATCACCTGCGTGAACCCGCCGACGCTGGAGACGGCGGAGCAAATCTTCAAGCATCGCGGGATCGCGCTGCTGTTGGTGACCGGCGGTCCGGCGCTTGCGCGGGCGGCCATGCAGGCGCGGAAGCGCGCAATCGTCGCCGGCCCCGGAAATCCGCCCGTCGTGGTTGACGAAACCGCCTGCCTGCAAAACGCGGCCGCGTCCATCGTCAAAGGCGCGGCCTACGACAACAACCTGCTGTGCATCGGCGAAAAACAGGTCTTCTGCGTGGAAAGCGTTTTCGACAAATTCCTCAGCCAGATGCAGTTGGCCGGCGGGTTCGCGCTGAATTCCGCGCAGATCGACGCGCTGACCCGGGCGGCGTTCAAGACCGACGCCAAGGATGGCAAACCGCATTTGAATACGGATTTCATCGGCAAAGACCCATCGGTCTTGGCGGAGGCGGCGGGAGTGAAAATTGGGCCGACGACGCAACTGCTTCTCGGCGAGACCGGCGCGGATCATCCGTTCGTTCAGCACGAGCAGATGATGCCCTTCCTGCCGCTGGTCCGGACGAAAAATGTGGAAGAGGCGATGGAGCGGGCCGTCGAGAGCGAGCACGGCTATCGGCATACGGCCCTGATTCACAGCCGCAATATCGACACGATCACCCGCTTTGCTCGCCAGGCGAATACGACGCTGTTTGTGGTCAACGGGCCGAGCATGGCCGGTTTGGGCCTGGGCGGCGAGGGATATCTGAGCTACAGCATCGCCACGCCCACCGGCGAAGGCATTACGACGCCGCTGACTTTCACGCGCTATCGGCGGGTGATGATGACCCAAGCGCTAAGGGTGATTTGATGGTCCTGGGATTGGTCATAGGTCATGCGACCGCAACGGTGAAACACGCGAGCCTCGTTGGCTGGCGGATGCTGCTCGTGCAGGTGCTGGACTCGAATCGAAAGCCCGAAGGCGACGTGCTCGTGGCCGTGGATCGCTTCGGCGCCGGCCATGGCCAGGTGGTCGTGCTGAACAGCGACGGCAAAGCGGCGAGGGAATACGTCGGCAATCAGAAGAGCCCGGTGCGCTGGTGCGTGATCGCATTGGCCGAGCGGGAAACGACATGATCGTGACAGCGCGACAGCTTCAGGACCTTCAGGGCCGCGGCAAGGACGGCGAGCAGATCGTCCTTCCCTATGGCGCGCGGCTGACGCCGCTGGCGCTGGATTGGGCCAGAAGCAAACGCCTGAAGATCGGCTACGGCCCGGCGGAAATGGCGCGGACCCAGCCGCCATCGGGATCGACGACGCTCTTGTGGTGGTGCGACGGACATTGCGGGGCCGCAAAGGCCGCGCTGGCATCGCTCGCCCGCGAGTCGAGCCTCGCCGCCATCGAACTTCCCAATGCCGCGGCGCATCTGCTGCCGGCGATCAAAAGCCTCGCCTCGCGCATCAAGGCCCAACCGGCCAGCCGCGGCGCGCTGCTGGTGAAATCGGCCGCCGAGGCCATCGTCTATGCCAACCGCTGCCCTTCGATTCGCGCCATCGTGGGAACTTGTTCGGATTCGATCGATCAGGGCATCGGCGCGGTCGCGGCGAATGTGCTCGTTCTCGAGTATGCCTGCAAGAACTTTTCGCAGATTCGCAATCTGCTGTCCCGGTTCGCGCGGGCAACGCCGAGTCTTTCGGCGGATACCCAGCGGCGGCTGGAGGAGCTGGCATCATGCGCGTAGGCAAGGTGATCGGGCGAGTGACCCTGCAGCCGATGTACGCCACGCTCGTGGGCGGCCGGTTTCTTCTGGTGGAGGTGCAGGACCGTTTCAGCCTGTCCGGCAAGCCGCGCCGATGCACCGAGTCCCTGGTGGTCTATGACGAATTGGGCGCGGCAGAGGGAAATCTGATCGCCTTCACGGAGAGTCGCGAGGCCTGCATGCCGTTCTATCCGGAAAAGCGGGTCCCGCTCGACGCATACAACGCGGCCATTCTCGACGCGGCCGTGGTGAGCGTGCAGGTTTGATGAGGGAGTTTTTTATGGCTTACCAAAAAAATAACGGCACGGATCGAATGAGCGAATGGAAGCTCAAGGAACTGATGTGCGAGATCGGCCGGCGGATTTGGCTGAAGGGCTTTTGCGCCGGCAATGAGGGAAACCATTCCTATCGTCTTTCGGAGGACCGCATCCTTTGCACGCCGACCGGCGTCAGCAAGGGCCAACTGAAGCCGGATGACCTGTGCGTGGTGGATCTGCAAGGCAAGCAGATTTCGGGCAAGCGAGCGCGGACCAGCGAGATCCTGATGCATCTGTTCATCTACAAAAACCGGCCGGATGTTCGGGCCGTGATTCACAGTCATCCACCCCACGCGACGGCCTTCGCGGTATCGGGGCTGGAACTGCCGACCTGCATTCACCCGGAGGCCGAAGTCTATCTGGGCCGCGTGCCGATGGCCAAGTATGTGACCCCCGGCGACACGCGGCTGGGCGAGACGCTCGCGCCGTTCGTCAAGGATTCCAACACGGTCCTGCTCGGGAATCACGGGGCCGTCTGTTTCGACAAGGATTTGGAGACCGCCTATTACAAGTTGGAGATCGTGGATGCCTATGCGCGAATCCTGCTGCTGGCCAAGCAGCTTGGATACGTCCAGACGCTTTCCACCGACGAGATGAAGGAATTGCTTGCGCTGAAATCGAAAATCGGCATGACCGACGGGCGCGTGACGCCGGAGGGCAAGGTTCGGGGGCTGAACTGCGGCGGGGATTTTCTGGCCCGCGTCGGCGGCGAGGTGGCGACCAAGGGACGCATGTGCGTCGCCGGCGGTACCGGCCCCGTTGAGTCGCAACCTCCGTCCCCCATGGAAAAAGCCGTCGCGGCGCTGACCCCCGAAAATTACGCCGAGCAGGACATCGAGCAGCTCGTGCAAGTGATCACCGATCAGATCATGGCCACGGCCCAATGAAATATTCAGCGGCGGTCCGCGCCGCCGCGCCTTTTCAGAGGCGAAGAATGAAAGTCAGCATCATCGGTGGCGGCGGCCGGGTTGGAAGCAACGCAGCCTTCGCGTTGCAATGCGCGGCCATCGTCAGCGAAATCCATCTTCTCGATGCCAACGAGCAGATGGCCCAGGGCGAGGCCCTGGACCTGATGCATGGCGCAAGCGTCGCGGGAGATCAGCAAATCTACGCCGGCGGATATGACCGCTGCGCCGACAGCGACGTGGTCGTCATCACCGCCGGATTGCGACGAAAGCCCGAGGAGAGCCGGCTCGATCTGATCAGCCGCAATGCCGCCCTTTTTCGGCAAATCCTCGATTCGCTCCAAAGCGCCCCGCTGCCAGGCGACGCGATCATTTTCGTCGTCTCCAATCCGGTGGACATCCTGACGCGGTTGGCCATCGATCATCTGAAGCTCGATCCAAAAAAAGTGATCGGCCTGGGCACGCAGTTGGATACGGCCCGTTTTCGTTCGCTGATCGCGCTGGAAGCGGGCCTCCCCCCGAGCCAGGTCAAGGCCCTGATCCTCGGCGAGCACGGCGACAGCATGGTTCCCATCTGGTCGAGCGCCACCGCCGCGGGGCTGCCGTTGGTGAAGATGCCGAATTTCGGCAGCGCTGTGCAGCAGCGTGTCTTTGAGCGCACCAAGGCCAGCGGCGCCGAAGCCATCAAGCTCAAAGGCGGCGCCGGATGGGCGGTGGGCCTGACCATCGCCGAGGCCGTGCACGCGATCGCGCTCAACCAGCCCAGTGTGCTTCCGCTCAGCACGCGGTTGTCCGGCGAATACGACATCCGGGGCGTATGCACGAGCCTGCCCACGCGGATCGATCGGCGCGGCGTTGTGAAGCGGTATGAGATCGACCTGTGGCCGCGCGAGATTTGCGGCATTCAAAGCGGCGCGAAATCGCTCGACGCAACGTACGCCCAAATGCAGACGGCTCGGCAAAACTCGTAGACGGAGACAAATCCGAAATCAGAAATCCGAACGGCGACTCAAAGTGCGATTGACTGAAATGGGAACGAAAGTCGTTTCGTCATTCGGGTTTGGGATTTGATTCGTCATTCGGGCTTCGGATTTCTGGTTTCTGAATCGCTCATGCTCATCGCCGAAAGGCAATCCAGGCTGCGGGAGGTGCTGGCGAAGCGCCGCATTCTGCCGCTGGACGTGCTCTCGCAGGAATTGCGGGTTTCGCAATCGACGGTTCGCCGCGACGTCGAGGCCCTGGAACTCCAAGGCCTCGTGCAGCGGACGCACGGCGGGGTGATCTGGATCGGCGATCGCGCGGCCCAGGGGCAAACGCGGATTTACGCATTTCACCAGCGGATGAATGTTCAGCTCGAAGCCAAGCGAAAAATCGCCGCGGCCGCCGCACGTCTCGTCACCATGGGTCAGACGATCCTTCTCTCCGGAGGCACGACGACGTTTTATCTGGCCGAGCAACTCCACGGCCTCTCGGTGCAGCTCATCACCAATTCGCTGCCCATAGCCAATTTGTTCATGGATGACGACAACGTGGAACTGATCCTCACCGGCGGGCTGATGTATCCCCGCCACGGCGTGATGCTGGGTCCGACCGCGGAAAATTTCCTGTCCACGGTGCATGCGTCGCGCATGTTCTTCAGCGCCGCGGGGATTCTGGATGGAGCGCTGTACAACCAGAACATGCTGCTGGTGGCCGCCGAGCGACGCATGATGGAACAATCCCAGCAGGTGGTGTTGCTGGCCGACAGCGGGAAGTTCGGCCAGCAGGCGCTGGTGCGGCTGTGCGATCTGTCGCAGGTTGACACGGTGGTCAGCGACGGCGATCTCGCCCCGGATCACCGCCGCGCCGTCGAGGACGCCGGGTGCGAATTGATTATTGCCGATGATGGATAAGACAAATCTTGCCAGCGCGCTGTTAAACGACGCCTCGTCATGCCGCCGATAAAATGCGCCGCCGGGAAATCCGGGCTAAAGCGTATTACGCGGCGACGGACAACTCGGGCGTTTCCGGTGATTCAAACAGGTCGAGAACCGGACGACTCTCTATGGATCGCCACTCCTCGGCGCGCTTCGGGCCGTGAACCGGGGAGATGTTGGTGACCACGGCGGCGTCGAAGCCGAGCGATCGGGCGGCGTCATCGCCGACAACGGGAATACCCCGGTAATGCCGGCCGGGACGGGCAAGTTTCGCATCGGCGACGGCGACTATTTCCAATCCAAGCTCGCGCGCGGCAAGCCAGAACGGAAATATATTCTTGCCGACGTCGATCAGCAGGATCGAGCGGATCTTGCGCCGGCTCACCGCATCCGCCATGCGCGAGCGAATATTTTGAATCATCGCGAATTGCTCGAACGCCTCGGCGGAGACGCTCTGGCGGCGGGTTGGAACAAGGGATTTCATCAAGCCCGAGGATAATCCGCGCCAAAACGCCAGCCGATGCCGCCAGCCCTTGGTTTGCGCGATCCAGCGGTAGCGGCGCATCCAGTCGATGGCATACGGCCGGACCCATGGCCTGGGGAATCTGCGGGCGATGACCAGCAGGTTGTTGCGCACGTCCAGCCGAGTGGTGCGGGCGGGCTGGCGGGCGCCCCAAGTCTTGAGATGATGGACGCGAAGGTCCGTGAAACGCCGGATATGCCAGCCGGCGTTGAGCAAACGCAGCGAAAGATCGTACTCCTCGGCCTGCATGAAAAAATCGTCCGGCAGGCCGCCGGCTTCCGCCAACGCTTCACGCCGAAACCCCGTCCCGCAACCGATGAAAACGCCCGGATACGCGCTGCATTCGTGCGATCCATCCGGCAGGACCACGTCGAACACCGCCGCTCCGAGCCGCGGATCGCCGTCGAAATGTTTCAGCATTCGGCGAATCGAATCGGCATCGGGATACGAATCGTCGTCGAGGAAGACGATGTACCGCCCGGTGGCCTGAGCGAGTCCGGGATTTTTCGAGCAAGCCCCGCGATTTTTGCTCTGTCTGAGCAGACGTACAAATGGAAACTTCGCCGCGATGGCGTCGGCCGTCCCGTCGGTGCTGGCATTATCGACGACAATCGTCTCGGCAAGAAAATCCGGCGAGCTTCGGACGGACCGCAATTGCGACAACGTTTCGAGCACCGCGACGCGGCGATTATACGTCGAGAGCAGAAACGTCACCCGCGGCGTCTGAATGGCACGCAGCCCGCGCAGCGTGCACGGCCGCCTCGGATCAAAATCGTTCCGATACGGATTCTTCTCCGGCAAGTCCCACTTGGCGAAGAGCTTTTCATTGTCTTCCCGCCCCAGTGAGTCGTCCTGGGCGCGGCGGTCGTCGGCGTGCTGCTGATGGTCGATGTAACAGGCGTAAGCCGGCTCGATCCGCAGTCCCGCATGCCACGCCTTCAGGGACAGATCGGGATCGGCGCCGTAAAAATAAAATCGTTCATCGAAATATCCGAGCGTGCGATAGGTTTCCCGGCGGCCAATGGGAAAATTTGCGTAGAGCGTGCCGCGCACGTGGCACAGGCGGTATTCGCGGCGATCGACGATCGTGTGATACGCCACGTTCTTCTGCGAAGCGTAGCGGTGAAACATCGCCAGGAACGCCACGTCGCCGGCCGCGGCATCAATCTGCCGAACGGCGGCGTCCAACGTCCCGGGCAACGGCCGGGCGTCATCGTTGAGCCAGATCATGTTTCGCCCGACGGCTGCGCGAAAGCCCTTGTTGGCCGCTCGCACAAAACCCTCGCGTCGCGTCTCGCGGATCACCGTGAGCCGGCTGCCGAGCGATTTGCCGGCCTTGGCCAGGACCTCGCTCGTGCGGTCCTCGCTCGCCCCATCGACCACGATCACTTCAAACGAACATTGCACGTCATCGCACAAACTCGAAATGCTGCGTTGCAGCAGATCGGCCCGGTTGCACGTGGGGATGACGATCGAAAGGTCGCACATGTCACGCCGCCTTTCTCGCCCGATGGGCGGTGAGGGCAAATTCGTACGCCTTGGCAATGGACCGGATGAAATGCCGCGGGCTGAATTTCAGGACGCGGGAATGACCGCGTTCGGCCAGCGTTTGCCGAAGCCGATCGTCGCCGGCCAGGCGGCGAAGGATGCCGGCGATTGCCGAAATATCGGTCGGATCGAACAGCAAGCCGGCATCGTCAAGCTGTTCCGGCAGGCTCGTGACGTTGGAACTGGCGACGGGGCAGCCGCACGCCATCGCCTCCATGATCGGAATGCTCCACGCCTCGAATTCGCTCGGGAAAACCAGGGCCGTGGCCAGATGATACAGGCCCGAGAGTTCCTCGGTGCTGATTCTGCCCAGCAGCCGAACCCGCGCCGATGCGTTGAGATCGGCGATGAATTTCGGCAGGCTGGATTCGGCCTGTCCGCCGCCGGTCAGCAAGAGTTGCGAATCGGCGATTCCCGCCATGATGAACGATTGAATCAATCGGCGATGATTCTTGTGCGGCCAAACCGCCGCGGGATAAATGAAAAATGTCGCGGGTAGATCGTATTTGCGCCGCAGGTCGGCCAATGAATGGGGTGCCGGCCGGTCAAAAAAGGTCGATTGGAACGCATCGGCCGTAACAAAGATTTTCGCCCGATCGACGCGCAATTGCGCGACCAGATCGTCGCGGACGAAATTGCTCGCGGCGACAAGGGCATCGGCTCGCTCGGCCGACCGCACCCACCATGTTTCGCGGCCGGCGATTTCCTCGGCCGTGAAATGCTCGGGAAAATGCCGGTGCTGGAGATCGTGAAGGTTCAGCACGATCGGCATCTCCAGGGCGAGCGGATTGATCGTGTTCCCGGGGAAATGAATCAGATCGACGCGGCGGTGGGTGAGCAGATCGGCTTTGCGCTGCTGGAACTCGGCTAGGGCGCGCCCGGCGGCGTCTGGATCGGCTTTTGACCATTGGGCCCAATTCCGCTTCGGCCGATCCAGCGGCAGAACGTCGGTTCGTTCATCGGCGAATGGAGCAAACAGCGGATGATTCTCCGCGCGGGTGAGCAGCAGCATTCTGTCCGCCGGCGATTCGGGCAATTTGAGCGCTTCGATCAAGCCCAGCGTGTAGTTCTCGATGCCGCCGACTTGGCCGGGAAGGATGCAGTGGGTGTCGATGGCAACGATCATGACGGTAGGGTTCTTTTATGCGGCCTCGCGGTCCAGTTTCCGCAGCGCTTCGCGCAATTCCTGGCCGATGCGGCGCTGCTGCATTCGCGTCAGGCCGAAGAACATCGGCGGATTGAGAATGGCCTTGCACGTTTTTTCGGCGACGGGGCACGTTTCGGTTTTGTATTGGCTCAGGATCGGCTGTGCGTAGAGCGGGCTGGGATAGCAGACGCGCGTTTCAATGCCGCGCGCCTTGAGCCGTTGGACAACCCGGTCCCGATCGGGGACGAGAAGCGAAAACAGGAAGAAGCTGTTCTGGCCGCCCGGCACGCCGGCCGGAGTTTGCAGGCCCAGGTCCGCCAGTTCGGCTTGATATTGATGGGCCAGTTGCCGCCGGTCGGCCAGGAGCGCGTCCAACTTTCCAAGCTGGGCCAGGCCGATGGCGGCTTGCACCTCGGTCATGCGGAAATTGTGTCCCAACTCGAGGTGATGATACTTGCGATCGGGGTCTTCCCCCTGGGATCGGATCATGCGCATCCGGCGCGCCAGTGCGGGGTCGTCCGTAAACGCCATGCCGCCTTCGATGGTGGTGATCGTCTTGGCGGCATGGAAACTGACCGTGGAGATCAGACCCTGTGCCAGCGCCGGTTTGCCGTCAAACAACGTGCCGATGCTCTGGGCGCCGTCGAGGATCAGCGGCACGCGGCAGCGCTCGGCGAGGTCGCGCAAAGCCGCGAAATCGCAGGGATTCCCGCCGTGGTCGGTGCAGAGGATCGCGCCGGTTCGCGGCGTGACGCACGCGGCCGCGCCGGCGGGATCCATTCCCAGATTTCGCGGGTCGATATCGCAGAAGACGGGCTGGGCGCCAACGATGGCGACGGCCGACGCCGTGGCGACGTATGACAGCGCCGGAACGATCACCTCATCGCCGCGCCCGATGCCTGCGCCCCGCAGCGCGACCTCCAGCGCCGCGGTGCCGTTGCTGACGGCGATGGCGAACGTGCGCCCGACGCGGGCGGCCATCTCTTCCTCGAATTGCGCCACGCGCGGGCCGCTCGTCAGCCATCCGCTTTTCATGCAGGCGATGACTTCGTTCAACTCCGCGTCGTCGATGGCGGGTTTGGCCCAGGGGATCGGCTGGTCGGGTTGGCAGTTTTGCCTCATGGGTTCGCTTCGGCAGTCCATTGGTTTATCGGCCGGCGGCGTCCAATCGCATCAGTTATCGGGCGTGGTGAACTTTGCAGCCGCGACGGGGCGAGGGCCGATAATATCCTTGAGGTGAATCAACCATGGCCAACGATGTTCCCATCGCGTTTTTTGTGTTCAATCGGCCTGGGCCGACGCAGCAGGTGTTTGCCCAAATTGCCCGAGTCCGGCCATCGAGGCTGCTGATCATTGCCGACGGCCCGCGGAACGAGGCCGAGCGTGCCGCCTGCGACGCGGCCCGACAGGTGACGGACAAAATCGATTGGAACTGTGACGTGCGGCGAAGTTATTCGGAAACAAACCTCGGCTGCCGGCGCAGGATGTACACCGGAATCGACTGGGTCTTTTCCCAGTGTGAGCAGGCCATTTTGCTCGAGGATGATTGCTTGCCGGATCCGACGTTTTTCCGCTTTTGCACCGAACTGCTGGATGTCTATCGAGACGACGAGCGGGTGATGATGATCAGCGGCGATAACATGCAGCACGGCCGGCGCTGGACGTCGTACAGCTATTACTTTTCCGTGGTGACGCAGATCTGGGGTTGGGCGACCTGGCGGCGGGCGTGGAAGCATCACGATCCCGCCATGAGCGATTGGCCCGAACATCCGGAGTCTGATTTTCCGGGGGATTTTGTTCCTTGTGCGGCCGCTCGGCGACACTACCGCAAAATGATGGACGACACCTACACCAACAAACTGAATGCGTGGAGCCTGGCTTGGATGTATGCCGCCTGGAAATGTCGGAGTTTGACCATCCTGCCGGAGGTGAATCTGGTTTCCAACATCGGATTTGGCCCCGGCGCCACGCACACCAAAAAGCTGGACCCCTTCGCGGCGTTGCCGACCGAGGCGATGCAATTCCCGCTTCGGCATCCACCGGAGATCAGGAACCTGGCGGAGGCGGACCAGAACTTTTTCAATCTGGAGATCAAGGAACTCCGCGAACAGCTCGCCAAAAGCCGCTTGGCGGCGTGAAGCGGTCAAACGGGGAAATTCACTCGCCCAGCCCCTGCGCGCAGGTCGGGCCCACGCAGGATTGGTGATCGCAAGGCAGGACCCGGCTGTTTAGAAACGCGTCGTCGCGATAGAAGATCGAAGTGCAGCCGCGATAGAGGTACGACGGGATCAACCCGAAGAAATCGAGCCGTTTCCAGCCGCTGTCCATCAGAAATGCCAGGCCGTCCCGGTACGCTTTGCGGTCCGAATTATCGAAGACGATGACGCCATCGGGTTTGACGCTGGAGGCGGCCCGCCGGGCGCACTGGTTGCGCCGCTCGCCGTCGATGACGATCGCGTCGTACGGCCCCGCGTCGGGCGTGTCTTGCAGATTCACGTAACGGTCCGGGTTCTCGGCCAGAACGATGATTGCATTCTCGGGAGCATCTGATGCGATGAGCTGATGCCACGACCGGTCGTGCTCGACGCCGATGACGTGTCTTGTTCTCGCCGCCCACCATAACGTCGAGTTCCCGCATCCCCACTCCAGGACCGTCCAGTTCCGTTGCACCCTGGGCTCCAGAAAGTCAATGGCCGGATACGTGAACCATGGAATCGGCCTTCCGCCGGCATCGACCGGACGGCCGTCGAACAGCGAATTCAACCAGCCGGTGGTTACCAGGGCGTTGATGCGAAACGGGGCCAGGCGGACGACGTTTTCCAGATCGGCACCGCGCTTGAGCGGTTCGCACAGATTTGCGTGCCTCCCGCCGGCCAGGGAACCGTTGACCGCCAGGGCGCGGCGCAGCAGTTGGGCCGCGTCGGGGAACCGCCCCTCTCGAGCGGATTGGGCCGCCTGCCCCATCAGAGCATCGGCCGTCGCCTGGTCGGACATCGATGCAACTCCTTGCGCCGCGGCCCTCACGCGGCAACGCGCGACGCGTCGGCGCCACGGGCCAAATCCGCGGCCATGAACGCCACCATTCGCCTGGAGATCGCCGTGTACGTGTGCGCTTCCAACACCCGCTGACGCATGTCCCGCGCGACTTCGCGCCGCTCGTCGCCAGACGCCAAAAAATGCTTCACCTGGTTCACCAATTGCTCGCGCGTTGTAAAAGTTACCCGCTCGGGCCGCTCGAACAGCGTGTTCACCGTACGCGTGAATCCCATCATGGCGCATTCCTCAAGCGCCGCGAAGTAATAGTCGGCGTCGCCGGCCGGATCAACCGCACCCAATTCGGTGTACCGCTGAAACAGCCGCGACAGGGACTCGTCGCGCTTTTCAAGCATCTCGCGGCCGTTGCGAATCCCGCGTTGCTGACACCAGTTCCACATGTCGCGCAGAAGGATTTCCAATTCATCAGCCGTGACCGAGCGGATCAGGAAGAACCCTCCCGCCGCCAGCCCGTCGAGCAGCCGCTGATGGACCCCGCCGAACGGCGTCACCTGAAGATTGATCGTGCTGGCTTGGTATATCGCCGGCAGTTGCGACTCATTGTCCGCCACTCCGCGGGCGAATCGCTTGAATTCCGGATGGTCCTCCCATCCCTTGCCGTAGAGACGCAGGTCCACGCCCATCTCGGCGACCCAGCGAAGTGCCTGATGGCGAAACATCGCGTTGTTCACGCGGTGGGCGAACAGGTCGTGCAGGTTCTTCATGTCCGCCGTCAGATGATTGACCCGCAACGAATCGAGGATGATGGCCTGAAGGGCTTCACCCGCGGTGACCGACCCGCCGGCGTCGTAAATCGCCCGCAGCCGCTCGTACAGATCTTCGAGCAACCGCCGCACCTCGGGCGTCGGGTTCCGCTTGATTTGTTCGAGGACGATCTGGTCCGCGGGCATGCTGGCATGGCTGACGAACGAGACGTCGCACCGCAGAGGCGAAAGCTCCTCCTCGCTCAGCGCCGTCGCGCCGAATCGGTTCGGATTGACCCCCACCATCGCCGGCATGAATCGCGACCCGGGATACCCGCAGCGCTGCACCAGTTCCGCGCGGCCGTAGCCGATGACGTAATCGAGCCGTTGTTGCGCGCGGCCGGCCGCGCGGCAATATATGTTGGGCAGGCGGTCCTGCACCCACATGACCACCGGGATCGCTTCCGGGATGCCGCCCAGTTCCCGACGGTAGTGGTCGATGATGACGACCAGGTCCGGCCCAAACTCCGCGCACGCCGACGCCGTCGTCACGCTGTTGCACAATTGATGGTCGTGCTCCTCGATGACCAAACGAGTCCGATGGCCCAGTCGCTCGAACGACGCCAGCCAATCTCGCATGGAATATTGCAGGAAAGTGGTGAATCGCGAGGTGATTCCCAGCACCTTCAGCCCTCGGCCGGAGCCCAAGTGCGACGCGATCGCTTGCGGGCTTCTCGCCGCGGAGGCAAGACGAAACTGTTCGGTGCGGCGAAGGAATTGCTCGTTCGTTTTTGCCGTCGCCTCCGCGAGGATTTCGTCGAGAGTGGGATTGCCGTTCCACAGCGTTGCATCCACTCGCACAGAAAGCCGCGGCCACGGGCAGGCGGGGTCGGTGATGAGGCTTTGGCGGAAATCATTCATGGCGCCATCGCCGACGAACAGCCGAACTCGCTCCTCCGCCAGCAGGCTTCGCCAATCATGCACGTGCAGAATGACCCATAGCCGCTCGATGTCTTTGATCAGGAAAAACAGGGGTGGCCGGTGGCCCGGAACCGCCGGGCTCTGACACGGAAGCTGATAGATGCCGCTCCACAGCCAGCCCATGTCTTCGCCGGCGATCAGGACCGCCTGGTGACAGGTTGCCGACGGATAGAGTTGGCGGATCAGGTTCCTGGCCTGGGACGGCGGCAGCGAATGCGGCAACGGCGTCACGCCCAACCCATTTCCCACGCCGAGCTGAATCGTCTCGGCCGTCGCCAGGATGTAATAAGTCTGCTTCGGGCCAAAATTCTTCAGCGCTTCGGCCAAGTTCACCCAGCGTCCGGTCAGCGCCCGAACGTTTGCCGAAAATCGCGAAGAGAGCGCTTTGAGAGGCGTCCAGGAAAATTGGGGCGCGGAACCATCCATGGCGTTATCCGCTATCGGCCGATTTAACGCTGATGCGTGAGAGATTATCGGTCCCTGCCGGTGGCGATCATCCGGCCGCAACTTGGGACTGCTGGCGAAGTTCCCGGTACTTCCCGAGCAGTTTCAGCCGACGCTCGTCCAGATCAAGCAGGGCCTGAATGAATCGTCCATTGACCGTGCGGCTGAGGGCCGCGGACTGCCCCTTGGGATCGTGCCGGCGAAGCGGGCGTCGGCTGACGACAAACGACATGTCATAGCAGTCGAAGATGGCCGGGATGAATTCGATGCACGAAGCCTCCAGCCGGCGGAACAATTCGGCCGCGGCCGATCTGCTGAACAAAAACAGGTGTTCATTCGAGTCGAGCATTTGCAGAAATGGATGCTTCCGCTCATGAAGCTGCCCCAGGCTCATCCCCTCGGGATACGCCGGCGTTTGAACGAGGAGAATCCCATCGGGTGAAAGCAGTTTCAGGCAGCGGCCGAGCGTGTCCGATGGATCGGGCAGGTGCTCCAGCACGTCCATCATGACGATGGCGTCCAGCGAATGCGGCCCGATGGTTTGATCTTCGATCGGTCCGGTGAGAACCGGCGCCTCGAAAGTTTCCCTGGCTAGGCGAACGATCGATGGGCTCAACTCCAGGCCGGTGGCATCAAACCCGGCTTGGCGAAGCATCGCCACGAATCCCCCATGAGCGCAGCCGATTTCCAGGACCCTCGCCGGGGGGAGCTGGAATTGGAGCAGGCTCCGCAACCAATGGATGCACCGCTCCGCCAAGTCGGTGCGGCTCCTGGAAATGATGTCGGGACACCCCAGGTCCGTCGTTTGATGATCGAACCAATAGTCTTTGCCGTAAAGGTCTTTTGAATCATTAGTTACGCGCGGATTGAACCCCTTCCCATCGCCCGCGGCGACGAGCGTTTCACACGCTTGGCAATGGCGATAACCCTCCCCAAAGGACGCCAAATCCGAGTTTCCGCACCAGCATCGCACAAAAAGATTATCGGTCCTTGGGCAACGCCTGAATGAAATGAAAGCTTGCGAGGCGATCCTCAGGACGCGTCAGGCGGATCGATTCACCTGCTCCATCAGGATCCGCTTCAGCACCTTTCCCGTGGACGAATGCGGCAATTCCTTGGGAAAATAAAATTCGCGCGGAATCTTCCATTGCGCCAGTCCCCCTTCGCGGCAGAAATCCCGCAGGATTTCGGGTTGAACGCTCTGGCCCTCGCGCAGGATGATGAAAGCCACGACCTGCTCCCCGCGTCCGGCATCTTTCTTCCCGACCACGGCCGTCTCCGCCACCGCGGGATGCCCCATCAGAATCTCTTCGATCTCGCGCGGCGCGGCCTTTTCTCCCGCGACGATAATCAGGTCCTTTTTTCTGCCGGTGATGTACATGAAGCCGTCGGCGTCGATCGTTCCCAGGTCGCCGGTTTTGAAAAAGCCGTCGGGCGTCAAAGCCAGGGCCGTTTCCCTGGGAAGGTTGTGATATCCCTTGGTGACCATCGGCCCGCGGAGCCAGATCTCGCCGCTTTGGCCCTGCGGCACGGGATGGTCATAGTCATCGACGATTTTGAGTTCCACGCCCGGCACGAGTTTTCCGACGCTGCCGGTGCGATGCGAGTGCGGAATATTGAGCGCAACGACGGGGCTGGTTTCGGTCAGCCCATATCCCTCGAACAACGTCACCCCGAAGCGCTGCTGGAACGTCTCACGCACCCGCGCCGGAAGCGGTTCACCGCCGCTGATCATCGCATAGATGGTTTTGAAATCCTCCGGACCCGCGTTTTTGAGTTGGGCGAGGGCCGCGAACATGCTGGGCACCGCGAATGCCAGCGACACGCCATGCGCCCGAATCGCGTTCAGCGCCGCGACCGCGCTGAACCGCGCCATGTAAATAATCGTCGCTCCCAATTGGATCGGAGCCAGCATCATCGCGGTCATGCCGAAGCAGTGAAACAGCGGAATCACGCCCAGAAACACGTGCTTGTGCTGCAAGCGCGCGTGCTGGATGGCCGCGTCCACATCGCTCTGGAGATTGCCGAAGGTGAGGATGACGCCCTTGGGCAAACCGCTGGTCCCGCTGGTGTACATGAGGACGGCCATGTCGTCCGGGCCGTGGCCGGGGATTTGCGATTTCGCCGCCGCCATCCTTTCCGCGTTCTTTTCCGGTGTCGCCGCCAGCGTCTTCATCAGCTCGGGCAGATCGATCGTCCTGATCCCCTCGCACTTGATCCTTGCCGCCATCGCGGGAATCGTCACCAGGGCATCGATGCCGCTGTCGGCGAGGATATGTGCGATCTCGCGTTCGCTCAGGAGGAAATTCACCGGCACCACGCTCTTGCCAGCCAGCAGCGTTCCGTAGAAACTCGCGACAAACCCCGCCCCGGCCGGGAGCATCAGCCCGACATTGCCTCGCGTGGTGAAGCCGGAAACGTGCGTGGCGATGCCGGCGGCGGTGGCGGCGAGTTGCTCGAACGTGCGAGGCCCGCTTTCATCGTGCAGGGCAATGTCACTGGGCGTGCGCGTGGCGTGCTCAAGCAGCGGTTCGACGAGCATTTGCAGTAATATAACTCTTGGAGGCAAGGATGCGAACCCAGAGAACAAATCCGAAATCCGAAATCCGAATGACGAAGGTCCCGGCGCGCCGGTGGACGAATCAAATCCGAATGACCAAAACCCGAAACGAAAACCGTTTCGTCATTCGGGTTTCGGATTTGATTCGTCATTCGGGTTTCGGGTTTCTGGTTTTGATCGCCGCCTGCGCCGACAACCCCCAATCCCAACAGCAGCTTGACGCCGGCAAACAGGCCCTGGAATCCAGGCAATACGACCCGGCGATCCGCGACGCCGACGCCGTCATCGCCAGCGGCGATGCGACCGACCTGGCCGAGGCGTATTATCTCCGCGGCTACGCCATCGAAAATCGGCCCAAGTCCGATACGGCAGGCGCCCTCCGCGATCTCGCCCTCGCCAGAGATTCCTACGTCAGCGGCCTATCTCATAATCCTCGGCCCGCCGTCGCCGTCCGTCTTCATGCCCAGCTTGGCAATGTCAGCTTTTACCAGAACGACTATCCCGCGGCCCTGCGCGAATTTGACGCGGCCTACAGCCTGGCTGACGAGCCGCAAAACAAGCCGCTGATCCTCTATCACATGGCCGTTTGCGAACAGCGCTTGGGCCGGTTCGATGATGCCGACCGGACGTTCCAGCGCGTCCAACAGGAATACCCCGGCAGCGAATACGTCCCGTATGCGCGAGCCCGCCAGGGCATCCGCGGCTTTTACGTGCAGGTCGGCGCGTATTCTCAGTTGTCCGACATCGAAAAAGCCGAATCCGCCGTCGCGGCCGCCGGCTCGCCGCCGCTGAAAACCACCGACAGGGGGCTCACCATCATCCGCACCAGCGATGTGCCGTCATACACCCAGGCCCAGCAGCTCAGGGAGCGGCTCGCGGCTCGATATCCGGATGCGAAGGTAATGCCGTAGGCAGTGATGCCGCAGGCAACGTTTGCGAAGCATTAAAAAGGAAGGAGCCAGTAGGATGTTGAGCAAGCCACCAATCACGCCAGGCATTCGCGTCGCCGCCGAACGTTTGGCCCGTTATCGCCGTCAACTCACTTACGATTTCGTTCTTGCGATCGTCTTCCACGTTGCCCATTGCCTTGATCAGATACGGAACTGAAGTCCCCTTTTCCATCGCCCCCAGGTAAATCGCCGCATTTGTCCACACCTCCGCGTTATCGCTTTTCAGCAGGGCGGCGGCCTTGCTGATTCCCTCCGGATCGCGCCGGTCCTTCAGGAGGATCAGGCTGTCGCTCACGACGCCGGGGTCGGCGGAATCGAGATGACGCACCAGCTCGGCGCTGCTGGCGTGCATGAAATAAGACAAGACCACCGATCCGCCGACGGCGACGATGATCATGACGATCACCACAATCCGGCTGCGCCGCTCCGGGTCACTGGCCATATTCGCTCACAGCCGGACAGACGCACACCAGGTTGCGGTCGCCGTAAGGGTTGTCGATCCGTCCCACGGCCGGCCAGAACTTGAAATGCCGCGTCCATGGCGTGGGGAAGGCGGCTTTCTCGCGGGAATACGGATGCCGCCAATCATCCGACGCGATTGCCGCCGCGGTGTGCGGGGCGTTCTTCAGCACGTTGTCCTCGCGGTGCGCCTTGCCCTCCTCGATCTCGCGAATCTCCTGGCGGATCGCGATCATCGCATCGCAGAAGCGGTCCAGTTCAGCCTTGCATTCGCTCTCCGTCGGCTCGATCATCAGCGCTCCGGGTTCCGGCCACGACATCGTC
This sequence comes from Tepidisphaeraceae bacterium, assembly GCA_050012375.1. Classification (GTDB taxonomy): domain Bacteria; phylum Planctomycetota; class Phycisphaerae; order Tepidisphaerales; family Tepidisphaeraceae; genus PALSA-1353. Next base: position 24,361 of record JBEKHH010000023.1, read on the forward strand.
GGGGCGTGGAAGCCGTAATCCATGAGCCGTTTGGCGATATCTTCCACTTTCACACCGCTCGTTGCCTCGAAATGGTTGCAGTCGATGATGAACTCATGCGCGCATCGCCCGCTTTTCCCCTTGAACACGACCGGATAATGCGCTTCGAGACGCTTGGCCATGTAATTGGCGTTCAGTATGGCGCATTCGCTCGCATGTTTCAGGCCGGCGTCGCCCATCAAAGCGATGTACACGTACGAGATCGCCAGGATGCTGGCGCTCCCGCAGGGCGCGGCGGAAACGGGACCGATTCCGCGCGGGCCCTTGCCCGGCAAAAACGGAGCAAGGTGTGAAGCGACGGCGATCGGCCCCATGCCCGGCCCCCCGCCGCCGTGGGGGATGCAAAATGTTTTGTGCAGATTCAAATGGCAGACATCGGCGCCAATATCCCCGGGCCGGCAAAGGCCCACCATCGCGTTCATGTTCGCCCCGTCCAGATACACTTGCCCGCCGCTCTCGTGAACGATCCGGCAAATGTCCCGCACGCCCTCCTCGAAAACGCCGTGAGTCGAAGGATACGTCAGCATCAGCGCGGCCAGTTCATCGCGGTGCCGCTCGGCCTTGGCCTTGAGATCGGCGAGATCGACGTTGCCTCGCTCATCGCACGCCACCGGAACAACGCGCAGCCCCGCGGCGATCGCGCTGGCGGGGTTCGTGCCGTGCGCCGAGGCGGGAATGAGGCAGATTCTCCGCCGGCCCTGCCCGCGATCTTCATGATACGCGCGGATCGTCAGCAGCCCGGCGTATTCGCCTTGCGAGCCGGCGTTGGGCTCCAGCGAAACCGCCGTAAAACCCGTGATCTTCGCCAGCCAGGTTTCCAGCGCTTGCAACATCTCCCCGTACCCGCGCGTCTGATCCGCCGGCGCAAACGGATGCAACCGGCCGAACTGCGGCCACGTCACCGGCAGCATTTCACTCGTTCCGTTCAGCTTCATCGTGCACGAACCCAGCGGGATCATCGACTGCGCGAGCGATAAATCCCGGCTCATGAGCCGGAAAATATATCGCAACATTTCCGTCTCGCTCCTGTATCGATTGAAGACCGGATGGGTGAGGAATTCGCTGGTTCGCGAAAGGTTTGCGGGGATTTCGGCTCCCTCCGCGGCGAACTGCTCGACGTTGACGCGCAGCGTCGCTCCGCCGCCGAAGGATTCAACGATCGCTTCAACGTCCCGCCGGGTCGTGGTTTCGTCCAGGGAAATCCCGACCTCGCCGTCGCCGAGATCGCGAAGGTTGTATCCGGCGTTGCGTGCGGCGGCGAGGACTGATTCCGTGGGCAGCCCATTGACCCGAACGCGCAGCGTATCGAAGAACGGCCGCTGGCCGACGCCGTGGCCAAGGCGGCGCAAACCCGCCGCCAGCGCAACCGCCAGCGCGTGAACCCGCCGGGCGATCTTGCGCAGGCCCTCCGGGCCGTGGTACACCGCATACATGCTCGCCATCACCGCCAGCAGGACCTGGGCGGTGCAGATGTTGCTTGTTGCTTTGTCGCGGCGGATGTGCTGCTCGCGGGTTTGGATCGCCAGTCGAAGGGCCGCAGCGCCCGCGGAATCTTTCGAAACGCCGACGATTCGCCCCGGCATTTTGCGGGCGAATGGCGAGCGCGTCGCCAGGTACGCGGCATGCGGGCCGCCGAATCCCAGCGGAACCCCGAATCGCTGCGTCGATCCGACGGCGATATCCGCGCCAAATTCCCCCGGGGCCTTCAGCACCGTCAGGGCCAGGATATCCGCAGCCATCACCACCAGCGTCCGGGCCGCGTGGGCAGCGTGGATCACCGGGGAATAATCGATCACCGCCCCGTCGGTGGCCGGATATTGCACCAGGATGCCGCAGAATTTTCCGGCGGAAAAATCCGCCTTCTGCACCGGACCGACCACGCATTCGACCCCCAGCGCCCGCGCCCGCGACGCCACCACCGCGATCGAGCGCGGATGGCAATCGTCCGCCACGAAAAATGCCGCCCGCTTCCCTTCGTCGATTCGCCAGCACATCACCAGCGCCTCCGCCGCCGCGGTGGCTTCGTCCAGCAGGGACGCGTTGGCAAGCGGCAGGGCGGTCAGATCGCTGACCATCGTCTGAAAATTCAGCAGCGCCTCCAGCCGGCCCTGTGCGATCTCCGCCTGATAAGGCGTGTATGGCGTGTACCAGCCGGGATTTTCCAGAATGTTCCGCTGAATGACCGGCGGAGTAATCGTGTCGGAATATCCCATCCCGATGCAGCTTCGCAGAATCCGGTTCTTCTCCGCGATTCCGCGCAGTTCCTCGATCAATTCAAATTCACCCCGGCCGGGACCGATGCCCAGCGGCGAAGAAAGCCGGATCGAACCGGGAACCGTCTGCTCGATCAATTCCTCCAGGGATGAAACCCCGATCGCATCCAGCATCTCCCGCACCTCGGCGCCGCTGGGGCCGATGTGGCGATGCTCGAACGTGTCGGACGGGCTTAATTCGATGGCGGAAGCGGACGGCTGCATGTTCAGTGACCGGTCTTCTTCAAATAATCGTCGGCCGAGAGGAGTTTAGCCATTTGGCCGGCATCGGTCACTTTCACCTTGATCATCCACCCCTTGCCGAAGGGGTCCGCGTTGACGAGGCCGGGATTGGCGTTCAATTCCGCGTTCACGGCAGCGACGGTTCCGCTGACCCCGCTGTAGAGATCGCTGGTCGCCTTGACCGATTCGATTTCCCCGAAGGCCGCGCCGGCCGAGATCTTTGTCCCGACGGCCGGCAGCTTCACATAGGTGATGTCGGTCAATTCATCGGCCGCCGTCTGCGTGATGCCGATGGTGACCTTGTCGCCGATCTGTTGATGCCACTCGTGAGATTTCAGATAACGTCGATCCTGTGGAACGGGCATGTTCATCTCTTGTAAAAGGGCAACGCGACAATCTTAGCGTCGGCGGTTGTCCCGCGTAAATCGACGCTCACGCTGGCGCCATCCGCCGCATGGGCCGCATCCACGAAAGCCATGGCGATGCTGCGTTTCAGCGTCGGCGAGAACGTGCCGCTGCTCACCGCGCCCACCAAAACCTCGCCGGCCTTGACCGCCGCGCCTTGCCGCGCGATCCGCGGGCCTTGCAGCTCAAGCCCAACCCGCTTCTTCGCCGGGCCGCGACCGGCGATCACCCGCAGCGGCTCGGCCCCGATGAAGTCCTTACTCAGATCCACCGCCCAACTCAAGCCCGCCGAGATCGGATCGATCCCCTCGCCCAGTTCATGTCCATACAACGGCATCCCCGCTTCCAGCCTGAGCGTGTCGCGCGCCCCCAGTCCCGCCGGCTTGATCGGCGAGTCCGCGCCCGGCATCTCCCCCGCGAGCGATTGAACCATGTTCCGCGCCGTGCCCGCCGACACGATGATTTCCACCCCGTCTTCCCCGGTATATCCGCTGCGAAACAGGGTGAATCGGCTCATCCGATACGTGCCGTTCTCGAAGCTGTATCGCTTCATCGACTGGATATCGATATCGAGCGCCTCGGAGATCAATCCCACCACCGCCGGCCCCTGCACCGCCACCATGGCCGTGGATTCCGTCTGATCCGCGATTTGGGCGTCGAACGCGCCCGATTCGCGAATGCCGTTCAGATGCTTGACGATCCTTTCCCGGTTGGAGGCGTTGCAAACGATCAGCCATTGCTCCGCATTTTTGCTGACGATGACATCGTCCAGCACGCCGCCGGCGGAATTGCAAACCAAACTATAACGGCTCTGACCGACGCGCTGCTGCCGGATGTTGCGCGTCAGCGCCTTGTCCAGAAACGCCGCCGCGTCAGGCCCGCCGACGTAAATTCGCCCCATGTGCGAAACGTCGAACAGCGAGCCGCTGGCGCGCGTTTGCTGGTGTTCCTCCACGATGCCGCGGTAAAGGATCGGCATCTCCCACCCGGCGAAATCGACCATCTTCGCCCCGCAGGCGACGTGGAATTCATACAACGGCGTCCGTTTCAGCATGGGAGGGCGGAAGGTAGTCCTGTCGCCGAGAGGCGTCAAGCAAGGGAATTTGTGCTACGGATGAAAATTAAATCAGAAGCCCCGCATGTACATGCGGGGCTCCGGTATAACATGCATTCGAAGGTAACGCATGCAATCGAGGAATCCCGCAACTGAAGAAATCATCGCCGAATATCCCGAGCATTCCGCCGGCCAGATCGAAGCGATATTGCAAGCGGCGGGCGCGGCCTTTGTCCAATGGCGTCGCGTTTCGCTCGGCGAGCGCGCGTCGCTGCTCAAGCGCGTCGCGGGCGTTTTTCGCCGCCGGCGCGATGAATTGGCCACGCTGATGACCGCCGAAGTCGGCAAAACAATCACCGCCAGCGAATCGGAAGTCGAGAAATGCGCCGCCGCCTGCGATTTCTTCGCGGGAAACGCTGAGGCATTTCTTTCACCGCGCGCGATCGACTCGGATGCGTCCAGCAGCTACGTTCGTTTCGATCCGCTGGGACCGGTCCTGGCGACCATGCCGTGGAATTTTCCGCTTTGGCAGGTGATTCGGTTCGCCGCGCCGGCGCTGATGGCGGGGAATGTCGCGCTGCTCAAGCATGCTCCGAACGTCCCGGGCTGCGCGCTGGCGATCGAGCGGGCATTTGCCGAGGCGGGATTTCCCGCCGGCGTTTTCAGCACGCTGCTGATCTCCGACAACCAGGCGGCCCAGCGCCTGGTCGATCATCCCGTCATCCGCGCCATAACGCTCACCGGCAGCGAGCGCGCCGGCGCGGCGGTGGCCGCGGCGGCGGGGGGGCGGCTGAAAAAAACCGTCATGGAACTCGGCGGCTCCGATGCCTTCGTCATCCTCGCCGACGCCGACGTCGAGCAGGCCGCGGCGAAGGCGGCCGAGGCCCGATGCATCAACAACGGCCAAAGCTGCATCGCCGCCAAGCGATTCATCGTCGAGACCTTCATCGCCGATCGGTTCGAGGAGGCGATGATTTCCGCCATGGCCGCGATGAAAGTCGGCGATCCGATGGACCGCTCGACGCAAATCGGCCCACTGGCCCGGCTCGATCTGTTAGACGCCTTGCACAGCCAGGTGCAAACCAGCATGGAGCGAGGCGCCAAGCTCCGTCTCGGCGGCCGACGCCGGTCGGGAAAGGGGTTCTTCTACGAGCCGACGGTCTTAACCGCCGTTCGGCCCGGCATGGCCGCTTTCGACGAGGAAACATTCGGCCCGGTCGCGGCGATCATCCGCGCCAGCGATCCGGATGATGCCGTTCGGCTTGCCAACCAATCCCGTTACGGCCTGGGCGCCAGCATCTGGACGAAAGATGCCGACCGCGCCCAATCGTTGGCCGGCGAAATCGAAGCCGGCTGCGTTTTCATCAACGGCATCGTCAAATCCGACCCGCGCCTCCCCTTCGGCGGCATCAAAAACAGCGGCTGGGGCCGCGAATTGTCGCAATTCGGCATTCACGAGTTCGTGAATATCAAGACGATATGGATCAAATAGCCGCCGCTGGAAATTCAGCGGTCCCGCGCTTTACAATCACCGACTCCACTTGCACGGAAGGATTCCCCAGGAGCAAGATGATTCGAACAATCTCCATGTTGGCATCAACAGCCGCCGCCGCGGCATGTCTGGCGGCGCTGGCGCTCAGCGGATGCAATCGCGCCGGCGCCCAGGGCGGCTTCGCCATGCCCGCCCCCGTCGTCACCACGGCCCCGGTCGCCGCCGCCGACGTCCCCGTCTATCTCGAGGAGATCGGCAAGACAACCGCGACGGAAGCGGTCAACATCATCCCGCAGGATTCGGGCCAGATCGTCCAACGGTATTTCGAGGATGGCACCGATCTCAAGGCGGGGCAAAAACTCTTTCTGATTGAGCGCCGTCCCTTCCAGGCCGCCCTCGACCAGGCCCAGGCGGCGCTCCAGCAAACCCGGGCGCAACTTTCCAACGCCAAGACCAATTTCGATCGCGTCGCCAGCGAATTGCCGAGCAAGGCCGTCTCGCAACAGGATTACGACAACGCCAAGAACGCCGTCGAGGTCGCCGACGCCAACGTCAAGGCCGCCCAGGCCGGCATCGAAACCGCCCAGTGGAACCTGGACAATACCTTGATCGTTTCACCCCTCGACGGCCGCGCCGGCCAGCGGCTTGTTGACGCCGGGAACGTGGTCAACGCGGATTCAACCACCCTGCTGAGCATTCAGAAGATCACGCCGATCTACGTCGATTTCACCGTTTCGGAGAATGATCTGGATCGGGTGAGACAGAACCTTGCCAAGGGGCCGCTGAAGGTGCTGGTGCAGACGCCGGACAATCCGGGCCGCGATGTCGAGGGCGAGGTGACATTCCTGGATAACGCCGTCCAGGACGGCACCGGCACGATCAAGCTCCGCGCCAACGTGCCCAACCAGAATCGCGAGTTGTGGCCCGGGCAGTTCGTTCACGTGCGCTTGATCCTCAATACCCTGAAGGATGCCAAGCTGATCCCGGCCGAGGCCGTGCAGGTGGGGCAGGCTGGACCGTTCGTCTTCGTGATTCACGCCGACAAAACCGCCGAGCAGCGAAGCGTCACCCCGGGCCAGCGACAGGGCGAGCAGATCGTGGCGCTGAGTGGCCTGAAGGCCGGCGAGGTGGTCGTGCAAACGGGACAACTCATGGTGATTCCAGGCCAGCCCGTGACGATCATCCCCACCGCCGCACCGACCACCCAGGGGGCTTCGCGATGACCTTGTCCGAGCCGTTCATCCGCAGGCCGGCGATGACCACGTTGCTGACCGTCACGAGCATCCTGTTCGGCGTGCTGGCGTACCGATCGCTTCCCGTCAACGACCTTCCGTCGGTGGATTATCCGGTGATCACCGCCCAGGTGAACTATCCCGGCGCCAGCCCCGACACGATGGCCGCCAACATTGCCACCCCGCTGGAAAAGCAGTTCATGCAGATTTCCGGGCTGCAAATCGTGACCAGCAGCAGCGGGCAGGGCCACACCAGCTTCACGCTGCAATTTGACCTCAGCAAGAGCCTCGACGCCGCCGCCACCGACGTTCAGGCCGCCATCACACAGGCCTCCGGAAGCCTGCCGATCGATCTCCCCTCGCCGCCGACGTTTTCCAAAACCAATCCCAACGACCAGGCGATCATGTACATCGCGATGGTCAGCGACTCCGTCACCGCCGGCTCGCTCTACAACTACGCCAGCACCGAGGTCGCCCAGCGCATCAGCATTCTCCCCGGCGTCTCGCGCGTCGATACCTATGGCACCAAATCGGCCGTGCGAATCAAGGTGAATCCCTCAGCCCTGGCGATTCGCGGAATGACGGTGAACGACCTGGCCGCGGCGATACAGTCCGGCACCAGCTATGAGGGCGCGGGGCAGTTCGACGGCCCGCATCGCACGTTCCTCTTGCAGCCCCAGGGCCAACTCACCAAAGCCGACCAATATGCCAAGATGATCGTCGCGAACAAGAACGGCTCTCCGGTCTATCTCCGCGATGTCGCCGACGCCGAGGATACCATCCAGGACGAACGGGTTTCCTTGCACTTTTGGGACCGGGACCACGTCGTCCCTTCCGCCATTGTCGTGCTGGCCGTTTTCCGCCAGGCCGGGACCAATGCCGTCGCCGTCTCGCAATCCGTTCGCGATCTGCTTCCGGGCATTCAGGTGCAATTGCCGGCCGCCATCGGATTGTATCCCATATATGATCGGTCCCAGTCCATCGTCCGTTCCGCCATCGACGTGCAGAAGACGCTCTTAACCGCCTTCGTCCTGGTGGTGATGGTGATCTTCTTTTTCCTGGGCCGGGTGAACGACACGCTCATCCCCGTCGTCGCATTGCCCCTGTCTCTGCTCATGACCTTCATCGTCATGCAGGTCCTGGGATACAGCCTGGACAACCTGTCGCTGATGGCCCTGACCCTGGCGATCGGGTTCCTGGTCGATGACGCGATTGTCTTTCTCGAAAACACCGTCAGCCGCATGGAGCACGGCGAACGCGCCCTCGAAGCCTCGATCCACAGCGCCAAGCAGATCAGCTTCACCATCCTGTCGATGACGATCTCGCTGGCGGCGGTGTTCGTGCCGCTGGTGTTCATGCCCGGCCTCGTTGGGCGAATCTTCCGCGAATTCGCCGTCACCATCATCGTCTCGATCTTCGCTTCCGGCATCGTCTCGCTCACCCTCACTCCGATGATGTGCTCGCGCATGCTTGGCCGCCGCGGCAAGGTCCACCGCAGGACCGTCATGGAGCGCGTCGGCACGGCCATCCTCGACCGCGTCCTGTCCGTTTATGGAAAATCACTCTGGTGGTTCCTCCGCTATCGCTGGATTTCGCTGGCCATCTGGTTCCTCACCCTCTTTGGGACCATCTGGCTCTTCATGAAAGTCCCCAAGAGCTTCTTGCCGATCGGCGACAGCGGATTCATCCGCGGCGTCATGATCGCCCAGGAGGGCGCGTCCTTCAAACAGATGCGAATCTACCAGACCCAGGCCGACCGTATTCTGCACGCCAATCCCAACGTTCAGACGACCTTCACCATGACGGGCATTTCCGCATTCCTGCCGTCAAACCAGGGGATCGTGCTCACGTTCCTGAAAGACGCCGGCCAGCGCCCGCCGATCGTGGCCGTCACCGGGCAGTTGATGCAGAAAATGTCTCAGATCATCAACGCGATGGTGATCTTGCAGCCGTCGCCCGTGTTGCAGATCAGCACCGGCGCCACCCAGAGCAACCAGGGCAAATACGCCTATGCGCTGTCCGGCATCAATCGCGATCAAGTTTACGCCGCCGCCACAAAACTAAAGGCAGCGATGTTGTCGCGGCACGATCTGTTCGCCACCGTCTCCACCGATCTGTTCACCCATACGCCAAACCTCCAGATCAACATTTTGCGCGACGCCGCTTCCAGTTACGGCGTCTCCACCGCCGCCATCGAAAACACGATTCGCCAGGCCTATTCACAGAACTACGTCTATCTGATCAAGAGACCCGAGGATCAGTTCCAGGTCATTCTCGAAGCCGCCGACAACGACCGCGCCGATCCGTCCAATCTCTCGCTGCTGTATGTCCGGTCTGATGATGGCCAGCGTCTGGTCCCCCTGCCCGCGGTCGCGACGTGGCAGGAAACCCTCGGCCCGCAGAACGTGAATCACATCAACCAGTTCTCGTCGGTCACTCTTTTCTTCAATCTCAATCCCGACGTTCCCATCGGAGCGGCCACGCAATTCATCCAGGACACCGCCGCCCAGGTCGTTCCCGCCGGCATCCGCGGCGAACTCCAGGGCGAGGCCAAGGATTTCGCCGACACCGTCCGCGTCCTCACCGTCCTCATGCTCCTGGCCGTCTTCGTCATGTACGTCATCCTCGGCATTCTCTATGAAAGCTACGTCCATCCCATCACCGTGCTGTCATCGCTGCCGGTGGCCTTGGTCGGCGGATTGCTCACGCTTTACCTCTTCAATGCCGAGGCTTCGCTCTACGCGTTCATCGGCATGTTCATGCTCATGGGGATCGTCAAGAAGAACGGCATCATGCTCATCGACTTCGCCCTCCAGCGCATGGCCCAGGGCCAGAAGAGCGTCGATGCCATTCACGATGCCAGCATGAACCGATTCCGTCCGATCATCATGACCACGCTTGCCGCGCTGATGGGCGCCATTCCCATCGCCCTCGGCTTCGGCGCCGACGGCGCCTCGCGCCGCCCGCTGGGATTGGTGATCGTCGGCGGCCTGATCGTCTCGCAGTTCATCACGCTCTTCATCACGCCGGTCATTTATCTCTACCTCGAGCAATTCCAGGAGCGTGTGCTCGATCGCACCAGCTTCTTCCATTCCGTGCGCCACATTCCCGGCGCGGACGTGAAGGTCATGGGCCACGAAGTTGGCGTCGCTAGCGGCGATGGCAGCGAGGAGGACATCCCGGAGGCGGTGGATGTTTGATTGCGATCAGGGCCTTTCAATTCTCGCCTGAATGCAAGGCAACCGCGAAGACGCGAAGATCGCGAAGCCAGCCGCGAAGAAATGAGGCAAGAAGAATTGGACCGCAGACGCGGTCCAATTTATTTTGAATTTCTTCGCGGCTGTCTTCGTGATCTTCGCGTCTTCGCGGTGGATTTCTTCGGTTGCAAATCCGTCCCCGCCGAATAGGATGCCGCTCGTAGAAGGAACCGGCATCATGACCTGTTTATTCCTTGCCGATCAGCAAACCAATTCCCCCGTCGGCTCCTGGGCCCCCGTGGTGTTGCTGTTCGTTATCGGCATCGGCTTTGCCGTGGCCAACATCGCCCTGTCCCTTATCCTCGGCCCCAAGCGCACCGGGCCGGGCAAGGAAATGACCTACGAAAGCGGAATGGTGCCCGTCGGAAATGCCCGCAAACGATTTAACGTCCGCTTTTATATCGTCGCCATGATCTTCATCGTGTTCGACGTCGAAATCGTTTTCCTCTATCCCTGGGCTGCCATTTTTGCCAGGCATGTCCACAATGACAGCTCCAGCGACGGCCTGATTCTTCTCATGGAGATGGTCGCATTCATCGTGATTCTTCTGGTGGCGTATTTCTACGCCTGGGGCAAAGGCGTATTCCGGTGGGACTAAGGCCGGAAATCCGAAATCCGAAACCAGAATGACGAATCAAGCCCCAAACCAGAATGACCGAATGATGAAGAACGATTATTCCTCGGCGTTTCGGGTTTTGGGCATTCGGATTTGAATCGTCATTCTGGTTTCGGGTTTCGCACTTTCGCATTTCGCGCTATAATCACGTCATGGACACCCAGACCCTCCCGGACAATGTCCTCACCACCCAGCTCAAGATGTTGGTGAATTGGGCTCGGCGCAGCTCGCTCTGGCCGATGCCCTTCGCCACCGCCTGTTGCGGGATCGAACTGATGGCCACCGCTTCCAGCCGCTATGACCTTGCCCGCTTCGGCGCCGAAGCCATGCGTTTCAGCCCCCGGCAAAGCGATCTGCTCATCGTCGCCGGACGAGTGTCCATCAAGATGATGCCCGTCCTCCAGCACATCTATCAGCAGATGACCGAACCCAAATGGGTCATCAGCATGGGCGCCTGCGCCAGCACCGGCGGCGTGTTCGACGTCTATGCCACCATACAGGGGATCGATCAGTTCATGCCCGTGGATGTGTATGTCCCTGGTTGCCCGCCTCGGCCGGAAACGCTGATCGAAGGCATCATGGCGATTCAGCGCATCATTGACGTCGACGGACTTCCCCCGGCTGGCAAACGTCGCCCGCTTCAACTCGCGATCGAGCCCAGCTATTCCCCCGCCGCCCAGCCTGTTGGAATTCCCGTGACCGTGGGCGGGAGAGCGATTTAGAGTTCAAGAAGATGCAAAGCGTCGTCACCACGAATCCGAAGATCATGCACGGCACGCCATGTTTTTCCGGAACCCGCGTGCCGGTACAATCGCTTTTTGACCATCTCAAGCGAGGCTACACTGTGGATGGCTTTTTAGGGCAATTTCCTTCAGTCAAACGTGAGCAGGTAGACGCACTCTTGGACGAGTCGAGCCAACAAGTCCAGCAACATGCCATAGCCGCGTCCCGATGAAAGTGCTTCTCGACGAGAATCTCCCCCACAAACTACGTCTCGAAATCAGCGGCCATGAAGTGTTCACCTCCACATTCATGGGTTGGTCCGGCATCGAAAATGGCCAACTTCTTGCAATCGCTGCCAAGCACGATTTCGATGCGGTGCTCACCACGGACCGCGGCATGGAATACGAGCAAAATACGGGTGATTTACCGCTTTCGGTAGTCATCATAACCGCCCCGTCGAACGCGATTGAAGATATTCGCCCGCTTCTTCCCGAACTGTTGGCGGCCCTTGCAATCCTGCAACCGAGATCGCTGGTAAAAATCTAGGCGATATCACCACGTTGTCCGCTGCACCGGCGGCGTGTTCGACGTCTATGCCACCACACAGGGAATCGATCAGTTCATGCCCGTGGATGTGTATGTCCCCGGTTGGCCGCCTCGGCCGGAAACGCTGATCGAAGGCATCATGGCGATTCGGCGCATCATTGACGTAGACGGACTTCCCCCGGCTGGCAAACGCCGCCCGCTGCAACTTGCGATCGAACCCAGCTATTCCCCCACCGCCCAGCCCGTCGGCATTCCCGTCACCATCGGCGGGAAAGTGGTCTAGGCGGTTGCGTGTTGGATCGGCGACCGATCAATCCTTTACAAAAAAACGCGCGGCTTTGCGGGTTTCATGTTATAATTAGATGGCGGCCCGGCAACATGCCGCGTCCGTATCACTATGAAGCTCCTTCTCGGCGAGAATCTTCCGTACCGGTTACGTCTCGAACTGGACGATCACGAGGTGTTTACCGCCGCGTTCATGGGATGGCGGGGCGCCCCAGACGACCAACTGTTGGATATTGCCGCTCGGTTTGGTTTCGACGCAGTGCTGACAGACGATCGCGGCTTGGAGTATGATCAGGATGAGTTGCCTGTTTCGGTGGTCGTCCTTCGAGCGCCGTCAAACGCGTTCGAAGATCTTCAGCCTTTGATCCCACAATTGCTGATCGCTTTGGACCAGCTCCAGCCCCAATCGGTCGTAAGGATTTGAGATAGCTTTCTTAATCCCCGTCCGCGTCATCTGCATCCGAATGCGTCTGCTGGGCATGAAAAAGGGCGTCAGACCCCGGCGAGAAGCCTCTCCGACCGATTCTATTTGAGCGGGACTGCCGGCAGGCGTTTCAGGGTCTTGTTGCTCGTATCCACCACAATGCCGACCGATTCCAAAGCGTCAAGACGCCGTGTCCCAATATCCGACGAGAAATTGCAGTTCAGCTCGCTTTACACATTTCTCCCAAGATAAACAGAAATCACCGCAGCAATCACGCGTAAGCTTATCGAAAATAACATGTTACAAGCCTACATATAAGCTAGTAGTTGATAACAATAATCGAGAAAGTGTAACGAAGTGTAAACTTGTGTAACCATCGCTTCAAGCCAGTTTTTTTCGGAATCATCGCGCTCTCGTGCCGGGCAGCATCCGGCGACTATTGGTCCGGCGGACAATTTGTAGTATCTTTTTTTTCGGATCTCGCGGGTGTAACTCAATTGGCAGAGTGTCGGCTTTCCAAGCCGAATGTTGAGGGTTCAACTCCCTTCACCCGCTTTCCAACGCATGCAGGACGGTAAACAACCGATCAGAATTACTCCCTATCGCAGTCGATCGTGGAACGCGCGCGGAGACAGAATCGGAATGGAATGAAACGCCCTGAGTTCCAATAGGTCTCGGTCTCCGCTGACCAGGCAATCCGCTTTGGCAGCCAGAAGCGTGCCTAATATCGGCAAATCATCCGCGTCGCGGCATGCGCCGGAGGGTACTTGCGTGGGTTCGACCAACTCCATTTGGTTTCGCAGCAGATTCACCAATCGGCGAACCTCCGCGGGGGGAGCGCCAAACTTGGCCGCGGCCTGACGGATGAATTCGCGCAGGATGAATTTCGAGCCGATGATCGTGTGCTGTGGATTCGCGAAACACTCATCCAAAATGGCTTCGCATACCCCGCGCGTGAACACGCCCGCCAGCAGGACATTGGTGTCCAACACCGCCCTCAAGAGACAGCCTAGAAAACATCCTCATCGGTGATAAATCCCTTCGCCTGCGCAAATGGCCGCAGCTTTTCACGCGCATCGCGAAGCTGCTCCGCGGCGATATACCGGCGCAGAGACTCACGCACCACGTCGCTGGCGGAGCGGTGTTGCTGCTTGCAAAGTTTTTGAAGCTTCGCCTGCAACTCCGGTGGGATACGGATCGTCAAAGCACTCATGTATGACAGTGTACGACACCTTCGCCGCCGAGGCAAATGAAATGGTCATGGGCGTCTACGCCCCCGCGGCCGCAGCAGAACATCATAAACCACCGGCGTCGCGATCAGCGATAGCAGCACGGAGATGCACACCGCCCCGATCACCGCAATCGCCAGCGGCCTGAGAATCGTCGCCGCCCCCAGCCCCAGCGCCAGCGGAAGCATTCCCAGCGCCGCCGCCAATGACGTCATCAGCACCGGACGCAATCGCCGCGCTCCCGCCCGGACGATCGCCTCCTCCAACTCCACGCCTTTTTCGCGCAGGTCCTTGACCGCATCCAGCATGAGCAGCCCATTCTTGTGCACGATCCCCGCGCCGATGATCGCTCCCAGCAGCGTCACGATGTTCACCGTCATGCCCGTGATCAGCAGGGCGAGGATAATGCCGAAAACCGACAACGCCGCGCCGAAAATGATCGCCACCGGCTCGTAAAAGCTCCGGAATTCGACCAGCGCCACGATGAAGACCAAGGCCAGCGCGGTGAGCAATACCACCAGCAGATTACGGAATGATTGCTGCTGCTCGGCGTATAGGCCGCCGTATTCGATTGCGGCATGCGGCAGGCTCGGGTTGCTCCCCACGGCCCTTTGAACGTCGCGCATGGCGCTGCCGAGATCGCGGTCCTGCAAGCGCGCCGTGACGGCGACGTCCTGCCTGAGATCGTCGCGATGGAGCTCGATCTGTCCCGGCTCCATCACCACATCCGCGACCTGATCGAGGCGGATGAATGTTCCATCACCCGCTCGTAGCGGTAATTGCCCGATCTTTTCGATTCGATTGATCGATGTGGGATCGGCCTTCACGCGGACGTTCAGGATTCGGTCCTCTTCCATCACGGTCGAGGCCTTCTGGCCGAGCATGGCGATGTTGACGGCCTCCCCGATGCTGCTGGCGGTCAGACCAAACTGCCGGGCTTCGGCTGGCCGGACGCGCAAACTGATCGTCGGACCGGTGTAGATCACGCCGCTGGCGGTATCGACAATGCCGGGGATGTTTTCCAGCATCTCTTCAATCTCCGTTGCCTGCTTCTTCAGCAGGTTGGCATCCGTGGAAAAAATCTTGATCTCGATTGGTTCGTCGGACCAGGTCAGGTCGCCGATCAGGTCCGTCAGGATGCCGGGGAATTCCCATTCAATCCGCGGCAAAGCGGCGCGGAATTTTTGGCGCACATCGGCAATGACCTGTTCGGAGGTTCGGTTCCGCGCCGGCCTGAGCTTGACGAGAAAATCGCCGGTATTCGGCTCGACGATTCCCACGCCCAGCGCGGCGCCCGTGCGGCGCGAATAACTTTCCACTTCCGGGATCGTCGCGAGGATATTTTCCGCGATGCGCATCTGCCGGTCGCTCTCCTCCAGGCTGGTCCCCGCCAGGGCGACGTAATCGATGATGAATCCGCCTTCGTCCATCGGCGGCAGGAAATCGCTCTTGAGCCGGCCGTACAGCACAAACGACCCGACGAAGACGACGATGCAAATTCCCATCAAGAACCATCGGTGCCGCAGCGCCAAACGCACCAGGCTCTCGTACGCCGCGACCAGCACGCCAAACAGCAATCCCTCCCGCCGGCGCGTGGAACCCTCCGGCGGCGGAGGCTTGACGAACCACGCGGCCAGCGATGGCGTGATCGTCAGCGCCAGCACCAGCGACGCCAGCAGCGCAATCACCATCGTCAGCGCCAACGCGCGGAAAAACACTCCTGCGATGCCCGTCAAAAACGCCAGAGGCACAAACACCACCACCGGCGTCAGCGTCGATCCAATCAGCGGCGGCAAGATGTCGCCGATCGCGCTTTCGATGACGTGCATCCGCGAAAGCCCCTCGGCCATCTTCACGTGGATCGCCTCGACAACCACGATCGCATCGTCGATGACCAGCCCAATCGCCGCCGCGATCCCGCCGAGGGTCATCAGGTTGAAGCTCTCACCCGAGAGTTTCATCGCCAGGACGGTCACCAGCACCGTGATCGGAATGACCGCCGTCGCGACCAGCGTCATGCCGGCATCCCAAAGAAAAAGATAGAGGATCGCCACCGCCAGGATCAGCCCGAAAATGATCGCGTCCCACACGCTGTGCACCGATCCCCGCACCAGCAGGGACTGATCGTAAAACAGCGACAGCTTCATTTCCCCCGGCAAATCGCGGCGCATCTGCTCCAGCAACTGGTGAACGTGATCGGCGATTTCCAGGGTGCTTCCATCCGGCTGGGAATAAATGTTCAGCAGCACCGCGTCGCTGCCGTTGGCGGTGACGACATCCAGCACCGGCTCGGCGCTCCGCTCCACCCGGGCAAACGCATTGAGCGGGACCGCCCGCCCATTGCCGGTGCGCAGAAGCAAATTCCCAAGCTCCTCGGCATCGTGCATCCGCCCGTCCACAACGGTGAGGTACAAGCTGTGATTCTCCTGATGAACCCCGGCCGGAACGACAATGTTATTCTTCGCCAGCGCCTCCATGATCTCTGCAAAATCCAGCCCAAGAGCGGCCATGCGAAGCGGGTCGAGCAGCACGCAGTATTCCGGCGTTCGCCCTCCCATCAGTTCGACGCGCGCCACACCGGGGATGCGAAGAAGCTGCGGCTTGAACTGATATCGCGCCATCTCCCACGCCTGCGTCAGCTCCCGCTCCGATCCCGTCAGGCTGATGCCGATGATCGGAAACACCGCAAAATTCATGCGATAAACTTCGGTGGAGACCGACGGCGGGAGCGACGAGCGAATCTGCCCCAGCCGGCCGAATGTGTACAGCTCGCTCTGCCGCATATCCACGTCCCAACTGAAGAACAGGTCGATCTCGGCCTCTCCGCGGCCGGTGGATGAGCGGATGATCTGGCAGCCGGGGATTTGCTTCATCGCCTCTTCGATCGGGCGGGTGATCGTGGCCATCATTTCATCGGCCGGCATCACGCCGTTTTCCACCATGATGACCACGCGCGGGAATTCCGTTTGCGGAAACAATGCCGACGGCATATGCAGTGCCGCATATCCGCCCGCGCCGCACAGGGCAAAAACGATGAACGTGATGGATACCGCGTGGCGAAGGGCGAATCGTGGCACCAGGAATCGCATATCAAATATCGAAATTCAGCCCCTCAAGGATTCAGGACCTTGATGTCGCTCCGAAACAGCAACCCATACGCGCCGCTGACGACGATCGTCTGCCCCGGCTCCAGCCCAGGAGCGCTCACCTGCACCCAATCTCCCTCGCGCAAACCCGGCTCGACGAGTTTCAAAATCGCCTGCCGGCGATCATCGCTGACCAAAGCCACGAAGGCTCGATCCAGCGAATCGCGAACGATGCTGTCGGCGGGCACGACCAGGCAATCACGCTGCTCCTCGCGGGCAATGGCCACGCGCGCAAATTGTCCCGGCCGCACGGCCTGACCGCGCGGAATAGCGATGTCGACGCTCACAAGATTCGTTTTCGGATCCACCGCCCGGTCAACGCGCTCCACCTTCGAGTCAAATTTCACCGCCGATCCATTCGCCGGATCGGCCGGGATGTCGACCTCCGCCTGCTGCCCCGCCGAGATCGCGGCCGCCTGCCACGCCGGAATCCCCGCCGCGGCCACCAGCCGGTCCAAGTCCACGATCTTCACCGCCGTCGTCGTGGGCAGCGCCACCTCGCCCGCGTGGATGTCCAGGTGAACAACCGTGCCGCTGATCGGCGATGTCACCGCCTCGTCGGCGGGCTGTTGCCTTTCCCCCGAGACTCCCCGCGCAGGCTTGGCGACAAACAGCGTCTGCCCTTTCTCCACATGCTGGCCCTCGATGCACCGCACCTCCGAAACAGCCGCCGGCCAATCGACCGTCACCCGCGCCTCGGCCGCCGGCAGGTCCGCCGTCGCAGGCTCGGCTTCGACGCTGCCATAGCCCACGACGTATCCGTGCAGCGTCATGCGCTGGATCGCGCCGATCCGCACCGCCACGTCGCTGTGCGTGATTTCCTCGTTCTGTTCCGCCTGGCCGGCCAGCGGTGGGGTCGCCCGATCCTTCCAGATGTAATACAAAGCACCGGCCGCCAGCAGCAAAACCCACAGCTTGAGGATCGTCGAGACGGTTCTGGATGATTCCATCGCGTTTCCATTCTACCCGCAGGTTGCGATTTGGCATTCTTCCGGCCGATCACTACCCTACGTCCCGTCGTCATGGCCAGCGCCCCGATCAAAATCTGCATCGTGGGGCAAAACGCTTCCTACCAATACGGCGGCGAAGCGAGTCTTCCATGGCTTTGCTTCAAGTACCTAAGACAACGCGGCGTTGATGTCCATCTGGTCGTTCACGGCCGCACCCGCCCGGAAGTCCTGGCCGGATTTCCCAGCGATCACGACCGCCTCCACTTTTCACCCGAAACGAAATTCGACCGCCTGCTCTGGCGATGCGGCTCATTCCTGCCCCACAAGATCGACGTCCAGACCTTCACCGCCGCACGCCACATCCACAACCAGCGATGGCAGCGAAAAATCGTTCGTCGCCTGATCGCCGAAAAGGGAATCCAGATCGTCCACGAGATCAACCCCGTCTCCCCCAAACAGGTCAGCCGGATGCACGGCTTGGGCGTTCCCGTGGTGATCGGCCCGCTGGCCGGGGGAATGACTTATCCGCCGGCGTTCCACGACATGGAATCCCGCGGCGCCCGTGCAGTGGAAGCGGCGGGGCGCGGTCTGGCCCGCGTCCTCAATCGAATCTTTCCCGGAAAAAGGCAAGCGGCCGCTCTGATTGTCGCCAATGACCAGGCCCGCCGGGCGCTGCCCAGCGGCGTGCGCGGGAAAATTTTCGAGATTCCCGATGTGGGCGTCGATCTGAGCGTCTGGAACCGCCAGGAAGATCTTCCGCCGCGCACGGATGACAAAATCCGCTTCGTCTGTCTCGGCCGGCTCGTGGATTGGAAGGGAATCGAGTTTCTCATCGCCGCCTTCAAAACCGTCGCCCAGCGCGAGCCGCGGGCCGTCCTGGACATCCTCGGCGATGGCGAAGAGCGCCGCTCGTTGGAAGAGCTGACCCGGCGGCTGAACCTGGCGGATTGCGTCACGTTCGCCGGCTGGGTCTCGGCCGCCGAGGGATCCCGCCGCCTGCGCCAGGCCGATGTGTTTGTCCTGCCCAGCCTGCGCGAGGTGGGCGGAATCGTGCTGCTGGAGGCGATGGCTGTGGGATTGCCCGTGATCGCCACCGATTGGGGCGGCCCGGCCATTCACGTCACCGATTCCACAGGCATCCGCGTCCCGCCAACGTCGCGGGAGGATTTCATTGGCGGATTGGTCGATGCGATGCTTCGTCTGGCCGATTCGCCGGAACTTCGTCGGCAAATGGGCCAAGCCGGTTTGGAGCGCGTTCGGACGAATCTGTATGACTGGAACCAGAAGACCGACCGCCTATTGGAAATATACGCGGAAATAATTGAGGGTTACTGAGTCTCGATAACGCAGTTGCCGTGTACATCCGGGGCTTCTTTGCGATACATTGTGTCTCGCCCATGGACATCCTCAACAAGATCAGCAACAAATCCGCCTGCGTCGGCGTCGTGGGGCTGGGCTACGTCGGCTTGCCGCTGCTGGCGGCATTTCATCGCGCCGGGTTTACCGTCATCGGATTCGACATCGATCCGGCCAAGATCGAAACCCTCAAGCGCGGCGAAAACTATCTCAAGCACCTGGGAGACAATCTCGTCTGGGACATGAAGTCGGCCGGACGATTCGACGTCACCGCCGATTTTTCCCGGCTGGCCGAGCCGGATGCGATCCTCATCTGCGTTCCCACGCCGCTGGGCAGTCATCTGGAGCCGGACCTTTCTTACGTGGAGAAGACCGCCCAGGACATCGCCAAGACGCTGCGCGCCGGGCAACTGGTCGTGCTGGAATCGACCACCTATCCGCGGACGACCCGAGAGATCGTGCTCCCGCGGCTCGAGGCCGGCGCACTGCGCTGCGGAAAGGATTTTTACCTCGCCTTTTCCCCCGAGCGCGAAGATCCCGGAAGAAAGGATTCGCCAACTCACATGATCCCCAAACTCGTCGGCGGGATCGACGAGGCGTCCGCCCAGGTGGCCGTGGCCCTTTATCGGCAGGCGATTCAACTCGTTATCCCGGTCGCAACCGCCGAGATCGCCGAGGCCGCCAAGTTGCTGGAGAACATCTACCGCGCCGTCAATATCGCCCTGGTCAATGAAATGAAGATGGTCCTGTCGGCGATGGACATCGACATCTGGCAAGTCATCGCCGCCGCCAGCACCAAGCCGTTCGGATTTCAGCCGTTCTATCCCGGCCCCGGCTTGGGCGGCCATTGCATTCCCATCGATCCGTACTATCTGACGTGGAAGGCCCGCGAAGTCGGCATGCCGACGCGATTCATCGAACTCGCCGGCGAAATCAACCACAAAATGCCGGACTACGTCGTGCAGCGCACCGCCCTGGCCCTCAACGAGCGTGGCAAGCCGATCAAGGGGACGAAGATTCTAATCCTCGGCCTGGCGTACAAGCCGGATGTGGACGACGTTCGCGAAAGCCCCAGCTTCGAGCTGATCGAAAAGTACACGCACCTCGGCGCGCAGGTTGAATACAACGATCCCCACGTGCCGGCCACCCACCGCATGCGCAATTACGAATTGCACATGCGCAGCGCCTCGCTGAGCGCCCAATCGCTCCGCGGATACGATTGCGTGGTGATCGCCACGCACCATTCAACGTATGACTGGCAGATGATCGCCGACCACGCGAGCCTGATCATCGACACGCGCGGAGTGATGCGCCACGTGAAGGGCCGGCGGGATCACATCGTGATGGCATGATTTCCACGCCGGTGCGCATCCTGGCCGGCGTCGGTATTCTCATGGTCCTGGCTCTTACGGATTTGCTCCGGCACGGGCGGGACGCAACACGCTGGCGCGAATATGCTTTTCTTGTTCTTTGCACTGCCGTCGCGATGTTCTACGGCATTGTCAACGATCAAATTACCTCTCGTATCTCGTGGGAATATTTCTATTACGGCAAAGATCTGGCCCCGATCATCGGTTCGGATACTCCGCCGAATCCCAACGCCTTGCAATGGCAAGCTGCCCGAATCGGCGCGGCCGCGACGTGGTGGGCGGGTTTAGTCATCGGGGCTGCGATGCTTATCGCCAACAACCCGTCGCCTCGCCATCGCCAACTCTCCTACGCCCGCCTGATCGCGCGGCTGCCGGGCATCATGGGGATTGTCGCATTGACCGCCATAGTCGTTGGGATTGCCGGCCATTATTATCTGCTCAACTGGATCAGCCAAGATTTTCGAGACCTGACGGCAGACCATATGTGGCGTCCGCGTCGGTTTATGACGACGTACGGCATTCACCTCGGCGGTTATTTCGGAGGAGCAATCGCTGTGGTCTGCAGCGTCATTGGAATTCTCGAGGAACGCTGCAAGTCCGCCATCGATCCCTCTGGTACGATTGAAGAGACCAATGTCGGGTGAAACCGAACATTTTCAAGCCGCGATCGACAAATTCGACGCGGCCAATGCCCAGGATCCGACGCTCGTCGTCGGCACCCCGGCCGAGCTGGTATACGCCCGCCGGATGGCGGATTGGCTGCATCGGTTATATCCCGATGCCGACGAGGCCCTGCAATTGGCGGCCCGCGCCCAGCACATTCGCCGCTGGATGATTCCCCGATCGCGCTATCCGATGACCCGCGCGGGATATCACCAGTGGCGGACGACGCTCTACACTTTCCACGCCGACGAAGCCGCCAAGATTCTGCGGGAAGTCGGCTACGACGATGCGAAGATCGATCGCGTTCGCTCGCTTTTGCGGAAGGAGAAACTGAAGGGCGATCCGCAGACTCAGGCGTTGGAAGACGTGGCTTGCCTCGTGTTCCTCGAAAATTATTTCGCGGATTTCGCGCTCAAGCACGATGAGCAAAAGGTGATCGACATTCTCCGCAGGACGTGGAGGAAAATGTCCGACCGCGGCCGCGCCGCCGCGCTGAACTTACCGCTGCCGGCCCAAGCCCGGCGGTTGGTGGAATCGGCCCTGAATTCCGGCTGACAAATGTCTTTTGCAACAAACCGAAGAAAATTCTCTGGTCTTTTTTACACCGCCCTGTGTCGCAAAAACGCTGTCCCCTCCACAGCCGACAGCCCGCCTGCGGACTCATCCGAATCCCCCATCACCATCCCATCCCGTCCCGCGGCCTCGGTTAAACCAACCAGATTCGCTGCGCTAGCGCTCCGTCGTTAGCAAAACTTAACTTTTGTCCGCAAGCTTCTCCCGTAAAATACCCCCGGCGAACAAAGGAGGAAGCATGCTTTTCGGGCATCGAGTTGAAAAATCAATCGTTCTTTCGCTGTCGGTCGCGCTGGCAACCGGGACCGTCTTTTTTGGCGTCGTCTCGCCGGCACGGGCCCAGCTTGAAGTGGTCGTTGACCCTTCCTTCGCGTCGTCTCCCGGGGTTGGATCGTTCGATGTGCTCATTGCGGACGTCAGCGGCGGGCCGTACGACGTCAGCAGCGAATCGATTGAGCTTTCCATTCCTTCGGGCAAAGGCATCAGCTTCACGAGCGCTACCCCCGATACCACGGCGGCTTCGTACATCTACGGCCCGTCTCCATCCGACTTTACCCAGAGTGTTTCCAGCACCGACCTCTCCGTTGCCGATGATGTCGGCAGCTTGGGGCAGTTGCAATTTATTCTCAATGACGGCGATACATGGGGCGCGGCGCACGTGAGCTACTCCGTGGCTTCGGGAACTCCTTCCGAGGTCGTGCCCGTCTCGGTTGTCAGCGGCGGAACCACCCTGAACGACATCCTAAGCATACCCAACGACTACACTGTGGTGCCCGGCTCGATTACCGTCACGGCCTCGCCGAGCGCCCACGCAATTATCTCCCTGACCACTGGCGCCCCGACCAGCTACGGCACGTCGCAAGGCAATCTGGTTCTCACCGGTAGTCATGGCAGCTACCACATCGCCCAAGTCACCGGACTTTCGACCGCGACGGGCTATGTTGAAGCCAGCCCGTTTAACCCCGCGACCGATGTCGAGGTCTATGGTGTCGACGTGAAGGACGCCACCGGACAGGCCACAAGCACGGAATTGGCTAAGGTGCTTGCCGCGATCGCCGGCGACGGGATTGCCCCACCCTCGACGGGCATCACCGCAACGGACAGCGTCGCCGGGACCAATCCATACGGCTTCAGCAGCAACTACAACCTGTATGTGGTTGCCAGCCCCGGACCGGGCACCAGTGACTTCCTTGGCATCGACCTGAGCAACACGAACGACTCCAACCTATCAGGCCTGACGTTCTCCGCCGTGGCGGTGGTGCCCGAGCCGGTGAGTCTCGGTCTCCTGGCACTCGGCGGCCTGGGTCTGCTGTCCCGCCGAAATCGTTGCCGCTAAGCACCATCAGGTTAATTGCTTTATCAGCGTCGCCAGCGGCAGGGCTTCGCTGGCTTTCAGCCGGAATTCGACCAACTTCTCCGCCGAGATTTTCGGATCGATCGTCGCCGGCTTCCCACCGTACAGCAGTGTGGCTAGCGACAGCACATCAGGGCTGACAGCCGTCACGGTAAGGTCGCTCGGCGGCGCGTTGAGGCGGTCATTCAGCCGGATCAGCAACTCATCCGTTTTGAATTTCAGCTTCCCCGCGAGTTCCGGTTCCTTTTCGAGCTTCGCGGCGGCCTTGAGCGTCTCGGCAACGACGCCGCGCAGTCGCTCGCCAAACGATTCCGGCAGCGGCAGCTTGCGCGAATAAAGCAATCCAAGCCGATTCTCGCCGCGATCCGTATAAAAATTCGCTTCGGAACTGACCAGCACCGTGCCGGGCCCGGCTGCGACGTGGCCATAATCGGCGACGTCGATCAGCCGATGCCCCTCGACCGATTGATTCTGAATCCAACGCTGGAAGATGGGCACGAACGTACTAGCGGCAAAGCCGTCGCTCTGCGCGAAAATTTTCACGGCTATTTTGAAGACGTCCATGGGATTATTTGGCCGCCCCGGGCTGGGCCGCTACGGCGCTGAGGGCTTGGACTTTCGCATTGCACTTGTGGCCCGCGTCGATGAAGAGGTTGGCCTCCTCGACAATCTTGTGGGCCGTGTCCGTTGAAAAGCGCGAATCGGCGCCTTCGTGCCGCGCTAATAGATAGTTGGCGAATTGGCCGTGATGATACGTGTCCCAGAACAGTTTCGGCTCGACGAATCGCTTGCGGAATTCATCGACGATTGTGTTCGGATCGTTCGGCACATCCAGCCATTGTAATTGCACCAGCGTCTTGGCGGCGGTGATCATGGCCTGGTAAGCCTTCTCATCCGCCTGCTGGAATTGCCCGGCGTCGAGCAGGAGCTGGGCCTCGAACGCTTCGCTCTCGGCCTGCGTGAATCCGAACTGGGCGAGTGAAACGATTTCCCCGGCGCATTCCCCGACGCCCATGTCGCCGATGGTGAATTCACGCGTCTCGCCCCAATCGCTGTAGAAAGATGGATCTTCCTTATGCGGCGGAACGGTCACGAATTCGTTGACCATGTCCTTCAGGGCCTGCTTGCCGATGCGCTGGCAGAATTGCTGGAATGATTCGTCGTCGATTCGATCCGCGACGTAGCGGCCGGTCAGCCGCTCGACGAGGTCGGGAATGCGCTTCGACGGCACCGAGCCCATCGCCAGCGCGTAGCTCCCGGCGTTGTGGCCCCATTGGCCCCCGAGCATCACCTGAAAATGCGGGACCGTGTATCCGTTGATATTGCGGCTGTTGCCGTAGAACCCGATGTCCGCGACATGATGCTGGCCGCAGGAATTAAAGCATCCGGAGACCTTGATCCGCAGGTTGCGAATGGCCTGGTCGAGCGAAGCATTTTTTGCGGCGAGGCGATGCCGCAACTCGCCGGCGAGCCCGCGCGAAGAGGCGATGCCAAGCTTGCAAGTGTCCGTGCCCGGGCAGGCGACAACATCGACGATGGTTCCAGCGCCCCCTTCGCCAAGCCCGAGGGCGCACAGCTCTTTGTAAAGATCGATCGTTTTATCGTGCGGAATCCAGCGCAGCACGATGTTCTGCTCGACGGTGGTTCGCGCGTTTCCCCCGGCATAACGCCCGGCAATGTCGGCCAGCGCCCGCATCTGGTCCGACGACAGATCCCCCAGCGGGCAAGTGACCGTCGCCAGGCAATACCCACTCTGTCGTTGCAGGTAAAGATTGGTGCTGGCCCATTGGTCGTAACCCTCCGGCCGGCGGGCGCCGTTGAGTTGGACGGTTTTCAGCGCGGGCTTTTCTTCCCATCGCGGGATTTGCGCAAAATGCTCGCGCCAAGCCGGGTCCTCCGGCATCGTGCGGCTTTCTTCCAGCACAAGCCGGCGGAATTCGTCGATTCCCAGCTTCTGCACGAGGAACTTCAGGCGGGCGCGGTTGCGATTTTTCTTTTCCCCCAGACGCGCAAATACCCGGCCAATGGCGCGGGCGAGTGGGAGCAACTCCTCTTCCGGAACGAATTCATCGAAAAGCTTTGCCTGATGCGGCACCGCCCCGAGTCCGCCGCCCACGTACAGCTTGAAGCCGCGAACGGTCTTGCCGTTGACAACCTTCGTCGCGGCGATTCCACCCAGATCGTGCATCGACACCAATGCGCAGGCTTCGTCTTGGCAGCCTGAAAACGCGATTTTGAATTTTCTGCCAAAATCCTGAATGTCGCGATGTCCCAGCAGATAAAACGCCAGGGCCTTTGCATACGGCGTGACATCGAACGCTTCGGTATTGCAGACACCGGCCAGGGGACAGGCGGTGACGTTGCGGACAGAATTTCCGCAGGCTTCGCGGGTGGTGATTCCCACCGCCGCCAGCCGGCGGAATATGTCGGGCGTATCCTCAATATTGACGAAATGGAGCTGGATGTCCTGCCGCGTCGTGATGTGGCAGATGGCATCGGAATATTCCTCAGCCAGTTCCGCCAGGACAATCATTTGCTGGGGATTCATGCCCCCATAGGGGATTTTGATCCGTTGCATCCCCGGCGCTTCCCAGAACGTATCAGGACCTTTAGTCAGGGATGAATAGGGGAGCTTTTGGGTTTTGATGCCGTCGTGCCGCTGGCCGTTGTCATAGCGTTGCCCGTAGGCCCCGCGGCGAAGACGTGTCTCAGCGAAGACCTTCTCCTCGATCTTGCCTTGCTTTCGCAGCGCGACCTGGGCCTCAAAACTGTCGATTTCCTGTCCCCAATCCGCGGGGACCGCCTCGGCGAGCTTTTCTTTCCACGTCGTCATCAATTCCCTCTGCGGAAGAAAGTAAATCGAATTCCTAATTACCTATAGGTGAACTGGGGCATTCAAGTCAAGCATTTGGCGGACAGGGATCCGCGTTCGATATATTAAATATATAAAGGCAATGACTTATAGTTCATTCCCCGTCGTCGTCATCGTTTTCGACAACCGGAGCCGCGACTTTAGCCCGTTTGGGCGGGCGACGCCTCGGACCCTGGGAATGAACAATTGCCCGCCAGAACTCTCCCGAGTCCAATTCCGTCCCCGCCAGCTTGTTGAATTCCCTTTGCGCGGCCTCGAACTCGTCGCTATAGGGCACCAGTTTATTCCCCTTGGCATGCCGCGGAAGCACGCCCTTCAGCATCTTGAACTGTTCTTCGTTCAATACGGTTGCCACCATTTCCCCGGCGGAGTTCGTGCTGCTGCGGACGTATTTAAGCAACGCGCTATAGACCTGCTCGGGATGGGCATTCTTGAACGTACGGTCCTGAAATCCCTGACAAACGTTGTCGAATGCCGCGGAATAGGGCAGTTCGTCCCTGGCGACGCCTGCTTCGTTGTACAACTCTTGCAGGTGTTCCTGATCGATTGAACTCAACTTCAAAGGCGGACGCATGGGGGCTCCTTGGGCAAAACTTTCTTCGGATGCAATGATTGTAAGGGTTTGGTGGTGCCGCTGTCCATCAGGAGTGGAAGCAAGGTAAAATCCGAAATCCAAAACGACGACCGTTTTGTCATTGGAATATCGGACTTCAAATGGCTAAAAAAGCAAGCGAGTGGTCAACCGCCCGGAGACGACTGGCCCAGGCCGATCCCATCATGCGCAAGATCGCTTCCGCCGTCGGACCATGCACGCTCACGCCGCACCGCGATCATTTCACGCTGCTATGTAAGTCGATCTATTCGCAGCAGATTTCATCCGTTGTCGCGGCCGTCCTCTTCGGCCGGTTTACGGAAAAGTTCCCCGGCAAACGGCCAACGCCTCATCACGCCCTGAAACTTCTGAATCACTCGGACCCAAGCCAGCTTCAAGGCCTCGGCCTATCGCGGCAGAAGCGGCAATACCTGATCGATCTTTCCGAGCATTTTCTCAGCGGCAAGATTCCCAGCCGGCGGCTGTCGCGCATGAGCGATGAAGAGGTCATCGAATCTCTGACGGCGGTGAAGGGCATCGGCCGGTGGACGGCGGAAATGTTTTTGATTTTCGTCCTGAATCGCCCGGATGTTCTGCCAGTGGATGATCTCGGTTTGCAGAAAGCGGTGAAGTCAGCGTATGGCCTACCTCATTTGCCGAAGAAAGCGGAGCTGACGAAGCTCGCCGAAGCTTGGCGGCCATATCGATCGATCGCGACGTGGTACTTATGGCGCGCCGCCGACGCGACGGATGGCGGATGGTGATATGCGCTGGCATGGGCCGAATGCAAGAAATATGCTGCAACCTTCGCGCGGCGGATGCTGTCATAGCGGCAGTGGCGGTCCGATGGATGCGGGGCGGACAGGAGGCGTCGGTGGACAATTTGGGCGATGCGGAACTGATCATACGGGTGCATAACGGCGACAGCACAGCCTACAAGACGCTAGTCACCCGTTACCAGGGTCACGTCTACGGCCTGGCCTACAGCATCGTGGATAACTGGGCCGATGCCCAGGACCTGGCCCAGGAGACGTTCATCCGCGCCTATACCAACCTGGATCAGTTGCACGACCCGGCGAAGTTCGCGGCGTGGCTGCGGCGCGTGACGTTTGGCGTCACCATGAACTGGCTGAAGGCCTACCGGCCGCAGTTGTTCCAGCAGATCGACGGCAAGATCGACCTGGACGCGTTGGAGGTACCCGACTTTCGGGCCGGCCCGGCGCAAATCGCCGAGGGACGGGAACTGGCCGATGCCGTCATGCAGGCGGTGGCCGGGCTTCCGCCCAAGTACCGCGTGCCGTTGACCATGTTCCACCTGGACGGGTTGTCGTATCAGAAGGTGGCTGACTTCCTGGACATCCCGCTCGGAACCGCCAAATCGCTGATCCATCGTGCCCAGCAAAGGCTCAAGGCTGCGCTGGGCGCTGCTGTCTCCGAGGAGGTTACGCCTATGGTGCAAGAGGTATTCAACGAACACAAGCTCCCGGCAGGTTTTGCCGGCAAAGTGTTGGAGAAAGTGCCGGCGCTGGGTTGGGAACGGGGCAAGGAGTGCACATTCGTCGGCGCGCTGGAGGCGGCGCTGGCGGCGACAGCCTGCCCGTGTTCGTACACAAACCTGATGGGGTTCACGGGTTTGGCGTTCCGGGTGCGGTGGTGGAAGCCGACGAAGGAAATACCGCAGCGATGGTGCGCATCTTCCGCTGTGGGGGAAATGGATGAAGAGATACTCGCTGCCGAGCGCGCGACGGGCTGGCCGATGCGAGTGGAGTTCCACCCCGACGAACGGGCGCGCCAGGTCGGGGCGCCGGGATTGGTGGCGTCCATCGATGCGGGCCGGCCGGTATTGGCTTACGATGGCGGGCTGAACATGGGGGTGGTGTATGGGTATGCCTCGGACGGCCAGACGATCCTGTTCCAAGGATACGACACCGGCGAGAAAGGGGGGGAGATGCCGGCGCGGAATTTGGGGTGGATGTGGCTTTATCTGGGCGAGCACCGCCCAGGGTCCGGGGGGCAAGAGGCGGTCCGTGCGGCGCTGGCTTTGGCGGTGAACCACTGGCGGCGCGGCTCCTGGAAGACCGGGCCGGGCGAATACTGGTATGGAAGGGCGGCGTTAGAGCGATGGCGTGCGGATCTGCTGGACGTATCAGGCTTGGATGAGAAGCAACTGAAAAGCCTATTTCACGTCAATTCATTCAACTACCGTACGCTGCGCGGCGGGCGGCGGTGACGTTTCTGCGGGAGACCGCCGCCCCGGCGCTGGGTGGGGAGGCCGGACCACGCCTCATCCAAGCGGCCGAGGCATACCAACGGGGGATTGATCGGCTCCAGGAACCGGAGTTTGCGCAGCGGCCGTGCTTCCTCTATTGCGGACATATAGGCCAATGGACCGACGAGGTTCGGCAGCGCGAGCAACAGGCGCTGACGGTTGCCATGGAAATGGACGAGGCGGCCGTGAAATTCCTCGAGCAGGCGGTGGCGGCGATGGGCTCGTGAGCGGGCTTGGAAAAGGGCGAAATTGGCCAAGACCCGGCGTGATATCGCCGGCGAGCTGTTCGTTCCGCTCGAAAACAAATTACGTCGGGACGTTCTGGGGATTCTCCGAAGGAACCCAATCCACCATGTCTCGCATCAGATGGGCGACCCGGACGACGGCCTCTTTCATGGGCTCCGTGCACGCGGATTCCAGCTTGGGTCCAAGAATCTCGCGGGCGGTGAGCGGCTTGATCGGTGGGGGCGAATCCGTTGCATCATCCGCCGGCTTCAAATCCAAGTCCGCCACCTGCACATAGCAGCCGGCCAAGACCAGTTGAACCGCGTCGCGCATCAGCGGAGGGAGCGGCTCGCCGCGCGAGGCGCAAAATCGGGTGAGCCGCTTACAGGTGTCCTCGATGCTCTGGTCCAGCGCTTCATCCAGTTCGATCTCTTCCCCGGAATCATCCTCGGATTCATCCTCCCAGTCCGGCTCGTCAAAGCCTTCCTCCGGCGCAACGAAATCGACGTCGGGCCGGTCCAGGAAATCGTCGAGCGAGCAACCGATCAGTCGCTTTCCGAGGTCTTCGAGGCTGCCCACCCACAGCAATCCTCCGTCTTTGCCGAACGATCGCAGATCGGCCGTGGCCGGATCGGGAATTTCGCCCAGGAGATTGACCCATCGCTCGTAGTGCGCCGGCAGCCGAAATCCGTTTTGCCTGGCGAAGCGAATGGCGCCGGCGACAAGGTGTCGCGCGGCGTCCGGCTCAATTCGAACCAGTTCGAAGCGCTCCTCGGCCCGATCCACATGGCGGTCAATGTCATCATGCAACAAATTAAGCTGGCCCCAGGCGTCTTTGAATCCGGCGCACCAGAGATCGATCAGAAAGCAGGCCAGCGCGAAGCCCCTCTGGGGATTCTCGCGAACGAGATGAATGGAGGCCAACCCGTTTTCTTGCCAGCCGGCGTTGATATAGCACGCTTCGAGCTTGCCAGCTTGTCCGATGCGTTTGTAGGGGCTGGCCGCCATGGCGCGGCGATGTTGGCCCTTTTTCTTTTCACGCTTGAGTCGTTGACGTTCCTTGCGGCGAGCGGCGTCGGACATGACGACCTCCGTGTCGAGCGGCTGGTTCCAGGTAATCGCATTCTATCGGATGGACATGGCGTAGAAAAGGAGCGGATCGCCGACACAATGAAATGCGGAGGTAGCGGCATGAGCACGATCGAACTTCGACGGAAGATAAAAAAGCAGTTGGACGATCTCCCGTTGGATCGCCTCCAACCGGCGGCGGAATTTATTGATTTTTTGGGCAAGAAAAATGGTAATCGGTCCTCAGACAGTGATCCGCGAATCGCCCGGATGCGACTACGAATCCGCCAGGCCAAAGCGGCAATAGCGGCGGGCAAGTTGGTTCCGTGGCAAAAGCTTAAACGAAAGCATTGAACGTTCGACGTTCTGCTATTGGGGCCTGCAGTGAATTGGCTATTTCAACTCCACCGTCCAATACGCCGTATCCAAAAACTGTTTCCAGCTTGAATACCGCGCATCGGCCAGGCGGATGTTGATGACCGGGCTGCGTCTCGGCTTGATCGGCCGGGCGATCAGGTGCAGGCGGGCCTGCTCGGGAGTGCGGCCGCCTTTCTTGACGTTGCACCTCACGCAGCAGCAGACGGTGTTCTCCCACGTGCTGCGGCCGCCCTGGCTGCGGGGGACCACGTGATCCAGCGACAATTCGGTGGTGGGCATTCGCTTGCCGCAATACTGGCAGCGATTGCTGTCGCGGGCGTAAATGTTCCGCCGGTTGAATTTCACTTCCTGCCGGGGGAGCTTGTCATAAGCCAGCAGACGAACGATCCGCGGCACCGCGATCTGAAAGCGAACGGTGTGGATCCAGTCGTGTTCCTCCGGCTCGAATTCCGCCTTGAGTTGGCTCAGCTCCCGCCAGTCGTCGAAGCTGAAGTTCTGCCAGCGGCTTTGGCCCGCGGCGTCGGTCTCAATGTGCACCACCTCAGCCAATTTCCGGCACAGCAGCGAAAAGGCTCGTCGAACATTGATGACGCGGATCGCCTGATAGAACCGATTGAGAACCAGAACATTGGCGTCCAGCGCACTGGTGTGCAGCGCGCCGACGCGCAGCGCGACGGCGCCTTGGCCATTACCGGAAAGAGAAGTGTGAGGCGAGTCGAAATTCATGCGCCGTTGGCCATCGGCCGGGGGGGCCACCGCGAGCGTATGTCCTATCCATTGGACGCTGAATAATCCTGCGCTTCATGGCACGAGCCACCACACCCAGGCGATGCCGAATTATAGCTTTGAGAATCGCCCGACGCCAGTCAATTGTGAATGCCCAAACGAGGGGCGCAATATTTAGGGTGCGACCGCGGGTCGCCGGGTTCGCCGGTCGAATTGGCCCCACGAATTCCCGCGCATTCGGCATTTGGCATTTGGCATTCGGCACTGACCACCTAGAATGCCTCCATGGCCGAGGTGAGACGAACGAAGTTGTCGGTTCGCCAGGAGCAAGCCGTTCTGGTCGGCGTAATTCTGCCGAAATCCACGGCCGATCCGCGCGATCCGATGGGCGAACTGGAATCGCTGGCCCGCACGGCCGGGGCGAAAGTCGTGGGGAGAATCATGCAGCGCCGCCAGCGCATCGATGCCGGAACTTATGTCGGCTCGGGCAAGGTGAAGGAGATCGCCGCTCTGGCCATCAAGGAAGAAGCCGACGTGGTGATCTTCGACAACGATCTGTCGCCGGGCCAGATCGGGGCGCTGGAAAAGATCATCAACGAGGAGGCGGACAGCCCGCGCCTGGGCGGGATCAAGGTGTTGGATCGCTCCGAGCTGATCCTGGATATCTTCGCGACCCGGGCGCAGACCCACGAGGCCAAACTCCAGGTGGAGCTTGCCCAGATGCAGTACACCTATCCGCGACTGACGCGAATGTGGGGACACCTCGAGCGCATCGCCGGCGGCGCGCCTGCGGGCATCGGCACACGCGGGCCGGGCGAACAGCAGTTGGAGATCGATCGCCGCCTCGTCCGCAAGCGCATCGATCACCTCCGCGACCAGATCGAGATCATTCAGCAGCGCAAGGGCCGTCTCGTGTCCGAACGCAATCGGCTGCATTACACGGTCTGTATCGTCGGATACACCAACGCGGGCAAGAGCACCCTGTTCAACACCATCACCGCCGCCCGAACGTATGCCGACGACAAGCTCTTCGCCACGCTGGACACCAAGACGCGGGCATGGAAGCTCGAGCGGGGGTTGCAGGTTTTGCTGAGCGATACCGTCGGCTTCGTCCGCGATCTGCCGCATAATCTGGTTGCCAGCTTCAAGGCGACGCTCGAGGAGGCCGTTCACGCCGATCTGCTTCTGCACGTTTTGGACGTGGGCCATTCGCACGCCCATCAACAGTTCGCTTCGGTGCATAAAGTCCTGGAGGAAATCGGGGCGACGGGAAAACCGGAATTGCTTCTGCTCAACAAGATCGACACGCCCGAAGGGGAAGAGCGGTTTCCCGAATGGCGCGCACTTCATCCCGGCGCCATCCCCATCAGCGCGCGAACGGGCAAAGGCATCGACCAGCTCCACGCGGCCGTTGTCGCTCAGGTGCGGGGGCAGCAGGTGGACGTGACGCTGGAAGCCGACTCCGCCAATGGCAAGCTCCTGGCGTTCATCGAAACGCATACCCAGGTGAAGGACCGTCAATTCATCGACGGCCGGGTCATCATTCAAGCGACGATGGGAAAGCAAACCTTGGCCGATCTATCGCGGAACGATCAGGTGGAAGTGAAATCGGTGGAGCAACCGTGAACTGCCACATTCGGCGCGCAACGGCCATTTCTTATCACGCACGCGACAGCAACCGCAAATAAGTTTCACGCGATACTCCGGCGGTCCTAAGATTGTTACGAATCACGAACACCGGAACCTCGTCGTAAGTGGGAATCACCACCGGGCGAGCCAGGCCGGATTTCACGTAGGAGCGGTGTGATCCTTCTTGCCGAGCGAATGTGAAACCTGCCAACAGGAAGACCCGCTCCAGCCGCTTCCATGATACCGGTGTGATCCGCGGCATGGTTCACACGGCAAGCAATTCTTGTTTCTGGGTGACGACGTTTGGCGCGACCCATTTGTCACCCTCAGAGGTGTATCCGCATTCCTCCAAAACCTCATCAAGAGTCCCTCGCTCGCGGGCGGTGGCAATAAAGAGGCTGACCGCCTCGCCCAATGCGAGGCGCGCTGCCTCCGGCGTATCACCGGCGCTGGAAACGTCCAGCGGTAGGGCGTGAGCGATGTATTGATTTCCCTCACGCCAAATGCGGATGGTCGTCTCAATCGTCATTGCCTCTATTCTATCACGGGAAAGCCTATTTCGCGAATGTTCGGAAAAACCGATGTTATCGCGTCATTTTGCGGCGATGATCTCGGCGGCCAATTCCCCGCTTCGTGTTCGCCGCGACAGCGACACGATCATGCTCGAACCATAAATCACGATCGCCAGCACATACAGCGAGCGGTACCCAAAGTACATCGAGTTGTATTCAAGACATCCGCCGAGCATCGCGCCGATCAGATTCGATCCCAAAGCGGCCGCGACGGAATTGGCGGATTCCATCTCGGCCGAAAAAATCAGGCCCGAAAAAAAGAGCGGCAACGTCAAGATCGCCGTCGGGAGAATCCGGCTCAGCCACGGGCTCTGCATCGACCCGCTGACCGTTGAGAACCAAAGGCCCAGGCCGATGCTCGCCAGGAGCAACAAGTAAGACGCCGTCCGCGGAATTCTCGGAAATTGCATCACGACCAAATTCGCCAAGTACGCCATGATCAGAATCGCCAGGATAACGATGCTGATGACGATCCATGTGCTGCCGTAGAAGAGGGCCAATTCCGTCACCGCCTTGGTTTCCAGCAACATGAATCCCGCGCCCAGGAGGAAGCAGGGCACGGACACGACCCTTCCGCTGGATTCGAATCGCAGCACGGGCATGATGAATAAAGCCGACATCAACATCATGATCGCGATCATCACCAGATAGGAAACCGGATATGTCCTGACGGGCATGTAAAAAAAGGGCCAGTCATCGGTTGATGGGTCCACGGACGCGTGAGCGGAAGCGTAGGCCGTGATGTCGGTGAAAGAGCCGGGCAGAGGGACGGCCGCCGAATCGCCGCCGATCACAAAAACGGTTGCCCCACTCGGGCTCAAAAAGACATGGGGATTCTGGCCGTCGAACGCCCGCTGGAGCATCGAAGATAGTTTTTTTGCGAGATACTCGGTGTTCATCGCGAACGAGAGACACAGAACGCCGCCGTCCTTCAGGCATTTCCGCGCCTGCTTGAATGCTTCGACTGTGTAGATATAGCTGTCCAGGCGCACGCCCGACATTCCCGACAGGGCGGTGTGCGAATCGAGCAGCCCGTAGACGATCAAATCATATTTTCGGTCGGTGGACCGAAAAAACGCCCGCGCATCCTGCACATGAGGCGTCACGCGGTCGGAGTAGTAGGGTTTTTCAGGATGAAGCGACTTGCCTAGCCGAAGGATCAGCGGATCGATCTCGACGGCATCGACGTGTCCCGCGCCGTGCCGCAGCGCCGAAGCCACGTCGTTTCCCGTGCCGGCTCCGACTATGAGCACATCCTGCGAGGATTTTTTGAACCGATAGGGCACGCCATAATATTCCTGATTGATCGCCCGGCTTCCGTTTAACGCCGGTCCTTCCGGACTGAGATCAAAAATGTACTGGTAGAAAAAGTGATTCACCATTATGACCGGCCGGCCGCTGTCGCTCGGAACTACGGTCAAGATCTGGTATGGCGAATACAGATCGTAGTAATCCACGGCCAATGGGGTGCCCACCAAACCCAAAACGATAGCGGCGATAACGACTGTTCCCAGCAGCATGCCTCTCAGCAGCGCCAATAGCGCGATGAATCCCACGGCGAACCAAACCACCGGCGGCGACCACAAAAACGACAGCCCCCAAAACATCAGCACCGCCAGAATGCTTCCGACGAGGTTCCACCCATACGCCGGCAGCGTGGCGGCCCGCCCCATGAGGTGCGATGCCAATTGTCCCAGCGGCATCAGACACAGCGCATTAAACGTAAAAGCCCAGATCAAGAATGCATACACCAGCAGGATGTGGTCGGCCCCCGCCGCCGTCGGCAATCCCATCGTCATCTGTTCGGAGATCGGATTTTGCAGCGTCCAGGCGATGTCCGCATAACCCAGCAGGTGCATCGCGACAACCTGAATCGCCAAAAGAGGCATTGCCAGCGGCGTCAGCGCCAGCCGCGTTCGGCCCAGCGCATATCCCATTCCCAGGCCCAAAAAGCAGGAGAGCAAGCTCAGGTTTTTGAAAAAGCCAAAGACTGCAAAGCACGTTCCGTGATAGCGGATCAGAACCAGTTCAAAATAGAGTCCCGTCCCCGCCGCCAGCGCGATCCAAAGTCCGATGAAACGACTCGGCAGCGCATCGAGCCGCTGGGTATGTTCCTCCATGAGCTGGCGCAGGCGGGGCCACCAGCGGCGGCGAAGACCTACCCCAATTCGCACAATCACCAGCGGCGCCAGGCCCAGAAGCGTGAACAACGATACCATCAAATCGTTGTTCTTCCGGTCGTAATCGACAGCCGCCGCTATGCAGAAGATCAACCAACTGCACAGAATGATGATCGGAGCCGCGACCCATTTGCCGAAGGATAATCCGTCGTGATCGGCTCGCGCCATCGCCTAATCTTTCATTTCAGTGCAGAAATTCACGAGCCGCACGATTTCGCTGCGCAGGTCTTTGCGATGCACGACAAAATCGATAAATCCCTTCTCCTGGAGAAATTCGCTGCGCTGAAATCCCTCGGGCAATTCCACCTTGATCGTGTTCCAGATCGTGCGCGGGCCGGCGAAGCCGATCAGCGCCTTGGGCTCGGCGATGATGAAATCCCCCAGCATGGCGAAGCTCGCCGTGACGCCGCCGGTCGTGGGGTCCGCCAGCAGACTGATGAACAGCCCCCCGGCTTCGTCCAGCCGCGCCAGCGCCGCGCTGGTCTTGGCCATCTGCATCAGCGAGAGCGCCGATTCCTGCATCCGCGCCCCCCCGGAGCAACTCACGATCACCAGCGGCAGCTTCTCTTCCGCCGCCGCCTCGATCGTCCGCGTGATCTTCTCACCCACCACGCTCCCCATCGATCCCATCATGAACGTCGGATCCATCGCCGCGATCATGATCGGCCGCCCCTTGATAAACCCCTTGCCGCAGACCACGGCGTCCTTTTCGCCCGACTTCTCCCGCTCGTCCTTCAACCGCTCCTTGTATGTTTTTTTATCGACGAATTTCAGAGGGTCCGTTGGCTCGATGTCCTCGAACATTTCTTCGAAACTGGCCGGGTCCACGAGTTGATCGATCCGCTGCCGCGCCGAGATTCGGAAATGATATTGGCATTCGGGGCAGACGTGCAGCGCCTCTTCCACCATCTTCCGATAGAGCATGGCCCCGCAGCCCGAGCAGCGCATCCAAAGGCCCTCGGGAACCCCGTCTTTCTTCGTGGAAATCTGTTCGTTGGGTGCTTCGGACATAAGCGCATCACGCCAGCAGCGCCTTCATGGCTGCCGGATCGATCTCAATCGTCGCCAGCGCCTGCCGTTCACGCAAGCGACTGGCGATCTGAACCGATGATTGCTTTTGAATTATCCCTTGGACGATCTGAAATGCCATGGGCCGTAGCGGCAGGGCGAGCGTCTGGTCCTTGTTCCTTCGGAGGATTCGGTTCAGAGGGGCGCGGATTCGCCGGATGGCCTCCTCCAGCGGCTCGCCGTCCGGCGGCGTCACCAGCAGCGGCTGAGCCTCCCATTGTGGATACACCGTCGGAAACCGCGCGCGGACATCCTCCGGAAAAAGCCCCTGCCACAATCCCAGCCGCACCTCGTCCAAATCCCCAATATCCCGCGCGCGAATTCCAAATTTCTTGGAGATGAGCTGGGCAACCTGATGGCAAGCCTCGTTGGCGGCGGCGTGATAAACTCTTTCGATCGGCACCGCCACGGCGTCGAGCAGATGCCGGATCGAATCCATCACCTCAGCGGCCAACGGTAAAGACGAATTGCCGACGATGCGCCCCTCGACGTCCCATGGCGTCGGCCCGGCTTCGATCAACACCGCCCGCGTCGACATGACAATCGTGATAAACTTCCAGAGCGACGATGTAAAGGAATGGAACTTATTTGCACGCGATAAATGGCATAACGTCGATGTGATTATCGGACGCAACGAGCAGGTTCCGAACTCATCGGCAGTCTAAGCGGACCCTAAACATTCCCGCAGCCCCGCGATCGCCGCCGCCCGATCCTTCTGGTCGAAAATCGCGCTGGCCACGACGAACCAATCCACCCCGGCCTCTCGCGCCTGCCGGATCGTCTGCCTGTGGATTCCCCCATCCATCTCCAGCCGCTGATTGCCGCGCAATCGCTTGCGAACCGCCTCGGCCTTGGGCAAAACCTCCGGCATGAATTTCTGTCGGGAAAACCCCGGCACGACGCTCATCACCAAAACATGATCGACCTCGTCCAACGCCGGGAAAATCCTTTCCACCGCCGTCGTCGGGTTCAGCGTGATTCCAACGTGCTTGCATCCCATTTGCCGAAGCCGCCGCGCTGTCTGCGCCGCATCGGCCACTACTTCCACATGAAACGTCAATCCATTCGCCCCGGCTTTCAGGAAATCCGGCGCATATCGCTCCGGCTCGCTGATCATCAGATGCACGTCGAGAAACGCAGCCGTGACGCGGCGGGTAGCGGCCGTCACCGCCGGCCCGAAACTGATGTTCGGCACAAAATGGCCGTCCATCACGTCCAGATGAAGAAAATCCGCCCCGCCCCGATCCACCTCCGCGATCTCATCGGCGAGCTTCGCAAAATCCGCCGAGAGAATCGACGCCGCGATCTGCGGTGCCGTGGATTGAAAGGGATCGGAGGTCATCGATTCATCGGTGATTGAAGTCAGTCCAGAATATCCAGCGTTGTAAAATGTCCCTTCTCCAAAAACTCCAGGCTCGCGCCGCCGCCGGTGCTCACGTGGCTCACCTTCTCGGACAATCCCATCTGCTCGATCGCCGCCGCGCTGTCCCCGCCGCCGATCACCGTCACCGCCCCGTTCTTGCTCGTCGCCTGAGCCACCGCCTCGGCCACGGCCTTCGTCCCCGCCGCGAACGGCTTCTTCTCAAATACCCCCATCGGACCGTTCCAGACGATCGTCTTCGCCTTGGCAATCTCCGCCTTGTACAGCTCGCGCGTTTTCGGCCCGATGTCGTATCCCTCCATGTCCGCCGGAATATTTCCCTCGACCACTTTCGTCTGCGCATCATCCGTCATCTTGTCCGAAATGACATTATCCACGGGCAGGCGGATCTTCCCCCCAGCCTTGGCGAGCAATTGCCTGGCCAATTCCACCTTATCGCGCTCGACCAGGCTCTTTCCCACTTCCTTGCCCTGCGCCAGGAAAAACGTGTACGCCATCGCGCCGCCGATCAGCAGAAGGTCCGCCTTTGCCAGCAGCTGCTCGATGACATTGATCTTGTCCGAGACCTTGGCCCCGCCAAGGATCGCGACAAACGGCCGCTTGGGATTGCTGACCGCTTCGCCCAGGAACTTCAACTCCTTCTGAATCAACTGCCCAATCACGCGCGGCTTGCCCGCCAGCGCCTGCGCGGCCCCAAACGTGCTGGCATGCTCGCGATGCGCCGTGCCGAAGGCGTCGTTGACGTAAACATCCCCAAGTCTGGCCAACTGCTTCGAGAAATTCGGATCGTTCTTCTCCTCCTCCTTGTGGAAGCGCAAATTCTCCAGCAAAAGCACCTCCGCGTCCTTCAGCGAATTGGCCTGCTTTTCCACGACCGGCCCAATACAGTCCTCCGCGAATTTCACGGGTTTGCCCAGAAGCTGTGAAAGCTTCTCAGCCACCGGTTTCAGCGAATACTTCGGCTCCGGCCCACCCTTGGGCCGGCCCAGATGCGACATCAAAATCAGCCGCCCGCCGCGGCCAATGATATCCTTGATGGTCGGCAGCGATTGAACGATTCGCCGATCATCGGTGATTTTCCCGCCTTCGATCGGGACGTTGAAATCGACGCGCATGAGAACTTTCTTGCCGCGAACATCCACATCCGCAACGCTTTTCTTAGCCATGTGAAATACTCCTGATTTCGATAAATGGAAACCACAATTCTCGACCTCTATCACGTTTAGCCGCGACCCGAAGGGGAGCGCCTTTTCGTCAAGATATCGAGAATCTCGATCGATTATTTAGTACCCAGCAATCCGCTTCGGGCAAAGCGATGCTACGGGACACCGAAGCGAAGTCAAGAAAGCCGCATGTCGTAATACAAGCAGATGTCGCGATACAAGAAGCCGTTTGACGTTTGGCCGTCTTGTGGCTGAATGCTGTGGTGGAAACGGAGAAACGGTGACATCCACCAATGTTGACGTTTCACGCCACTTCGAGTAACTGTTTCGCTCATGCCTCGCACCGCCAGGGCCGCCATTGGCGGCGTCGTTTATCACGTGCTCAATCGCGGCAATGGCCGCATGGGAATCTTCCGCAAGCCGGGCGAGTTTGACGCCTTCGTTGAACTGATGATCGATGCCAAGCGGCGGGCGGACATCGAAATCTTCGGCTTCTGCCTGATGCCCAATCATTGGCATCTGGTCCTGCGTCCGCGGCGCGGCGGCGATCTGGCCGCTTACCTTTCCTGGCTGACCAACACGCACGTCAAACGTTACCGCGCTCACTACCGCGGCACGAGCGGACACCTGTATCAGGGGCGATACAAAAGCTTCCCGGTGGAAAAGGACGCATATCTGCTCACGCTGCTGCGTTACCTCGAGGCCAATCCGCGGCGGGCAACGCTGGTTCGCCGCGCACAAGACTGGCGGTGGTCAAGTCTGGGCTGTGAGGACAAATTATCCAAAAAGCTTCTGGATGATTGGCCGGTGGATCGGCCGCGGAATTGGCCGTCGCTGGTGAACGAGCCGATCGCCTCGGCTGACAAGGACCGTCTGAAACTCAGCTTCGAGCGTGGGCGGCCGCTGGGAAGCGATCGCTGGACGCTGAAGATGGCCCGGCCTATGGGATTGCAGCACACGCTCAAGCCGCGTGGCCGGCCGAAGAAGCAGACGAAGTCCTGAAACGGTGGATTTCAGCAATCCTTCTACTCGGAAAACCGATAGTAAAAGCGACTGGCCGGAAAAGCCGGATATAGCTGCTGTGCCAGGAACAGCACGGAAAATCCGCCAATCAGCACCGCCACGATGAACAGCAGCCTGCCAAACTTCGTTCCGGCATTGGTTTTGGCTCCGCCGAAGAATATCAGAAGCGGCAACAGCGGGATCAAATACCGCCCCTGAAATCCGGCGATAGGGGTCTCGCCAACGGGCCTGCATTCGATGTAGAACGCCGTCAGGATCGCGGCGAAATTGACGATCGCCGTGGAAATGGCGACGATCGCGCCTCGCCAATAGCGCGGCTGCCCATTGGCGACGACCGATATCAGCAGCAGCGCGTAATAAATAACGACCAATATCAACGGCAGCATCAGTTCATTCCAACCGAAGGTGCCGATCACGCCCGTAACAATCTCTTTTCCATAGGTTGCCGTTGTGGAAATCAGAAGCGGAACAATTCTCCCGAGATGATGCAGAATATATTGCTCCTGTTGGGGCGGGTTGGCGCCGGGATTCAAATCGATCTGTGGAATGCCGCGGAATTGCGACATCCAGAGGACGATCGCCAGGCAATTGGAAAGCAGGATCGCCCCGACGATCGCTCCCCACCTGCGGGAACCTCCCAGGCGCTTTGCGGGAATCATCAGAACGAGCAGCGATATCGGAGCGTACGCGAATTTCGTGAGCGAGAGGCAAAGGGTGGAGACGAACAACAGGGACACATCGAATTTGGACGCGAGGCCTTCGAGAAAGGTGAGCCGCCAAACGGCGGTCGCCACCACAAGGGCCATCGCGATCGTCACGCCGTCGGCCGAGAGCGATCCCGCCTGGTATAGGGACATCGGCAACAGGGCGATCAATGCCAGCGTCAAGCGGCAATGGGGATGGGGCATCATCCTGAGGGCCGTGTACGCCAGCACGATGTAACCGATCAGATTCGCCTCCCTCCCGCAATACATGGCGGCCAGCGCAGAGCGAAAACAGAGTCGGGCGATGGCAATTCCGATGGCCGGCGGCACGAAAGGCAACGAGGGATAGGCCGCGATGTTTGGGAAGTACAAGAACGTGAGATCGCGCGTATCGAAAGGGATGCGTCGGCCGTCGAGTATTTGCGCAACGCTGACGCCGTCGTATGAAACCTTCTCAAAGCGTTTGCTGAGGGTTGCGATTCCTGCCGGAGCGTAGCCGCCGAGGATGCCGTGCTGTTGCTGCGGAAGCCACTGCAAGCGGGAGACCTGGTAGGCGCGGGCGAATTGGGCCCATTCGTCCGGCGCCTTCAGCGGTGGATTCACAAAAACGAAACCGTTGCCCAGCAGAAATGCGGCGATCGCAAACCAATTCGGCAAGCTCTGGTTGTTGGTCATCTCGCCCGCCATTGTCGCCTGGCGGCCCGTGTTTTTGTCGCCACTTTGAATTCTGGCCAATGAGACAGATGTTACACCTCGTTACACTTTGTTACACATTTTCGATTTTGCTTAGTATATGCTAACTTATGGATGGTTGTAAGAGTTTATTCTGATTTAAGTTACGGCCGATTTGTGATTTTTGTCATGGAATGGATGAAAAAAGTGTAACACCGGGCTCAACTGGGTTATTGGCGGGATTTTGAATGACGACACACCTTTGACCCGACCCAGATTGAATCGCGCCCGCTTTATTTCACCCCCCCCTAAATGACGGTCCACTCGCGGGGGACAATATCCTTGGTGGAGATTCGTGAATTGGCAAACCATCGCTCGGGGGCAATCACGAATTTTTGACTATGGGCGCACAGCCAGGCGCCCCACCAACCGAAGGTGCTGTTGGCAATGATGAAATGCCGGCAGGCGGACATCAAGCGGAGATCTTCCCAATCGGATACACCGCAATTGTGGCTAATGAAATGCCGCGGCTCCGGGACGGGAAGGTTTTGGCGGGTCCATTCGGGGTCGTCAGAGAAGACGAAGAAGGTGGGAGACGCGACCCGTTGCCCAATGAGATTGATCGCGGATTGATAATACTCCAAACCGCTGACGCCGATGTGTTTGAAGATATACGGGTCGGTGACGTAGTCGCCGCGGCGCACGTGGACGCAAACGGCGGTGGAGTTTCTGATCTGGTCGAGGCTCTTCAGGTTGGTTTCGGTGGGCGGGTCGCGAAGGGTCAGTTCAGAGAGAATCACATCACGATGCTGGTGGAAATACAATTCGCTTTGCCACCAACCGTCGAGGAAAACGGACCCGGGGTATTCAAAAACTTTGGGATCGAAGCCGTGCTTTCTCTGGCGAACAACGGTGGGCAACGAGCCGGGGGCGATTCGACGGATCATCCTGGACGCGGCTTGCAGCCGCCGGGAGTCAACCAGCCGGCAGATTATGTTTTCGAATTTGGTGGGGAGCCGGGCTTTGATGTGGAAATGATCGAGCTGGAACGGTCGGCTGCGGCCGCGGAGCGATTTCCAGGTGTCGAATATCAACTCGCCGCCAGTCCGGATCGAAAGCGAGCGGCCAAAGGCGTACTCGAAGAGTTGGTTGCCAAGGCCGCCATCACAACGAACAAATATCTTTATTGGCATGTTCCGTTAACCGCGTTGGGCGCCAGTCGCTGGCCACGAGATAGAAACATTTGGCGAGATTCGGCAATTGCGCGGGGGCGCCTCGCAAAATTCGTGGGAATTAAAGGGGAGAATTAAAGAGGACGCGATTTGGTTCCATCATTTCGATTCCTTGGCCAGCCTATTCGAAGGCCAGAAAATCCTCGTCCTTGCGAAACAAGCGCAATCGCCCGTTGGCTCGATTGAGAACGTGATATACCAGACCACCCGGCGTGTTGCGAGCCGGCTGCGGCATCCCGGCAATCCCAAAAGACCCGCGGCAAAAGTCAAAACGAATCACGTCCTCTTTATTTCACCTTCACCGGGCTCAACTGGATTATTGGCGGGATTTTGCATGACGACACACCTTTGACCCGACCCGGATTGATCGCGTCGTCTTTGATTCTCTCTTGGAAGATCATATTAATCCTTTGAATTTC
This sequence comes from Tepidisphaeraceae bacterium, assembly GCA_050012375.1. Classification (GTDB taxonomy): domain Bacteria; phylum Planctomycetota; class Phycisphaerae; order Tepidisphaerales; family Tepidisphaeraceae; genus PALSA-1353. Next base: position 67,743 of record JBEKHH010000023.1, read on the forward strand.
AGGAAATGACAGCACATTCAGCAATAGAGTCTAACGGGCGGTACGTTGCCGCTTTGGACTCAAATGGTTGAGATGGTCGTGAGGCCATCTGTTTATTGAAAGAGGAGCGTCGTATGCCAGACAAAAAGGAACAAGACGTGAAGATTACCGATAAGACCGGACTTGTTGACATCGCTTTGGGTAACACGGAAGTTGAAGCGAGCCAAGGCGGCTTAACAGGCCGAGGCGGCAGCGCTAAGTCAGGTCAAGCGGGGAAGGCTGAAGCGACCAGAAACGCTTCCGCAGTAATAGGTGCGAAAAAGGCTGCCAACTGACGAGCTGTTTCGATGATCGGTTTTCGAGGGCATCATCAATTAATGCGGAGGAGAGACATAGCAGTTTGTCCAGTGCTGTCAGTACCCGGTTTCCGGGTGTTTTAGGATGTGAACCGGGACGCAGCTAGTTTTTATCTAGCTGCGTCCCCAGTTCGCCCCCCCCTCTTTAATTTCCCCCTTCGATCGACAAACCGTGTGCCATGCATCGGCGATTGCAACCACCCTGCGAGTGGTTTTGGCGCGGCTCACCTGGCACGCTATTGTAATATCGTCCGGCACTTCACCGAAGGCCACGTCAAGAGGGCTATCGCTGAGCTGGAAATACCTGTTTGGAGGTTCGACGGATTGCCTAAGGACTACGAAGAGCTTCTCGACGACCTTCGGCGCAGGGAGGTTCACATCGACTGCGTTCAGATGGACCTTGTGCGCGCCAGCGATGGAAAAATCTACTCCGGTACCGGTTATATCCGCCAGAAGGCCACGCACGATTTCGAGATCAAGATGTACGCAAAGGGGAAACTTGACCTTCGGGAGATTTTCTTCAATTTTGGATCGACCAAGGCGGGCGTTCTATATAAAGAGGGCGATCACTTTGCGCTCACAGCGTCCGACAAATATCATCGTGCTTGGAGAGCCGATCGGATTATCAACCCTGATCCCGACGGCCATGTTGAGCGCGAGGGCTTTATAGTTACCGCCAATTGTAATGAGATTGCGCTCACGCAAGGTCGTTCTGCCGTCGAGAAAGTTAATTGGGTTAAACTGCGATCTTTTGAAACGATCAAGTTTCCCTGCAACACTCGGACTGAAGTGACCACAACCGTGGGGAAGACCCGTTCCGCGCAGAGGGGCCGTCTAAACGCGGCAGAGTTTGACTCGTTTGGCCTTTCATTCTGTTTCGAGGACGACGAGGGATTGTCGGTGTCTGCTTCGGCGGGCGAGGCCAGACTGCCACTGCAACTGGAAAGACGGATCACGGAAACGGTGACTTTTGCGCTTGGTATAGTGCCGAGATGGGCCATGGTGATGCAGGCGCAGGGAGAAGAAACTGTTAAGCGCTTTCGTAACCACGATGAGTTGAGGAAAAGGAGGACGCAATGGCCTCCGTACAAGATCGAATTAATTGATGAGACCGGTTCGGTCTGGCGGATGTTTGACCTGTACCTCGCCCACGTGATCAAAGATCAGGTAGCGCTCACGCATGCCTTGTCCCGAAGCGTGTTCGGTGTGAGCGAGACCCGGACCAGTTCAATTGAAGGTCAAGCGCTTGCCGCCGCTGTTGCAGTCGAGTCAATCCTGGATGAGTTCTACGCTTCTGTCGGCAAACCCGATGTTGAACGCCTTAAGGCTCTTGGGGAACTCATCGCGTATCTGAAGAGTTGGGGTGGGGATACAAAACTGATCGACCGCGTTCTAGGTGTGGTCAGCAGCTTGAAGCGCGCCCGCCCCGATGATCGGTTACGTGTGCTAGTCGCTGAGGGGACAGTCGGCGAGGCCGAGCGGAAGGCCTGGAATAAACTGCGCAACACGGTCGCTCACGGCAACTGGCATGTCTACGAGGGCAAGCTCCAAGAGCTACTCGACATAACACATAAGGTGGTAGGGCTATTCAATCAACTGGTCTTTCATCTGATCTCGTACAAAGGAAAGCAGACCGACTATGGGACGCATGGTTGGCTGGCCATAGAGTATCCGCCCGAGCCGTCCGCGGCCCCCGGTGAGAGCGAAACGAAGGGGGACGAATGAAGGCGCACGTGGCATTGCACTGTCGTCTTCTGTCCGCTTTGCCGACAACAGAACGTTGCCCTTGGTTTTCCCGTCCTTTGACGCTTGACAGGATACTACTATGAAATGCCAAACCGCTTGGCGGGGCAGAATTCCCATAATGGCTACGTTGGTAATTGTCCTTGGCCTCTCCGGCTGCGGGGACGGCCTAAGTGGAAGCACTTACACCAACGTGGGAGGCGTAAATAGCCGCATCGAGTTCAAGTCGGGCCATAAGGCCTACGTCTCCATTGGCGAAACGACCTACGCGGCCACTTACTCCGTCGATGACGACAAGATTACGCTCGACTCAGTCGGCCTATTTGGAAACATCGTCCTCACCATCCAAAAGGACGGGACCATCACTGGCCTGTCGCCGGTCAATACCACGCTCAAGAAGTCTTCGTAAGGTTGATTAAATGGCAGATTGAAACCGCAATGAAACGGGGACGGCGGAATGAGCCGGGGGGTGAGCAGTTACGCGATTTGACCGGTTTCGCGGTTGGCGTCATTTCGCCGTTACGGGCCGGTGCGGGTCGTGGAACCAACTTTTCAAACGCAGCTTGGCGGCCATCTTCTGTTGGCAGGCGGCGTCGCCCGGCGGGCGGGCCGACACGGCCCGGCTCTGTTAGAAGTCTCAGGCTCACTCGCTCGCAAATGGAATCATTTTGATTTCCCCGCTTCCTTGCGGTATCACCTCCCAATGCTTCACGACGAAATCGTTCCCATCCTGGATTTTGGGGCTCAATACGCTCAGCTCATCGCCCGGCGTTGGAATCGTTTCAGGTCCATCAGGCTGCCAAGAAATCATTCACGTCAATCCCTGTCTCGCGAAGAATGGCGCGCAGCGTGCCTTGCTTCATGTCGCCAGGGTGGTGCGGAAGCGTGATTTTCCGCCCCGACTGCGCGTGCCGCCAAACCTCGTGGCTTCCCGGTCCCGGCCGGTCGAAAACATATCCGAAAGCCCCGAGCTTCCTGGCCACGTCGCGGTATTTGAATCCAGAGAGGCGTCCCATGTCATCGCACGCCGACGGGAACCAGCAGATCGATTGAACCTTTCGTCGCAATGGGCGCTAACGCCGGCGGAACTGGATCGCCGTGCTCGAGGCAGGACTCGACAATCTTGCGGGCAAGTCCCTGGGCGATCTCGGTGGCTTCGGTGATGGTACGTCCTTCGGCAACCAAGCCGGGAACGTCGGGGCTTGTTGCCAGGAAACCGCCTTCCTCCAGCGGCTCCACGCGCAGTCGAATCGTCGCTTCGTCCATAGGGGTCTCTCCCGGTCTATTCTACTTCAACTCGAACGGCACGAGCATGGGCCGGACTGTTTTTCCGTTGGTCTTCTCAAACGCCCGCAACTGCTCCGGGTGCAGCCAGAGCTTCCGGCAGTATATGACCCAGTTTCGGTTCTTGCCTTTGAAATTGAGCGTTGGCATGGCGTGTCCGTTACGGTAGGCAAACTCCGGTTCAAGTCAATCAAAAAGGGGGGTACATGAACAACTCACGCCTTCCTTTTGATTTCCCAGCCGCGTTACGTCATCACCTCCCAATGCCTCACGACGAAATCGTTCCCATCCTGGATTTCGGGGCGCAATACGGTCAGCTAAATGGGCGGGCGCGATTCGGGGACATCGGCGGAACCCGCGGTGCTTCGCACCGCCGCTAAATATGCTTGAATTGTCCCTGAATGGACGAACGCGATTCGGGGATGTTGAGAGGAACACGCGTCGCAGGCGACGCCGCTAAACGGTGGGTTGGCGTCGCGGAATTGCGGACTTGCATTTGGAACGCTTTCGATCGAGCGGTGGGACGCTGGGAAGAGGTTTACGGGGAAAATCCTGCCGAGGTGAAGTCGGCAAGCCGCCACGGCATATTTGAAAACGCTCTATGTTTATTGGTTCGTGAATGATCGTCGCGCGGCATAGAGCGCGGCGGCACGCCCCGCAAGCGGGGCCGCTAAGGGCTAGGGGAAAAAACCCCTGGACGTTGGTAAACTTGTGGCGTTCGGACAAGGAGGTCTGGATGACGTTAGAGAGTTTGGCCCG
>JBEKHH010000024.1:0-71616 GCA_050012375.1 Tepidisphaeraceae bacterium
TTACAGTTTGGCGACAGCCGACGATCTCCAAGCGATTCAGACGTTGCTGGCCGGTTGCCGTCTTCCCATCGAAGGTATCGAACTACTCACCGAGAACTGCATCGCAGCCAAGATTGAGTCCAAGGTGGTCGGCTGCATAGCCTTGGAGCCGTACGTGCGATCCGCATTATTGCGCTCTCTGGCGGTTGCGCCGGACTGTCGAGGTCGTTCGCTCGGTCGGAACTTGTGTGCGACCATGGTTAGCCATGCGCGCCTGCTAGGCGTCGAGCAGCTTTACCTGCTGACGACCGATGCCGAGCGATACTTTGCATCGCTGGGCTTCAAAGGTATCGAGCGGAGCGAAGCTCCGGCACAGATTCAGGCTACCGCGCAGTTTCGTTCTCTGTGTCCGAAGAGCGCTGTATGCATGGCGCGCGACATTAGCGCGGAGGTCATTCACGCTTCCACGGGGTTGCTGCGGTTGCGGCCGGATGTTCCCGGAGCCAGGATGTGGGCTGTCTCGTTGCAACACACGATGCTGACGTACTTCGAGGTCAACCCGCGCTGCCGATTCGAGGCTCATAGCCACGAGAGCGAGCAGATTACGATGGTGCTCTCGGGCGAATTGTTTTTCGAGGTGCAAGGCGTTGTCCATCGCATCAAACCGGGAGAGGCGATAGCGATTCCTTCCTCCGTGCCGCACGCGGTATGGACGGAGGCGCTGGCGGTGACTGCGATTGACGCATGGTCTCCCGTGATGAGAAAGTATGAATCAACAAACCCGTCAGGAAGATTTTCAGAATAAACCTTCCTGAGCCCTGATCTCCGAAAAAAGCCGCGGATGGATGTCTCCGGGGCTACGCAGGCCGATTTCTTTTTCCAGCCGTTAATTTCCTCCCTCGGGTTTTTGCGGCGGACCCTTCGGCTTTGCCGGCGGCGCCTGCTTGGTCGGCGGCATCGGTTTGGCGTGTGGTTGCGGCGGCGGCGGCGGAGGTTGCGGATTCACGTGCGGCTTTGCTTTCTCCTCGGGTTTTGCTTTCTCCTCTGGTTTTGCTTTCTCCACTGGTTTTGCTTTCTCCACTGGCTTTGCTTTCTCCTCTGGTTTTGCTCTCTCCTCTGGCTTTGGTTTCTCCTCTGGATGCGGTTTCACCTGTGGTTGGTTTTGCAGCTTGTCATCGCGGCGTGGCGGCGCAGCGTGAATAGGTTCGGACCTTTGATTTCCGGTCTTGGCCTGCCGCGCCGGAACGGCCTGAAATTGACGACCCGCGAGTTCATGCGGTTGGGCATAATGTTCTGGCGCCACCTGATGCACCGGTCCAAACCGCCGATCATCGTGCGCCCAGTGCTGGGGCGGCGGCGCCCAGGACGGATCCCTGTGCCAGCCGCCAGGTCCACCCGCCCAGCCTCCATGCCAATCGCCCGCGTAAACGTCGTGATGCTCCCAATCAAACCCGTGGTCCAACCAGACTCCGTCCCGATAGCGGTAACGATAGTCGATCATGTAACGCTGGCGATAAACCAAAATCGGATCGTAGACCGGGATCACGATCACTTCATCAACCGCCGGCCGGATATAAATGAACCCGCCCTCGTCAACGACCACCTCGTCCGGGGTGGTCTGCAGATTCCCAACGGCCAGCGCTTGCGCCCGCAGATCTTGGATCGCTTCCATGACCTGCGGCTGCTGATTGACGAAGGCGGCCCCGAGCGACTCGGTCCATTGCATGTTGGCGGCCATGTACTGTAGCACGGAGGGATAGTGCACCAGCGCGGCGACGGAGGGATCCCAATTCTGCTGGGCGACTTGGTCGTCCGGCGGCGTGGGGTTGTATTGAATGAATTGCGCGGCCTGTTGCACCTGGTCCGGATAAGTCGAAGCCGGTAACACATCGGCCAGGATCGGATCGGGATAGAGCGCAATCGGCGAAACCAATTGCTGCAATTCAGGATCGACCGCCGGTTCAACGGGCGCTGGAGGCGGCGAAGTCTCGACAACCTGCTGCGACTGGTCAACCGGTGTGACTTGAATGACGCATCCAGCCATGCTGAGAAACGCAATCGCGACGAGTGCCTGGACGCATCCCGACGCGCGCAACCTTCCGCTATTCATTGTTTGCTCCTTAGGGCGTTCCGACGCACGGCTTCAATTATGGACACTTCGAGTCGGTTTTGGCTAGGTTGATTTATCGCATTTTTCGCCGGGACTTTCGCGATTGCGCCTTTTGGGCTTCGGGCGGGAGTTGAAAGTGAGAGGCCCAGCGGATACCGTGTGGCATCTGCGAAGGCGGGATTACCGCCCGGATCATTTCCTGTCGATTTGAACCCCGCACGCATTTGAACGGCCCTTTTATGACAAAACCCTCGCCTGCTTTCTCTCGCCGATGTTGGTTCACGTTCCCCACGCGCGGAGTAGTCGAGCAGCCGATCATCTGGCAAATGAGCCGGAAATTCCCCGACGTCGTTTTCGATATCCGCCAGGCGAGCGTGCAGAACGAGATCGGCATCATGGCCGTGCTGCTGAGCGGAGAGGAGCGCGACGTGAAAGGGGCCATTGATTTCCTCCGCTCCAAGGGAGTCACGGTCGAGCCGATCGAAAAAAGCGTGGTGGAAGGGTAAGAAGGCCGGCGGCGAATCTCGAACGTCGCCAGGGATTCCGCCGCGAGGAACGTTCGACAAGCTCAGTACGCGCCGCGGCGGCTAAACCATTACATTTTTTCTCTATGTCTAAAGAATTAGGTTCACAAATTCTCTCGCACCTCAAGAGCGAACGATATCGCCCGGTCAAGCCGCGGCCGCTCGCCAAGCAAATGCAGCTCACCGAGGAGCATCAATATCACGCGTTCCGCGACGCGCTGCGGGAGTTGATGCACGCCGGGCGGGTGGTGCTGGGCGGCGGGGGCAACGTCATGCTGCCGGACCAGAACCTGCGCGCCGAGGGGATCGTGGGCGCCTATCGCCACAATAAGCGCGGATTCGGGTTCGTGGTGCCCTCCGATCCCGACGGACATGAAGACCTCTTCATCGCCGAGGGGGACAATGCCGGCGCCATTACCGGGGACATCGTCCGCGCCAAGATCACCAACCGCGAGCCGCGCGACGGCAAAGTGATGTTCCGCGGCAAGATCACCGAGATCATCACCCGCTCGCAGAAGCGATTTGTCGGCACGCTCGTCCGCCAGCACGCCAAATGGCTTGTCCTGCCCGACGGCAATATTTTCACCGAACCGATCCTGACGCCCGACGCGGCGGCGCGGCACATCAAGCCCGGCACCAAGGTGGTCGTGGAATTGACCACGTATCCTCAGGACCAGGTCGCGGCCCAGGGCGTCATCACCCGAGTCCTCGGCCAGCCGGGCGAGAAGGACGTCGATCTCCAGGGGATCATCGTGCAGTTCAATCTTCCGCAGGAGTTTGGGGATGAATGCCTCGATCAAGCCCGCGCCGAGGTGGATCGTTTCAACACGATGAAGAGCTGGCCGGATCGCATGGATTTGTCGGATCGCGTGATCTGCACGATCGACCCGGACGACGCCAAGGACTACGACGACGCCATCAGCCTTCGACAGCTCGACAACGGCCAATGGGAGCTGGGCGTGCACATCGCCGATGTCTCGGCGTTTGTCGGGAGCGATTCGCCGCTGGATGTCGAGGCGAAGGCTCGCGGGAACAGTTGCTATTTCCCCGGGTTCGTCATTCCGATGTTGCCGGAGGTTCTTTCCAACGGCGTATGCAGCCTACAGGAAGGGGTGCCGCGGTTGTGCAAAAGCGCGTTCATCGTTTTCGACGACGATGCGCATCCCGTCAGCTCAACTTTTGCCAACACGGTCATCCGCAGCGCCAACCGCCTGCGCTATCGGGAAGCGCAAGCGATCATCGACAACGGGACAATCGTCCCGCATCCCGACGGCCCGCGAAAAATCGACAGCTACGATCCCGCGGTCATCGAGCTATTGCATCAGATGGACGCGATGGCCCGGCGGATTCAGAAACGCCGCCTGGCCGCCGGCCAGCTCGTCGTCGATTTGCCGGAAGTGGAATTGGTCCTGGACGATCAGGGCAAAATCGTGGACGCCCGCCCGGAGGACCAGAGCTTCACGCACACGCTGATCGAGATGTTCATGGTCGAAGCCAACGAATCCGTCGCCCGGCTGCTGGATTCGCTCGACGTGCCATTCCTTCGCCGGACGCATCCCGAGCCCGAGCCGGACAGCGGCGCGCGATTGAAGCACTTCGTGGAAGTCGCCGGCTTCCGCCTGCCGAAGGATTTGGATCGCAAGGCCCTGCAAAGCCTCCTCGCCTCGGTGAAGGGGAAACCGCAATCCTTCACGATCAACCTGGCGATCCTGAAAAGCCTCACCCGGGCGGAATATTCCCCGCGGCCCATCGGCCATTACGCGCTGGCCAGCCAGCACTATTGCCATTTCACCAGCCCGATTCGGCGCTACGCCGACCTGACGATCCACCGTTTGCTGGAGCAATATTTTTCGACCGCGCCCGGCGGGCGGCGCGGGCGGACCATCAAGCTCAACGGCGCCCCGACGTACGGGGAGCTTGTGGAACTTGGCAAGCAGATCAGCTTCACCGAGCGCCGCGCCGACGATGCCGAGCGCGAGCTGCGGCAGGTGAAAGTCCTCGAGCTGCTGGAAAAAAAGGTGGGGGAGGATTTCCCCGGCGTCGTCACGGGAATCACCAACTTCGGCATTTTCGTGCAGATCACGACCTGGCTGATCGACGGGCTGATCCGCTACGAAGACCTGATGGACGATTGGTGGGATGTGGATGAGCGCGGCGGGTTCATTCGCGGCCAGCGCACGGGCAGGCGCATCCGGATCGGCGACACCGCCACGGTGCGCATCGTGCGGGTTGACCCGGCTCGGCGGGAACTGGGATTGGCGATCATGAAGCTGCATTCGCGCTCCTGGGCGGGGGAACCCATCGCGCCCGAGAAGCCGGCCAAGCAGCCGCGAAAGGGGAAGGGCCGGGGCAACACCGCGATCCGCGGCGGCGGTAAAGTCCGCCGGGGCAGGCGCTAACGTGCGAATCTGCGGCCGGACGCCCGGGAAATGTAACCGGGATCACTTTGCTCAAGCCCCCGCTGGCTTTCGTCCGATAATTCCCGGATAGATGCATGAAGCGCTCGTCGATGCCCTGGTGCAGAGCAAGAACGAGGCCGCGGACGATCTGTTGCTGGAAGGCCTGCGCGTCGGCGTCGAGGTCGAGCAATCCGTCGTCCTGGCCGCGCTCTTACAGCGCAAGACCGTCCACGGCTTGTCGGGCGTCATCGAACGTTACGACCTCCTGCCGCAAAAACTGCAAAGCTATATCCTGACCAACATCAAATCGCTGCATCACGCCCTGCGTGAATGCGGCCGCAGCGACCGCACCGAACTGCGGCAGGCGGCCATGAAGCTCATCGCTCTTAGCCGTCAGTGCAAACTGGCCTATGTCCTGACCGAAAACCTGCATGAGACGGATGAAGCGCTCGGCAAGACCGCGGCCGAGGCGATCGTGGCCCTGGCCAATTGGGTCTACACCAGCAACCATCTGCTCCAACGGCGATACAAGCCGGCGCCCCGGAACCCCGCCGAGAACCCGGTGGTGGCTGGGCCGGCGGAAAATTCCGTGCAGAATCCGGGGGGAAACCCTGCGGAAAACTCGGCCGAAACTCCCGCAGAAACTCCCAGCGAAACTCCTGGGGAAGCCGCAATCGATTTCGCCGCTGTTTACCGCGACCTGATGGATCAGCGGCCGGAAATCGAATCGGTCGTGGCCCGCGCCCTGGACGTGCATGGGGGCAAATATTCCCAGGACCTGCTGCGGGCGGCGCTGCTCCTGTGCGATTGGCCCCAGAGCAAAACGCTGGCGATCCTCCAAACCACGAAACACGGCGGCCAGAGCCCCATGGTCCGGCGCCTTCAGCAGCCGCCCGAAGCCGAACACGTCGAAGCCTTCCTCCTGGGGGCAACCCACGGCCAGCTTCGGTCCCATTTCGGCAGCATCTTCGCCCACATCGACGAATCGCCGGTTTTGGACGCGCTGCTGCGAAGAACACACTGGCTCAAGGATTTCAACCTTCAGCTCTGCATGCATCAGGTCAACCGCGGCACGTGGTGGCAGGAAGGCGAATTGCTCCGCGACATCGCCGGCCGCGACCCCGAGGACATCTGCAAAATCGGCAATTGGCTGGCGGTTTCAGGGATACACGATTTCATGCAGGATGAGCGTCTGGCGGTCCTGGCTCAACGCGCCAGCGGACACGTCGGGGGGCGCCTGCGGCTCTTGCGCATCGCGATGCTGCGAAAAAAACCGTCCGGCGTCCAGTTCCTTCGGTCCCTGCTCAGCGACGGCGACGAACGCCTCGCGCGCATGGCTGCCCGCGAGATCGTCCGCCGCCGCCCGCAGGATTTCGAGAACATGCTCCTGCAACTCATGATCAACGCGCCGGCTTCGGTTCGCCGCGTCGTCAGCCGAGCCCTGGGTCACTCCGGCTTTGAGAACTACTGGGATCGATTCGACGGCCTGGACCGCCCCACCCGCAAACATGCCGGCCGCGCGATGGTGAAGCTCGTGCCCGATGCCGCGCAGCGCCTGGGCCGCCGACTCATTTCCGGACCCGTCGAACAGCGGCTCAAGGCCCTGCAGATGACCCAGGAGCTCGGCCTGGCCGAGGTCCAGAGCGAGGCCATCATGGGGCTGACAAGCCATTCCCATGCAAAAGTTCGCAGCAAAGCCGTCAGCGTTCTGGGCGGGATACCTTCGGCCGGGGTCGAGCTGCTCGTGGAGCGGATCGTGAGCGACGCGGACTCGCGCGTCCGCGCCAATGCGATCGAAGTCCTGGAAAACCGCCGCGACCCGCAGCTCATTCCCCTGCTCTTCGAGCGCGCCAAGAACGCCACCAACCGCGAACGCGCCAACGCCATCAAGGCCCTGAACAAGATGAGGGTCGGCAACGTCGGCCCCGTTCTCCAGGCCATGTTGCAAGACCAGCGGCCCGAGCATCGCATCTCCGCCATGTGGGCGCTGAAACAAATGGGGTGGTGGAAGCTTCTCCATGACGTGGGACGCATCGCCAAGCAGGACACCAATATCCGGGTCCGCCGGTATGCCATCGGCATCCTCAAAAACGTCGCGGAAATGGTAGAGGCGTCGAAAGGAGTGGGGTAATGAAATCAGAGGCACGAAGGCACAAAGGCACGGAGGCACAAAGGGAAGAGGCGATTGGGCGCTGCTTGTCCATCGGCGGCTTGCTGGTTTTGAGCGCTTCGGGCGTCGCCCCGGCCAATCCGACGCAGGAAGATTTCTTCCGCAGCCTCAACCAGAACATTAACGCACCCTCGGACCTGAGCAAGGCGGTGCCCTACCTCCTGGTCATCCTCGGCGTGATCATTTTGGTGGTCCTCTTCAACCAATATCGCCGGCGCCAAACCTCTGCCCGCGCCCTGAATCATTCCGGCAAGCTGACGCGGGAACTCGCCCGCCGACTCAGCCTCCAAGGCGTCGAACTCCGGCAACTCAAGCTCCTGGCCGAGGAGCAGCAGATCGAGCATCCGCTGACGCTGATTCTCTGTCCCTCGGTCCTCGGCAAAGCGATCCGCGCCCCCAGCGCCCGCGTGGATCGCGGCATCGTGAGGCAGATCGTCCAGCGCCTGCGCGAAAGCCTTGCGAAGCCGCGATAGAAAAAAACGCGCTCCCCTTCGGGTCGCGGCTAAACTAAAGCGATTTCCTTCCCCGCTGCCCTGAGCCTGTCGAAGGGCCTCCGTGCCTCCGTGCCTTCGCCCCTCTATAATGACCCCATGCCCGCAACGCTCATCGACGGCGCCGCATTGGCCGAACGCGAAAAGCAATTGCTCCAGCAGCGTGTTGCTCGGCTTGCCGAATCCGCCCATCGGCCCGCGCTGACCGCCGTGCTGATCGGCTCCACGCCGGCCGGTGAACTCTACGCCAATCGCCAGGCGCAGGCCTGCCAGAAGGTCGGAATCAAATATCTTCTGCGCAAGCTTCCCAGCGATGCCAGCGGCAAATCCGCCGCCGATCTGCTGCACTCCCTCTCGGCCGATCCGGCGGTCACGGGGATCATGCTCCATTTGCCGCTGCCGCCCCAACTGGACGCCACGGAATTGCAATACAAAATCGACCCGGTGAAGGATGTCGAAGGCGTGAACCCGGCCAACATCGGCTACGTGGTTTACGGCCGGACGCTGATCGCTCCCTGCACGGCGCTGGCGGTGATCGAATTGATCGAATCCACGGGAGTGTCTCTTCGCGGGGCGGAAGCGGTGGTGGTTGGGGCGAGCGAAATCGCCGGAAAACCCATCGCCCTGCTGCTCACGCAGCGTCTGGCGACGGTGACGCTTTGCCATATCGAGACGCGCGATTTGAAATCGCACACACAGCGGGCGGACGTCTTGGTGGTGGCGGCCGGCAAGCCGGGGCTGATCGGCGCCGACCACGTCAAGCCGGGCGCGATCGTCATCGACGTGGGCATCAACCGAATCACCTTGCCCGACGGCTCGAAGAAGACCGTGGGCGACGTCGATTTCGATGCCGTGCGCGAAAAAGCCGCATACATCACCCCCGTCCCCGGCGGCGTCGGACCAATGACCGTCGCCATGCTGCTGAGAAACACGCTGCGAAGCGCCGAATTGCTGGCGAAACGATGAAAGCGATTTCCTATTGCCCATTTCCTATTGCCTATTGAAATGCATCGCCAGCCGATCCTGCGCCTTTCAATAGGAAATAGGAAATAGGCAATCAATTTGGAGTCCGTCCATGTGGGGCAACGTCCTCGGCTGGAAAATCTCCGCGGCCATGTTTCTGCTGGCTGTTGCGCTGGGGGCTTGGCTGCATGCCCAGATGCAGATCACCGATCCCACGGAGCTGTCGCTCGATCCGCGCAATCTCGCGGCGCTTTCGCCGCCGGCCCCGGCCCGGACGATCGTCGATCAGAACGTCCCCGGCGACGCGGGCGAGAAATATCTGGCCGCCATCGCCCTGCTGGACGACAATCCCGACGCCTGCGAGGAATTCGCGCAAAAGCCGGGGGAGATCGTGCCCCAGCCAATGCGGCTCCTGCTCGATGCGACGCATCTGTCGAGCATGAACCTCTTTGCCAGGAATCCGGGCCTGATCGTCGATTACCAATCGGAGCATCCACCCTTGGACAACCTGGCGAAGCTGGGCCAGGAGATGGAAAGCGCCGCCCTGTTGCTGGAGCGTTCCGGCAAGAGCGATGTTGCTCGCAAATTCCTCCAGGCCGCTTACGCCCTGGGCCAGAACCTCTATCGCGAGCGTTTGGATTATGACGAGTTCTCCCGCGGCATGGGCCTGATGAACGGGGCAACCACGGCCCTGGCGGAGATGGAGCCGGCCGGTTCGCCGGATCGAAAGCTGCTTGAGGACCAGCAGGCCCGGGCGGTGGATTTCGAGCAGAAGAACGTGCAGCCGATTTACGAGGTTTTGGTCAGCGCCGACCAGGAACGGATCGCGGCCAACGCCGGGGACGTTTTTCGTTTTGCCACCAAGGCCGGGGAACGGATGTTCCGGGTGGAGGCGATCTTGAAGCTGGGTCGATACCGATTTGACTCGGCCCGGCAGGCGGACCAGATCGCCGTCCCGCGTTTTTTGCGTCGCTTGTCGGACGACCCGGACCCGGTCATCCGGGCGGCGGCATCGGCCGCGACGAACCTCACCATCGAACAATATCGCATGATCCATTGACGAAATGGCGAGACAAGGCGAATCTTTAATGAGCGGCCAGAGGGCCGGTCGAGTGTCGCACCCGGCGGGCGTATTGGGAACCCTGATGAGAAATCGCAAAGCCTTTACGCTTGTGGAGTTACTGGTGGTGATCGGGATCATCGCCCTGCTGGCCGGGATTCTCCTGCCGGTCCTGAACCACGTGCGTCGGACATCTCAGATCACCGGCCAAAAGGCCGATTTCCAGACCATCGCCACAGCCTTGGAACAGTACAAGGCGGATTTCGGGGATTATCCGCGAAATGCGAATTTGCCGACGTGGAGTGTAGCCAGTACCGGTTTTCCCGCCCCGGTTTTTTATTCCCTCGCTGTTGCGCTGCTGGGGCCGGGGCCTGCGGTGACTGAGACAGTTGGAAGCAACCTTGAGGTTGGCGATGGAGCAGATGGACCCGGCTTTCGGTGTCAGACCTCCGGGGCCATTCCGGGTACGGCGACTGTGGGTATTGGCGCCACTTCGGTGAAGGTAACCGTGAATTCGCAATACACTGCGCAGGCTTCGGCACTCCAAAGCAACTTTGTTGCCCCCACAGGGTCCGGCTCATCGCCCACTCCCGCTTCGATCACCTTTTTCCCAACGTCAACTCCTGGTGACCTATACCCCGAAACGGTCGGCATCACGAGCGTGAACTTTGGCGGCAGCACACTGACTTTGACCTGTTCGCCCACTGCCGCCGCTCACAATGGAAACTGTCTCGTCACTCAGCCCGGCGGAAAAGTCTGGGGTCCCTATATTTCCGCCGACACGTTCAAGGTCGCATATCTTCCACAGAACGACCTTAACGGTACTGCCCTTGGCAACACTGGGGTCGCAAACCCATTGGGCGGCTATGGCCAACCCGTTTTGCTCGACCGTTGGGGACAAGTCATCCAATACTTCCCAACCTACGGTACGGTCAGCAACCGAACGAATGATTCGACGGTTCCGCTGAGCACGGCGGTCACCGCCGGCCCGCTTTACGGCTATTCCCAACCGAAATCCATTGACAGCACAGGCCAAAACGCCATTTGGGATCTCCGGGACGGCGCGCCGTTTTTCAGCGTCTCGGCTGCGTCGTCATCGGCAAAACCGTGGCCCGATCCAGTTTCCGGCACAACGACCGCATATTGTCAGCAGTGGCAGGATGTCACCGCTGCGCCGTTTTTCTACCCGGAACTGGCCGTTCAATGGATGCTGGGTGTTTCGCCGCCGGCGATCGCCATTCCGAACAGCGGCAGCGGTAACGTAATCACCGGCTCGGACAAACTCAGCTACAGCGGCCCGTACATCCTGATCTCCGCCGGCCCGGATGGTCCGAATCGCAACAATGGCGGGTTCTGTAATCTGGTTAACCCAAACGTAGCTACCGCAACTGCATTGCCGGCCAGTTCCTGCCAGCAAACCTTCATCAACAGCGGCAACATCTACAACTTCGACCGCCAATAAGCGCTCTGTTAGGGGTTTCGACCTTCTCTTCCGTATTCCCGAAAGAAAAACGCCTCGATGCGACCAAAGACGCCGCTTCCGTATCTCCACGCCAGCCGTGCTGAGAATGCATTGCATTTGCAGTCCGGGCAGTCTCGAACTACCATAACCTACTGGCGGTTCGTTATAGCACCAACTGCAACCCTCAACCCATGGAACCATGAGACTTAGAGACGAGAAAAAGCGGAAGCTCATTGTTCAGACTGCAATAAGACTCTTTTCCGAGCAGCCTTTTCACAAGGTTCGGCTGGATGATGTCGCAGACGCGGCCGGAGTCGGGAAAGGCACCGTTTACATCTATTTCAAGAACAAGGAGGAACTCTATTACAGTCTCATTTATGAAGGCATGTCTGAATTGATCGAAAGGCTCCGGGCCAGGATCGCCCAGCGGCCGACCAGTTACCGGGAGAATTTTCTGGCAATCATCGAGGGTTTGGCGGATCATGCGATACGTCAACCGCAGTTTTTTGAGGTCATACGGACGGTTGCGATTCCCGACTCGTCCAGTCCGTGGGACGCCAAGCGAAGGGAACTCGCCGAGTTGATGGAAGAGGTCATCAGACAGGGCGTCGCCGCGGGTGAATTTGTCGACCCTCACCCCGATCGCACGGCAAAATATTTCATGGCCATGGGCCGTGCCGTGATGTTGTACGGAAGCAAGATCACCGAAGCCAAGGATTTGGCCGGGCACATCGGGTCCACGTTGCTCGGAGGGATCGCCGTCAAGAAAAGCTCATGACAAAGACGTTGTCTATTGTGTTGGTGGCGGCGGCGGCGCTGGCGGCAACCGCCGGAGGAGGGATATTCCTTCACCAACACGGGGCCAAGGCCGCCTCGACCCTGCCTGCCGATACCTTCACCGCCGCCGCGGATCGTGCCGACATCACCCAGAGCGTATCGGCCACCGGACCGGTGGCTTCCAATCTGGACGTGCAGATCAAATGCCGCGCCTACGGCGAAGTCATCAAGCTGCCGTTCGACATCAGCGACACGGTGAAGAAAGGCGATTTGCTCATCCAGCTTGATCAGAAGGATGAGGAAGTCCTTTACGACCAGGCGAAGGTAACTCTGGCGCAATCGCAATCGAGATTGACCGAAGCGGTGGAAAACGAGCGCATCGCCGAGCAGGACTTAAAGACCGCCACCGAGCAGGCCGACGCCAACATCATTTCCGCCCAGATCAAGGCGACCAATCTGGAAAAGCTGGCCCAGCGGCAGGAGCAGTTGCTGACGCAAACGCTGGCCGCCCCCCAGGATTTCGAAACCGCCCAAACCAACGCCGCCCAGGCCGAGGCCGATCTCCAAACCGCCAAAATCGCCAAGGAGCAGCTCAAGAGCCAACAGGTCGCCCTGGAAGTGAAGAAGGAGGACATCGAACTGGCCAAGCAGCAGGTCCAGCTCGATACCATTATGCTGCAAAACACCAAGCAGCAGATGGATTACACGACGGTGATCTCGCCGATGGACGGCGTGATCGCCGGTCTGAGCATCCAGATGGGAACGATCATTTCCTCAGCGATCAGCAACGTCGGCGGGGGGACGAGCGTCATGACGGTTTCGGATATGTCCCATATCTTTGTCATGGCCAGCGTGGATGAGAGCGACATTGGCGGCGTGGCCCGGGGTCAGGGCGTCGATATCACCGCCGACGCGTTTCCCGGAAAGCATTTCAGCGGCAAGGTTGTCCGAATTGCCACGCAAGGAGTCAACACCAGCAACGTCGTTACCTTTGAAGTGAAGGTCGAAGTCACCAGCAGCAACAAATCCCTGCTCAAGCCGCAGATGACGGCCAACGTGCAGATCATCGAATTCCGCAAGCACAACGTGATCGCGGTCCCGATGCCGGCCATCGTGCGCAAACAGCACAAGACGTTCGTAACGCTGCTCAAGGCGGACGGATCGACCGAGGACCGGGAAATTGAGATCGGGATCAACGACGGCGAGAACCAGGAGATCGTCTCGGGGCTTACCGGGGGGGAACAAATCCTCGTTCACAAGAGCGATTCCAACAGCGCCTGGTCTTCGTCGGGTCCGCCGCGCCGAATACCGGGGCTGTTGCCGGGAGGAGGCCGACGATGATCCGCGCGGAAGATCTCGTCAAGACCTACGTGCTCGGCGGGCAGGTCGTCAACGCGCTCGACGGCGTCAGCCTGGTCATCGGGGAAGGGGAAATGGTGGCGATCCGCGGCCCGTCGGGGAGCGGGAAATCCACGCTGATGAATATCCTCGGCTGCCTCGACCGGCCGGAATCCGGCAGGTACTTTCTCGCCGGCGAGGACGTTTCCAAATTGTCCAAGAACGCGCTGGCGGAGGTCCGGAATCGCCGCATCGGGTTTGTGTTCCAGAACTTCAACCTTCTTCCGCGGATGAACGCGTTGGAAAACGTTGAGCTGCCGCTGCATTACGCGGGCCGGCGCGACGCCGTCCGCGCCGCGCGGCAGGCGCTGGAAATCGTCGGTCTTTCCGACCGCTGGCATCACGAGCCGGCCCAGCTTTCCGGCGGGCAGCGCCAGCGCGTCGCCGTTGCCCGGGCGCTGGTGACCGATCCGGCCATTCTGCTGACTGACGAGCCGACCGGCGCCCTCGACAGCAAGACCGGCGAGGAAATCCTCGCTCTGTTCAAGAAGCTCAACGCCAATGGCCGCACGATCCTGATCGTCACGCACGACGCGCACGTCGCGGCACACTGTCAGCGCGAGATCTATCTCCACGACGGCAAGATCGCCCAACCGCCCAGCGACGACCCGGTTGCCCACCACCCGGCCGCTGCCGAAAGCGAACTCCTTCCGGGAGCGGTGTAATGGATTTCAAGGATTGCCAATTGCCTATTGCCTATTGAGGCGCGGGCAATAGGAAATAGGCAATCTGATTTGTGAGC
This sequence comes from Tepidisphaeraceae bacterium, assembly GCA_050012375.1. Lineage (GTDB taxonomy): Bacteria > Planctomycetota > Phycisphaerae > Tepidisphaerales > Tepidisphaeraceae > PALSA-1353. Next base: position 14,076 of record JBEKHH010000024.1, read on the forward strand.
GCCCATGCTTTTCTGGATGATCGTCAAAGTCGCCTTCAAGAGCCTCCTGGCCAACAAGCTCCGTTCCATCCTGGCCATGCTGGGGATCATCATCGGCGTGGCGGCGGTGATCGCGATGCTGGCGATCGGCACGGGCGCCAAACAGCAGGTCCTGGACCGCATCAGCGCGATGGGGACCAATCTTCTGTACGTCCACCCCTCCGCGCGCGGGACCGCCGGCGTGATGTCCGGGACACAGCTCAATCTCACCGATGACGACGCCCGCGCCATCCTCCAGAAGGTTGACCATGTTCACGGGCTCGCCCCGGTTGTCAGCCGAAATTTCCAGATCAAATTCCTCAACCAGAACACCAACACGCAGGTGCTGGGCACGACCTGCACGTATCTGCCCATCCGTGATTTTGAAATCGACAGCGGGAAAATGTTCAGCGATTTCGACGTGGACCACTGGGGCCGCCTCGCCGTCCTCGGGCCGGTGACCGCTTCCAACCTGTTCGGATTCTCCGATCCCGTGGGCCAGTTGATCAAAATCAACGGCATCAATTTCCGCGTGGTCGGCGTGCTCAAGAGCAAGGGGGACCAGGGCTGGTTCAATCCGGATGATCAGGTCATCGTCCCCTACACGGTGGAGATGCACGTGCTCATGGGCGTCAACTACCTCCGTGAGATCGACGTTCAATGCGAAGCCGGCTCGGATCTCGACGCGGTGCAGAACGACATCTTCGCCCTGATGCGTCAGCGGCATAAGATTCCGGTCGGCATGCCCGATGACGTCATGATCCAGAACCAGTCGCAGTTCATCGAGGCCTTCAGCGCCACCGCGACGACGTTCACGATTCTCCTCGGCACGGTGGGGGGAATCTCGCTGCTGGTCGGCGGCATCGGCATCATGAACATCATGCTGGTGACGGTCACCGAGCGCACGCGCGAAATCGGCATCCGAAAAGCCATCGGCGCCCGGGAATTCGACATCCTCAGCCAGTTCCTGATCGAAGCGATGCTCATGAGCGGGGTGGGCGGCCTGACGGGGATGGGATTGGGCATCGGCGCCGCGTGGCTGGTCGGCCAGGTCAGCCCCTTCCCCACCATCGTGCGCTTCTATAGCATCGTCTTGGCGCTGGTTTTTTCAGCGGCGGTGGGAATATTCTTCGGCTTCTACCCCGCGACGCGCGCCGCCAAGCTCGACCCGATCGAGGCGCTTCGATATGAATGATTTGAATCAGCGGAGTTTATCGCGCCGGATCGGGCCGTTCGGCACCTTTGCCCTGATAGGCCTTTTTGCCGCCGGCTGCGCGATCGACCAGAAAAAAGAGATTGCCGTCTATCGGCAGGTCATCGACGCCAACAAGCCCGCGCCGGTGTCCATCGCGCCCGACCGCGTCGTGACCCTCACCGATGCCCTCATGCTCGGCATTCAGAATGAGGAACAACTCTCCGTCCAGGGCGAAAATTATCTCCAGGCCTTACTGGCCAAGGACAAGGCCTTCGCAAATTTTCTGCCCACCGTCAGCCTGTCGGCCGGCTGGAGTTATCAGAGCAGCGGTGGCGTCCTGCCGGGGCATCAGCAGCAGACGAATGCCTCCGTCCCGGGACAGTGGAACCTGTTCAACGGGTTCCGCGATTACTACAGCCTCAAGTCCGCCGACCAGTCCATCGAACAGCAGAAGCAGTTGGTCTTCGACCTGGAACAAACGGTCCTGCTGGATGTGGCGCAGAGCTATTACCAGGTTTTGACCAGCGAGCAGTCGGTGGAGGTCCTTTCCAATTCCCTCAAAGCACAGGAAGCGAACGTCAAGACGTTGCAGGAGCAGTTCAAGGTCGGGGCGGCCCGGCGGCTGGATGTGGCCCAGGCGGAGTCGCAAGCGTCCGCAACGCGCGTCACGCTCCTTCAGGCACGGGCCGACGTCCGCACCGGCCGGGCGATGCTGGCGTACTTGGTGGACGCGCCGATCATGAACAATCCGCTCCGCGATGACTTTGAGCCTCCGCAGGCCGCCGGGCCGCTGGACGGCTGGATCGCCGTCGCGGAAGAGGGCAGGCAGGACCTTCTGGCGGCCGACGCCGCCGTGCGGGCGGCGCGATATAACGTCAAGGTCGCCTTCGGACAATATTATCCCACGCTTGGGCTGAACACCGCGTGGGACATCTACAACCAACCGTTTCAGCCCGGCACATTCTGGGACACCATTCTCAACTTCAACGTCCCGCTCTACACCGGCGGCCTGATCCGCGCCGAGGTGCGCCAGGCATGGTCGCAATTCCGAGTCGCCGCGCTCAATCAGTCCCAACTCAGACGGCAAATCGACCAAAACGTCCAGATCGCCTACGTCGATCTCAAGTTGGCCCACGACGAATTGGCCGAGTTGCAAACCCAGGTGCTGGCCGCTCGCGATGAATTTTATCTGGCCCAGATGCTCTACCAAAACGGCGGCGGCACATACCTGAATGTTTTGCAGGCCCAGGCCACGCTCCTTTCCACGCAGCTTCAGCTCACGACGGAGCAGTTCGCGCAGAAGACCGCGTACTTCAACCTTCTGCGCACGGCCGGAAAGATCAGTTACGCATCCGTGACCTCCGCCACGCGGCCGTCGGAGCAGGCGATCCGTCAGCTTGCCACCCAACCGGTCACCCAGCCCTCGACCCTGCCGTGAACCCCAAAGCCACATTCACAGCGCTTCTCGTCGGCGCGGGCGGCATGGGACAAACCTGGGCCAGGAACCTGGCTGGTTGTCCCGAGGTTCAAACCGTCGGCTGGATGGACATCCGCCCCGGCGCTGCCGCCGCGGCCATCGACAAACTTCGACTCACGGGCGTCAAGGCCTATGACGATCTGGAGAAATCCCTGGCCGAGTTGCGTCCCGATTTTCTGGTCGATGTCACCGTCCCCGAAGCGCACCGGGACGTGACGCTGGCCGCCCTCGCCGCCGGGATCCCGGTGCTGGGCGAAAAGCCGATGGCCGATTCCATGTCCGCCGGCCGCGAAATGGTTGCCGCTTCGGAGCGGGCCGGCAAACTCTACATGGTGAGCCAAAGCCGCCGTTACGACCCCCGCGCTCTGGCCTTCCGCAAAGCGATCGATCAGCACGTCGGCGCTCTCGGCATGCTGACGAGCGATTTTTTCCTCGGCCCGCATTTCGGCGGGTTCCGCGAACAGATGAACAGCCCTCTGATCCTGGACATGGCCATCCACACTTTCGATAGCGCTCGCCAGATCAGCGCCGCCGATCCGCTGAGCGTTTATTGCCACGAGTTCAACCCCGCCTGGAGCTGGTTCAAGCACGGCGCGAGCGCCACGGCGATTTTTGAGATGAGCGGCGGGCTTCAGTACGCCTACCGCGGAAGCTGGTGCGCCCAGGGCTTGAACACGAGTTGGCAATCCGAATGGCGGGCCTTCGGCTCCCGCGGCGCGGCGGCGTGGGACGGCGAACACGACCCCGTCGCCGCCCGCGTCACCACCCACGAAGGTTTTATCCCGCCCACGGAAAAAATCGCCGTGAAGTCCGACGAAAGCATCCCCGCCGGCATCGCCGGCTCGCTGGCCGAATTCCTCCATGCCCTGCGCACGGGCCAGACGCCGCAAGGCGAGTGTCACGACAACATCAAAAGCCTGGCGATGGTTTTCGCGGCGATGGAATCGGCCCAGACCGGGCAGCGCGTGCAAATCAGCGTCTGAAGCGTTCCGGCGAATTCCTACGGGCCCATCGGCAGCGGCAGGTCGTCCAGTTCAAACGGCACGCTCAGCTTTTTCTGCTCCAGGGTCCTTTCCCATCGCAGCTTGCTCGGCGTGGTCATCGACGGCAAAAAGACGATGTTGATGACGACGCCGTCGGCGGCCGGCGTCGTGCTGAATGATTGGCGCCGCACCGTTTGCCCGTCGTCGTCCACAAGCTCCGCGGAACTCAGAAAATCCTGCAACACCGGATCCCCCAGCGCCACGCCCTGCAAGGTCAGGCCCAATTGACAATTCAGGTTCGTCTTTTGACAGCTCTGGACCGTCAGCGACAAGTCCCCGACGTTCTTGGTGACATTGCGAGCCCGCGTGATGTCGTTGACTTCCACGATCTGGCTGCGCGTCTGGGCCGTAAAATCGAGCCGTCCGCGCAGCCGGGCGATCTTCATGCCGAGTTGCGGGGTCGGCCGCAGGGTCACTTGCAGCGGCCACCACCACTCCCGCCGCCGCGCCATCGGACGGAAAAACCGCTGATTCATTACCGCCGGCATCAGCGAATGGCCCTTGTCGTCCACGCATTCCTTCAGCCAATCCATGTTGGTCACCCCGATCACGTGAAGCTTGGGCTCGGGAATGACGTCGATTATCAGATTCAGCGTGGCGGGCGCGACCGGTTGATTCGCGGCATAATTCAGGATCCTGAATTCCTGGCACGTGCGCGGCGCGATGAGCAAACCGCCGGCTTCCCGCGCGTAACGATTTGCCAAATCGATCTGAACGAACGCCCGCTGGCCCGAGGGTGCGAGCGTCAACCCCAGCGGTCCGACCCAGGGCCGCAGCCCGCTGGCGTCGCTGACCGCTCGCAGCGCTAGCCAGAAATCCGCGCGATCGAGATCGATGCTCGCGGTGCGGCCTTGGGCATACCCGGTCACCGCGGGCTGGCGAACCTCCAAATCCGCCCCTGCCTGCCACGCAAATTCGTTCAGCACCGTTTGCAGCGGCGCGTCCTTGTAATGCATCGTCACCATGGCGTGCAGAAGGTTGCTTTCCTCCAGCCGGCCCGTCACGTCATTCAGACGTGCGCGAGCCTCATCCGAAAGCTTGCCGGCCAGGGCGCTCCGCAACATCGGCTCGATGTCCGGCCCAAGATCGATCAGCTTGTTTTCCGCCGCCTGGCGAACGCTGAAATCGGGGCTGTCCAACTGGGTAATCAGCGAGGAAATCTGCGCCGACGGCATCGTCGCCGCCGGCGCCGTCGCCGCTGGCTCCGTCGTGGCGGGGGCATCCTGAGCGCGCGCGGGCCATGCCGCCGTCATCAGTGCCAAGCCAGCGATGATGAATGGCGTTCGACGCATCATGGCCGCTTAGTGAAGCTCTTCGTCCGCATGCGGCAAGTCGATGTCATCGAGTTCAAACGGAATCGTCATGTGCCGCGTTTCGGTCGTGATTTCCCAGCGAAGCTTTTTCGGCGGCCCTACCGCGGGTGCGTTAGCGACATATCCCAGCGTCATCGACATCTGTCCACCGATTGAATTCGTGCTACTGGTGCTAATCATCTGCAAGGGGTGGTCCTTCTCGTCGAGAATCTGAAGCGATGAGATCAGGTTCTGCACGATGTCCCATCTCCCCGACGACGACGCGGGCCCGACGATCGACAGTTGCAATTGATATTGTCCATTTTCCATGGCGAATTTCTGGATCGTGATCGTGTTGTCGCCGGCGCTCCGGGTGAGGTTATGCACCGACGGCAGATCATCCAACTCCAGCAGTTGCGATTTCGTCTGGACGTCGAACGCCAATTCCCCTTTCAGTTTTGCGATCTTCTTGCCCATCCCGGGGACCACCTGGAGATTCGCCGTGAGCGGTATCCACCACTGCTGCACCCCGCCGCCAAAGTTCATGGGCGGCCCCGGTCGAACCAGGTCATGTCCCTTTTCGTCCACGCACTGGCGCATCCAATTGCCCGCGAAGGCCCCCACGACCTTCAGTTTCGGCTCGACCATCGCCGCCAACTGCACGCTCAGATTGGAGGAACCGTTCCCACCCCGCCCGAATTGAATGGACCACGTGACCGCCTGCGGAGCAATCAGGCACGGGCCAAAAACGCGGGCGCGATCGCTATTGGAGGGCTCGAACCATCCAGAATTGTCCAGAATCATCCGCCCGTTCCCATTTTCCGGCCGGGTATGCAGACCGCTGCCGTCCTCGACGGCGCGCAATGCCGTCCAGAAATCCACATGGTCCAGATTCAGCGAAATCTTCTTTGACATGACGAACTGGCGGATCTCCGGCCGGTCAACACCCAAAGCCGCGCCCGCCTGGCTGGCGAAATCCTCCAGCACTCCCGCCAGCGGCGCATCGTGGCAATGGATGGTGATGATCGAGGGGCCGAATTGCCGCCCTTCCCGAATCCGCAGGAGCGCCGCCCGAATCCGCGCGGCGGCCTCATCGGACAAGTTTGATTCCTTCAGCATTTCCTGCAACTGAGGCGCCGCCTCTTCTCCCATTTGCTCGAGCTTTTTCTGGGCAATTTGCCGCGTCGAGAATTGATCGCTGGTCAGATCATGCACCAGGGCAAGCACCTGCGGGGTGGGACGCGTGGTTGGCAGCGTCGATGGAAGCTCTGCCGCGCCCACTCCCGACGCCAGCATCGCCGCCAAAAACGCCGCCATCCATCCAGACTTCATGAATCCTCCACGGACGATTCTCACCCAAGGTCCGACGCCGGGCAAGGTGGTCAAATATCCGTCGGCACCGGTTCCACCCGCACGATTCGCCGGCCATCAGATGACTCGTACAGCGCATCCATCAGCGCGCTGAGCAGCGCCCCATATCGCACGCCGGCTTTGAGCGGCTCTTTGCCCAGCAGCGCATTGACGAAATTCTTATGCGGCGTTGGGCCGCGGCCCGGGGCTTGAAGATCCTGCTTCACGTGCGGATAAATCCGCTTGCCGTCGGGGCCCTTGATCTCCAGCTTTCCACCGTATTGGTCGGTCAGGATCAGCATTCGGTCGGTCTGAATCTGGATTTCGGTGCCGAACGGCGGGCAATTGCCGCCGATGTTGAAGCTGGCGATCGCGCCGTTCTGGAAGCGCGCGATGGCCACGCCGCTGATGTCCACGGGCGATGAACATTTGTCATAGAAACACGCGACCTCGACCACCGGATCGTTCATCAGCCACATCACCGCGTTGAACAGATGCGCACCGGTGTCGAACATCATTCCGCCGCCGGCCATTTCGGGCTGCTGCCGCCAGGTATTGGCGGTCGCTTTAAGCCAATTCTGGCTCACCCAGCCGCCGATCGATTGCACCTTTCCCATTTGGCCGGTGTCGCGAAGCTCGGCCAGGTATCCATATTCCGCGGTGTACGGGGCCTGAAAGGTGATCCCCAGCAGCTTTCCCGTCGCCTTCACTCTCCGCCAAAGGTCATACGCGTGCTGGGAGGTGGTGACCATCGGCTTTTCGGTCAGCACGTGCAATCCCCGGTCCAGGGCCGCCTTGGCGTGCGGCCAGTGCAGCGCATGCGGGGTAACGAGGACCATCGCAGCCAGTTTCGCGCGGCCGTCGGCGAGCAACGATTCCATCGACGCAAACTCCACCGCCTCGGGAAAATATTTCTGCCGAAACTCCGCCGTCCGCGCGGTCACGGGATCGACCAGCGCAACCACTTTGACCTCCGGGACCTTGCAAAGTTCCTGCGCGTGCCAATGGGCCATGTTTCCGCAACCGACAATCGCAAAGTTAAACATGCGAACTCCGTGATGCGGCCGGCAGCGGGGCGACGGCGCTGAGAACGGCCAGATATTTGGGCGAGATGTCGCCGATTTTGATCGCTTCGCGGCTCAGGCGTCTGTTGACCGAATGCCAATGATCCGCCTGCCAGGTGGCCAGATGCCGGCCCCAGCGTGCGCTTTTCACCGAGACCAGTCCATCATTGGGTCCATCGACCTTGCTGATGATTCTCCAGGGAAGCAAAGCGAACGCCGGCATTTTACGCCAGGGTTGCGACGCGGCGATGGAAAAATAGGGCACGGACGGCACGTCGTGAATTTCGGAGTTAAACCGCCGGCAACGTTCGCTCGTCACATCCAGGACGCCCTCCATGTCCAGGCCCAGACGATCGATCAGCTCGATCGCCCGCAATCGCCGGCCGAGATTTTCAACGCACCAGTCGGCCCACGGCGAGCCGCGATGCGGGGTGCAAACGGTCACCAGCGCCCGCACCTGCCGCGTCATGTCCAGTCGCCCGAGCATGTACCGGGCGTCCAGCCCGCCCAGCGAATGAGCGACGAGCACGACCCGCTGGCCGTCCCAGGCCTTTCGGTTGTCGAGCATCCACTGTTTAAGCTGCGCTGCGCGCCGTTGGATTCCAGCCGTCGGATGCACGGCCGTCGCCATCACCGAATACCCGGCGGCGGCGATCGCCCGGTCAATCCCCCCAAACGGCGGCCAGCCCATCTTTGGGAGTCCGCCTCCGCATAGACCGTGATGGAGCACGACTGGAATCATGAGACGCCGGACAGTTTATCAGTTATCAGCAGCGATGCCCGGCCCGATTGGTAAACCCCGCCTCACCTCTGTAGATTACGCCGAAATTTTGTTCGCACCGATCCCCTCATGCCCAAACGCACCGACATCCACTGCATCCTCATCATCGGCTCCGGCCCCATCGTCATCGGCCAAGGCTGCGAATTCGACTATTCCGGCGTGCAGGCCTGCCGGGCGCTGAAGGAAGAAGGCTATCGCATCGTCCTGATCAACAGCAATCCAGCGACGATCATGACCGATCCCGAGTTCGCCGACGCCACTTACATCGAGCCGATCACCCCCGAAGCGGTTGAGAAGATCCTGGAGCGCGAGAGCCACGGCCCGCAGCCCATCGACGCCGTGCTGCCCACTCTCGGCGGGCAGACGGGACTCAACACCGCCATGGCCTGCTACGACCAGGGAATCTTCACGCGTTACGGCGTGCAGATGATCGGCGCCAACCGCCAGGCGATCTTCCGCGGCGAAGACCGACAGGTCTTCAAGGACCTGATGCTGAAGATCGGCCTGAAAGTCGCGCGCAGCGGCGTGGTTCATTCGCTGGAAGACGGCCGAAAGGTGCTGGAAGACATCGGTCTGCCACTGATCATCCGGCCCGCGTTCACGCTGGGCGGGACGGGCGGCGGAATCGCCTACAACGTCGAGGAATTCGACGCGATCGTCCAGCGCGGACTCGATGCCAGCCCCGTCACCGAAGTGCTGATCGAGGAATCGGTCATCGGCTGGAAAGAATTCGAAATGGAGGTGATGCGCGACAAGAACGACAACGTGGTCATCATCTGCTCCATCGAAAACGTCGATCCGATGGGCATCCACACGGGGGACAGCATCACCGTCGCCCCCATCCAAACGCTGACGGACAAGGAATACCAGCGAATGCGCGACGCCAGCATCGCCGTCATCCGGGCCGTCGGCGTGGAAACCGGCGGCAGCAACATTCAGTTCGCGGTGAATCCGGAAAACGGCGAGATGATCGTGGTGGAGATGAATCCGCGCGTGAGCCGAAGTTCAGCCCTGGCGTCCAAGGCGACCGGATATCCGATCGCCAAATTGGCCGCGAAACTGGCCGTGGGGTATACGCTGGACGAATTACCGAATTACATCACGAGCAAGCAGGACAAGAGCCTGTACACCTCCGCCTGTTTCGAGCCGACGATTGATTATTGCGTGATCAAAATCCCGCGCTGGACGTTCGAGAAATTCCCCGATGCGGATGAAACGCTGACGACGCAGATGAAAAGCGTCGGCGAGGCGATGGCCATCGGCCGGACGTTCAAGGAAGCGTTGCAGAAGGGGATTCGGAGCATGGAAGTGAAGCGGTTTGGGTTTGGATTGGATCAGTATGATAAGTGGCTGAACGCTCAGCATAATCCGCCCAAAGCCCAGGGAACTAGCTCCCTGGGCCTTGGCACGGACAAATCCGACAAAACCGCTCAAGGCGAGAGCCTCGACCATGAATGGCCGATTCCCGAGGAAAAGCTGCGGAGAAAACTGGCCGTTCCCAGCCAGGGCCGGCTGTATTACATCCGTTATGCGATGAAGATGGGCTGGTCGATCGATCGAATTTACGATCTGACGAAGATCGACCGGTGGTTTCTGGCTGAGATGAAGCAGTTGGTGGACTTCGAGACCAAGCTTATCAACCCTGATGCCGGTCCCGATGTCCTTCTGAAGGCAAAGCAGTGGGGTTACAGCGACATTCAACTCGCCAGCGCTGCCGTGTCCAAGCCCAAGCTTGTCCGACGAGCGCGCGAACAGGCCGGAATAAAGCCGATGTACAAGCTCGTCGATACCTGCGCGGCGGAGTTCGAGGCTTCGACGCCTTATTACTATTCCAGCTATGAAACGCCGTTCAGCGTAAACGGCAAACCCGCCGCCGAAGACGAAATCCGCCTCACCGACACACCTAAGGTCATCATCATCGGCGGCGGCCCCAATCGCATCGGGCAAGGCATTGAGTTCGATTACTGCTGCGTCCATGCGGCGTTCGCCATGAAGGAACTGGGATTGGAATCCGTGATGATCAATTCCAACCCGGAAACGGTCAGCACCGATTACGATACGAGCGATTTGCTTTTCTTCGAGCCGCTGACGCACGAGGATATCCTGAACATCTGCGAGCGATTGAATGGCGGCCCATTTAGCGGCGGTGCGCAGCACCGCGGGTTGGTTCTCGGCGTCATCGTCCAATTCGGCGGACAAACGCCGCTCAACCTCGCCCGCGGGCTGAAGGAAGCCGGCGTCCCCATCCTCGGGACCACCGTCGAATCCCTGGACGCCGCCGGCGACCGCGAGCAATTTCGCGAACTGCTCCAGAAATTGAACCTCAAACAGCCCGTCAACGGCATCGCCCGCAGCGTTGCCGAGGCCCGTGAAATCGCCAATCGCATCGGCTATCCAGTTTTGGTCCGGCCCAGCTTCGTGCTCGGCGGGCGGGCAATGGAGATCGTCTCGGATGAAAATCAGCTCAATCATTACATGGCCCAGGCCGTCGAGGCTTCGACCATCGCCAACGCCCCGATCCTGGTGGATAAATTCATCGACGCGGCCACGGAGGTCGATGTCGATTGCCTGGCCGATTTCGATCCGGGCGGAAAATCCGACACCGGCCGCGCCATCATCATCGGCGTCATGGAGCACATCGAGGAAGCGGGAATCCACAGCGGCGATTCGGCCTGTTCGCTGCCGCCGTATTCGCTTTCGCCTCAAATCGTCACCGAACTGAAACGGCAGACGCGGCTGCTGGCTGAGGCGCTGCAAGTTCGCGGGCTGATGAACGTTCAGTACGCGATCAAGAACAACGAGATTTATGTCATCGAAGTGAATCCCCGCGCCAGCCGAACCGTGCCCTTCGTTTCCAAGGCCACGGGCGTCGCATGGGCCAAGATCGCCGCGAAGGTCATGGCCGGGAAATCGCTGGACGAGTTGGGCGTGCGCGAGCTGCCGCCTCCCCGCCACGTTTCGGTCAAGGAAGTCGTTTTCCCATTCAACAAATTCCCCGGCGTGGACATCATCCTCGGCCCGGAGATGCGCTCGACCGGCGAAGTGATGGGCATCGACGCTGATTTTCCGCACGCATTCGCCAAGAGCCAGATCGCGGCGGGAACGGTCTTGCCCGCGAGCGGCAATGTATTCATTTCCGTCCGCAACGAGGACAAGCAGGCGATCGCCCCAATCGCCAAGGCCCTGAGCGAAATGGGCTTTGAAATCCTGGCGACGCCCGGCACATACGACGCCCTGCGGAAGTGCGACATTCCGGCGACGCGAATCAGCAAGCTGGCCGAGGGCCGGCCGAACATCAAGGATTACATCAAGAACGGCCGGGTTCAGCTCATCATCAACACGCCGACGCGCAAAGGACCGACGACCGATGAAGGCAAGATTCGCGCGCTATCGGTTTTGAACAGGATTCCGATCGTGACGACGATGACCGGCGCCAGCGCCGCCGCGAGGGCCATCAAGGCCACGCAATCGGGCGGTTGGAATGTTCGGCCGCTGCAGGACTATTTCGCGAGTTCATCGGCATGAGGGAGATTCCATGGCACTCAGCGCTCGCAACCAATTTCCCGGCAAGGTGATTTTCGTGAAACAAGGCGGCGTCATGGCGGAAGTGACGCTGGACATCGGCGGCAGCACGCGCCTCACCCCGCTCGACCGCGAAGTTTTATCGACCTACCGTGATCTTCAGATCCAATCGGAGCATCTGCTCGACCGGTCCATCGCCGGATTCTCCGTTCTGTTGCGTTCCGGAGAGAAAGTGCAACCGCGCAGGACGCGGTAGACGTTGGGGAAGGGTGTGACGCTCGGGTAGTGTCCTAAGATTTTTTAGTCCTCGCGGAATGTTCGTCAGTGCTGCCAGGCGATCATGTCGTCTCCGTCCCTTTCCGTTTGATAGCCGTGTTTGTGTAGCAATAGGAGGAGTGGATCGGGGCCGTCGGTGTGAACGCATTCGTATTTGATTACGGCCGGTCGGATCACGTTGAAATCTATCATTTGGATCACTTCGGCATCGAAGCCTTCGACATCCACCTGCAAAAGACTGAGACGAGTAATGGAGTGCTCCTTCAGCAGCTGCATCAGATGCATCGCCGGCACCTGCTCCTCCATCATGACATCTGATTTTATGCCGCATTTCTCGTGCCAGGCCGGGTCGAGCGATGCGATTCCTGAGGCCCAGTGGGGCACGTCGTAGAGCGCGTCAGGACGTACGCGGTGCATGACGATGGTGGAAGCGGTGGGATGCAGAGCAACGCGGATGGGTTTGATCGAAGGGCGGCTGCGGTAATTGTAGCGGAGCCGCTCGAACATGTCGGATAGTGGCTCGATGACGAGCCCGCTGGTTTTATTTTTTCTATTGAATTGATACAGGTTATCGAAACTGATTCCATCATTAGCGCCGACCTGAACAAAGATGAAAGGCTGGCCACTGTCCAATTCGCGTTGCAGGAGCCGCTCAAATCGCGTCATTCGGTGCAGCGTATAACCCGCACGTTTTAGGAGATCTTTGGTGGCTTTATGGAACACAAATCCATTCTACCACCCGCGCATGAAAAATCCGCTAATGAGGCGGGGTAGTGAGTGTGCTGGGTAACGCAGAAGCTCGCTGTTGGCTCCGGGAAGGTTTGGCTGTTGAGGTCTTTGGGTTAAGCCGGGAACACGGCGGCTGAAGCCGCCGCGCCGCGCTGAAATCAACGATCCATTGAGGAGGTTAAAAATGTTTTCCCGTTTCGCGGCGGTTATTTCGCTGTCGCTGTTGTACGTCGCCCCGTTCGTCGAGGCGGATTCGCCGGCCACCCAGCCTTCAGCCGCGCCCGGCGCCGCGCTTCAGGTGCTCGGCAAGGTCCCGCATCCGTTGAGCCTGTCGCTGGACCAATTGGCCGTATTCGATCATGTGACGATTACCGTCAATGACCGTAAAGGAAATCCAGTCAGCTATCGCGGCGTTCCACTGCTGGAGGTTTTAAAAGCGGCCGGCCTTCAGTTTGGCCAGATGTCCACCGGATGATCGGACGGTGCGACGTGCGTGGTCGTCAACGTGGCCGACGGGTACAAGGTGCTTTTCTCGCTGGCGGAACTCGATCCGCAGTTTTAAAAACATCTGGTGATTCTCGCCGACGGGCGGGATGGAAAGCCGTTGGACCGGGCCATGGATCCGCTGCGCATCATCGCGCCGGATGAAGCGGTTCACGCCCGGTGGGTTCGGCAGGTGCGTTCCGTCACGGTTGCCGAGCCTTAAACCCATGCGGTATGCTTCTCACCGTGACGTTGGCAGCGACATCGCCGGCGACCGGGCTTACGACCGCATCCAACCGTCGATCCTGGTGGATCGTCACCTGGCTGGCCGTGGCCTTCGGCATATTCATCCGCTGCTGGCATCTCGGCAGCAAAAGCGTCTGGTTCGATGAGGGATACACCGCGTGGCTGGTATCCCACTCGCCGGCGGAAATCATCCGCCTGATCCGCGCCGACACCGCCCCGCCGCTGTATTACCTGGTTCTGCATGGGTGGACCACCTTCTTCGGCCGATCGGAAGCCGGGTTGCGATCTCTGTCCACGGTCTTCAGCATCTTCACGCTGTTTCTGGCCGTGGACATCGCCCGGCGAATGCTCGGCAATCCCGCGGCCATCGCGGCCGCCGCCTGCGCGATGAGCCTCTCCTTCATGCAGCTTTGGTATGCTCAGGAAGCGCGCGTCTATGCGATGATGGCGCTCCTGACCATCGCCGCGTTCGACTCCCTCCGGCGTCACCTGGCCGCGCGCAGCCGGCGCCGGCTGATGATCCTTCCCATTCTCTTCGCCAGCGCCATGTACACCCACAACATGATGGCCCCGTACGTCGTGGCGATCTTGCTTGCCTGGATGGTCCTGCCATCGGAGCATTCCTTCCGGCGTCGCATCGTCGAGATGACCGCCGTCACCGCCGTCGCGGGATTTCTATATTTGCCCTGGGCCGTCTGGGGTCTGCCCGATCAGATGGAAATGATTCGCCACGGATTCTGGGCCGACCGGCTCAAGCACGGCGCGGTGTTGTCCGATCTCGCCTCGCTCACAGGCGTCCAGCATTACTGGTCTGCCGCCAACGTCTTTGACCGGATCCACCTCCACATTCTCGACGGCATAGGCCCTATCCTCATGACGATGATCCTGCTGGGGGCATCTGGGTTGCTGTCGGTCGTGTTCCAGCAAGGCCCGCGTCGCCGGCAGGCGATCGGACTCTTGATTGTCGCGCTGTTTCCTCCGCTTTTCGTCGCGCTTTACAGCGTGCTGCGAACGCCGCTGTTCATCCACAAATTGTTTCTTCCCTCGGCCACCCTGATGCCGATCTTCGCGCTGCTTCCGCTGGCGATGCCGCTCTCACGGGGGCTGCTTCGGGCGGCCTGGGCGGGCGCGGTTCTGCTGCTTTTTTTGTCGGCCACCACTCTCTACGGCTATCACCTCGAGGGAAAGAAGGAGCAATGGCGCGACGTTGCCGCCTTCGTGTCGCAGTTGCCTCCGGCGCACCGCCTCATCATCTTCGTCGCCAACGATGGCCAACTCCCCTTCGATTACTATTACCACTATCGCCCCGGCGAGGAGGCGACCGGCGTTCCCGGCGGCTTCTTCGATTTGAACCCCCCGCGCACCATGCGCCGCGTCTTCAACCCCAGCGGTCTTCATTCCCTTAAATCCCGCCTCGACACCGAGCATTACGACCAGATCGTCCTGTTGCTCGCCCATCAGTTCTGGGGCGACCCGAACCAACTTACGCTAGACCTGATCCGCAGCCGCTTCCCCCTCGCGGGGCATCAGGAATTTTACGACGTGACGATTCAGTGGTATCAGGGGAATCAGCGATGACCGGTCGCTCGTCGCGGCGGCCAACGGCGTGCGACCCCGAAATGAACCGGAAGGGAGATCAGCGCCCCAGCGCCAGGCTCTGCAAAAGCGATTTTCTTGTGAGATTTTGGCGCAGGTGTCCCCAGGCTTCGACGCCTTGGGGATGGGTCAGCGATTCCAGTTCCTTGACGCGCCCGGCCCGGTAGTCGTCGCGGCCGATCAACGTGTCGTCCGCCATCCCGGGATGAACCACCCATTCCATCACGCCGGAATCCGGGAGTTGGTTCAGAAACCCCTGCCAAGGAAAATCTCGCCGGAGGAGACGCGGGGCAAGGATCCCGAAATAAAAATCGTTGGTGAAGAGCCCGTGCCGGCGGAAGGTTGGCGCGGCGCAGCGGCCGAGGAAATGGGCGGCGAGACGTTTGACGCCGGCGGAGGGCGCTCGCCAAATCATTTTTGGCGCTTCGACGGTGATCCGCGTCACCGGCGGGAGAAGACCTTGCCGAATCACGCCGAGAAGGGCGTCGCGGATGATCGGCAACTGATGGGCGTGATGATGGCCGTCCACAAACGCGGGCCGGCGGCCGAGCAGCTCGTGGAACAATTCGGCCTGGGCGGCGATTTCCTCGGCAACGGCCGCCTGGTTCAGCCTTCCGCTGAAGGCCTTTCGCCAGAGCCGGCCGTTGGAAAGGAAACGTCCATCGCGGCCGACCAGGCCGGAGGATTGCCCTGCGACCAGCGGCGGATGTCCGCAGTCCGTCAGCACAACATGCAGGCCGACATCCAGGTCGGGAGCATCGGCCAGCAGCCCCACCGACGCGCGCACATGCTGGCCGGTGATCGTCATCAGGCTGGTTGCGGTCACGGGACCCTGGCGGTGTGCGCGGATGATTCCGCGGCTGGTGCCCACGCCGATGCCGAAGTCGTCCGCCGTGACGACCAGGGCGAGCGGAATCCGAGGGGCGGTGTGCATGGGTGATGCGTTGGACTTGGCCACGAAACCGGCGAATGCCGCTGACAATCCCGGCAGCCAAGCGGTCTTTAGCGCGTCAAGTTTCGCCGCAGCTAGATTGTATCCGTGATCATGCTCCAGCCGTGTTTCACCCTGCGGCGCCGAACGGCCGCGTGGACGCTGGCGGAAATCTCCGTCTGGCCGTGAGGCCGTGATCTTAGCGCATTTCAAACACGGCGTTAGCGTCGACTTTCCATTTATCAATTAGCCATAACCTTTTGTCACATAGTCACTTCGCCGCAGCCTGTTGAAATCCGGACCGCAATTCGGAGATGCGGACGCGAACGTGTAGAGTTAGCCCATCACATACTAAATCTTGGAGGATTGATATGAAGGCGGGCTATTACCGGGCTTTGGCGGCAGGGATAATTTCGGTGGGGTTTGTGGCTTCCGCCGCGCTGGCGACTGCCCCTTCAACGCAGCCATCTCCGACGGATCAGCAATTGCTGAATCGGATCAATGCTCTGGAAGATGAGGTGCATCAACTCAGGGCCCAGCAGCAGCAAACGCAGCAACAATCGCAACAGCAGGGACCACAGAAACAGGAAACGAGCGGAGCCGATTCGCTGCTGCAGGTTCAAACCGATGCCGATGAGCACAGCCAGTTGCTGGACACGTCCGGCGGGTTTGTTGGGGGATGGAACCCGCAGAAGATGCAGTTTTATGTTGGGACGGACGACGGCAAGTTCTACTTCCATCCCGGCGTCATTATGCAGTTTCGATATGTTGAGGCTTATACGAATCGACCTCACGACTCGACGGAAGGTTTCGAGGTCCGTTGACGACGACGCACAAGTGGCCTCAGTTACAGCAATTGTGGAACAGGTAATGAAGCGCTTGTCACCCAGCTTGCCAGCAGTGCCAGTTGATGATCCGGAGTTAAGCGCGGTAATTCAAGCTTGGCCTGTTTTGCCGGCCGGAATCAGGCTCGCGATAACGACCATGGTGAACACGGTGACGAAGCAGTGATATAGGCAGACGCTCCAGACTTCACAGATTCTTAGCATTTTTGGAGATATCATTTCTTTTGCTTGAATTCTATGGGAGAAATCATGAGGCGAATTGGTTTGACCAAGGTGTTATTTGGATTCGTGGCTATTTGCGGATTGGGCAATATTGGTTGGGCATCAGAGGTAACTCAGGCGCAGTCAACAACACAACCATCCGTCGCAGATCAGCAATTGTTGGATCGGATCAGCGCCCTCGAAGCCGAGGTGCATCAACTCAAGGCCCAGTTGCAACCGCAACAACAAGCTCAGGAACGAGAAACGCCGAAGCTGGAAGTCGGGGGAGTCGATCCGCTGCCGCAAATTCAAGCCGATGCCGATCAGCACAGCCAATTGCTCGACACCGGGCTGGTCACCGCCGGATACGCCAACCGACGATTTTTCATTCAAAGCGACGACGGCAATTTCGTATTGCGCCCGTGGGTTCATATTGAGATTCGAGACAGCACCAGTTGGCGGCAAAATTTCTTTCCAACCAACAACGCCGACGACACGGAAAATGGTTTTGAGATCAGGCGGGCGCGTCTGGGATTTGATGGAAACCTCTTTACGCCTGATTTTACTTATTTCATTAACTGGGCGACAAATCGCGAAAATAGCACGCTGACGGTTACGAGTTCTTCCGGCGCGACGGTGGGAACCACGACCTCGCCGGTGGGCGGCCTTCCGGTATTGGAAGAGGCCTGGGCAAAATACAACTTCCACAACACGCCGTGGTACATCAAAGTCGGCCAGATGCACGATCCGCTGGATCACGAGAACATAGTCGGATCGAAATACCGCGCTCCGGAAGCCTCGCTTCAGGGTGATATCTTTGGAAACACCGATACCTTTACGCAAGCCGCGACGGCGATTTTTGACAACAAGGGCCCTGTCCGCGTCGAAGGAGGCGTCACGGATGGCATTCGTGCGGCGAACACCAATTTTGAAGATTCGCCCAACACCGGCGTCGCATACGACGGCGGCGTCGCCGGTCGCGTCGAGTGGAAGCTCATGGGGAATTGGAAGGACTACGATCAGCTCACTGCCTGGGGCGACAAGAAGGACCTTCTGGTTTTTGGCTCAGGCTATGACTATTCCTACGCGGGGGGCGGATACAACCAGCTTTCACATACGATTGACTTTCAGTACGGCAGCCCCAGCGGGTTGTTTGCCTACATCTGCTACTTTGGCCGGTATACCGAGCATAATTTGGGCATCCCGAATACCAGTGGCGTTTCGGCATCGTTTGGGTCGTCAACGCCGGACCTGCACAAGGACACCTATGAGCCCTCAATCGATGGGGAAGTCGCGTATCTCATGTGCGGCCAATTCGAGCCGTTCGCCCGCTACGAGTACATGTATCTCCGTGGAACCCCGGCGGGAAGCCAGAACAATGTGACCGATATTTCGCTCGGCCTGAATTACTATTTCTACGGGCACAACCTCAAGTTCACGGGAATGGCCACGTATCTGCCGACGGGCATTCCGATCAACGACGACAGTTCGGACGTTCTCATCAGCAACCGGCATGCGGAAATCGTATTCCTCACGCAGTTGCAGTTGTTGCTATGACGCGACTTTGAATTTGCATTGCATAGCGGGGTCGGCGGCATCGCCGACCCCGTTTCATTTCTCGGGGTTTTCCGGCGAGATCGCTTCGCGGACGGTCGCCACGATCGCGGGCTGGGGGTTTCGGATCGGCGGAACCGCCTGATACGTCTCCCACCCGCCGCCCAGCCCCTTGTATAACGCGATGAACTGGACGACCACATCTTCCCGTGCCACGGCGTACTGGTCCTGGAGAACGTAGAGTTGCCTCTCGGCGTCGAGGACGTTGAGGTAATCCGTCAATCCGCGGTCATATCGCTGTTGCGCGAGTTCGACCGCGCGCTCGCTGGCCGTGAGTGCTCCGGCCAGATCGCGAAGGCGTTGCTGCTGGGCATCGTATGAGTTGATCGCATTTTCCACTTCCGCAACGGCGTCAAGGATCGCGCGCTTGTAGCTCACCAGAAGCTCATGCGTCCGAAGATGCTCAATGTCGATCATCGCGTCGAGCGCTCCGAAATCGAGCAGCGGCCAGTAGGCCGTTGGGCCGGCTGACCAGATGAAGCTGTTGACGCCCGGCACTCTGCCGAGCCCCTGCCCCTGCATTCCCACACCGGCGGTAACAGCCACGCGCGGGAAGAGGTTGGCGGTGGCCACGCCAATTCGGGCGGTGCCGGCGGCGAGTTCACGCTCGGCTTGGCGGATATCGGGCCTGTGGCGAATCAAATCCACCGGAAGCCCCGGATCGAATTTCTCCGGAACAACCGGCAACGGCGCCAACTTGGCCAGCTCCGCATCCAGCGCGCCCGGATATTCACCCAGCAGAACGGCGACGCGGCGCTCGGCGACGGCGAGTTGGGCATACAGCGGGGCGATCTCCGATTGCAATGTCGCCAATTGTCGCCGGGCCAGCGCCAGGTCCAATTCGTTGGTCAGGCCGCGATTGAACCGCTCCTGTACGAGATCGACGCTCTGCTGCTCGATGCGAAGATTATCGCGCGCGATCGACAGCCGGGCCTGAAGATCGCGGTAATCCATATAGGCGCGCGCCACATCCGCGACGAGCGTGATCAAGACATCGTTGCGCTGCTCGATCATCGCCTGGGTTTCGTCGCCGGCGGCTTCGATCTCGCGGCGATAACGCCCGAACAAATCGAGTTCCCATCCCGCGTCGAAGCCCACCACCTGAGTGATTTCCTTCAGGCCCGTGGTATTGGTTCCCGCGTTAAGGGGCGCGGAAACACGGCCCTTGGTCGAATTGGATCCAGACCCGCGCGCCGCCGCCCCGCTGGCTTCGGCCACCGGGAGCGCCCCGCCCAGGACGATGGTTTCATATGTTCGCGCCTCCTGCAACCGCGTCAGGGCGATTTCCAGATCGGGGTTGGCGACAATGGCGCGATCCACGAGAGAATCCAGTTCCGGATCATGCAGCGAACGCCACCAGCGGGTCATGTCCACGAGCCGCGTCGTGGGCCTCGCCAGCGCGGGCCGAGTGGTGGCGCGGGCGTTATAGGCATCGGGCATTGTCGTGGCCGGGGCGCGGTAATTCGGGCCGACGGTGCATCCTTGCAAACCGGCGATCAGTGCCAGGACGCACCACGATTTTGTGCCTTTCATCGCTCGAACTCCGTGAACTAGGGCGACGGCGCCACCGATGTCAGGATACCGCTGGGATGCTCCACCGGGCGCTGCGACTCCGCGACGGCCGGCTCGGCCTGGCTGGGGGTGACGCGATCGCCGTCGGCGATTTGATCACCGATGTTAAGCGCCACGTCCTGGCCGGCCGAAATTCCAGCGCCTATCTCAACGACATCTCCTTGGTCACTGGCGATCGTTACGTTGTGAAAGGTGACTTTTCCCTGTTCGTCCACGGTTGCGACCTGCGGACCCGCCGACCGAAACACCAGTGCGCTTGCGGGTATCTGCAGCAAACCGGACTGTTTCAACTGGAAGCTCACATGCACATACATTCCCGGCAGAAGAACCAGATTGGAATTGGGGATATCCACTTCGACCTTTAGCGTTTTAGAGTTGGAATCAATGGCGCGAGAACTACGGGAAACGGTTCCCTGAAAAATCTTGCCGGGTAACTCATCGGCAGCAATTTGAGCAGGGGTTCCTTGAATCATCTGGACGCTGGCCGACTCAGGCACGTCAACAAACACGCGGATTTTGCTCGATTGCGCGACGGTGTAGAGCGAGGTTGTGCTGGAGGTACTGCCGGCAGTAACCAGTCCTCCGATATCGATGCGCCTGGCCGTAACGATACCGTCGAACGGAGCGGTCACTTGCTTGAACTGGGTCAAGGCGGTCAGGCTGTCGATGTCGGCCTGATCGAGACTAACCTGCGACTCCGCCGCGGCTTCACGGGCAACGCTGCTGTCAGATTCGGCTTTTTTCTCGTCTCGTTCCTGATCGGAGACAACCCCTTTGGGTGAATTCCGCCAGCGATCATAGGTGGTCCTGGCAAAGGCGACATTGGATTGTTGCACCTTCACCTCGGCCTCGGCGGCTTTCAGCTTTGCCTTGGCGGCCATAAGCTGGTCGTCCAATTCCGGTGTCTCAATCGTTGCCAATATCTGGCCCTTTTTGACCGTGTCGCCGATATCTGAAACCCAGTTGGCGACATAGCCGTTCACCCGTGCATAGATCGTTGTTTCGTACCACGCCCGCGTCTCACCGGGCAGCATCAATGATTGCGTTGCCGGCGCATCCTGTACGCTGACAACGTCAACGGTCGGCGGCTCGTTGGCGGTCTGGGTCGTTTGCTCGGCCAAAGCTTTCTCCCGCGCCGATGCGTTATGGCTGACGACGACGTAACCGGCAAACAAAGCAATCGCAATAAGGATCGCGAAGACGCTCAATTTGAGCCCTGTGCGCGGCGCAAAATCCGTGGCTACACGAGACGGCGCGGAAGGCACTGTCGCGAGGATTGACGTCGAATCACTGCCGTGTCCGGAGTGAACCGCCTTCTCTGGGTTCGGATTAGAGCTTTGCAAGAGAGGCGTCCTCCACAGAAGAAACTCTCGGTCGACGCAATAGACGATACATCGTCGGGACGAAGACAAGGGTCGCAAACGTGGCGAACAAAAGACCGCCAATCACGGCTCGCGCCAGCGGGGCATTCTGCTCTCCGCCTTCGCCGATGCCCAGAGCCATGGGGATCATACCCAGGATCATGGCGCCCGCCGTCATCAGCACCGGGCGCAGGCGCGTATAACCGGCGGTAATTGCCGCGGTGCGAGGATCGTCGCCGGCTTCCATCCGCTGATTCGCGAAGGTCACGACAAGAATGCTGTTTGCCGTGGTCAGCCCAAGGCACATCAGCGAGCCCATCAGCGCTGGAACACTGATCGGCGTCTGCGTCAGGAACAACATCCAAATGACGCCCGCAAGTGCGAATGGAACGGCCATCAGAACGATCAGTGGGTCGAGCCAGCTTTGGAATTGAATAACCATCAGCAGGAAAACCAGCACGACGGCCAGACCGATTCCACTGAACAGTCCGTGGAAGCTTTCCGTCATGGTCTGGATTTGGCCGGAGAGATTCACGTGGAGGCCGGTTGAAGGATCGGGTCGATCCGCGGTGAGGACGCGCTGCAGGCTGCTGGCGACGCGGCCAAGGTCGGCGCCCTGCACGTTCGCCTGAATATCAAACACCGGGCGAATATTGAGCTGCGAAAGAATCATCGGGACCGTGCCTCGATCCAGGCGGGCGACATTCATAAGCAATTGCCGCTGCGATGAATCCGACTTTGCCACGGGAACGGTCAATAGCGATGGAAGAGTATTCACGTGGTACTGGGGCGTCTGGACCAGAAGAGGATAGGTGACGTCGTTGCGGGGATTCAACCAGAAATTCGGAGATACCATCGCGCTGGAGCTGAGGGTTACCAGCACGCTGTTGGAGATATCTCTTTGCGTCATGCCCATTTCGCTGGCGAGCGTGCGGTCCACGGAAACCTTGAACGCCGGCGCGTCAGGAACCTGGAAAATGTGCTCGTCCACCAATCCGGGAACCGTCCCGACGTCGTGCAGGATTTTCAAAGCAGCGGCATAATCCTGATCGTAATGCGGCCCGGTCACTTGAATGTCGATTGGAGCCGCTTGTCCGAAATTCAGGACTTGGTTCACGATGTCAGCGGGTTGGAAGAAAAATCGGAGTTCCGGGAAACGTTTGGGAAGCTCGCGGCGCAAATCCGCCATGTGTTGTTCGGTTGGCGTGTGGTTTTTCTTCAGCGCGATCAGGATTTCCCCGTCCATCGGCCCGACGGTGGCCGAATCGCTCAATGCGATGTTGATCCCGCTGTATGGCAGGCCGATGTTGTCCAGGACGACGTCGACCTGATTGTCGCCCACGACGCCGCGGAGGGCCGATTCAACCTTGGCGAAATCTTCTTCCGTTTGCTCGATTTTTGTGCCGCCCGGAGCGCGCACGTGCAGGCGCATCTGGCCGGCATCGACGTTCGGAAAGAAATCCATCCCCAGCCTGGGAAACAAAAGACCTGACGCCGCCATTAAGACCAGGAAGAACGCGACGGTCGGCACGGGACGGATCGTGCACCATGCAACCGCGGCGCGATACGTTTCTCGAAACCAGACAAAGCCGTCGTCGAAACCACGGTGAATCAGCTTGAATGGATTGGACGTCTTCCGATGCCGATGCGCCGGATCGTGATCCTCATGCATCTTAAGGTGCACGGAAGAGCGCATCAGGGATTTGAATAAAACCGGCACCAGAGTAAACGACAGAACCAGGCTTGCCAGCAGAGAAACAATCACCGACAACGACATCGGGCTGAACAGATACTTGGCGGTTCCTTCAAGCAGGAAGACGGGGACGAATACGATGCTGATCGCCAGCGTCGCCAGCATCGTCGGCGTGCCGACCTCGCCTGCACCATCGATGATCGACAATTCAAGAGGATGGCCGAGTCCCAGCCATCGCTCGATATTTTCGATGACGACGGTTCCGTTATCGACCAGAATTCCAACCGCCAGGGCGAAGCCTCCCAGCGTCATGGTATTGAGCGTCTGGTGCAGGCAATACATCACAAGTATCGCGGTGATGACGGACAAAGGAATGGACGCCAGAATAATCAGCGTTAGCCGCCAATTTCCGAGAAAGAGAAGGATCATCAGCGCGGTCAGGGCCGCCGCCATCAGCCCGCTCATCACCACGCTGTTCAGGGCCGCCTTGACGAATATGGATTGATCGAACAGCGCCCTGATCGACATGCCGCTGGGCAATAGATGCTCGATGTCCGGCAGCGCCTCGCGGATGCCATTGATCACCGAAAGCGTGGAGACGCCACCCGTCTTTCGAATAGTCATGAGCGCGCCCGGCCGGCCATTTTCGTCCACGGCGTTGGTCTGAACGATGTAACCATCGCGCACGTTGCCGATGTCGCGGACAAACACCGTTGTCTTACCCAGTGTCTTGATCGGGAAGCTATTCAGCGCCGCCACGGTTTCGGTGCTGTTGTTCAGGGGGACTTGGTAATCAATGTCGCCGATCTTGGCATCGCCCGATGGCGCTTGCAGGTTTTGATTTTCCAGGGCATTGACTACATCGTCGGGCGTCATTCCGCGCGACCGCAGCGCATCCATGTTGAGATCGACCATGATCACCCGCGGCTTCCCGCCATAGGGATATGGAACCTGAGCGCCGTGGACGACGGCCAGGTCAGGCCGAAGAACCTGCTGTCCAAAATCCGTCATTCGCTCGTCGGGCAGAAACCGGCTTGCCAAGCTTAGCTGAATGATTGGAACATCAGTCGCGCCATATCGGATAATCAGGGGCGGCGTAATGTTTCGCGGCATGCTCTTCAGCACGGTTTGGGCGCAGCTCGATAGCTGCGACACGGCCCGGCTTACGTCCGCGCCTTCGTGCAGATAGACCTTGATGACCCCAACCCCGTTGTAGCTGTTCGCTTCCAGACGAGAGATGTCGTCCACGAGCGAGGCCATCTGTCGTTCATGCTTGACGAGGATGCGATTCTGGATTTCCTCAGCGCTCATGCCGTTGTAGGTCCAGACGACGCTGACAACGGGAATATCGATCTCTGGGAAAATATCCACCGGCATGCGCATAGCCGCCCCGATGCCCAGAAGGCAAACCAGAATCAGCACCGCGAACACGGTGTACGGACGTTTCAGCACGAACGCGACGACCGACATCGAATACCTACTCCCAGAATCAGTTTAGGAAGGATTTACTGAACCACGCTGCGGCCCCTCCTCAAATTTCGCCATTGCCACAGCGGCATTTCGTCGCAGCGACAATTTGTTGGAGCAAAGCTGCGAAGAACCATCTCACGCATTTCTGTCTTTCCTGTTAATTTATCCTGAGTCTCGGTCTTCGTTGCAAGAAATCTGAACTGAATTCGACTACTACTCATTGTTGACAATCAACTTGTAGTATTTCCTATATAATTAGAAGAAAATCGTATAAACCCTCTGTTTACAAACAACAGAGGATTTGACAGAATCCAGAGCGACAGATTAGCTACTACTCCGATAGGAAAAGTGTATATCCGAGATTCGATGCGTTGGTATCGCGTCCCACTCGGAGGCAACCCTCGGAAGGTGACAGCGAGGCGAACAGCGGCTTGCAGACCGCTCCCCCGCGCGCAGAATACGCCCGCGCGGAGAACACACCTCTACGAGGAGAATACGATGAAGCATCAGATGGTCGCCGAAGGCGCGTCCGCCTCGGGAATTACGTTGAATAGTTTAACAGCAATATGCTCGTTGCGGCTCGGCAGAGCGCTCATGCTTGTCATAGCCGTGATCTTCGGATTTTTCCCCTGCATCTCGCGCGCCGACGAAGCCGCCGCCACCCAGCCTACCTCCGTCCAACAGGACAACGCCGAACTACGAACCGAGGTCAATCAGCTCAAGACCAAGGTGGAAAAGTTGGAGGCCAATCAATCGGCTGGCGGCCAAACGTCACAGCAACCGGCCGTTGTCCCAAATACCAACCAGTCGGCATTCCCCGCGTTCCATTTCACCAGTGGATATGATCCGGCTGTCGGCTTCGTCATCCGCAGCGATGATGGGGAGTTCTCACTCCATCCCGGCATCGTGCTCGATTTCCGGAATATGACCAGCTACCGCGAAAAGCTCGTTCCCAACAGCGGCGGCGAAGTGCCCAAGCCCGGCTATACCACCGAAAACGGGTTCGATGTCACGCGCGCTCGTTTGACATTCGACGGCCGGGTCACTCAAAACGTCAGCTATTTCGTGCAGTTCCAGGACGATCAAGGCACGTCGTTCGGGCTGCTTGATGCTTATTGGGCTTATCATTTCGGAAAAGATTCCCCCTTCGCGCTGAAAGTCGGACAATTCAAGGACCCCGTCTGGCACGAGCGGAATTTGAGCGAGGCGGATCTGCTCGCCGTGGATCGCTCCCTGGTGGAATATCTGCTGGGCGGCGGACAAACCGGCCGCGTGCAGGGCGTCGACTTGATGTACGACCAGG
The DNA here is from genome assembly GCA_050012375.1 of Tepidisphaeraceae bacterium. Classification (GTDB taxonomy): domain Bacteria; phylum Planctomycetota; class Phycisphaerae; order Tepidisphaerales; family Tepidisphaeraceae; genus PALSA-1353. The sequence continues at coordinate 40,138 of JBEKHH010000024.1, forward strand.
ATCGTGTGCGCACCCAACTCGTATTTCACGACGGATTCAACAGCATCAACACGAAATTCTTCGATGCCGGCGGCTTGGGCGCAGGCGTCGGCAGCGGGTCGGGCGTTACGCCGGACAATTTCGGCGCCAGCGGCCGGGCGGAATTTCTCCTCCTCGGCAACCGAACCCCTGATTTCAATCCTTACACCGAATATGACAAGCAATTCACCGCTCTGGGCGACAAACAGGATATTCTCGTGCTCGGCGCGGGCGCGGACTTCACGCAGGCAAGCTCCAACGACGCCTTCTTTCACACCGCCGACCTGCAGTACGACACGGCCTGCGGATTCTCAGCTTACGGCGCATACCTGGGCACATACCGCGACCTGCACACCAATCAGGGCGTGGTCCCGGGATTCTATTACGATCCCGGCTTCGTCTTTCAGGTGGCATATCTTGTCACGCCCAAGATCGAGCCCTTTGCGCGATACGACTACACCTATCTGCCGCTTGGCTCCACGACCGGTCTGCTCACCGGAGAGGCCCAGGAGATCACCGTCGGCGCAAACTATTACCTTTACCACCAAAACCTGAAGTTCACGCTGGACGCGTCGTGGCTGCCCAACGGCGCCCCGAGCGATTCAGATGCCCTGGGAATCCTTAAAGACAGCGGCCACGGCGAGTACGTCCTGCGGGCGCAGTTCCAGCTTGCCATATGAGACTGGAAGCAAGTATTTGGCTGGGTGTTGCGCCCGAGTCATTATTTTGATCGCGTTATGCATTCCATAATATAACGCCCTCCTTCTCAAGCGAAGGAAAGGTGTTATATGCGGTTGTTTGCCCCTTCCGGGCGGTCAGGAATCATAACGGCTCATTCGGTAGTGATGATGCTGGTGCTGGCATCTGCCGCGCCGGCGCTGGCGCAGACGCACCCGTCCGACGCCGGCTCAACCGATTCCTCAGACCAATCCAATGCCGTTCTCCAAAAAAAAATCGAAGCGATGCAAGGCCAGGTTACCTCACTGAATAGCGAGGTGGCTGAGCTTCGCCAAGATCAGACCCAGCCGGCGAGCAATGGCGCGTGGCAGTTCAACTATGCAAATGGTTTTACCGTTCAGGACGGACAGGATTTCACTCTGAAGGTCAACGGCTTGCTGGATGCGCGATATACCTACGTGGACGCGGACAACCATACCAGCCTGACCAACACCGCTTTGGGAACCGCGCCCGTCGGCGATCTGAGCGGCTTCAGCTTAAACACGGCGCAACTCGCTCTGTCCGGCAGCGTTTACCAGCACGTTCTTTTCAAGGTCATGGGCAATTTCGGCAGCACCAGTTCATTCACCGCGCCCACCGCCGGCACGTTTCAATTGAACGAAGCCTGGGGCGCTTTCAGTTTTTCACCTGAACTCAATATTCGAGCGGGTTCCGTGATTATTCCGATCATTCCGCTCAAAACCATCGCCAACTATGGCGGATCTGAGTTCCCGGACGTTTCCGACGTCACGGTCCCGTTTGCCCCTGGATATGGATTGGGCGCCGATGTCTATGGCTTCGTGGACCATCAGCGCTTTTCTTACGACCTGATGTTGGGCAACGGATCGAATTCACAGAATCTCGTTGACTCGGCCGTGAACGGCGCGGGCCGCGACAATCGTCTCAGTGCGTACACCCGAGAACAATATGCGGGATCGGGAACGGTCCCGGAGTTCAACGACGACCCGGACTTGCAGGACCATTCTCATCTCGCATGGATCCTCGGCGCGGGCTTCGGCTACGAATCTCAGAATAGCGCCGCCAGCGCCTTTCCCGGTTCGCAAACCGCCACGGCCATACCCGGTTTCTCAGCCGCATCCGGGCCCGGCTACCTCGCCGGCAAATACGCTCTCGACGGAAATCTATATCGCGCTGCGATCGACTTCCGCACAAAGTATCAGGGCTGGTCCACCTTTACCGAACTCCTTTACCAGGACGTTGCCAGTGAAGCCGGTCCGATCGTCCCCGGATCCACTCGGACAGAGATTGGGCAATTGGGCTATTTTGTTCAGAGCGGATACTTCCTGGTTCCCCGGCATTTTGAAGTTGCCGCGCGATTCGGCGAGCTGTACACCCTCAGCTTTCCGCACCACATGGACGAGTACACGCTTGGGCTGAATTACTACTTCGTCGGCGAAAACATGAAAGTTCAACTGGCCGAAACGTACGTCCCCCAGGCGGCCGCCTTGACCAGCGGGAATGGTTCTTTGGTCAACACCGAGGATTGGACTACCGAACTTCAGTTGCAGGTAAAATTTTGAGACGGTAGTCGCGGCGGCGCTCGAACGCTATATTGCCAACGCTCGTAGGTGGTTCTGTATGCTGCGGCACAGGACGGATCAAAAGTAGGAATCTGCGTCCGTCGCGAGGGAATCAAAAGGGTCGCCAGCAGTCTCCAACAGGTGCTCTAACTGCAACTGCAAATCGCGGTAAGTACGAAGGACGTGCTGGCCGAGAGCAGTGATTTTCGCCCCCCCTCCGCGATATCCCCCGGTTGTCGTCTTGACCAGGGGCTGCGGCCAGCGCCGATTCATGGACTCTAGGAGCATCCATGCCCGTCGATAGCTGAAGTGCAGCCGCCTGGCCGCCTCCGAAAGCGACCCGCACACCATGATTTGATCCAGAAGATCCGCTCCAGCATCCGTGATCGCGGATTGTCCGTCGATCTCCAACCAAACTCGTCCGCGCAGCACGAGGGCGCGTCGCCGTTTTGGCCGATGCTTCATGGCATCACTTCTCTTCTTCTGTCGGCAGATCGGTCGAGATAATCACTTCCGTCGCTTTGATGACCGCGACGGCCCGCGCGCCCTTCTTCAGCTTTAAGCGTTTGGCCGAAGAGGTGCTGATGAGCGACACGATCTGATGTCCGCCGCCGATATCGATGATCACCTCACTCATGACGGCGCCGCGGCGAACTGAAATCACTCTGCCGAGGAATTGATTGCGTGCACTTAAACCCATTCAATTCATTGTCGCCTCAATCTAAGAGGACAACAAGCGGAATGGATAGAGTAGAGAAGTGGCGAGACCGCGCCGGCCAGGCCTACTGAGCAAGTTCAGTTATGGCACCCCAAAGCCCCAGGTCGTTTCGCCGTCGCCATATTCTATTCCGGCCGGCTGCCAACCTTGTTGTCATGAGCGCGTTATCTCTGCAACAACGTCGCCCGATCGGCCGCCTGCTGGGCCATTCCCTGGCACACTAGTGTGCTTCACGCGCCAACTTTTCTCAACAGCCGCGCTTCCGATTCGGCGTCGCGATGAAGTTTCCGGCAAACCAAGTTGCAGAGTTCGAACACGACCGAATCGCCGACCGAGTACCGAATCTGGTTGCCGTTTCGCTCTCGCTTCACCAGGCCGGCGTCGTACATCATCGCCAGGTGCTTCGAGACGTTCGCCTGTTTCAGGCCGGTCCGCTCGCAGAGTTCGTACACATATCCCGGCTCCTGCTTGAGCGTGTGCAGAATCATAAGCCGGGTCGGATCAGCCAGGACCGAGAACAGACGAGCCACCGACTCGAATTCCGCCGGCAATACTTCAGCATTTCTTTTAGCCATGCAGCGACCTCTTGACTAGATTCTAATCTTGGAATATTGTAATATAAAGTTTTAACGAAGTCAACCCGATTTCTGGAGGTTCCTATGACACGCCAATCCGCGGTGCACGTATTCGCCGGATGTCTCCTTCTGCTGAGTCTCGCTTTGGCCCATTGGGTCAGTCCCTGGTGGCTGCTGCTGACGGCCTTCGTGGGCGCCAATCTGCTGCAATCCGGGTTCACGGGATTCTGTCCCGCCGAAGCGATCTTCGGCAAGCTCGGATTCAAGGACAGCGGCTGTGCGACCAAGGTAAAATGAGTCGGCTGGGATGACTGCGGCAAGTCCGGTTCACAAGGTGGTACCATGACATTCGTGCTTCGAAAAATCGCCGGGTTGTTGAGGGGAGCGGCGGTTGGGGTTGTCTTTGTCGTGTTGGTTGCGCTGCTGATGTTTTGGCTTTCGGGCCGATTCAGTCCGAAAATTTCGACAGTCGCTTCCATGGAGGAACAGTCGCGGGCAATTCCACCCGGCTCTATGGTCGTCGAATCGCACATTGTCCGTCTCCCGGTGACGGAATCGGCAGTTGGAACGATTCAGGCTGTTCACGAGACGACGGTCGCCTCGCACATCCTGGCGAGGGTTGTCGATATCAACCTCCGCGCCGGTCAGGTAGTCAAACAAGGCGAGGTGCTGATTCGCCTGGATGACACCGACCTTCGGGCGCGCTTGCAGGAAGCCAAGGCGGCCGCCGACTCGGCCAGGGCCGAGCACGATCAGGCGGTCATCGACGAAAAGCGTTTTGCGTCGCTCATCCAATCGAACGCGGTTTCTCAAAACGAGTACGACAAGGCGCATACTAAGCTGAAGACCACCGAAGCAGATCTTACGCGAGCGAATGAAACGATTGCCGAAACCCAAGCCATATTGGCTTACGCGACCATCGTCTCGCCGATGGATGGCGTGGTGGTGGATAAGAAAGTGGATGTCGGCGACACCGTTACCCCCGGCCAGCCACTTGTGACGATCTACGATCCTCATCACATGCAGCTTGTCGCCAGCGTCCGCGAGTCTCTGGCTCGGCGGCTCCTGGTCGGACAGGAGATTGGAGTTCGTCTCGACGTGCTGGATAAAACTTGTTCTGCGCAGGTCAGCGAAATCGTGCCGGATGCCCAGTCGGCCAGTCGCACGTTTCAGGTGAAAGTGACAGGCCCATGTCCGCCCGGCCTTTATACCGGAATGTTCGGACGGATTTTTATCGCGCTGCAATCGCGGGACGTGCTCGTCATTCCGCGCGCGGCGGTGCGACATGTGGGACAACTGGAGTTGATTGACGTGGCGGAAGGCCAGACCAATCAGCGACGCGCCATCCGGACGGGTCAAATCATCGGCTCGGATTGCGAAGTGCTATCGGGCCTGCAAGCCGGCGAGAAGGTAATTATGCCTGCCGGCGCGACGACCGGGCCCGCGGGGTCTGGGCAACGGGAGGAAACCGAACCATGAATCCGGTCGATCCGATGCACTCGCTCGGCAAACCCGTCGCGGAACACCATTTTACGAACAAGCTCGTTGCTTCGTTTCTTGAATCGAATCTTTCGCTGGTGTTGATTTTGCTTGCGACCTTGATGGGCGCGGCTGCGCTATGGCTGACTCCGCGAGAGGAAGATCCGCAAATCGTCGTGCCGCTGGCGGATGTATACGTGAACTTTCCCGGTCATTCCGCGACTGAGGTCGGACAGCTCGTCACCACGCCGCTGGAGAAAATTCTGTATCAGATCGATGGGGTCGAATACGTCTACTCGATGAGTTATCCGGATCGGGCAATCATCACGGTCCGCTACTACGTCGGTGAGGACCGCGAGCGTAGCCTGGTCAAGCTGCAGAAGAAGATAGAGGAGAACAAAGACATCATTCCGCCGGGCGTGAGCGGCTGGGTGGTCAAGCCGGTTGAAATTGACGACGTGCCGATCGTCACGCTGACGCTAACCAGTCCCACAGCCGACGAGCTGACGCTGCGGCGTGTCGGCGAGGAATTGAGCGAGCGCCTGGCGGCGGTGAAAGATGTGTCGCGATCCTATGTGGTGGGTGGGCAACCGCGCGTGGCGCAAGTTTATCTCGACGCCGGCCGGATGGAGGCGTACCACGTTTCGCCGCTGGAGTTACAGCGCGCCATCCAGGCTTCGGACGTTCGGCAGGTAGCCGGTGATTTCCGCACCGGTGACCGGGTAGTGTCGGTTGAGGCCGGCCCACCGTTCACGAATGCAACGCAGTTGCAAACACTGGTGGTCAGCACATTCGAAGGTCGGCCCGTGTTCCTCAAGGACGTGGCCAGCGTCAGGGACGGTCCCGCGGAGATCGGCAGCTACGTCCGCCATGGATGGGGGCCGGCTCAAGGGTTCACGCATTCCGAGGGCTTCACGGCGACCCTTGTGGGCGGTTCGGCGACCGCAACGCGACCGGCAATCACGCGCGCTTCGGATCCGGCCGTCACCATTGCGATCGCCAAGAAGAAAGGGTCCAACGCCGTCTGGGTCGCACGAGACGTGTTGGCGCAGGCGCAAGAGCTGAAGAAGACCGTCGTGCCGGATGACATTCAGATGGTCATTACCCGCAATTATGGCCTGACGGCCGACGAGAAGGTCAATGATCTGGTCGAAGGACTGGCCGTCGCCATCATCATTGTCATTGGGCTGCTGACTTTGGGGCTGGGCTGGCGCGAGGCGCTCATCGTGGCTGTCGCGGTGCCGGTGGTTTTTGGACTGACGTTGGCGGTCAACCTGTTGCTGGGGTACACGATCAACCGAGTGACGTTGTTCGCCCTGATTCTCTCGCTGGGCCTGCTGGTTGACGACCCGATCGTGGACGTGGAAAACATCTCCCGGCACTTCCTGCTGCGAAAAATGGCGACGCGGCGGATCGTGATGGAAGCCGTGGCGGAGATTCGACCGCCGCTGATCGTGGCGACGCTCGCCGTCATCGTGTCGTTCCTGCCCATGTTTTTCATTACCGGCATGATGGGACCGTACATGCGGCCCATGGCCCTGAACGTTCCGGTGGCCATGCTGATGAGCATGGTGGTGGCCTTCACCATCACCCCGTGGCTGTCGTTCCACGTGCTCAAGCGCAAGTTTGCCGCGGGTGGACCGGTCGGTGGACATGCAGAGGACCCGCACAATCTGGAAGCGGTCAAACAGTCGCGGCTTTACAGGCTCTTCTATCCGCTGATGGCGCCGCTGCTGCATTCGCGGAAGCTGGCGGCGCTGTTCCTGCTCATCATCGGCGGACTGACCCTTGCCGCGACGATGCTGGCGGCAACGCGCAGCGTGCCGCTGAAAATGCTTCCGTTCGATAATAAAAACGAGTTGATGCTCGTGCTGGACTTCGATCGCGGCACGACACTGGAGCGGTCGGATGCGGCGGTGCGAGACTTTGAACGTTATTTGCAAACCGTGCCGGAAGTCTCCGACTTCACCAGCTACGTCGGCGTGGCTGCGCCGATGGACTTCAACGGGGTGGTTCGTCACTACTACCTCCGCCAGGGCGATAACGTCGCCCAGATCCAACTGAACCTTGCCGGCAAGAAGAATCGAACGATGCAGAGCCACGCGATCGGGCTGCGAATCCGCGATGAACTGATGGCCATCGCCGCCAGACACGAGGTGAAACTGAAAATTGTCGAAACGCCGCCGGGGCCGCCGGTCATTGCCTCCGTCGTCGCCGAGATTTACGGGCAGCCGGATAGCCGATACCAGGACCTCCTGGATGGCGCCGAGGTCGTTCGCCATCGCCTTGCGGAGGAGCCGGGAGTCGTCGATTTGGACGACGTGGTTGAGGCGCCGGAGCAGAAGCTGGTGTTCGTGACGGATAAGGAAAAGGCGGCGCTGAACGGCGTCAGTACGCAAGACGTGGCAGCTACGTTGCAAGCAGCGCTGCAAGGCGCCGACGCCGGCACGATCCGCGCGCCGGATGAACGAAACCCGCTGATGATCGATCTGCGATTGCCGATCGACCAGCGGTCCAGCGCCGCCGACCTGGGCCGGCTGAACGTGAAGGGCACGGACGGCTCGCTGGTGCCGCTGGCGGAAATCGGCGCCTGGCAACGATCCACGGTTGACCAGACGATCTATCACAAAAACCTCCACCGCGTCGCCTACGTGTTTGCCGAGACCGCCGGCCGCCCGCCGGCGGACGTGGTCGTCGATGTTCAGGCCGACCGCGCCAAACCCGGCACCGTCGTGCCGGCCACGAGTTTCGCATCCGCGGGCGGCTGGGTGCAGGACGCAAAGCCCGCGGCCGTGGCGGATCGCACCTTCTTCACCAACGGCAGCGGCATCGGCTGGCAATTGCCGCCCGGCCTGCGCGTCGATTTTGCCGGCGAAGGCGAATGGAAAATTACGCTTGATGTATTCCGGGACCTGGGCCTCGCTTTCGCCGCGGCGCTGGTTTGCATCTATGTTCTGCTGCTGGCGCAAACCAAATCGTTTGTTATCCCGGCGGTGGTGATGCTCGCAATTCCTTTAACGATCCTGGGCGTAATGCCGGGATTCTGGATTCTAAACGCAATCTCGGGCGGCAAGATCGGTCCCTACGCCGACTCCATCTTCTTCACCGCCACCGGGATGATCGGGATGATTGCGCTGGCCGGCATCGTGACGCGCAATTCTATTATTCTCATTGATTTCATTCACCTGTCGCTGGCTCGCGGACGCTCGTTGTTTGACGCCATCGTGGAAAGCTGCGTGGTTCGCCTGCGCCCGATCCTGCTCACGGCCGCGGCGGCGATGCTGTCGGCCATTCCGATCATCGTTGATCCGATTTTCTCCGGGCTGGCATGGGCCCTCATCTTCGGGCTGTTTGCTTCAACCCTGTTCACACTCTTCGTGATCCCGGTCACTTACTGGCTGGTGTATGCCAACAAGCCCGGACATGGCGTATCTCCGACGGAAAGAGATCGTGAAGAGTTAGAACGCTCATCAACCGCAGGTGTTGCCCAACGCGGGCAGCGTCCAGTTGGCGCAACAGTTTAGTTCGAGCGAAGGTTTTATGTCGGAAGTTATTGTTGAGACGTGTGACCCGGCGCATGCACTCCAATGTCTGGAGATATGGGGCGGCAGCGGACCGATTCACGAAACCGTGTCCGTGCCCGGAATCGACCTCTGGATTTCGTCGGATCCCTGTTGTGGCGATCCCAATGGTGGCGATATCTACTTTGTCTCAGTCTGCGGATGTCAGCAGGTGTCCCGATTCGTCGTCGCAGATGTGGCCGGACACGGAGGGGCCGCCGGCAAGCTGGCCAAGCGCCTGCGGCAATTGATGCGTAAGCATATCGGCACCGCCGACCAAACCCGTTTCGCTCAAGCGTTGAACCGCGAATTTTCTGATCTGGCCCGAAACGGCCGATTCGCCACGGCATTGCTGGCAACTTACGTTCCACAGACCGATCATCTCGTTTTCTGCAACGCCGGCCATCCGCCGCCCATTTGGTATCGAGCCGCGACACAATCATGGGCGGTCATCCGCCAAGACATCGCGCCGCAAACGAATGCGGCCATGAACGTGCCTTTGGGCGTCATCAAACTAACCGATTACGTCCAGTTCGCGATCCCTTTGGCAAAGGATGATCTTGTGCTGATATACAGCGATTCCCTCATTGAAGCGCGAGACCCGCAAGGCCGAATGCTCGGCGAGGAGGGCTTCCTGGATCTGTTGCGCGGCTTGCACGTTGGTCGTCTGGCCGATTTCGGTCGCGCGGCATTGGAGGCCGCCGCCTCCTTCCGCGGTGGGATTCCGGCAAACGACGACATGACGTTGCTCGTTTTGCACCACAACGCCGCCAATCCGAAGAAGCTCAATATCGGTCAGAAACTCCATGTAATCGCAAAGATCTTCGCGTCTTCGGTGCCTGTCATGATCAATTGATGGCCAATAAGGAATGTTGAATTCAAAACAACAAAGGTGATAACGATGTCAAACACAACGATACACTATCGCAATCTCGGCCCTGCCGAAGTCTATGCGCTTCAGGGCAATGGACAGCTCATCGACCTTGTCGATGTGCGCACAGCCGGGGAATACGAATCGGTTCATGCGAAAGGCGCCAGGTCCATACCGCTCAGCAAGCTTTCGCCGCAATCGGTAACGACCGGCCGACGAGGTTCTCCCGATCAGCCGCTCTACATCATCTGTCAATCCGGTGGTCGTTCGCGGACCGCTTGCGACCTCCTTGCCGCGGCGGAAATAAATGTTGTCAACGTTGAGGGCGGCACATCGGCATGGAGGCGGGCGGGCCTTCCTGTTGTTAGAAGCACGAGCGGATCGGGTCGTTTGACGCCGGTCATCCGCCTTGGCGCCGTCGCGCTGGCGCTGGCCATGCTGGTTCTCGGCTTCACCATTCATCCTGCATTTCTCTTCGCGGCTGGTGCCATCTGGTTCACACTTCTGATCATCAACCGCGGTTGCCCGTTGGGCTCCTGCGCAATCGACCCGCGCAGCGGGTCTGCGTTGGAACCGCCGAATCGCGACGATTCATCGAAAGGATCAAACCATGCAAATGTGTAAGAATGTCGGCCCAGCCGACGGTGTCATTCGCGCTCTCATCGGTGTGGTCGCCCTCGTTTTGGCGTTTACGAAACCGAACGTCATGTCCGGCAGCTTCCTGGGAATCATTGTCGCGGCAGTCGGCGTGATCATGCTTGGCACCGCGGCAATTGGCATGTGCCCGTTGTACTTGCCATTTAAACTTTCAACCTGCAAACTCCAGCAGCACTGAGATATGCTTGGCCGGCCCTCTGAGCGATTTGCACGAATGCCGCTGCGGCGTGGCCGAGCGCTACGGTTTGCCCTTTGGGATCATGCGTCATTGCGGCACCGGGGCCAGTGTGCGCCCAGTCTGACAAACGTCGTCGATCCACATATCCAATGTGGGCTTGAAGCCGAAAAAGCGATGAGTCGAAAGGAGGGTAAATCGTGCCATTACGGATTGTGATTGTCGGTGGCGTGGCTGGTGGGATGAGTGCGGCGACCCGCGCCAGGCGGATGAATGAGGATGCCTCGATCATCGTTCTTGAGCGAGGTGGCTTTATCTCGTTCGCCAATTGCGGGCTTCCGTACTACCTCGCCGGGCGGATCGAGTCCGAGGACAAGCTGCTGGTCACAACTGCTGCGCGCGTCCGCGAACGATTCAACATCGATGCGCGGGTGCGGCACGAGGTGACCCTGATCGACCGTAATGCGAAGGAGGTCGAGGTTCGCGACGACGCAGCCGGCACCACCTATCGCCTGTCTTACGACAAGCTCATTCTGGCCACTGGTGCTTCGCCCATGCTCCCGCGCATTGACGAAGTGGGTGCGAGACAGTCGAACGTATTTCTGCTGCGGTCGATGGAGGACGCGCGAAGCGTTCAGCGGTGGATTGTCGAACAAGAACCACGGTTAGCCGTGATCGTGGGAGCCGGGTTCATCGGCCTGGAAATGGCGGAAGCACTTTGCGACCGCGGCTTGCGGGTGACGATCGTCGAGAAGTCTCAACAAGTGCTGCAGCCTCTGGACCCGGAAATGGCCGAGCCGATCGCCGCTGAACTGGCCAAACACGGCGTTGACGTGATCACCGGCATGGGCCTCAGCAAACTGCGCAGTGCCGGAGCCGGAGACTTGACGTCGGTCGAGGTTCGGGATGATGCGAAAAAGTTGGGCCATGAGATTCCGGCCGACATGGTACTCCTGTCGATCGGCGTGAAGCCGAACGTCTCACTGGCGGCGGCAGCCGATTTAACGATCGGGGCAAGTGGAGCAATCGCCGTTGACGCGTATCAGCGGACCAACGATCCCGACATCTATGCCGTCGGCGATGCCAGTGAGGCAACGCACGGGGTGACCGACACGAAAGTCCGCATCCCCCTGGCTGGACCGGCCAACCGACAAGGGCGGCTCGCCGGTGAGCATGCGGCAACCGGGACCTCGGATTCCGCAGCAAGGGTCTTCGGAACGAGCATCGTCCAGGTTTTCGGCATCTCGGCTGGACTCACCGGCCTGAGTGAGGCGGCGGCGCGAAAGGCTGGTTTGAATTTTGACACATCTTACGTGGTAGCCGGTCATCATGCAGGGTATTACCCCGGTGCCGAGCCGATGATTATCAAACTCGTGTACGAGAAACCGACACGTCGGGTTCTGGGTGCGCAGGCCGTCGGCGCTGCGGGTGTTGACAAGCGGATTGATATAGTCGCGACGCTGTTACATTTCGGCGGGACATTGGAAGATCTGGCCTCACTGGACCTTGCCTATGCTCCGCAGTTCGGTTCGGCAAAGGACCCGATCCATCTTGCGGCAATGGTGGCCCAGAACCAGCTCCGTGGGACGGTGGCGGCGGTGTCGGCGCTGGCCGTGGATGGGGATCTGCGCCTAGACGTTCGGACACGGTCAGAATACGCGGCCGGCTCGCTTCAGGGTGCCATCAACATCCCGCTGGATGAGCTTCGAAGTCGTTTGGGTGAGTTAGACGTCAGTCGCCCGATTACTGTGTACTGCCAAGTTGGCCTTCGTGGCTACGTTGCCTCGCGCATTCTCATGCAACACGGGTTCAGCAATGTTCGCAATCTCAAAGGCGGTTACCGAGTCGCCAAGTTGTGGGCCGAGCCGAGCAGTTCGAGCAATTGAGGGCCAACGCAATCGCGAAACGAGTTATCTTGGATCAACCTCACACGCATCCGATCGAATCAGACTCTGCGGGCGTGAAGATTCCGCCACCGCTCTATTTTCTTTCAGGCCTTGTTCCTGGCGTACTCCTAACGGTCTGGATTCCGACAGCCTGGTTATCCTTAGAGTATTCTCGCGTCGTTGGAGGACTTCTAATCGGGTCGGGCATCATCCTCGCATCGTCAGCGATCTATTGTTTCCGGCGAACGGGAACAGCGATTCGACCGCACAAGCCTGTGTCCGCACTTGTGATTCGTGGACCCTATCGTTTCACGCGTAACCCAATGTATCTGGCGTTGACGGTTTGCTATTTGGGAATTGCCATATCCATTCAGTCATTCTGGTCGATCTCGTTTTTACCGTTGGTGCTGGTGCTTATTCGATGGAATGTGATTGCACGCGAGGAGGTTTACTTGGAGCGGCGCTTTGGGGTCGAATACACCGATTTTAAGGCACGTGTCCGACGTTGGATTTAGGGACGTGTGAGGGCGTCTAAACTAAAACCCTGTCCCGCCGCCACCTTGAGCGGTGTCGTCATCGATTGGCTGGAAGCGTTCAGGACCGGGGACGGGTGCACAGCAAGCGGAATCGGCGAATGTATTGCATTGGTGAGTGACCCGTCATCGCCCCTGAACCAACTCCACAAATGCCTTGGCGGCCGGACCGTCGGATTTGCCGGGGAGGCGGAGCAATACCAGTGGACGCTTGATCGAGAGATCGACGACGGGAACGACGACAAGCGTTCCGGCCGACACTTCACTGCCGATCGTCAATTCGGAGACGATCGATAATCCAATGCCGGCCTGGACAGCTCGCTTGATCGCTTCAGCACTGCCAAGCGACATCAGTGGCTTTACCGTCAGTTTTCGTTTGGCCAGCGCGTTTTCGATTACTTCCCGGGTCCCGGAGCCCGGCTCGCGAAGGATCAGTTCCTCCCGACACAGCATGGCAGCGGTGATCCGCTTGTGCTTGAGAATCGAATGTCGCGGGGGCGCGATGGGCACGAGCCGGTCTTCCTGGATAATCTGTGCCGCCAGCACATCGCTGGGAACAAGGCCTTCGGTGAACGCTAGGTCGAGACGATTTTCCAGAAGCATTCGCTCGATCTGATGAGTGTTGGCAATTTCCATCACAAGTTCGATCTGCGGGTATTTGTACCGAAACCGGCCGAGGGTTGCGGGAAGAAGGTATGAGCCGATCGTCAGGCTCGCGCCGACAACCAACTTTCCGCGCGACAATCCCAGCAGATTGGCGATGGCGGATTCGGCCTCGTGCTCAAGCGAGTCGATCCGCCGCGCGTATCCAAGGAGCAATTCACCTGCGGCCGTCAGCCGCACGCCGCGCGGGAGGCGGTCAAACAGCGTGGCCTTCAATGCGGTTTCCAGTTCGGCGACCTGTAGCGAGACCGCCGGCTGGCTAACCATGAGGCGCTGCGCGCCCTTTGTAAATCCGCCCGCCTCCGCTACGGCGGTAAAGGCGGCCAATTGCGTCCTGTTCATGCCATCAGATTATCTGATCGATAGTATAACAACTATGTCTTTGCATTATGATTCTTTACGCTCGATGATCCGTGCATGGATATCGCATTTATTTCCGATGCGCAACCCCGACCCCAACGGCGAATGGAGAGGCGAATCGCCGTAGGCTGTCGGAAACTATTATTCCTCGCAGGTGCGGCACTGTGCCTCACACACTGGGCGACCCCGCCGCTGGCGTTGGCGCTAGGGGCGATTCTGGCAATGACGGTTCACAACCCATTCGGTAAAGCCGGGCACAAGCTTTCCAAGTGGCTGCTGCAAACCAGTGTGGTTCTTCTGGGATTCAGCATGAATTTGCGGGTCGTGCTGCGCGCGGGTGCCAATGGCGTGCTCTTCGCCTCCGGCACGATCGCCGTCACGCTGCTGCTCGGGTACCCTCCCGCTCAAAACTGAAACCGCCGCGTTATTGAGGGAATGTTTGAAGGGTAAAGCACCCGACGCGCCAGCCTTTTCGATGCCCATTATTGATAAGGTGGCGCACATGGTGCGCGCAGACTTGGCGGATGCCCGAGCACGGTGGATTGAGGCGGCCGGGACACCTGAGGCACTGTGGGCACGTCAAAAATCCAAGATACTATGCTATCGAGATGAAAGCGGGCGTGTCGCGGATTTTCACGCATTTCGACACACATTTATCTCCAATTTGGTGGCAGCCGGGGTTCATCCCAAGACGGCCCAAATGTTGGCGCGGCATTCGACAATTACTTTGACGATGGACCGTTACACACACGTCGCAACAGCGGCTTTATCGTCAGCCGTGAATTTATTGCCAAATCTCGATGGAAAGGGACCAGCACCCGAAAGAATACCATCGACGGATGGAGCACAGTCTCCGGTTTCCTTATCACCAGGCTTGTCACCCAGCGGCGATATTGCATGGGCTCCCACGGAGTTCCACGGAGGACGCATCAAGCATGCGCAAGATGGATTTTCGCCCGAAAAAAGCGACGCAAACACTGATTTTCCCCAGCCCGATCCGCGAAGACCTGATGGAGACAAGGGGCGAAGCAAAACGGCTTCGAGGTCCGCCGTGCGAAATTTTATTTCGACGGGAATGTCTTCACCAAGGACCTGACGTACAAGTTCCAGTGGCAGGATTCGGACAACGGCGGAGCGCCGACGTTGGAATGGGGCTGGGCGCAGTACGTTTTCGCACACAATGTAGGTTTGGGCGATGTCGGCGTGAAGGCGGGCCAGTTCAAGGACTATCAATTTAAGGAGCAGGCGATCGCTGCGGATACTGCCCAGCCGCTGGTCGAACGGTCGGCGGCGGATTCCCTTGTCGGCGGTTATGCCCTCGGCGGCCCGCTGGTGCAGGGAGTGGACCTTGTATACACAGGGAACAAGAGTCCCATCCATAACGATCTGGTGTTCATGGACGGCACCAACAGCGGAAACACCGATTTCACCAACGTCCCGACGGCAACGACGAAGGTGCATTGGGGCGCGTCCGACCGGGTGGATTGGAAGGTCTGCGGTGATTGGGCTGACACGACCGACCTGACGGGCCAATCTTCGGCTGGGCATGATCTGCTCGATATTGGCGGAGGCGTGGGTTACACCGATGGCACGGTCATCGCGACCGGTGGCCAGACCGGCATGGATATTTTGCGGTTCGACGCGGATGCGCAGTGGCTTCTGGCCAAGCGGTTTACGATTTTCACCGCGTTCTATGACGACTATTTCCGCAACATTGTCGGCGCTTCGAGCCGAAACGACATGGCCGCTCTGGTGGAAGGCGGAGTCTTCGTCGCGCCGGCCTGGCAGGTCGTCGCTCGATACGACGTCACCGAGGTGGGTAATCGGTTCAAGATCGCCACCAAAGCCGACTTTAGCGAGATCGGCGCCGGCCTCAACTATTACATGGGTCCGGACGGAAGCTGGGGCAACCACGCGAAGTTCTCGCTGGATGTGGACTATCTGCCCAACGGATTCCCATCCACCGGGGCCACTGGGTTGGGTTACGTCGCCAGCACGAGCGACAACGAAATCGTCTTCCGCGGCATGTTCCAGTTCTGGCTCTGATGCCGGCAGGGTGCTTCTCTCGACACCGCTCCTGTCCTGCGCTGAACAATGACCGGGCCACTTCCGGCCAAATCATCTGTGGTCACCAAGGCCGACCCGACCGCAAACCACCGCGGCCTTCTGTGAGCGCATTATCCCCGCAGCACCGCCGCGCGTTCGGCCGCCTGCTGGGCCATTCCCCGGCAGACCAGTTCACACAGGTCAAAGACGAGCGGCAGGCTGATTGAGTAGATTGCCCGGTTCCCGTCCTGCAGTCGTGTGATGATTCCGGCCGACAGGAGAATGCCAAGCTGCTTCGACACGTTCGCCTGCTTCAAGCCCGATTGCTCGACCAATTCCCCCACGTTCACCGGGCCGCTTTGAAGAATCTGCAGGATCCGCAGGCGGCTGCCCTCGGAAAGCACGGCGAAAAGCTCGGCCACCGCCTGTAGTTGCGCGGTGTCGAGAGATTTGTGACTCCCGCGAGGTCGATTCCGGGGTAAAGATCCATTTTTCATGTACCACTCTCTTGGTTATATCACTAGCTAGTAATATAGTAATTATAGACGCCGCCGGCGACTTTGGCAAGGCGGCAAAACGGTTCTTTTGGGAGGTATCTTATGTCCAGCAATGCCAAGGGCTATTATGAGAACAACGCCGCCGCGATGAAGCCCGTTCGAGCCTCGATGCCCGAACTGATCAAGGGATTCGGAGCTTTGCACCAGACCGCCATGAAACCAGCCGCCCTGACGGTGCTGGAAAAAGAATTGATGGCCCTGGCCATCGGATTGGCCGTTCGGTGTGAGAATTGCATCTACGCGCACGTTCAGGCGGCACTGAATGCCGGCGCGACGCGCGAGCAGGTTCTCGAAGCCGCCGGCGTGGCCGTAATGATGCAGGGCGGTCCCACGTACACCTACCTGCCCCGTATCATTGAAGCATTGGACGCCATCGCGGAACGAACGTCGAATTGAAGTTAGGCGGAGACTCTCATGTCCACCAACACCATCCCCCTTGCGGAATGTCGTCGCCTGATCGATAGCGGGCAACCCATTCACATCCTGGATGTTCGAACGCCCGCGGAGTTTGCGCGCGTTCATGCATTGGGCGCGAGGCTAATGCCGCTGGACGAACTGGACCCGGCCGCGGTTGCCGCCCAGCGGCGCGACGCCGATGACCCGATCTACGTGATTTGCCAGTCCGGCGGACGGGCTGCAAAGGCCTGCCAGCGACTTCAAGAGGCCGGATTGGCTCACGTCTATTTCATCCAGGGCGGCACGGCCGCGTGGGAGCGAATGGGCCTGCCTGTCGAACGCGGTGGCGGAAATGTCATCTCCCTCGAACGGCAGGTGCGCATTGGCGCAGGCTCACTTGTCCTGCTAGGCTTGGCGCTGGCATGGAGAATTCACTGGGGGTTTCTCGCCATCCCTGCATTTGTCGGCGGCGGCCTGGTGTTCGCGGGCATCACGGACTACTGCGGCATGGCACTCGTTCTGGGCAAAATGCCGTGGAATCGTCGAAGTCGGGCTGACGCGCCCAAGTGCTCCATAGCACCGTGAGCCTGCGCATAGTCATTCACGCGGTCGTTTGACGCTTCAATCAGATCGCGATGCTGAATCTCGTCGAGTGTGATCGCGTCTGCGATGCGATCGTAAAGCCAAACTACAAATCCGCCAGCGCCTGCGACAATCGCCGCACTTCGTGCAGGGCCATTCCCTTGAGTTTCGGCACGTGATTCCCAACCTGCGGGACGATCGCGTGTGTGACGCCGAGGCGCGAGGCTTCGCGCAGGCGGGTCTCCAGTTGCGGCACGGTGCGGACTTCGCCTCCAAGACCCAGCTCCCCCACCGCCAATGTTCCCGTCGGCAGCGGGCGATTCATGTGGGCCGACGCGATCGCCAACGCGATGGCCAGATCGACGGCGGGTTCGGGCGTTTTGACGCCGCCGGCGACGTTGACGAAAACGTCCTCGGCTGCCAGGCGCATTTCGGCGCGCTTTTCCAGGACGGCAATGATCATGGCGACGCGATCGGGAGATACGCCGCTGGTTTTTCGTTTGGCGGCGCCGATGACGCTGGAGGCCGTCAGGGCCTGGACTTCAACCAACAGGACGCGTGAACCCTGCGTGGCCGCCGTGATGACCGATCCGCTGGGCTGGCCGCCGGCGCCATATTGCTCGATGAACAATTTGCCGGGATCGGTGACTTCGGTGAGTCCCTGGCCGGTCATTTCGAACAGGCCCACCTCGTGTGTGCCGCCGAAGCGATTTTTCACGCATCGGACGATGCGATGGGCGTGAAAACGGTCTCCCTCAAAATAAGCGACGGTATCGACGATGTGTTCGATGAGCTTGGGGCCGGCCAGCGTGCCCTGCTTGGTGACATGGCCGACGAGAATGATGGCCGTGCCGGTGGCCTTGGCCAGGTAGACCAGGTCCATGCAGCAATCGCGGAGTTGCGTGACCGATCCCGGCGCCGCGGGAAGTTGCGGCTTGTAGATCATCTGAATCGAATCGACGACGGCGACGGCGGGCTCGTGCCGGCCGATCTGATGGAGGATGCGCTGCACGTTCGTTTCGGCCAGCACGAGCAGTTGGCCGGATTTGACGCCCAGTCTTCCGGCGCGCAAGGCCGTCTGGCGGGCCGATTCCTCGCTGGTGACGTACAAGACTTTGGACGGTTGACGCGATGAAGCCATCGCATGAGCGACCTGTAGAAGGAGCGTCGATTTGCCGATGCCGGGTTCTCCGCCGACGAGCACCACCGAGCCTGGGACGATCCCGCCGCCGAGCACGCGATCGAATTCGGCGATGCCCGTGGGCAAGCGCGGGGTTTGGGTTTCGTCGATCTCTCCGATGGGCAGGGCCTCGGCCGCGACGGCGAGCCTGGCGGCGGTTCCCAGGGCCTCGGCTCGCGATTCAGCCCGGGCGTCGGGGGCCGGCGGGGTGTAGGATTCCAGGCTGTCCCAGGTTCCGCAGTCGGGGCATTTTCCGAACCATTTCGGATGCGAGCTGCCGCAATGATTGCAAAGAAATTGGCTCCGCGTTTTGGCCACGAGAGGAAGATGTTACGTTACGCTTGGGCTCTTTCGCAATTGCGGGAATATTAGATGCAACCGCGAAGACGCGAAGATCGCGAAGACGGCGCGAAGAAATGCCGAAGAAATCAGCCAGTGAACTTCTTCGCGTCTGTCTTCGCGATCTTCGCGTCTTCGCGGTTGCATTTTCACCGATCACGATAGATGTGCCGGCGGGAGCGATTGGAGAATTGGCGGATCGGTCGCTGAGAGGTCCCGATTCAATACTCGCAGGGTGTACCACGGCATCCAAACGGCGCATCTGGCTGTCACGGCCACGATTGTCCCCAGCACGATTCCGGGCAGCCCCAGGTGGCCGTAGCGCACGAAGCTGTAACTCAAAACAACGTTGGCGATCCCCGCGATCAGCACGGAAAGGGTGAACGGCCGGACTTTTCCGATGGCCAGGAGGATCGATCGTCCGACGGCGCTGCTCCCGCCGACGACGGTGTGAATGAGCATCATGGGCAGGATGGCGCAGGTGGCGGCCATGGCATCCTTGAGCCAGAACTTGAAGAGATATGGGGCGAGAAGATAGAGGATTGGGGCGGCGGCGAGGAGCAGAAAGAACGTCGCCAGCGTTCCGCGGATGTAATAGCGGCGAACGAGAGCAAAATCGCCCGTCGCGTGGGCGAGGGCCGATCGCGGCAGGAGCACCGACGCCAGCGCGCCCACCAGCAGGAGCGCGCCGCCGTCGATTTGCACGGCCGGCGCGTAGGTCGCCACGGTTGCCACGTTGATGAGGTTCAATATCAGCAGGTTGTCCGTCGGGGCGTAGAGATAGTCGGCCATTTGCGCGGCCACGACCATTGCGCCGAAGATCAGGAGGCGGCGGACGAGCTTGGGGCTGAATCGCCGCCACCATTGGTCGAACACGCCGCTGCCGTAACGGTGCGACAGAACGGAGCGGGCGATCAGCAGAGCGAGCGAGGCGCAGATCAATGCGCCGCCGGTTGCGCGTTGCCAGGGCAGGCCAAGCGCCAGCAGCGCGATGGCCGTGCCTGCGCCCCAGATCACTTCATGGATTGTGAGCAGGAAATTGTCGAGGGAAATTTTCCCGGAAGTCTGCAAGGCGGCGGCTGGGGCGTCGCTGATGAGCCGGAGCAGCGTGGCGACGCCGAGCATTAGCACCAACTCGGATGCGACGCCATGGCTATCGGCGTTGGTTTGCGAGGATTGGAAGAGCCATAAAAAGCCCAGCAGAAGTATCCCGCCGCCGAAAGCGGTGAGCAGGGCCATGGCGAATCCGTTGGCGTAGACGGCTTGGACGGCGGGCGAGCGGTGCGAGTCGCTGGGCGACTGGCGGATTGCTTCGGCGGTCAGGCGGATGATCGCCGGGCTTAGGCCGATGGCGGCATATTCGAGAATCCCGATGGTGGATTGGAAGAGGGCGAGCAGGGCGAAGGCGGGCTTGCCGGCGGTGCGGATGACCGCGGCGGTCACGACGATCCATGCCAGCACGCGGGCGGCCGTCACCAGGTAGGCCGAAAGGATATCGCGACGAAGGCTGGAACCGGTTTGCACGGGGGAATAATACAGGTTTTAGGCTGCCAGCGCCGCCGGGAAGAAATCCGGCTGTGACTCCGTCGCCGGCATCGCCCGCGTCCGCAGGCCGCGCCGAACGAGCAGCACCGTCGCGAAAGAAAGCAGCGGAACGATCGGATGAATCCGTGATTTGTAGAGAACCATCGTGAATTCCAGGCCGATGTACACCGTTGCCAGGACGCCAACCAGCCAGCGGTCTTCCCAGTTGACCGATGCCCGCTCACGCGCATTGCGCTGGAAATCCGCGGCCAATACCACCACGCCGACGGTCAGCAGCAGCAGGTCATAGTCGAAATAGAACGGCATGAGCAGGGGCATGGCGATGATGGCGGCGGAGATGAGCCGATCGCGGCCCGAGCCGGAGCGCTGGCTCGGCGGCGTTTTGAAGATCAGCGTCGCCAAGCCGGCGATCACGCCGAGTTCGCAGAGGCCCCACATGATTTTCACCGACACGGCGGCCGGGCCGGCGCTCCATCCCTGGATCGCCATCCGCCAGAACGCCTTGAACGTGATGTGGCGCTCCCAGCGATAGACGAGCTGCTCCTGAATCCATCGCATGTTTTGCGGCATGCGATAGACGAACTCGTGCATTGATCCCGGCATGGTCAGCATGTTCACGAGCACCAGGGCGGTTCCCGTGAGGCATACGCCGAGCATTGCCCGCCGGCCCTGGCTCAGAACCAGGACGATGGCCACGACCGCGCCGAGTTGCGGCTTGTAGAACAGCAGTCCGCACACGATCCCCGCCAGCACCGACCGCCCGGCGCGCCAGAGCGTCACGGTTGTCGTCAGCAGCAAGAGCGAGAAGTACGTGTTCTGGCCATGGCAAAACGCCTGGAAGCAGGGCATCATCGGGAGAATCAGAAGCGGCACCAGCAGTTTCGTCTTCCATCCGCCATCGAGCATCCGGCACATGAGAATGATCGAAATCGCCAGGGAAATCACACCGAGGGTCCACCAGAGGTGCAGGGCCGTCAGATAGGGCAACGCCGAAAGGGGCGCGAACATCCAGGCGGCGAAGGGGGGATTCCACCATGGGCCGAAGCTCGTGCCCATCGACAATCCGGCGGCGTGTCCGGTTTTGAATTCAAAGGCGCGGGTGGCCGGGAGGTCGTACAGTTGCTCGAAATGTCCCGTGCGTGCGCAGGTGCCGCCGTAATAGAAGGCCAGAAAATCGTGGCCGAGCATGTCCCAGGTGACGGCGCGATCCTTTGAGATCACGCAGTTGCAGACGAACATGGTGAGCATGAAGATGACGAGCAATCCGCCGGCTCGCCAGAGGCGCGTGCGGAGATCGCGCCGGGTCGTGAGGCGCTTTTTTATGAACGCGAGTATTGCCATGCGCTGTCAACGTATCGGCGTAAAATGCCGGGATATGTTTTCAATCCGCCGGAACTGCATTACCGGACGCTGGGTGCGTGACGTAATCGGCGAGAACGAGGGCAAATCAATCAAGAAGATGCAGGAAGATGATCGGTTGAATTCTTCGTGACGATCGGCAGCGGCAGCGTGCTCTCCTATACGAGCTGGCGACTTCGGCCGTCACGAAGACCGCAACCGATCAACATTCTCTTCGTTTATCTGCCCTCGTTCCCGCCGATTCAGTCAACCACCCCTGGACTCTACGCCACCCAGAGATTCAGGGCGAATCGCATCATGAGCAAGAACGACAGCGGCGTGGCGATGGCGGTGTAGGCCAGATGAATGATCCGCCATCTCCGGCCGAGGATCGCCAGCAACATGAACGCCGGAAAAAGCACGACGACGAATCGGGTGATCGACCAGAACCGCGCGGCGGCGAGCATGACGGCGAGCATCGACGCGGCGAAGAGGGTGTAGCTCGGCCGGAGAAATCGCAGGCACAGAATCACCAGCAGGACGAAGAGTCCGGCACATCCCAGTTGCAAGCCGGCCCGCGAGGAGTGCATGACGGTTTGGATCGGCGACGGATCCCATTGCCGCTGTGCGACCACGAATGCCAGTGGATCGCCGAATCGATGCCATTGGAATGCCATCCATGCCAGCAGGGCCGCCGGGCCGGATGCCAGCCAGAGCATGTCGCGACGCGGTGAACCTCTGTATTGGAGAAAATATTCCAGGGCCAGGCCGGCGCTGAGCAGAACGCCGTCCGGGCGCGATAGCGCCGCCATGGCCGCCAGCGTCCCGGCGATGGGCCACTGTCCGCGTCGAGCATGGTAAAACGCCCCCGTCGCCAGCGCCAGAAATAGCGACATCGGATAGACCGCCGAGAGGAAAAAACTGGTGGGGAAAATCAGCAGGTACCATCCGGCCCGCGCGGCCGCTTGGTCGTGTCCTTCCAGTTGCATCAGCGCCGCCAGATACCCCACGGCCGCGAGCAGGGCGAGATTGGAGAGGATGATTCCCGCCGCCAGCATCGCCGCATCGCTGCCGCCGGCCAATTGGCCGCCGATTCGCATCAGCATCGGAAACAGCGGAGCGAAGGCGGCGTTGGATTGCGCGCCGGGCGCGAATTGATAGCCGTCGCGGGCGATGGATAAATACCACAAGCCGTCGAAATGAGACCACATGTTGATGGCGGCGGATGAGGTTGGGCCATTCCATCCGCCTTCGGCCGACGAGGAGAGCCGCCAGAGCGCCAAGCAGGCCGCCAGCAGGAGCAAGCCGCGCGTGCAGGCGAAGGGGATCAGGACGTTTCGGAGAAAGTGGTGGGGATGGGGGACCTGCCGACTGGCAGGCCACGCCGGGGCGCCGCAAATCGTGGTTTGTCCGGGTTCCATCTATTGATCCCGCCGATAAATGGTTTCTTTCCCCGCCTGCGCTTCCGGCGAATAGTTTTTCCGGACGTAATCGCGCAGGTCGTGCCATGCCTTGACATAGTTGGCCTGGCGTTTTGGATTCAGGCCCAGCTCCTTGATGTGCGTGCTGACGGCCTGGATATACCAGTCGATTCGCGTCGGGAGCAGAATGTAGCGGGGACGACGCTGATCGAAATCGCCAATCATCGCGCGGCAATAATCCAGCGGGGCATCATCATCGTTCACCCACAGAAACGTCATCGGATAGCGCGAGCCGGGCTTGAGATTGGTTTCGATCAGCAGCCGTTGCATCCCGTCCTGCCAGACCGCGTCGCCATCCCGGGCGTGGGCGGCCAGATACTCGCTGGCGGCCAAATGCTCCAGGGGATTGTGCGCATCCTGCAACACCAGGGCGGCGCCCCAAGCCGACAGGAGCATCGGAAGCGCCAGCGCTGCCGCCAATGGAAGCGCGGCGGATTTGCGCGGGATCAGGCCGAAGAGCAGAGCGGCCGGGCCGGCCAGGACGAGAAAATGATAGGCATACATCCGCCGCTGGGCGGCGATGCCGGCGACTTCGAGCACCATCCAGACAAGAGCGAAAATCACGACGGATCGGTTCGCATCATTGGCAATCCGATGCTCCGGCCGGCGAAACACCACGCCGCGCACGAGCATCGGAAACCCCGCGATGACGATCACAATGATCGGCTTGCTGATGTCCCAGGGTTCCCAGGGAGATTGGGAGGCGTAACGCGCGATTTGCCGCCAGATAGTGGGCATTTCGCGCAGGAGATCGGCTGCGATGAGATACGCCAGTGCGACCAGGGCGGGAATCGCCAGCCCGGCGGCCGTTGCCGCGGCGTGGACGGACATTCGGCCAAGATCGCGGCGATGCCGCCAGATCGTCGCCGCGGCGAAGGCGGCGAGCACGCCAAGCCCGGACGGCTTGAGCATCGCGGCGGTCCCGGCGGCCAGGCCGGCCAGCAGCGAATCGCGGGGATCATCGCGGCAGAGGGAAAACATCGCCGCCGACGCGGAGACAATGCAGAAGAACGCCTGGAGGGTCTCCAATTGAAATCCGCCGAAGACCGCGAAATTGAAGTTGAGATAGACCAGCGCGAACAGGCCTGCCGCCAGGCCGGCATGGCGGTTGATGTTTTGATTCGCCGAGCGGGCCAGCAGAAATGCGGCCCCGAAGGATAGGGCCATCTGCAACAGCACGTAGGCCGGCCAATTGTCGCCGAAGATCCGCCAGCAGGCGCTGGTCATCAATCCGACGGTGGGGAATTTATTGTCGATCAGTTCGTAGCCGACCCGGCCGCCCTCGCTGACGAGCTTGCCCATATAAACGAACATGGCGCCGTCGGAATCGAAGGGCCGGGCCAGATAGCTCAAGCGCCCGAGGAGGGCGAAGACGATGCAGATGGCGATCAGGACCGCCAGGCCCAGGCGCGGCGGCGCGCGGTGGGGGTTGGATCGTTCAGTTGGAATGGATTCTGGCTGGGCGCAGACCGTCACAGGATTGTTATCGGCCAGTGCGGGCGGGGCGCTCATTGGACAAAAAAAACCACGGCATCGCCGTGAGCTTTGGGGGATGATCGGACCCTACCGAGGCTTACGCCCCCTTGCGCACAGACAGCAGAACGTTGACGCGGATACCCGAGAAGGCAGACGACAGATTCACCATACGCTCATAGGCCATCATCGGGTAGAAGAGCAGCGGGTGAGCGCGTCCATAAGCCGGCTGGTTATCGTGCGCTCCCCAGCGAAAAATCGGCGATGAGGGGGCGGTGCGGCGAACCCACATCAATGCCAAGCCAGCAGTCCCGACAAGTCCATTGGCTGTTGCTGAGGATGTGATCGATTCGCATCGCCGCCCACGAGACACGATAGCTCCAGCCAAAGCCGAAACCCGCGGCGTCGAACGCATCGGTAAATTGACGGAAGTTTTCCCGAAAGATCGGGCTGTCAGGACAGAGATTAAAATCACCGGCGATTAGAAGCGGACCGGAAATGCTTCGCGTGATGCGGTTCAGTTCGCGCGACTGACCTTCTCTTTCGATGGCGTTATTTTCAAGATCGGTTTTGCCGTTGGGCATGCCTTGCAGGGCGGCAAATAAGAGCGGGTGAGGAGAGGCAAGGTGCACGCTAAAGAGATCGATCCTTCCGGCGGAGGTTTCGAGGGTGTAGTGAACGGCAGAACCGTCTTCAAGCTCTTGGGCCGTGTCGATGCGGAATCGGGTGGCTATACATTGTTCGCCAATCGTGATGACGTTCCAATCGCCTTCACGGAAGATTGAGGATTCGTAAGGCGGGGCCCATTCCTGCAACACAATGACGTCGGGATGGACGGCGGCAATTAAACCGGCTAGCTGGCTGGAATTCAGGGCCTGACCATGCACATTGCAAGTCAAAACACGAACCGCCGGCGCCGAGCTTCCAGGGGCAAACAGAGTTCGCCATGGGAGGCACAGGCCCATCACCCAAAAGAGGGCGCCGGCGCTTGCGATGGCGAGGATCCAGATGCAGCGTCGGTTAAACGCCAGCGCCAGTGGGACAAGAGGAGCCAGCGGCAATATGACAACCCACCGCGGAGAGAATATCGCAAGGGTCCCCAACCATGATCGATCTCCTTCGAATCTCAGAAAAAGCCAAGCCGCAATAATCTGGATCGCGTAAATCCAACTAAGCAAAGCAATGATCCTGCTGTGGCGGCGCGGCCGCCTGGCGGTCGAGTCAGCGGCTTCAGTTTTTTCCACAACGATGTCCCGTCAATAGTTGAAGGTTTGCCGGCGGCCTGAACGCGGCCGACGCCGTGGGCTTGGGGGATGATCGGACCCTCTTTAGTGCAGAATGGGCTTGCCCAGCCTTCGCCGCGTTACCTGGAATTGTCCCATGTGCATTGCTACGTGCATCGGAAGCATCTCCAGAACGTGTCCCAGCGTTGGGGCAAAGCTGCGAAGGGGTTCCGGAGCGGGCTTATCCAGATCGGCCGGCTTGAGCGTCTTGACCCAGGCGATGGTCGCCGCGCGCGTCTTGGCAAATTGATCCATCAATTGCGCTTTGCTGCCGAAGAAGGCCGGGTCATCCTTCTTGGCGGTTTCCTTGGTGAATTTCTTGTCGAAGCCCTCGGGCAATTTGGCCGCCGCCTTGGGATCCATCGCGCTGACCATGCCCGTTTCGGACGAGATCAAATGCCCGATCTGCCAGGCCGGGTGATTGGCCCCGGGACAAGGCCGGGTGTAGAAGTCCGCATCGGAAAAATCGCTGAGCGTGGCCTTGACCATCTCAAGATTGCGATTCAAAACATCCGCCGTGCGTTCGAGTGGGGTCATTTGGTTTCTCCTTCTTGTTGGGGCTGATTTATACACGCGAATCGCCTGAAACGCACCATTGCCGCCACATTTCTCGATAGGCCCTTTCGACATTTCGGGTGAATCTCCGGGCGCTCATCAGGGGCGAGGCGAGCATCCGATGGCGCAGCGTGCTGCGAAGCTCGGCGAGGCGACCGGGCGATTCGGCCAGCGCGATCGCGGTCTGCACGTATTGCCGCGGCCGGCGAGCGGCCAGCTCGCCCAGGCCGATGTTCGACAGGATGCTTTTTCCGCCGCGGCCGACAGCGGTCTGGCCGACGAGGCTGACGACCGGCACGCCCATCCACAGCGCGTCGCAGGTGGTGATGCCTCCGCCCCAGGGGAGCGGATCCAGCGCGATGTCGATCCGGCCGTACAGCGCGACATATTGCGGCCACGGCAACTTGGCCACGAATTCCAGCCGATCCGGAGCGACGCCTTTGCGGGAAAAACGCTCGCGGACCTCATCCAGATGTGATCCCGGATAGGAATGAATGATCATTCGCGAGTTCGGCACGGCGTGAAGGACCTGGGCCCACAAATCCTGGGCCGCCCACGAAACCTTGGCGAAATTGTTCAGGCACCCGAAGGTGATGTATCCCGCGGCGGCGTTGGGCGGCGGGGAGGGCTCCGGCGTCGGTCCCGCGCAGCCATAGCACCAATACGTCTCCGGCAGGCGGATCGTCTGCTCGCTGTAAAGCGAAAGATCCGAATCCGATGGGTCGAGATACGGATCGGAGAGACGATAGTCCATCGCCTCCAGGCCCGTGCTGGCGCAATAGCCGAGATAGCTCACCTGCACCGGCGCGGGCTTGCGGGCGAAAACCCGCAGGCGGTTGTGGGCCATGTGCAGCGACAGATCGACCAGGATGTCGATCTGGTCCTGGCGAAAGATTTCCGCCAATTCCTCGTCGCTGCGCCCACCGACGTCCCGCCACATATCCGCCTGGGGACGGAGCAATTCCGTGAACGCATCGCACACTGCCGACGTGGCATAACAGAAGATTTCAAATCTTTCGTGATCGTGGCAACTGAGCAGCGGGAGAATATTCTGGCCGACGACGTGCTGGCGGAAATCCGGTGAGACGTAGCCGATCTTCAGCCGGCGGTCCGGCGAACGGTCGTTGGCATGCGGTTGGATGAGCGATTTCAGCGGGCGGGCGTGCAGCTCGTTCCATCGCCGCTGTTCCTTGGCCAGCGCGGCCGGGTCATAGCCCGGATGAAACGAGAGCAGGTAAACAAGATTACTGTGGATCGCGGCGTTGTTCGGGTCGATGGCCAGGGCCTTGTCGCAGCATTCCAGGGCCTCGTCGAGTTGGCCCTGTTCCTTCAGGGCGACGCCGAGATTGTTGTGCGCCTCGACCGCATCGGGCCGCAGGACCGTGGCCGTGCGGAAGGCGGCGACCGCCCCGTCCAGGTCCATCTGCCCCGACAGGGCGTTTCCCAGGCTGAGGTATGCACGATCGTCGCTCGGTTGCAACGCGATGACGCGGCGATAGGCGTCGGCTGCTTCATCCCATCTCCCCTGGAGATAATATCCATCGCCGATGGCCTGGTGCGTCGGCGCATGATCGGGCCGCGCCCTGGCGATTCGAAGATGCGCCGCCAGGGCCTCTTCATGGCGGCCCCCGCGGTCCAGCGCGTTGGCCAAATTGATCTGGGCGTCGATCAGGTCGGGGTTCAGTCCTACGGCCTGCTGGTAGGCGGTGATCGCCCTATCCAATTCCCCCTTGAGAAACATTGCGTTGCCGAGATTATTCAGGGCATCGGCAAAGTCTGGCTGAAGCTCCAGGGCCTTGCGCAATTCGGCGATTGCCGCGTCAATTTGCCCGGAGTTGTACAGGGCCGCGCCCAGGTTGTTGTGAATCTGCGCATTTTCCGGCCGATTTGCCAGGGCCGCGCGATACGCGGCGATCGCCTCCTCCCAGCGCTTTTGCTTGGCCAGTGCGTTGCCGAGATTGATGTGGGCATCTGCCAGTTCCGGACGCAGCTCGATGGCCAGGCGATAGGCCGCGATGGCCTCGTTCGGCCGGTCCATCGCCTCCAGCACGACGCCCAGGTTGACGCGATATTCCGCGGCCAGCGGATCGGCGCCGATGGCCCGCTCGATCAGTTCCAGCGCCGCCGGCTGCCGGCCCAACTGGGACGTGAGCAACCCCAGCAGGTGCAATGCCTCGGCATGATCGGGTTGCCGCGAGAGGACCTGGAGGTACATCGCCTCGGCCTGCAACGCGTCGCCGGCGCGATGGAATTCCATCGCCGCGTCCAAGGCCTGCCGCGTGGGAAGGTCGGTCATTGCCAATCCATTCTAAATAGTTTAGCCGCGACCCGAAGGGGAGCGCGTTCTTTGAACGTTGGAAGTCGCGGCCAACCGCGGTTTCATTTCCCTTGGCCAAACAGAATCGTTCGCTGGACCAGTTCGCGGATGGTCGTGCCTTGAACGAGGATCGAGAAACAAACCACGCCATAGGTGATGGCCACGATCAGATCACGCTCCGGTCCTTCGGCCAGGGAAAGCGCCATGGCCACGGCCAGGCCGCCGCGAAGGCCGCCCCAGATGAGGATGCTGGTTGTTCCCCAACCGACGCGCCCGGCGAAGGGCAGCAGCGTTGCCGTTCGCGCCAGCAGGACGATCGGGATGGCGATGATGGCGGCGAGGAAATGACGGGGCGAGTACGGCATCACCAGCACCTCCAAGCCGATCAGCACGAAGAGCACCGCGTTGAGGACCTCGTCGATCAACTCCCAGAATCGCTCGAGATCGATGTTGACCTGCTCGGACATGCGGAAGATTTTGCCGCGGTTGCCGATGAGTAGCCCGGCAACGACGACGGCGATGGGCGCCGACATGCCCAGGGCCGACGCCAGGGAATAGGTTCCCATCACCAGCGCCAGCGTGAGGAGGACTTCCACCTGGAAATTTCGCGCGTTCTTGAGCAGTTGGTAGATGAAGAGTCCGGTGCAGAATCCGAGGACGGCCCCGCCGCCGGCCGCGCGGACGAACATCAGTCCCACGCCGCCGACCGTCGCGCCGCCGGGCGCTGCCGCCGCTTTCAGGATCGTCAAAAACAGAACCACGCCGATGCCGTCGTTCAATAGCGATTCGGAAGAAACCACCGTGCCGATCGTCTTGCCGGCGCCGGCCTGGCGGATGACGGCGATGACCGCCACCGGATCCGTCGGGGAAATCAGCGCGCCGAACAACAGGCATCCGATCCATGACAGGCTCAAACCGATCCGGCCCAGGCCCCAGTGCGTCAGGACCGCCACGATCACCGTTGACGCGGCGGTTCCCACCGTGGCCAGGACCGTCGTGATCCGCCAGTTGCGTTGCAGCTCGCTCAGGTCCACGGTCAGCGCGCCGGCGAAGAGCAGAAACCCCAGCATCCAGGTCAGCAGGGCATCGCCGAAGTGAACGTGATGCAGGAAGTCCCTGGCCGCGGAGCGAACGCCAAGGCCCAGTTCGCCCAGTCCGATCAGGGCCAGCGAAAGCAGCAAAGCGATCAGCATGACGCCGACGCTGGGGTGCAGACGCATGTAGCGGTGGTTGAAATAACTGAGCAAAGCCGTCAGAGTCAGTAGAATTGCGATGACGTCAAACAGCTTCATTGGCTATGGAAGATATAGGGGCTGATTCCATGTGGAAAGGCTATTGCATGAATGGCAGGTCGATTCTTACCATCTTCTGCATGGTCGCGGCGATGAGCAGCTCGTGGTCTTCGGCGGCAGTGCCGGCAACGCAATTCTGGGTCTATATCGGCACCAACAGCCATCCCCCAAGCAAGAGCAAGGGGATTTACCTGTGCCGATTCGACTCATCCACCGGCAAAACAGCCGAGCAGGCCCTGGCGGCGGAGATCGCCGATCCCGGCTGGCAGGTCATCGCCCCTGGCGGAAAATTCCTTTACACCGTCGCCACGACGAGCAACCATCGCACGTCGATCGTCGCCGCCTATGCAATAGATCCCACCACCGGCGCGCTGACGGCGCTGAACCAGCAGCCCTCCAAGGGCAGGGATACCACGCACATCGATGTCGATCCGTCCGGCTCGTGCGCGGTCGTGGCCAATTACGGCTCCGGCGATGTTTCCGTTTTGACCATCAATTCCGACGGAACGCTCGCCGCCGTTTCCGCGGTCATCAAACATACCGGCTCGAGCGTCAACCCCGACCGCCAGCGGCATCCCTTCCCGCATTCATGCAATTTCGATCCCAGCGGGAACTTCGTCCTCGTGCCCGATCTGGGCCTGGACAAGGTTTACATCTACCGCTTCGACGCGGCGATTCGCGCGCTGGCTGATGCTTCGCCCCCCACCGTCGCGGTGGCGCCCGGCTCCGGCCCCCGGCACTTGAGCTTCCATCCCAACGGCAAATTCGCTTATCTCATCAACGAGATGGGCGGCACGGTCATCGCCTACGCCTGGGATTCCAGCCACGGACAGTTGCGTCCCCTACAAACGGTCTCCACGCTCCCTCCGGGGTATCATGGAACCAACACCTCGGCCGAGGTCCGCATT
Source organism: Tepidisphaeraceae bacterium (assembly GCA_050012375.1). Lineage (GTDB taxonomy): Bacteria > Planctomycetota > Phycisphaerae > Tepidisphaerales > Tepidisphaeraceae > PALSA-1353. The sequence goes on from JBEKHH010000024.1 coordinate 71,183, forward strand.
CACCCCGGCGGACGATTTCTGTACGCCTCCAATCGCGGGCCGGACGACCTGGCGATTTTCGAGATCAATTCCGCGGCTGGAACGCTGACGCCCGCGGGTTACCAATCCACGCGGGGAAAGGCGCCGCGCGATTTCAGGATCGACCCGACCGGCCAATTCCTCTTCGCGGCCAATCAGGATTCCGATTCGGTGGTGATCTTTCGTATCGATGCCGAAACCGGGCAACTTGCCCCCACCGGAGACGTCCTGGCCGTGCCCACTCCGATTTGCGTGACGTTCCTCGCCGTAAAATAGCACGCAAGAGAAGACCACCGCGAAGACGCGAAGAGCACAGCGCGGCAGAGCCGCAACCAAAGCTAAAAAAAACGTCGCTCGCCGGGTAAGGTGAAGTTGTGAACACCTTTCACCTTCTATCGAGGAGCGACGCTATGAAT
>JBEKHH010000025.1:0-70074 GCA_050012375.1 Tepidisphaeraceae bacterium
AACTTCGGCGATGCCTTACGTTCGATCCTGCCTGAGCGTCGAGAAAAGGAGATGCTTCTGCGGAGTCTTACTCATGATTTAATGCTTCTGGCCCATCGTGATAAGGGATAGAGACAGAGCCGGACATCTCTGATTCATAATCAGTGATGTCCACTTTTGTCAGTCTATCACTGCTGCGGCGGAAGATGGCATATCTTTTGTCGGCCGGTATTGGCCTCTGGGATCGCCAGTGTCATCGGAGGCATCCTTTTCAAACAAAAGTTTCCCATCCGTGTCGGTAATTCGCCAAGTGCCGTCCGTCAGGATTAAGCGCAGGGGAATACCCTCATACTCATGAATTGATTCTCCAACGGTATGATTTCCGTCGAGTGCTCCTGCTCCCGTGATTGAAACGACCCAACACGACGCCGCTAGCGGTGGTCGCGCCCGTTCGGCACACTCTAAAAATGCGTTAGTGTAGTTGGTGATGGCGCCGGCAAAAAATTTCAACGTGTCCACCGCATCTTCTGCAAACCTTTCGGTCTGTTTTGCAGTTACAAGGATTATCCCCACATGGTCCGGAAGACAAGGGCGGCAGATATGAGCACTTACGAAACGGCAAAATGGAAGTGACTCGCACTCGGTTGGCGAACCGAATAGCTGTGGATTGTCGCTGACAGCCTGTTCAAATCCGTCACGCGCATTGAAGCAATGCACGGCGACGTGGTGAGCATTGGTGATGGCGACCGGAGATAGCTCATGACCCAATTCGCCGTCCGATAGCTCTGGAATAAGCTTGTCGCCTTGCCCTGTCGGAAAATCGTCAATATGCCGAAATCCATTCAGTAACCAAACGTGGATTGAGAATTGCGAACTTGACACGCCGAGAATTCGCGATGCGTTGATCTTGAGAATGTCGGTTAGTTTTTTGAGCCCCGCGACGTAATTCAGGTTCATTTGACCTTCGGAGACCTCCGGCTGCATTAAATCACACTTGCTCTCGTTCAGAACATCGAAAACTCTTCTCGCCAACTTGTAAGCGTCAGTTCGGCGCGAAAGCTCCCGTTTCGCCGATTGCAACTCGTCCGCTTGATCGGCCGCATGCGTTACTACCGATGCGGGCACCGCCGCCTCAAACGCAAATAATAGTAATAACAAGAGAACGTGAAGAATTACCGTGCATAACAGTACCCAACCCGCAAGAGCGTTCCGAGGCGTAGCTGTCCAAGTCGCCGACAGAATTCCTTCGGCAAGAGGGATTACCGCCGCAGTTAGCGACAACAATACAAATTCTGTCAGCTTCGAGACCCCAAGTACCCGCTGGATAGCCTGCCAATATTCATTTTTTCGCAGCACACCAACCTCTTAACCGCCCAAAAAACCAATACCGGCAGTATCCTAACACTACAACGCTATCGCCGCGACGGTCATGGCGGAATGCACGAAGTCAGTCGCTCGGGGCGGATGCCGAAGACAAAACAGGGACAGCCGCCTATTTCGTCCCGCAAATATTCGATTCGTCTTCATTTGAAAATGGGCGGCTGTCCCTGTCTATTCATCACTCACGTTTTTTTGAACACGCTATACGCGCCCATCGTTCCCATGCGCAGTTGCCCGTCTTTGATGCCGATGCTCAATGATTCCTCTTGTTTACTGTTTCTGCCTTTGAAGAAAATCTTGGCGCCTTCCAGGCGGTAGGTTCCTTCATCGGTGCGCGTGGCGCCGTTCTGCTCGGTCGTCACCAAAAAATGGTCGTCGGGACCAAACGTGTAAGTGGCCTTGGGCGTGTTGTCCCGCATCTGCTTGGCGACCTTCTCCTTGGTGGCGGCATCGAGGTCCTTCAGGAGCAAGTCGATCGTGGCGTCGATGTCCATCACCCACTGGCCTTCCAGCGTTTTGGCGTCCGGTGCTGCGCCGCGGAGTTCCGCATCGGCTTCGTCGCGCACCTGCGCAGCCGCCTTTTGCGCCAGTTCCGTGTCGGACAGATGCTCCTTGAGATGCGCCTTGACGGTCTCGACCGTGGTTTGGTCGGCGGCCGCCAGCGTCTGCTTGGCGTTTTCCGCGTCGTCGCCGCCCTTGTCCAGGTCCTTGAGGGCACTGATGATGTCCCGGACGGCGGAGTTGGTGTCATCGTATCGCTGTTGGGTCCAATCGGCTGTCTTCAGAGCGTCGGCCCATTGGGCGTTGATCGCCGCTTTCTTCACGTCGTCGGGATTAAACATGAGCTTGTACCTGGCCAGCGCATCGGCCGATCGCAACTGCTCGTAGGTTTTGAAATCGGCCTCGTTGACTTTGACCGGTTGGTCCTGCGCCACCGCCGCCTGCGGCCAACTTAGCAGCAGCGCCGCGGCGACAACGATCGCCGATATGGTTCCTCCGAGGAGCTTTGGCAGGTGGGACGGTGTGATATACGTAGTCATGTTGCTCCTTTCCCCGTGGCGGGGCGATGATTGGGAAATGCATGAGCCCTGTGCCGTTGGCGCGGCAACACGGCCATCAGTTTGCGTACGTGCCCGCCTTGCGCCCGGGACCAGTGGAGAAACGCATCAAGACTATTCCAGGATTTCCCGTATCCACCTCGGCCGACGAACGTCGGCGGCAATTTTGCGTAGTATACCAAGGTTTGGAGTCCGACAAACCTTTTTCCTGGCTCGCGGCCGCCTCAAGTGCGGAGACTTGGACGGCTATCTGCCGTCGACGAAACAGGATGCCGTTCAGATACCGGTCACATATGAAACAATCAAATCGCTGACACGCGGCGCTTGAGCGAGCCGCGAATCTCGAATGGTTCTCGGAATTGCGCCGCGAGGCAACTTCGACAAGCTCAGTACAGGCCGCGGCGGCTAAACGAATGCAACGGGTTCGAGAATCATGGGCGGCTATTTATGGAATCGCCGCCTGGTTTTGCGCGGTCTGGGTTGTCTGGCTGGCCAGTTGCAATCGCATGATGAGCAGGGCCGCGCAGAGCTGCGGATCGGCGTTCAGCACGTCGGTCAGTGTTGGACGCGTAGCTGGCTCGTTTGGAAGGGTCACCGCCATGTCACTGGGGACATCCAGACGGCCACGGGTGATGTTCTCATCGCTCATCTGCCGGGGCGTCATTTCTATCGCGACATCGGGGTCCACGCCCCAAGTCGTGCTGTTCTCCTCGCGGTGAATGCACCGGCCGCTGGGAAGGTAATAGTGGCTGGTCGTGAGCTTGAGCCACGCCTTTTTGGTTTCGAGGGGGAGGAGCATCTGCACGCTGCCCTTGCCGTAGGTCCGCTGACCGACGATGAGGGCGCGTTTCTGGTCCTTGAGGGCGCCGGAAACGATCTCGCTGGCGCTGGCTGAATACTGGTTGACCAGGACCACCAGGGGCAGGGTGGTCTGAAGATCGTCGGGGTCGGCGGTCATGACGGTGGGCGGATTGACGGTGGGCCGATCCGCGTGCGTGCTGACGATGACGCCGTGGTCGATGAACTTGTTGACCACTTTCTTGGCGACGTCGAGCAACCCACCCGGGTCGTAGCGCAGATCGAGAATGACGGCGCGGGCATTTTGGTCCTTGAGCTGATCGAGGGCCTTGCCCAGGTCTTCGGCGGTGGTCTTGCTGAAGCTGGTGATGCGGATGTAGCCGATCTTTTGGTCCGGATCGAGCATGTAGTTCCACCGGCCATTGGAGGTGGGGGTGCAACCCTTGATGCTGGCGACCTTGATCATCTCGCGCTGGAGGGCGAAGTTTTTAACGGCGCCGCTGAGGGATCGAAGGGTGAGGGTGACGGTGGTGTCCGGCGCGCCGGTGATGATTTTCACGGCGCCGTCGAGTGAGAGGCCCTTGGCGTTTTTGCCGTTGATGCGGGTGATGATGTCGCCCGGGCGGACGCCGGCGCGGAAGGCGGGCGTGCCGGGCAGGGGCTGAACCACCTCGATATTGCCGGCGTCGTCCATCTCGATCTGAATGCCCACGCCGCCGAACTCGCCCTCGGTCGTCTTTTCCAACTCTTCGACGTCATACGGCCAGACGACGGTGGTGAATAAATCGAGCTTAGCGAAAGCCCCGTCGGCGAATTCGCTGACGAAGACTTCCTCGGGAAGTTTGACGGATTTCTGATTCAAATCGCGGAGATCGGTCAGGGCCTCAACCAGGACATCACCGGAGTTGTCGGGTGTGGCGGCATCAGCTTTGGCCTTCCATTCCTCGATTTCGGCGAGGAATCGCTTGTTTTGATCGCGGTCCTTCAGACCGGGAAAGGCGTCTTGGAGCCCGTCGGTGGTCATGATCGTTTCCAGGCCGTTGAGCCCGCCTTGGAGAAGGTCCTGAAAGGTGACGTCGCGATAGTATTGGTGGGCGGCCATGTCGAGAGCGTCGAGCAGCATGTCGAACTGAATGCCGCGGGTCATGTCATGCCAATCGGCGGAGGTGACATCGTCATCATCCGCAGATTGGCCGGCGTGGGCAACGTCGCCAAGAGCGCTGGGCCGGGTGGCGGCTGCGGCGACATCCGGCCGGGTGGTCGTCGCCTTGGCGGTGGCCGAGGGTTGGGTGGAGGGATGAAGCAGATCATCGGCTGCCTGGCGTTCGCGTGCCTCGACGTCCTGAAGTTTCTTCCACCGCTCGGGGGTATAGATCAGCAGCAGGCGCAGGCGCAGGGTCGCCATTTTCAGCCTATTTTTCCATAGCGGGTTGGCCGGTTCCAGGACGTTCAAATCCTCGTACATGCGCCAGGCCTTGAGCCATAGACCGGCGCTTTCATCCTCGTCGGCGGAGGAGGAGGATTCCTTGACCAGAGCATCGACCCATTTTTCGTGGCGGAAGGCGTCCTTGTCGTCGGCGAGCAAATAGGCTCGGGCGGCTTCGTCGATGGCGTAGCTGTCCATGCTGTGCTTCAAAAGCAGGTGAACATCGGCGAGGGCCTTCTCGAATTGATCGTGGCGCTGGTCGTTGAATGTTTTGCGCTGGGCCTCAAAATCGTTGACCCACCCGGCCATCTGCTCGATTTGCGCGTCGTGAGAAACCTTGGCGGCCTGATTGAGCAGTTGATCGCTGCGGTCAAAATCACCGATTGCAGCGGCCTGGACGGCGGCGGTTTCCAGTCCGAACGAAGCCGCGTAAGTCGGCATCGTCGAGGGGAATATCGCGGGGGAATTCTGGGCCAGGGCGGGCTGCTGGCGGCGGCTATCGGTCGGGGCGGCAGCGGCGGCCTTGGGAGGCTGACCGCACGACAGCGTCAGGACAAAAAAGGAAATGGCCCCGACGCCTAAAAACATCCGGCTCAACAAACTCTTCATCGCTCTTCACCTGAGAAAGCTGCCCGACACGCGGTAGAATCCCGACACAACGCGGTCGGGCTTGGATCGCAAAACCTTATCCCCGCAAAATACCAGAATCAAACTCCTGCCATTTTGATAGGCATCCGGCCCCGGCGGTGGCTCTGGCGAGGGCCGTGAGTGACCTATGTTGTGCTGCTATCGGCATTTCCCAGCCCATGGAGATAGCCGCCCGGTCAATGTAGCATGCTTGGCGGCTGCAATAGTTACGGCCGACAAGAATACATCATATTTTCTCAATCTTTATGCCAACCATTCTGGCCCAATTAGATCGGTTATTCAGGACCGCCATTCAAGACGCGTTTAATGTGGCGTCGGAGGCGCAAATCGGCGTCAGCCAGAATGAAAAATTCGGAGATTATCAGTCCAACGCGGCGATGGGACTGGCTAAAACGCTGGCCCAGAAGACGGGAAGGAAGGCGAATCCCCGGGCGATTGCCGAGGAAATCGTCGCCAAGCTGAAGCTGGGAGAGATCGCCACGGAAGTGACCATCGCCGGTCCGGGGTTTATCAACGTTCGCCTGTCGCCGGCCTGGCTGGCGAAGCAGCTCAATGCGATTTTTGGCGATGCGCGGCTGGGGATAGCGCCGGTTGCGGAGGCCCAGAGGATCGTGGTGGACTATTCCGGGCCGAACATCGCCAAGGAAATGCACGTTGGGCATCTGCGCAGCACGATCATCGGGGACGCCATCAGCCGGGTGCTGGAATTCCAGGGCAACAAAATCATCCGGCAAAACCACATTGGAGACTGGGGCACGCAATTTGGCCGGGTGGTGCTGGCGATCTGGTATCTCGTGCTGGCGGAACATCTGAATCAGGCTGAGGCGATGCAAGGCCTGGTGGCGCGGATGAAGGAAGCATCCGAAGCCAAAGACGAGGCGGCCAAGGCGGCGGTGGTTCATTCGCTGGCGGAGTTGCACCGATATTTTCTGAGCCAGGACCCGGATGGCACATCCATCTTCGAACCACGGTTAAAGACGCTGAGGCTTCAACTTCCGCCTCTCGAAGCGCTCTATCAATTCGTGACGGCGGCGACGGAGTGCAAGGCCGCCGAAACCGAGATGATCGCGAACGATTCGCTGGCAAGTTTGCCGCGTCTGTTTACGACCTATATCCAGAACCCGAAGGATCCGAGGAACCGGCAAGAGGAACTCGCCTGGCGCAAGGCGAGCGAAGCGACGCTGGAGACTTGCAATGAAATCTACGGAAAGCTTGGTGTGAAGCTAGCGCCGGGCGATGTGAGGGGCGAATCGGCTTATCAAGAGGACTTGAGGGAAATCGTCGCGGAGCTGAAATCATCGGGAATAGCCGTGGAATCGGAGGGGGCGATTGTGGTGATGGCGCCGGGATATGAATCGCCACTGATGATCCAGAAATCCGACGGTGGATATCTCTACGGCACAACCGACCTGGCGGCGATCCGCTATCGAATCACCGAGCTCGGCGCGCGGCGGATCGTTTACAGCCACGACAGCCGGCAGCAGCAACACTTCGCGCAGGTGTTCTGGACGGCACGGCAGATTTGGGCCAAGGGCGTGACGCTGGAATACGCGCCGTTCGGGACGATGCTGGGGGATGACGGCAAGCCGTTCAAATCGCGCAGCGGCACGACGGTGAAGCTGAAGGATTTGCTGGAAGAAGCGGAGGAACGGGCGCTTCGCGTGGTGACGGAAAAGCAGCCCGATCTGCCGGAGGCCCGCCGCAAGGCCATCGCCCATGCGGTGGGCATCGGGGCGGTGAAATATGCCGACCTGGCGAAAGACCGCGTCAGCGACTACGTTTTTTCGTTCGACAAGATCCTGGCGCTGGATGGAAATACGGCTCCGTATCTGCAATACGCGCACGCGCGGATTCGCTCGATCTTCCGCAAAGCCGGCGAGGCGACGACGGGCGAGATTTCGCTGGAATCTCCGTTCGAGTTGGCGCTGGCCAAGCATATTCTGCGTCTTGGCGAAGTGATCGATCAGGTGGCTCGGGAACTGAAGCCGCACCATCTGTGCACATATGTCTATGAACTGGCCACGCGATTCAGCGGGTTTTTCGAGAATTGCCCGGTGATTCAGAGTCCGCCGCCGTTGCGAAAAAGCCGGCTCGCGCTGTGCGATCTGACGGCCCGGACGCTGGAAGTGGGATTGGATTTGCTGGGGATCGAACATCCGGATCAGATGTAGGAAATGTCTTTGGGCAATAGCAACCGGCCGGAGGACCGGCCGATCTTCGGGCAGCGGCGAATTATTTCGTTGATTTTGGATGTATCGTCGCGTAAGGTTCCGCCGCTCGCACGATGTGCGAATTACCCAAAGGAGACCAATTATGCGCATGCTTGTGTACGTCACGGTTCCCCCCGAACCTTTTAACACGGCAGTCCGCGAAGGGACCGCGGGCAAGAAGTTGCAGAAGATCCTCGAGGCGATCAAACCTGAGGCGGCCTATTTCACCGAACAAAAGGGCTGCCGGGGCGCGGTCCTGGTCGTGGAAATGAAGGACGCCTCGGCAATCCCTTCCATCGCCGAGCCGTGGTACCTCAGCTTCAACGCCAACTGCGAATTCCGCATCGCCATGACGCCTGAAGATCTGGCCCGCTCGGGCCTTGACAAGATCGCCAAGGGATGGTGAGGCGTTCCGGCCGGGCGACTCAGCGGGTTTTTCGAGAATTGCCTGGTGATTCAGGGCCCTCCGGCGGGTTGACGCTCTCCCATGTCAGACTTAGAAGTTAGGTCAAATGATATAAGTTATAGGTCAATTCTTATGCTGGCAAACCTGCTTGGCTCGGTCAACAAGGAGCGTGTGCTCATTTACCTCGCAGGCCGAGGCCGCGGTTATTCGCGCGAGATTGCGCGCTTCTTTGACGCGCCGCTGTACCCGGTGCAGAACGCCATGGAGAAGCTGGAGGCGGCGGGCGCTCTGGTCAGCCGGTCGGTCGGCCGCACGCGTGAGTATGAGTTTAATCCGCGCTACCCGGCGCGGGCCGAACTGACGGCCCTGTTGAATCGTGCGCTATCGCTCTACCCCGCAAAGTTGCGGGATAAAATTCTGCTGACGCGCTCCCGCCCCCGGCGCAAAGGCAAGCCACTTTAATAAGCCACTAGATCTTGCCAGCCGCTTCCCTGCGTCTGTCTCAGCGTCCTCCGCGCCTCTGCGGTTCAATTTGAACCCGAGTTCACAACCGGCTGATCAGCAGTTCGCGCTGGAAGATCATCTCCTTCGGCAAATCGCCGGCGAGCTTCAGGAATAATTCTTCCTGGCTCATCACTTCCGCCTTCACATCGTCCACATTGATGGCTTGAAGCTGCTCGAATTGCTGAAAGGAAACGTCCAGGCCTTCCAGGTCGATGTCGCTGCTGCGCGGCATCCAGCCGATGGGCGTTTCGCGGGCGTAGGCCCGGCCGCGCGAGCGGTCGATGATCCATTTCAGGATGCGCATGTTTTCGCCGTATCCGGGCCAGAGAAATTTGCCCCGGTGGCGAAGCTTCGCTGCGGTTTCGAGAGGGCAGGGAAATGGTCACGGTCATTGGCAGCTCTTTCGCTAAGCAATTTTAGCCCCGTTTCCGGAAGCCGCCCGAACGGGGTTTCGCAGGGACCGGATATTCGTTGCAGCCCGAAGGCGCGTTTTGTACAATTCATTTGTCGTATTCGGCGAAGGCAATGACGGTTTTGGGGAATTAAGGCGGGTAGCATTTCGTTGCCAGATTCAGAAAATGGCGCATTCCTGTAGTTTTTGCACTACTTGAATGCTGTCTGTTTTGAGAGGAGGAAAAACATGCCGATCTGGAAGAGTCTTGGGAATCGCGCACTTCTTTTTGCGATCCTGGCCGTCGGACCTGCGATGCCGGCGGTGGCTCAATACACACTGACTACGCTGGCGAGTTTTCCTGGAATCACTGGGAGTGCTTCCGGCGGCCTGGTCGCCGACGCATTCGGCAATCTGTATGGGGCGAGCTTGGCTGGCGGGTCCGGCAACGCCGGCACCGTCGTTGAGCTGGCCAAGGGAAGTAGCAGCATCACCATTTTGGCAAACTTCAATTGGATCGACGGTGCGTATCCCTCGGCCCCCTTGATCGTCGATGCCTCCGGAAATCTGTTTGGGACAACGGGGAATGGAGGGGCGACATATAACTTTGGTAAGTCTTACGGCGACGGCACAATATTTGAAATGGCCAAGGGTAGCAGCAGCATTACCATGTTGGCCTCGTTCACCGGCGGCAATGGCGACGGGCCCGGCAGCTTAATCGCCGATGCCGCCGGGAATTTGTATGGAACGACAGGACTTGGCGGGGCACACGGCGACGGCACGGTATTTGAACTGGCCAAGGGAAGTACCAATATCACGACGCTGGCCTCGTTCAGTAACACGAACGGGGGAGGCCCCTTGGTCGCCGATGCCGCCGGAAATCTATTCGGAACGACGTACGCTGGCGGGACCAGCGGCGACGGCACGGTGTTTGAACTGGCCAAGGGAAGCAGCAGCATCACCACGCTGGCAAGCTTCGATGACAGCAACGGACGAAATCCTCTCGTGGGTCTGAGCACTGACGGTGCGGGTAATCTGTACGGAACGACAGAATATGGCGGGGTCAACGACGATGGCACCGTATTTGAGATAGCAAAGGAAAGCAGCAGCATCAACACGCTTGTAAGCTTCAATGGCAGTGACGGTTACGCGCCATACGCCGGCGTGATCGCGGATGCGTCGGGCAATCTGTTTGGATCGACATCGCGTGGCGGGGACAGTTTTTATGGCAATGTATTTGAGCTTGCCAAGGGGGCCAGCGGCGTCACCACGTTGGCGAGCTTCGATCTCGATAATGGGGCCATTCCATTGGGCACTCTGATCTCCGATGCGTCCGGTGATCTGTACGGGGTGACTGGAAATAGCGGGCCCGAGACCGCCTTCGGCACCATATTTGAACTTTCGCCCACCAGTGTTCCCGAACCGGCATCATTCTCTCTCGTGGTGTTTGCCAGTCTGAGTCTGACCGCCCGTCGACGCCGAGGATGATCAATCCAAATGGCAGGATTTTTCACAACCGGCTGATCAACAGTTCCCGTTGAAAAATCATTTCCTTCGGCAAATCCCCGGCGAGCTTCAGGAATAATTCTTCCTGGCTCATCACTTCCGCCTTCACATCGTCCACATTGATGGCTTGAAGCTGCTCGAACTGCTCGAATGAAACGTCCAGGCCTTCCAGGTCGATGTCGCTGCTGCGCGGCATCCAGCCGATGAGCGTTTCACGGGCGTAGGCCCGGCCGCGCGAACGATCGATGATCCATTTCAGGATGCGCATGTTTTCGCCGTAGCCGGGCCAGAGAAATTTGCCCTGGTCGTCGGTGCGAAACCAGTTGACGTGGAAGATGCGCGGGCAATCGGTCATCTTCTTGCGCATGCGGAACCAGTGGACGAGGTAATCGCGGATGTTGTATCCAATGAAAGGGAGCATGGCCATCGGATCGCGGCGGACGACGCCGACCTGTCCGGTGGCGGCGGCGGTGGTTTCGCTGCCGAGGGTTGCGCCGAGGTAAACGCCGTGGATCCAGTTGAAGGCCTGGTAAACCAAGGGAACGACTCGGGAGCGGCGGCCGCCGAAAATGATCGCGGAGACGGGCACTCCGGCGGGGTCGTTGGCGGCGGGGTCGAGGGCGGGGTTGTTGATCATGGGAGCGGCGAATCGGCTGTTGGGATGGGCGGCTTTTCGGCCGCAGGCGGGCGTCCATTGCTGCCCGGCCCAATCGAGGCATTCGGCCGGGGGCTCGGGCGTTTTCCCTTCCCACCAGACGTCGCCGTCGCTCAGGAGGGCGACATTGGTGAAGAGCGTGTCGCGTTGCATGGCGGCCATGGCATTGGGGTTGGTCTGCTGGTTGGTGCCGGGGACGACGCCGAAATATCCGGCCTCGGGATTGATGGCGCGCAGGCAGCCGGTGTCGTCCACCCACATCCAGACGATGTCGTCCCCCACGGTGGTGATCTTCCAGCCGGCGTCGCGATATTTCTTGGGGGGGATGAGCATGGCGAAATTGGTCTTGCCGCAGGCACTGGGGAAAGCGGCGGCGACGTAGGTTTTTTCGCCCTCGGGGCTGGTGGCGCCCATGAGGAGCATGTGCTCGGCCATCCACTCCTGCTGCTGGCCGAGGAAGCTGGCGATGCGAAGCGCCAGGCATTTCTTGCCCAATAGCGCGTTTCCGCCATAGCCGGAGCCAAAGCTCCAGATCGCGTTGTCCAGGGGGAAATGGCAGATGTATCGCCGCTGGGGATTGCAATCGGCGACGCTGTGGAGGCAGCGCGTGAATTCCGGCTCGGCGTCGGGATCGGCGGTGGAAATGCCGGCGTCCAACTGCTTCCAGGCGACGGTTCCCATGCGGGTCATGATGCCCATGCTGACGGCGACATAGACGGAGTCGGTCAATTCGACGCCGACTTTGGCCAGCGGCGAACCGATCGGGCCCATGACGAAGGGGACGACGTACATGGTCCGGCCCTTCATGCAGCCGCTGAACAGGCCCTTGAGTTTTGCGTAGGCGGAGCGCGCGTCCATCCAGTTGTTGGTGACGCCGGCCATGTCCTGGCTGGGCGTGCAGATGAACGTGGCTTGCTCGCTGCGGGCGACGTCGTTGGTGTTGCTTCGATGCAGGTAGCAACCGGGCCGCTTCTCTTGATTCAGTTCGATGAACGCGCCCTCCTTGACGCCGCGCTTCAGCAGGATCTGTTTTTCCTCGGCGGAACCATTACACCAGAAGACATTTTCAGGCTGGCAGAGTTCGATGCACTGCTCGATCCACGCCTGCACGTGCCGGTTGATGGCGGGTCGCGGCCAAGCGGTGGACTTGGTTGATTCCTGCTTGCGTTCGGTCTTGGTGTTGCTCATGGAGCTCTCCATTGGGCGGCCTCGCAGCTTAGCTTTATCATCGTAATGGGTCGGATTGAGGAAAGACAGACAGCCCCGGATGTACCTCCGGGGCTACATGGAAGCTATATTATTATTCCCCTTGAATCCAGAGCAAAAATCTTCCGGCGACTCCGCGGCCCGGGCGATTGAGATCGCCCTCACCCATCACCGGGCCGGCCGGCTAGCCGAAGCGGAACAAATCTATCGGCAGGTTCTTTCGCGACAACCGGATCATCCGGATGCGCTTCATTTGCTGGGGGCTGTTCTTGGCCAGAGGGGTCAGCCGCAACTGGCGATCGAGTTGATCGGCCGCGCGATTGGGCTTCGGCCCCAAGTTCCGGATTACCATGCGAATCTCGGGGAATTTCTGCGGCACGCGGGAAACCTGGAGCAATCGGCGGCCAGCTTTCGTCGGGCCATCGCCCTGAAGGCGGACGAGCCGGGGTATCATAACGGGCTTGGGGTGACGCTGGCGGAGGGGCAGCAAATAGAGCCGGCGATCGGCGAGTTTCGCAGCGCCATCGCCCTGAAGGCGAATTTTGCCGATGCGTATAGCAACCTGGGCGGCGCGCTTCGCACGGCGGGACGGCTGGAAGAGGCCCTGGCGGCAATCGAATCGGCGATCAAACTCCAGCCGCAAGTGCGCGGGGCGCACAACCATCTGGGGCTTGTTCTGGCCGACATGGGACGATACCAGGAGGCCATCAGCGCCTATTCCACGGCCCTTGCGCTCAAGCCGGATTCCGCCAAGGCCCATAGCAATCTGTCGCAGGTGTATCTACTGCTGGGCGATTACCGGCGCGGGTGGGCGGAATATGAATGGCGGCTTCAGGTGCCTTCCATCGTCGGCCCGTGGCGGTTTGAACGGTCACGCTGGGACGGCGGCGATCTCACCGGCAAGACGATCTTTCTGCACCCCGAGCAGGGGTTTGGCGACACGATTCAGTTTGTGCGATTCATTCCCCAACTCGCGGATCGCGGGGCGAAGATCGTTCTTGGATGTCCGGCGGAACTGTCGCGGATTTTCCAGGGTTTTGGCGAGATTGTGCTTCAGGGCCAGCGCATTGGGCCGCACGACGTCCATTGCTCGCTGCTCAGCCTTGGCGCCGTTCTTGGAGTCACGGCGGACGCGATTCCGGCTCCGATTCCTTATCTCAAAGCGGATTCGCAACTGGCCGAGGAATGGGGCAGGCGATTCGATTCGGGGGACAACCGGCTGCGCGTGGGCCTGGTATGGGGCGGACGCCCGACACATCCGAACGATAGGAATCGCTCGATGAGGCTGAGGCAATTCGCGCCGCTGGCGTCGGCGGCGAAGGCGGCGTTTTACAGCCTGCAAAAGGGCGCCGCTTCCGCCGAGGCGGCCGATCCTCCGCCGGGCATGCAATTGACCGATTGGACACAGGATATGAACGATTTCGCGGACGCCGCCGCTTTGCTTGCGAACCTGGACCTCTTGATCACCGTGGACACGGCGACGGCGCATCTCGCGGGGGCGATGGGCAAGGCGGTCTGGCTGCTGTTGCCATTCGTGCCGGATTGGCGGTGGATGCTCGAGCGCGAGGATTCACCCTGGTATCCGACGATGCGTCTGTTTCGGCAGAAGACAGCGGGCGATTGGGGTGATGTTTTGCGGCGGGTTGAGGAGGAGTTGGGGCGATTCGCGGTGCTGACTTCGGCGAGTTCAGTCGAGCCGCGCACCGCCGCTAAATAATCTTGGCTCGCTTGTCACGGGCTGTCGATTCTTCGCAAATCCTGCGGGAGAATTTTGTCTTCGATCTCCGGGGGAACCTGGCCGGTGGGGAAGATCAACGCCAGGCGAGAACCCTCGTATGCCACGGCGATTCGGCCGGCCGGGTCGCACCAGATGCGGCGAATTTCCTGGAAATCCGGAATGTGTTGGCTGAAGACGGCTTCGAGCACAAACGGCTGAGGCTCGGCGGGCGTGGCCCTGAGACGCGCGATCCTTCCGGTGGAGTTGAAGAGGAAGAGATGGCCCTGGCGGTCGCTCACCAGCCATGGAGGCACGTCGGCAGAGCCGGCGCATGCGTCGGGGAGAAGCCAACTGAATTTCTTTCCCGCGGGCGTGAGCAGCAGGAGATTCGTCTGTCCGCCGTAAAAGCGATTGCCGTCGGGGTCGGTGCAGAGGGGCGGGTTTTCAGGGGTTTTCGCCGCGTCCGTGAGCATTGGTTCGGACGGGTCCATCGCCTGCCAGTCATGGTCGCCGACGATCCAGTGGGCGGTTCCGCGCTGGATGACCGGCCAATCGGCTTTGGTCCATCCCGCGCCGTTTCCGGTGTCGATGAGCCAGATCGCCAGCCGCGGCGTGGGATCGGGAACGGTCGGATCGAGGATGAGCGTGCGCTGGGAAGAATCCTCGTGAAAGAGCCAGCGGCCGCGACCGTCGATGGCGAACAGGTGGGTAAAGGTCCGTTCCGAAGGGCGCAGCAACGGCTCGAACCGGTTTGGGGGGAGATATCTTGCCGGCCCCATGTCCGCGGTCGTTACGACCCATTCGTCCCGCAATCCGGTGACGGTTCCGCCGTTCTTGGCGAGGCTTTCCACGATGGCGGCGGGCAGTTCCTGCGCCGGCTTGCCGGGGCGCACACAGAGGTAATCGGGAGATACCACTTTCGGGCCCTGGCCCTCCTGGGGAATGCTCAGACCCTGTGGGGCGAAAAAGACCATGCCGCCATCGCGGAGCGTTGCGATCAGGGTCAGTTGGTCGCCGTTGACGGCCATTCCTCCGAGGGTGGCGCCTTGCAACAACTCGTGAATCCGCCCTTGCGCGCCGGGAGCGGCGCTGGAGACAAGCTTTTCCAGGATGGGATTGATCTTCGGGCCGTATTGCGTGAGCCGCTGATACGCCGCGACCCGCTTGTCCGGATCGTCATCTCCAAGCTGATCGACCAGCGCGGCAATCTCGCTTTCGTTGATTCCCGGACTGTCCAACGAGACGAACGTCAACTCGGCGCTAGCGGCATCGCGGCGAATCTGCAAGACGCTGCCGTCGAGCAGGGGCACGAGATAAACGATATCGCCCGGCCAGGTGGCTGAATCGAGTTGCGTCCACTTTCCATCGAGATACCTTGCGACGCGCGTTTGGGCGAAATGTTCATCGGCTGGAATCCAGGCGAGGAGTCCGCGCGTGTCGAAGAGCACGATTGGCGCGCCGCTTGGCTGGGCAGAGGCGGACGAATCCGTCAGGGGAAAATAGTCCTCGCTCAGCTCCTTGCCAAGCGTGATGATGCTGACGCCCAGATCGGTCGGCACGATGAGGCGGGTGGTTTCCCCGTCGATCCAGGTTAGTGCGAAGTGCCAGTGATAGGAGCGATGCCAGGGAATCGGGCGGCGATCCTTGGGGGAAATGATTTCAAAGCCATCGCCGTTGCGACAAATCGCCGACGGCTCCCACAATCCCCGGCCATTTAGGGACCAGATGATGTAGGCGATCGGCCGATCGACGATGTGCTCGCTCTCGCCGGCCGCTCGGGCCAAAACGATGGGCAGCGGATCGGCATCCGGGCGGGTGATCCACAGGTCTCCGCGCGAGCAGACGTAAATCGGCTCGCGCAGGATCAGATGGGCCGCATCGTTCAAATCCACTGGAACGGCCCACGGACGCGTGTCGGGATAATTCGCCAAATCCGCGTGGAGGAGTTGGCCATAGGTCTGAATGATTACCGGCGGCTGGGTGGATGGAACGGTCGCGATCGATGGCTGGGTCGCCGGCAGCGAAGTCGGCGCTGGTGCAACCGGAGGACCGGCAGGTTTACCGAAAAGAAATACCAGGGCCGCGCCGGTCGCGGCCGCGATCAACAGCCAGAGAGTCACCCACGCTACTCGTCCGGACGATTCGGACATCAATCACTCCATGCTGGAAGCACTTTACCGCGCCGATGATGGTCGCAAGAAGGTTACCGGCGCGGGGCGGTGGGGCAGTTTGAGATTTAATCGAAAATCTCGCTAAATCAGGTAATATGGATTCTGCGTTTGAAAGTCGCTGTCTGTCTTTTGGGCGATGGTGGAACGTGATCAATTGAGGGACCGCCGTGACTGATCGCGAAAGGCTCGTCGAAAAAATCACCTCGCAAAATCTTCGGCCCGGCGAAGTCGTTGTCACTCTGGAAGACTTCTTCGCCGGCAACAACGACCGCGGGTCTATTGGATGTAATCTCGGCAACGCGCAGCCCGCGATTTCCGAGTTTTATAGCACGCTATGTGACATTCGATCGAAGCCGAGCGTCCAAGATGTTCTGGTTCGTATCTGTGAATACGACAATCCATCCGCTTGGCCGTATGGTGATACTGTTTATGTCATCACCTCTGCCAACATTGAAGAAGTACGGCAATGGGTGGCTCCTCTCAAACCCGACGAAGTGTATGCCGAGTGGATGTATGGCCCCCCGCCTAAAGCCCCGTCGCTCGCTTCAGGCATGAATCCGTACAGCATTTGGTGGGATTAACTTTCTAATAACGTCCCGGCCCCGCCGGGGACGACACGCCCTGGTTCTTTCCGGTATGATCGGCTGGACCATTATGTCCCCCACTGCAAGCGGCTACGCCATCGATCTCCAAAACGTCACCAAGATCTATCGTCGGCGCGTTCACGCGCTTCAGGACGTTTCCATGCGGGTGAATCGCGGGGAAATCTTCGGGCTGCTCGGTCCCAATGGAGCGGGAAAAAGCACGCTGGTCAAAATCATGGTCACCGTCGTTCGCCCAACCAGCGCTCACGGAACGATCCTCGGCCACGCCATCGGCCACAAGGCGACCCTGGGCCGGGTGGGATATTTGCCGGAGAACCATCGCTTTCCGCGCTATCTGAGCGGCCGGCAGGTGATCGAATTCTTTTCGGCCCTGGCCAAGGCCGATCGATCCATGCGAAAGAAGCGGGCGGCGGAGTTGCTCGATCTTGTAGGCATGACCGCGTGGGCGGACACGCAAATCTCGCAGTATTCCAAGGGGATGCTTCAGCGAGTCGGGCTGGCGCAGGCGCTGGGGGCGAATCCGGATTTGATTATTCTCGATGAGCCGAGCGACGGCGTCGATCCCGGGGGCAGGCGGGACATTCGGCAGGTGCTTCTGCATCTTCGCCAGCAGGGGGCGACCGTTTTCATCAACAGCCATTTGCTGAGCGAATTGGAAAGCGTGTGCGACCGGGTGGCGATCCTGGTCGGGGGAAAAGTCGCCCGGCAAGGGTCGGTGAATGAACTCACCATGCCGAAACAATGCTATCTGTTCGAGCTTGAATCTCCGACCTGGCCGGCGGTGGCGGCGACATTTGTCGGGGCGTTCGACCTCGGGGCGCCGCCGGCGCCCGGTCGCCCGGCGCGGGGATGGCTCCAGGACAAAAGCTGGTGCGAATTCGACGGGATCGCCCTGCGCGTGGGGAGGACCGAGGCAGCGAATGTGCAGGACATCATCGACGCGCTGCGAAAAAACAACCTGGTCATCCGCAGAATGCAATTGATCCGGCCGTCGCTGGAGGATTTGTTTTTCGAAGCGATGACCGATCTGACGACGCAGCCGGCCGCCCTTTCGGGCGCCAGGCCCCCGCCGCTTTCAGGAAGATCATGAGCCAGACCCTCGCACTGATTTGGGACGCGTATCGGGATTTGAATTCCAGGAGGATGTTCTGGATCGTGCTGATATTGTCGGCGCTGGTGGCAGCATCATTTGCCGCGATCGGGGTGACGAGCACCGGATTCAAGATTTTCACCTGGGAAATTCCCTCGCCGATTCTCAACAGCAAAGAGCTGTCGCCCGGCGATTTTTACAAGAGCATATTCCTGAACTACGGGATTGGATTCTGGCTGACGTGGCTGGCAACGGTGCTGGCGCTGATCTCGACGGCGAGCTTGTTCCCGGATTTTCTCGCGGGCGGCGCGGTCGATTTGTATCTTTCCAAGCCCATCAGCCGGCTCCGGCTGTTCCTGACGAAATATGCGTGCGGCCTGCTGTTCGTGGGGCTTCAGATCGGCTGCTTTTGCGGGGCGAGCTTTGTAGTGATCGGTTTGCGCGGCGGGGCGTGGGAGCCGGGGATTTTTCTGGCGGTCCCAATAGTCGTGCTGTTTTTCAGCTACCTGTTCTGCTTCTGCGTTTTGATCGGGGTGTGGACGCGCTCGACGGTGGCGGCGGTGCTGCTGACGTTTCTGTTCTGGGTGTTCACGTTCGGGGTGCACACGACGGAGGTGACGCTCCTGACGTTCAAGCTGACGGAAGAATCCGCGGCGGCGCGCCTCGATAAGCTGATTCAATCCGATCAAGAGCGGCTTGCCAACTGGCAGCGGGCTAAGGCGACGCGGCCCACCACACAAAACAGCGACTATGTGACCATGTACCAAAATGACCTCAAGAGCGACCGGGCCAAGCGCCAGGACATGCACGGCTCGTTCGTTCGGCCGCACGCGATTTTTTATGACGTCAAGACCGTTCTTCCCAAGACCTCGGAAACCGTTGCGCTTCTGGAGCGGATGCTGATCAGCAGCGCCCGGCTGGAACATGTCGCCCGCGATCGTCAGGACGATTCGGAAAATTCTTCGGCCGAACTCAACGGCAACCCCATTCCGATGCGGGAGCTTCAGGCCGAAATCCGCAGCCGGAGCGTCGGCTGGATCGTCGGCACGTCGGTTGGGTTTGAGGCGGTCGTGCTGGCGCTGGCGGCGTGGATATTCTGCCGGCGGGACTACTAATAATTCCGCCGCGAGGCCGCGGCGGCTAAACTACCCTTCAGGAGATCTTCATGGCCAAGGTTCGCAAGGCTGTCATCACGGCGGCGGGTCGGGGGACGCGGCAGTATCCCGCTTCGACGGCGGTTCAGAAGGAAATGTTTCCGCTGGTCGATCGCGACGGACTGACCAAGCCGATCATCCAGATCATCGGGGAAGAGGCGATCGATTCGGGCATCGAGGCAATCTGCATCATCACGCAGCCGGGTGAGGAGAACCAATATCGCGAATATTTTCGCCGGCTCGACAACAGCATGGTCAAGTCGTTTCGCGGGAAGGATTGGGCGCTCTTGGAATCGGAAAAGCTGGAGGCCTTCGGCGAGCGCCTGCACTTTGCCGAGCAGCACACGCCCGAGGGATTTGGACATGCGGTGTACCAGGCGAAGGAATTCGTCGGCGACGATCCGTTTCTCCTGCTTTTAGGGGACCACGTTTACATCAGCGACATCAAGGACCGCTGCGCGCGTCAACTGGTAAACGTCTATGAGAGGAACACGCTGGAGGCGGTCACCGGCGTTCAGCCGACGCTGGAGCGGCTGCTGCACATGTTCGGGGTGATCCGGGGGGAGGCGATCGAGGCGCAGCGGGGCATCTACAAGGTAAAGCTCATCGTCGAAAAGCCGTCGATCGAACTGGCGCGGGAGAAGCTGGTGACGCCGGGCCAGCCGGCCGGCAATTACCTGGCGCATTTCGGGATGCACGTTTTTTCGCCGCGGATATTCGATTCGCTGGAATACCTGATCAAGAACAACCTTCGGGAAAAGAACGAGATTCAACTCACGGCGGCCCAGGAGCACCTGCGCCAGCACACGGACCAATACTGGTGCGTGGTGACGCAGGGGCAGCGCTATGACACGGGGATTCCATACGGGCTCATGGAAACGCAGTTGGCGCTAGCGCTGAGCGGGATTCATCGCGCGGAGATTTGCGAGGCCATCGCCCGGCTTCTGGCCACGCAAGTCAAAAACTGAGTGGTCCTTTAGCGCACAAACTGCCGATACCACTTTTGTAGCTTATCAAATTCGAGCATAACGAATGGGCGGATGCCCTGGAAGGACCGGTGATCCGTGAGCGAAATCGTTGGGAGCAACGCTATCGCTGATTTTGTTCGTCAGAACGATTCGGGTTCGCGGCAAGTGAAGTACCAAGACGGCCAGGCCGTTTTCGAGCCGAGGGACCGGGCGACGGAGTTTTTCGTCGCGGAGTCCGGGGAGATTCGTCTGTTTGAAGTGGGGGCCCACGGCGCTCGCCGGCTGCTGGATATTATCGGTCCCGGGCAATGCTTCGGCTTCGCCTCTTTGGGGAGAATTCCGCTTTACGAGAATTTGGCGATTTCCGTGGGCAATTCCTCGGCGTGGGTCATCGCGGCGGACCGGCTGCGGGAAATCATCCTGGGCCACGGCGAGCTGGCGCTGCAGTTTGTTGAAAGCATGACGCGGCAACTACAAGACGCCTGGAACGAAGGAAGCCATTTCGTGTTCGAGGATTGCCGTCTTCGGCTGATCAAAACGCTGCTGCGGTTCAAGAACACGCCGGCGGCACGGGCGGTTCCGGGCGGGGTTGAATTGCGGATGACGCACGCACAACTGGCGCAGGCGGTGGGCGTCGCGCGGGAAACGATCAGTTTGTGTCTGACGCAGTTGCGGCGGGAGAACCTGGTTCAAACGCGCCGAAACCGCGTGCTCTATAATCCCGATCGCCTTCAGCCATTTGATCCGCAGCCGGAATTCATCCCTGAACTAGCGATTGCGGGTTAGCCATTGCCCCCGGCTCGTGAGCCGCCGGCTCGTGGATGACAAGGCGGTTTCGCCCCAATTCCTTGGCCTGATAAAGCGCCTGATCGGCCAGGACGGTCAATTGATCGGCAGCGCTAGGGGCGTTGGCCTTTCTGGATGCGATGCCGGCGGACATGGTTACGCCATCGTTGTGCCGAAGAACCCGCGCCGAGCCCTGTCGGAATTCGTCGCGTATGCGTTGGGTGACGCTGGCGGCTTCCTGGGCCGAGGCGTGGGGCAGGAGCAGGACGAATTCGTCTCCGCCATATCGTGCGGCGACGTCCATCTTTCGCATGCTGGCGAAGATGACTTTCCCGGCGACGGAAAGGAGCTGATCGCCGATGGCGTGTCCGTGCTTGTCGTTCAGTTGCTTGTAGCCGTCGAGGTCGATCATGACGCAGGAGAGGTCGCTGTCCATGCGTTCGCTCTCGGCAAACATTTGATCGAGGACACGATTGAAGTGGCGACGATTGCACAGGCCGGTCAGGGCATCGGTGGCGGCGAGTTCCTCAACCATCTTCAGCGACCTTTCAAGCTGGGCGTTTTTGTCGCGCACGTCGCGCAGGGCGCGATCGACTTCGGCGCGGAGTTTCTGGTTTTCGGCGTAGAGCTTGGCGACGGTCAGGTTCTTCTCGACGACCAGCGGAATGGTGAAGAGGTAGTCCCCGAATTTGACGACATAATCCATGGCCCCGCGGCGGATGGCCTCGGCGGCCATCTGCCCGACGTTTTCACCCGTGACCATGATGACGGGGGTGGTGCATCTCTGGTGGATCTTCTCCAGCAAATCCATTCCGCTGATGTCCGGGAGATTGAAATCGGTGAGAATGAGGTCGAAGGCGGCGAGGTCCAACTGCAACGCCGCCGCGCCGCACTCAACCGCCTTGACGGTGGTGGCGCCAAAATGTTCCTCGAGCGTTTCAACGATCAGTTGCCGCTGATCGGGATCGTCTTCCACGATAAGCAGATGGATGTTTTCCATGGTAAAAGAGTTCGATTCCTTTGGCGTCTTATCGGCCGGTTCGCCCGCAAGGTGAAGGGCCGGCGCGATTTATCGGCGGCACTGTTCCGGCGGCAAATGATGTTCCGGATATTGATGGATGGTGAGCCAATAATTGGCGCTCGTCAGGACCACCTTGAGGAGCTGCTCGGCGCTGGCGGGCTTGAGGGTATAGCTGTTGGCGCCCGCCTCGGCGGCTTTGCGCATCTGCAATTCATCGCTCACCCCCGTGATCATTACAACCGGTATATCCCGCAAATTCGGAGCGGCTTTGATCGCCTTGAGCACGTCCTGGCCGTTCAAGCCGGGCATTTCGATATCCAGGTAGATCAGCCCCGGCTTTGGGGCGTGGGCCCATGATCCTCGCCGGTGGAGGAAATCCAGGGCCTCGTTTCCATCGGCGACCTCGAAGACACGGTTGCGTACCTTGGATTGAGAGATGGCGTCGCGGATGAGCAGGCGGCAATCCTGGTCATCGTCCACGATCAGGATCGTGATGCCCTCTTTGGGATGCGCGGCCTCGGAGGCGAAATCGCGCGGACTCTGTTTCGTTGACGCCGGGGCGTTCATTTGGCACCGCTCAGTTCCGGCTGTGCGGCCGGCACATATTGTCCATTGATGGTGAACTTAAAAGTGCTTCCTTGGCCCGGTTCGCTTTGGACGCGGATGCTCCCGCTGTAGGTCTCGACGATGCTCTTGACGCTGGAGAGGCCGACGCCCTTGCCGGCGATATTCCGCGACGCCGAATTCTTCCCGCGGCGGAAAACGTAGAACACCTTGGCCTGATCCTCGGCGTCGATTCCCATGCCGGTGTCGCGGACGTAGAACTCGGCTTCGGTGGGATGCACCTCGCATCCGACGTGAATCTCGCGCACCGGGCCGTCTCCCATGTATTTGATCGCGTTGTCGATCAGGTTCTGGAATACCTGGCGGAAGCGGGAGCGCTCGCCATGCAGGACGGGCAGCGGCGTATCGACGATGAACGTGATTTGCCTGCCGCGCAGATCGCTTTCGAACAATCCCTCAACCTCGGCCACGAGGCTGGCGGTTTCCACCATTTCCATTTTTTCGCGGCGCGTTTTGATCCTCGAGAGTTCCAGCAATTCGGAGATCAAATCGGTTTCCACATCGACGTTCTTCTGAATGCGCTGCAAGCGGTGGACGATTTCGTCGTCGAAGCGGTCGCGGTGCTTCATCAGGAGCATCGCGGCCATGCCGCTGATGTTCCGCAAGGGAGCGTTGAGGTCGTGGCTGACGGCGCGGAGGAAATCCTCCTTCTCGGCGATTTCGCTGCTGAGCCGCTGGTTGGCCATCTCAAGCTGGGCGGTGCGCTGGACGACTTTTCGCTCGAGTTCGTCGTTGATTTCGAGCAGGTCCTGCTGCTGGCGCTTGACGGTTTGGATCATGGCATTGAAGGAGCGAGCCAAATCGCCGATGGCATCGGCACGATCGATGGCGACGGCGGTGTCCAGATCGCCGTCGGCGATGCGGTTGGTGGCCTCGACCAATTGGCGGATGGGACGAAAAAGGCGGTGCACCAGGAGATAGGCGGCGGGAAGTGTAATCAGGACCGTTACGCAGCCAATGCCCAGGGCGAAATAATTCGCCCGCTGGACCTGCGACTCCTCCTGTTCGGGCGAGATGCCCACGGCCACAAAGCCCACCAGCCGCGATTTTCCGGCCGATTCCAGGCCAAGCACCGGCAGGCAGACCTCCAGGCAATCTCCGAAGGGGGTGGAGGTTTCGCGATGCACGCGCGTCAGCGACGCGATGTCCACTCTCGAGAGGAAGGCGAGATCGGATCTCGAAATGGAGCCTCGGTCCGCCAGGGCGATGTTGTTTCCGGCGTCATTGTAAAAGGCGATGAACAGGACATTTCGGGTTTTGAGCAGAGCGTTGCCCATGAGTTGGAGCGTCGGCACATCGCCGGCGGAGATGGCCTCGCGAGAAGCCATGGAAAGGGTGTAAGCGGTTTGCCGGGCCTGTTCGCCCATCATTCCCGTGACCTGCTGGTCGATCCGCGAAGCCCAAAGCCAGGAAGTGGCGCCGATGGAGGCGGTCAACAGCGCCATCACGGCGATGATGCACTTTGATTCCAGGGCAAGCCCGGCGCGAAATCGCGCAATCCTCGCCAGCGGCGATGGTGAATCGCTCGATCCCGTCGGGGTATTTTGTTTAGCCAAGTCCATCGATGGAGGCGGCATGGGCCGCATCCAATTCATCGTCGCGATGCAATTTCGAGTTAAGATGGATCGAAGGTACGATCTGCAACGAGCCAAGATTTATGGGACAGTTGAGCGACCCGGCTTTGGTGGAACTTTCGGCGGATGCGACGTGGCCGGCGGAAGAGAACGAGCCGCTGGGTCCGTGGCGGCTGCGCGCCACCCGGGGATACTCCCATCGAGCCAACTCCGTGCGAACGGTCTGCGCCGAGGGGGGCGGGCCGGTGCATGTTTCCTGGCTCGAACTCATCACCGAGGCCGAAGCATTCTATCGCCAGCGGCATTTGCCGGCGATTTTCCATATTTCCCCGGCAACGGCGCCTGGCGATCTCGATCGGCTGCTGGATGAGCGCGGATACGACCTCGGGCATTCGGCCGAGGTCTGGTCGGCCGATCCGGGCGAGGTTCGGGATGCGACCGAGCGCGGCGGCGCCCTCGGCCAGATCGTTGAGCGAAATTCCCCGGATGCGGCATGGCTGGCGTGCGCGTGGGACGAGCACATTGGTCCGGGGAATGTCCGCGAGGAAATTTGTCGCCGCGTTCCTTCGCCGCGCGTTTTTGCCGTGGTTGTCGAGGGAAACGAACCGGTCGCGCGGGTCCTTGGGACGGTTCATGGCGGCGTGGGTTGGGTTTACTGCATGGCCAGCGTCCCGGATCGCCAGCGCCGCGGGCATGCCACGCGACTTTTGAATTCGCTGGCCCAGTGGACGCTGGCCAGTGGCGGAAAGACGCTGTGCCTTCAGGTGATGGCCGAAAACACGCCGGCGCGCAAGCTCTATGCGAAGGCGACGTTCCGGAAGCAATACGACTATCATTACCGAGTGCGGCGATGAGGTATCCCGCCCGAGCGTGGCCATTTAACAATTGATTCGCACGACGGTTCGGCTAAGGTGTTGGAAGATACGGGAGCGTGTATGGATGGATTGCCCGGGTTGGTTGGTCAATATGCGACGATACTTGCCGATCCGCCGTGGCGGTTTCAAAACCGTACGGGCAAGGTTGCGCCTGAGCATGTCCGCCTTCGCAGATATGAGACAATGAGCATCGAAGAGATCTGTGCGCTGCCTGTCGCGGCACATGCCGCCAACCCGTCGCACCTTTACCTTTGGGTGCCTAATGCGCTTCTTCCATGGGGCCTGCGGGTCATGGAGGCATGGGGCTTCAAATACAGGGCCAATGTCGTTTGGTACAAGGTCCGCAAAGACGGTGGGCCGGACGGCCGGGGCGTCGGATTTTATTTCCGCAATGTGACGGAAATCTTGCTGTTTGGCACACGTGGCAAGATGCGCACGCTGGCCCCTGGGCGGCGGCAGGTAAACATCATCGCAACCCGTAAGCGGGAACACTCTCGCAAGCCATCGGCGGTTTATGACCTCATTGAACGGTGCAGCCCCGGGCCACACCTCGAACTATTCGCGCGGGAACGGGTCAAGGGGTGGAAGCAGTGGGGTAACGAAGTGGACAGTTATGTGGACAAGCGCAAGGCTAATCCAATGTACGATAGCGATGAGTCCAGCGCCTATTTATTCGCGTCATAGCATCCCGGCGTGATGCCTACCGCCAGTACGGGACAGCCGCCAGCGCCGCCACCGTCGATCTTTGGCAGCAATTTATTCCAGTGTGTGGTCGAATTACCGTACTTCGTCCCGATGCCAAGGTCGTCAAAGATCGCCTGCAACTCTGAAACGCGCGTGATAATCACGCCCGCCGAAACTACCCTGAGCTGATGCAAGAGGCGGAAGTTGTTCAAGTCGCGGTCGTAGAACTCCGTCTTGTTGTTCCACTCCACTTCAATAGCCACTCCGGCCTTGAAGTTGTCGATCCGGTGTGTCGGTACGTCGATTTCTTCTCCGTCAACGCGGATGCCAATATCAAACTGGTGCTCTTTCCAGCCCCGCTGATTTAAATATCCGTCCATCTGCTGCGGTATTTGCGATCGGCCACCGCCACCAATGACGATAGCGCTCTTCTTCAGGCGGAAGTCTCGTAAACACCCTAGCAGATCCTGCCATTGTTCCGGGAAATCGGTTGCCAAAACCGCGGCGGCGTGGTTCCACTCTTTGAAGCGGTATCGCTTCGCCAGGTCATTCGGTATGGAGTCGGGCCCCATACGGCGTGATGAGACCACAAACCGGATCAGCGGTCAAAATTTCGGATCGGGATCCGGCCGGCGCTGAGGCGCCCTTGTTCAGCTTGTTCGGTTGGGTATACTTCCGGTCCTTGCCCGGCATGCCTCAAAACCATGCCGAGCGGTTCCGGCGCGTAAGACGGCCGCTTTCGCGGCTGCCGCGCATGTTTTGAGACGGGCGTTTGGCCCGTGGAAAGTTCCTCACATGGGCCGTCACACGGGTCCCAAGCTTAAATTGTCTCGTCGGGTCGGCGTCCCAATAGCTGACATTCCCAAACACACCGGCCGCGGAGAACTTGAGCTGCCCGGCATGCACGGGCATCGCGGGCGGCGACAAACCGAATACGGCGTTCGCCTCAACGAAAAGCAGAAACTCCGTTACCATTACGGCATGTTCGAGAGGCAGTTTCGCCGCTTCCTGAACATCGCCAAGAAATCCAAGGGCAACACGGCCAACACGATGATGCAGCTTCTGGAGACGCGCCTGGACAATGTCCTGCGTCGCCTGGGCGTCGGGCGAACCATCTGGGCCACCCGCCAAACCGTTGCCCACGGACACGTTTTGGTGGATGGCCGGAAGACGGATATCGCCAGCTATCTCGTTAAGCCGGGTCAGACCATTACGTTCAAGGAAGGCATTCACAAGGTGCTGCGCGAGAATATGGAACAGGGGGCTGGGCACCAGGTTCCGAATTGGCTGGAATGGAACCCGGCTCAGCTCACGGCGAAGGTCAAATCCCAGCCGGTGCCTGAAGATGTGCCGTTCGAGGTGAATATGAATCTGATCATCGAGTTTTACCGGTAAACGCACTTCGGTCGCCGGGCAGCCGGCTGAAACAATGAACCCACAGAGCCAAGCTCTGTGGGCTTTTTTTTTCGCGATATGTGGATTTCAATTTGGGCTTCGCCACCACGCCCAAGGCAGCCAGATTCCCAAACGAATGTTGGGAGAATTACAGTGGATGCGACGCGTAGCGACCCCATTCGCTTGAAACCCCGTTTGCACCCCCGCTTGAACCTTGTCTGTTATGGGACGTAGCATTCCCGGACTATGCGTTTTCCCAATCTTGCCCATTTCGCGAATGTTCCGCAGATTCTAAATGTTCAAGTTGCAAAATCCACAAGTCGATGTTCAAATAGCGAAGATAGAGAAACGGGATAACTGGTGAAGCCTGTATTGTCCTCTCCGTATTTAACAGTTGGGCTTCAGGAGCCACTATGAAGAGCGTCTTTACCACGGGAGAAGCGGCGGAGATATGCAAGGTCTCGCAACAGACGATCATTCGTTGTTTTGACAGCGGTCGGCTTCGGGGCTTCCGCGTTCCCGGAAGCCGCTTCCGCCGAATCCCGCGCGATGCCCTGATCGCGTTTATGAAGGATAACGGCATTCCCCCCGATGCGCTGGATAGCGGCAAGCTGAAAGTCCTGGTGGTGGATGATGATCCGGAGATCGTGGAATTGTTCGTCGACGTGCTGGAACGCGACGGGCGATTCGAGGTGAAAACCGCCAGCACGGGATATGACGCCGGCATCCTCACGCAGGAATTCGTGCCGGACCTGGTCATCCTGGATTACATGCTGCCGGACATCAACGGCAACGTGGTTTGCCAGACGATTCGGAAAAATCCCAATTTCGAGCACATGAAGATAGTGATCGTTTCCGGCGTGGTGAATCAGGACGAGATCAACGATCTGCTCAAATCCGGCGCCGACGATTTCGTCAAGAAGCCGTTCAACATCGAGAAACTCATCGAGCGCATCGGCGAAATGCTGGCGACGTGACAAGAAAGCGGGTAGTGATTGGCTTTAGTGGTTGGTGAGGCGACAAAGCCAAGATCGCTCGCAACGGCGTCGCCAGTCCGCCGACTGACCACTTTCATCCTATTTCGTGCTTACGCCTTTCGACCATCTTCAGGCCAAGCGCGTGGAACTGATTCTTCAGCAGCTTGAGGAACTTCCGACGCTGCCGGCCGTCGCCACGCGCGTGTTGCAGGTTGCGGCCGATGCGGAGGGGACGGTGAACGAAATCGTCTCGCTGATCAGCAGCGACGTGGCGCTGACGGCGCGAATCCTGCAACTGGTGCATCGGGCCGATCTGGGAATCAACGCCGACGCGATCACGCTCGATCGGGCGGTGGTGTTGCTGGGATTCGAGGCCGTCCGCAACGCGGTCCTGGCGGTGTCGGTTTTCGAGACCTTCGCGACTTCCAATTCACATCCGACCCAGTTTTCGCGCGAGGAGTTCTGGAAGCATTCGGTCGCGGTCGCTTGCTGCGCCGAGCTTCTGGCCGAGGCGCTTCACGCGGCGCACGGGCGCGACGCGGGTTTCAGCCCTTCGGAAGCTTTCGTCTGCGGATTGCTGCACGATCTGGGCAAGGTTGCGCTCGACGCGATTTTGCCGAAGAGTTTTGCCCGCGTGGTCGAAGCGGTGGACCTTCTTCGCGGAAACATCGCCGATGTCGAGCGGATGGTCATCGGACTGGACCACATGGTGGTCGGCAAACGGCTGGCGGAGCGATGGGAACTTCCGCAGATCATCCGGGAGTCGATCTGGCTGCACGGCCAGCTTCCCGAGGCGCTGCCGGAATCGGTGAAATATCCGCGGATGATCAACCTGGTGACGCTGGCCGATTTGATCGTGCGGGAGCAGCATCTGGGATACAGCGGCAATTGGTCGTTTACGGTGAGCGGAAAGCGTCTCATGGAGGCGATCGGGCTGACGCAGCAGAGCGTGGATGGGGCAATCCGCAAGCTGGTGGATCGGGTCGAAGCTCGCGCCCGGGCGTTGCAGCTTGGGCAGGCGAGCACGCAGGAGCTGTATCAACAGGCGCTGATGCGCGCCAATCAAGAGCTGGGCCGAGTGAGCAGCCAGTTGGCGGCGAAGAACCGCCGCCTGGTGGTTCGCGCGCAGTTCTTCGATGTCATGAGCGCGTTTCAGGGCGAACTTCGCCCCGACGCATCGCCGCAAACCGTTCTGCGGGCCATCGGTCAGACGGCGGTGGGCGTTCTGGGCGTGACGTGCGTGGCGGCGTTTTCGCTGACACCGAGTCAGAATTTCGCGGAAGTTTTGCTCTTCGATGAATCGGGGGACATCTTCGAAAGCTCGCTGGTGGATTGCCCGCGCCCGCCGACGGGCGGGGAGAGCGGGGACGGGCCGGTCCTTCATGCCGGGAATGAACTGGATTGGCTTCTGTCGGCGATTTCGCCGCGGCTGGTGGGGGACCAGCGTTTTTGGATCTGCTTGAATGCGGAGGAGACGTGCGTTGGGGGAGTGGTGTGGGGGGCTGTAGCGGGGGAAGCGCAGCGGCTGGGCTCGCAAGCGCAGGAGTTGAGCGCCATCGCGGGAGGTTGGGCGCTGGCGCTGCGCACGGCGCAAATACGTGAGGAGGCTCGGGCCCTGGCGGAGCAATTGGCCGAGGCGAATCGGCGACTCCAATCGGCGCAGAGCGAAATCCTTGTTTCAAGAATGATGATCAGCATAGGGGAGATGGCGGCGGGAGCGGCGCACGAGATGAACAATCCGCTGGCCGTGATTAGCGGACGATCGCAGTTGCTGTCGGGGGAATTAACGGAAGCGAAGCATAAGGCGATGGCGCGCCTGATCTATGACCAAAGTCACAGACTGAGCGAGATCATTTCGGAGCTGATGGATTTCGCCAAACCAGTGCCGCCACGGCCTGAAGAAACGGACGTTGCGGACCTGATTTCGCGAGCGCTTCACGATGCCAAGCAGCACACCGATCCAGCCGATAGGACCATTGAGTTGACCATGGGCGACGTTCCGCCGGTCATGGTCGATCCGAAGCAAGTGGCCGCCGCGATGACGGAAGTGATGGATAACGCCTTGTCGGCAACGGATGCTTCCAGCGGCCACATAACGATTCACGCGGCGTTCGACCCGTATTCGTCGCGGGTAGCAGTGACGATTTCGGACAACGGCTGCGGGATGGACGAAGGGACGCTGAAGCGGGCGTTTGATCCGTTCTTCAGCAGCAAGCCCGCCGGTCGGCGTCGAGGACTGGGCCTGCCCAAGGCACTGCGTTGGGTGGAATCCAGCGGGGGTTCGATGCGGCTGGAGAGCCGGCCGGAGCAGGGAACGCGGACGTTGATCCTTCTTCCGGCGGCGGCGAGCGCCAGCGGGCAGAGCGGTCAGGTTGGCCGTAAGGCAGCGACATGATTGGAACGATACCCACTGCCCCGAAGTGGGAGGGAAAATGACACCGGTACGACAATCCCCACAAACGCAGCGTTCGGCTTGGCCGCAAGTCCTGATCGTGGACGACGAGACGGACGTGGTGGAATTCCTGGGCGAGGCCCTGAGCCGGAATGTGGATTGCCAGTTTGCCACGGCGGGAACGATCGCCCAGGCATCGCGGGCACTGCAATCGCAGTCGGTCGATCTGCTGATCGTGGATCTGCATTTGCCGGATGGCGACGGCTCGGAATTGCTGGCGGCGCTGCGGGAGCGGCACCCGCTGGCCAGCGCGATCGTCGTGACGGGCTCGCCGAGCGTCGAGACGGCGGTTTCAGCGCTGCGGGACGGGGCGGTCGATTTTCTAGCCAAGCCGTTCACCGCGGAAGAATTCCTGCGTCGAATCCGCACGGCGTTGCATCGCAATGCGCTGCGAGCCAAGAGCGAAAGCCGCATCGATCGCCTCCGCGTCGCGGTGCGCCGGCTGAACGACGCTCGCAGGCTGGTCACCAAGAAAGTCGATCTGCTATGCAACGACCTGGTTGCCGCGTACGGCGATCTTGCCCGCCAACTGGACCTGGTGCGGACGACCGAATCTTTCCGGGGCATCATCTCCAGCTCCGACGACCTGGAGCAGATGCTCTGCCACTCGATGGATTGGCTGCTGCGGCAAATCGGGTATGCGAACGTAGCGATTTGGCTCGCCGGGCCGGACCCGGAATTCCAGCTTGGGGCGTATATGAAGCATACGATCGCCGGCGACCCGGAAATGACCGACGCAATGCGCGATGGGCTTCTTCAGATCGTTCGCCGCGAAGGTTTGGTCCACCTGTCGGCCGAAGAGGCGGCTGGGGTCCTCAGCACGGCGGAGCTGCTGCATTTGAGTGGCCAGACCATTCTGGCGATTCACTGCACCTACCTTGGCGAATCGCTGGCGAGCATCGTTCTGATGCGCGATGGGGACAAGCCGTTCACGCCGGAGGATGTGGCGACGCTTCGGGCGATTGGGCCGGTGTTTGCGGTGGCGCTGGCGACGATGGTTCGCGGTCAGGAAGGGGACGGGGATTTGGAGGAGCCGGAGGACGACGGCTCGATCATGGATGAGCCGGATGATTCACCCCCATGGCGGCGGCGGAAAAAGGATGATGCGGATTGGTGGAAGCGCGGGGAAACTCCGCCGTTCTAAAAGGGGTCGCCAGGAGCGAAACGCCCGGCGGGGCACGCTCGTTGGTTTTTGGGAAATGCGGTCACTTCTTGGTTGGGGCCTTTGTTTGAGAGTCAAGTAAAAAGTTGAATAAATCCCCTGTTTTCTTGGGAAATCTTTTCGTTGAAAGAATCGCGGTCTGATTGAAATCTTTATTGCGAGCGATGGTGCGCGTCGATAGTATTTCTCAAGTACGGTTGTTCTGCCTTTGTGCGTGATTGGAGAGCAATATTGGTTAAACCTATAATCAACCCCTGGGGATAGCCGCCGACGCCGGGCAAGCTCGCGCTCATCCTTGCGATGAGTTTTAGACGAGAAGCCCACAGCGCCGGATGAACGGGAGAACCCTCCTGATTCGGCCCATCACCCACCTTCTTAAAGGGTTTGATCAACCGCTCTCACACGACATGGGCGGATCGTCCGTATTTTGACGCTTTTGGTTTGGGATAGGAGAAGAAGCCCCACGGCAACGCCGTGGGCTTTGCATTGGGTTCGTCATTGCGGTCGAGCGACTCGGGATGCACTTTCGGATTGTCGCTGCCCATCCATGCGGCTCGGCGAGCAGTCTATTTCGCCCAGATTATCATTGGTTGGTGGCTCTGGGGAGGCCGATTTTGACCTCCGCATAGGGGCTTGAAAATTCGTGTCGATAAAACTGCAACTTTCGGAGGCGTCAGGCCATCTATTATTTACAACTCCCTCAGTTTATGGGAAAGCCGTGGAACGCTGGGGCCGGCGGTCATAAAATGATATAATTCAGACGATAAAGGAATCTGAAATGAAATTCGGCAAGCGAACGTATGTGGCTCTGCTGGCGATGGTTGCGGGATCCACCCTGGCTGGCGTCCCGCCTGTCATGGGCCAGGAACGCGTTGACACGAGCGGCCATGCGCTGGACGCCAATCCACAGATAGGCACCGGCGGATACAACGCTCCGCAGACCAACCAGGTGATCGGTACGCAATACCAGAATGCTCTGGTAACCAACAATGTCACGAATGGGGCGGGCTTCCGTGGGCCGGCGTTCCATGGAATCAACATGGGTGCCGGATATGAAGACCCGTTTGCATTCCGCGGCCTTCTGGCCGGACAAGGAGTCGATCAGTTTATTGCTGGATCGACGGGCGTTCCGACGATGTCCAATCCGACGGGATCAAGCAACCGCTTTGCGACGCCTCCGCAGACATATTACGGCGCATCCAATAACAGCCAACCGGCCGGTTTCCAGCCGCTGCCAAACTCGCTGGGCTTTATTCCGGCGCAGCCGATGACTCAGAGCCCAACGGACACTCGTCTGGGCGCGGTGGATTTCACGCAAGGGCCGATGCTGCCCAAGCCCAATGAACTGCTAGTGCCTGGCCCGGTCGATCCGACCGCCAATCCATCCTCGAGTTCGCCGCTCTTTGCCGCTTCGCCGCTGTATGGCGTGCGGCAGTGGCAATTCAATGCCAGCCAGATACAACCGGCTTCGGATCAACAACCGAGCCAAGGATCGAGCCTGTTTGGCAGTCAAAGTCCACTGCAACAAGGGTCCGGGGTAACGCGGCTCAATCAGACTCCGAATCAGACGCGCTTGATGGAATTGCGGCGGGAATTGAGCAACCCAAGCAACCAGGGATCGCAACAAATCTCGCAGGGGACCAGCGGCGCGACTCTGCTGGAGCCAATGCGGCCAGGCATGGAGTCCAACAGCAATGCCGGGCAGGCGCTTCAGCCTGTGATGACGGACACGTCGCAGTTGAAATCGACGAACCTCGCTCCTGAGGCGGGGGATGTTTCGACGTTGCAATCAACCCGGCAGTACCTGAATGGGATTCCGCTGCCACCGCCGTCGCAGCAGAGTTCTGAAATGGCGCTTCTCCAGCAAATGATGCAGAAGTACCAGACCTCGCATCCCAAGACAGACGAGGAGGCCAATGCCGATTTTCAGCAGATTTTGAGACTTCACCAGCTAGCGGCAACGAACGCGGAACAGGGCTCAAACGTATTGGGCAGCCCCCGGCCGAACGAATCCGGCGCGAAGGGAATTGGTGCGGGCATGCCGAATCCGGAAATGGGGCCGGGAACGCCCGGCGAGATTGGCGCTGCTCCGCCGTCGCATGAAGGGGGCGGGAACTTGATCAGGCCGGGCTTCTCCACGCTGCCAAACCTGAGCGGGATTTCGCGGGCATCGAATGTGCCGCCCCCAGCCGTGTCGCCGGTCCCGATCGACAGCTTCGCCACCGGGGTGAAGGCCAAGGGCTTGGCCGACCTGATCGCCAGCGGCGAATCGCTGGTTGAGCAACAACAATACGATCGAGCGATTGCCTCTTATGACGATGCAATTCAAGTGGCGCCGAATAACGCGCTCATTCTCACGGCTCGCGCCAACGCGGAGCTTGGAGGCGGATATTACGCACAGGCTTTTGCCGACCTGCACAGCGCAATCGCCGAGGATCCGGCGGTGTTGATCGGTCGATACGATCTTCAGAAGCACCTGGGCGGGCAGCGGCTGAAGGCTTTGTCTGATGACCTTAAGCAGATCGCTCAGGATTCGCACGAGGATGCCACACATGCGTTTTTGTTTGCATACGTGTTGTACAATTCGCATCACGTCGGCTTGGCCGCGGAGTGGCTCAATACGGCCGACAAGCGGTCAGGCAGGCAGGATGCCGCCATCGTTGCAATGAAGAAATATTGGAACTTCAACGATGAATCTGCGGCGGCGCCGCTGCCATCGATGCGACAGTCGGTGTCCCCGCCAACCACGCGGCCGAAATAGAGAAGCAGCCGCACGATTCGTTTCCACCTGGCCTTCCGGGCCGACGGCTCGACTGAACTCGCCGAAGTCACGGGAGCGGCCCTGTCCGAGCGTTCAAGCTGAAGCGCCAAAACGTGCCGTTGGAAGGCGCGCCAAGACAGAGGTCCCGATTACACCGAGGGCGCAAAAAAAGGCCCCGGACGGGGGGATCCGGGGCGTAACTCCCTTTAAGAAGGGAGGTCGTCCAAGGGGGTGCTTGGACGGTTGAGGGCCGTTATCCTGAATTCTAAGTCAGCAGACCCGAAAATCCAAATAGTTCGTGCTTCGTATGCCCAAGACCCTCGTTGGGAATACGGCTATCAGCGAGAATATTAGCGGTACAAAAATGAAAAGCAAGGGCGAATTTCCACAACCCAAATAATCTTTGGATGGCCGGCGGATAACTTTCTGTGATAAGCTTACTTACCAACGCACATCAGATTATTGCCGGGGTGTCGATTGGGCAGGAATGAATTCATTCACTTTCCCCAATTCATTTCCCGGCGAAATAAGGCTTCAAATCAATCCGATCAAATGTTCGCACCGGGGCGTCGGAGCCGGTGGCCAGGTAGATCACGCGATTGGCCGGCTCGAATACCATGGATTGGAGGGTCATGTCGCCGCCGTCACCCTGGACGACATGGCGGAGCATTTTTTCGATGGCGGGAACATCGAGACTCCCGAATTGGCTGGCCGATTCGGCATGCAGAGCATCGTAGCGCCAACAAAACCCCGGCGAGTCTTGGTCCTGGCCGCGCTGGTGATTGGTGCTGATGAGCGCTGCGCGCGGCGGTGCGCGGCGAACGGTGACGCCGTCGGTTCGAATCTCCGCCACGGCCCGATTTCCCGCCGCGTCCATCAGCATGAGGTTGTTGGCCGTTTGCCGAGGCGTTCGTTGCAACAGATCGATCGCCTCATCCACGGTGCGGCATCGTTCGAGGATCGTTCGATACAGGAGGGTATAGGGCATGGCCGTGGGCAGGCGCACCCGGCGCGGAACCTCCATGCAGGCGAGACAGAGTCCGTATTCATTCATACCGGAAACGACGCCGATCATTCCCGGCCAGCCGATGGCCGCGAATTGATTCCGCCCGGTGGGATGGTAGATGAAAAGCGTGGAATGCTTGTTCAGAACGCCGAGGGAGGGGAAATCGAGATTTCGGCCAAAGCGTGCAATGCCGTCGGGCGAAGCCGCCGCCGGCAGGGCAATCGTCGAGCAATTCGTAAACGGCGTCAAATCCAGAAAACACTGGGCAAGAACAACGTCGTAGTGATTGATTCCGACAGCCTGCGCAAGGGCCTCGGTTTCAGCGCGATGCTCGGCGAGCATGAAGACCTCGAAATTCGCGGCGGCCAATCTGGCCTCGACCCGGGCCGAACCCTGCAATTGGGCGAGGAGGTAGTTCTGATATAAGTCGATAATCGTCGGCTGGAATAGTCGTCCCTGCTGTCGGCCCATGTCGGCCGGATCACCGCGAAATTCACCAACCGGCAGGGAAAGGCGCGGCTTTGGCGCGACCGCTACGGGGGAAATTACGGGTGAGTGCGGCGCTTCAGCGCAGCCGACGACGATGGAAACAATCAGAAGGCATGCCAAGCTGGAGCGAAAGCGCATGCAGGATGTTATACCTGAAGAATCGCCGGCCCCTGAACCGGTGTCGCGATGGCTTGCCGATGCTGTTAATGTTTCTTAAAGTGCTTGAACCGCTGTGTGGGCGGTTCATATACTTTTGGGGAGCCGTGGAGGCTGAACGAAGTATGAGTAGAGTAGCGCTTCAGCCCCCCGGCGGGTCGACGGCCCCAAAGGTTGAGCTACCCCCGGCCGGCAGCATGGCCACGGCTACCCCCCAGGACCTAGTCAACCCAAGCGATGTGTTGATCGAAGCTCGCGGCGTCAGCGTCTTTTACGGCGCGCACGAGGCCATCATAGGCGCTTCGCTGAGCATGCCGCGCAACCGCGTGATCGCGTTGATCGGACCGAGCGGGTGCGGGAAAACCACTTTCCTCCGCTCCATCAATCGACTCAACGATCTGATCCCCGGCTGCCGCGTGGTTGGCGAATTGCTCATTGGCGGTCAGAACATTTACGATCCAAAGGTAGATCAGGTAGCGCTGCGGCAGAAGGTGGGGCTGGTCTTTCAGAAGCCGAATCCATTCCCCAAGTCCATATTCGACAACATCGCCTACGGGCCGCGTCTCCAAGGCGTGACCGGGCGAAGCGAACTGAGCGGAATCGTCGAGGATTGCCTTCGCAAAGCGGCCCTGTGGGAAGAGGTCAAGAACCGCCTTCACAGCAGCGCCTTGGGAATGTCCGGGGGCCAGCAGCAGCGGCTGTGCATCGCCCGTGCCCTGGCGACTCGGCCGACGGTGCTGCTCATGGATGAACCGTGCAGCGCGCTCGACCCGATCGCCACGACCAAGATCGAAGACCTCATCACGGAGCTTCGCGCCAATTACACGATTGTGATCGTGACCCACAACATGCAGCAGGCCGCCAGGGTGAGCGATTTTACCGCATTTTTCTATATGGGGTCGCTTGTAGAGTATAATGCCACGTCGGCGATGTTCACCAACCCGTTGGAGAAGCAGACGGAAGCCTACGTCACCGGACGGTTCGGCTGAAGACCGGACGATTTTTCGCGGTGTCGCCCGTGGCGTGGCCGATCACCGCTGAGCCGTATGTCACATCATTTGAACGATCTTCTTGAAGGCCTTCGGACGCAGATAGCGCGGATGTCGACGCTGGTTCTCCAGTCGGTGGAGCAGGCGTGCGAAGCGGTCTTCACCGCCGACGCCAAGCTGGCGCAGGAGACGATCGTGATGGACCAGCGGATCGACGAGGAGGAGGTCCGGGTTGAAAAGAGCGCCATCGACGTGCTGGCGCTTCAGCAGCCCGCGGCCGGCGATCTGCGCACCGTCACCTCGATCATCAAGGTCAACTCCGATTTCGAGCGCATCGCCGATTGCGCGGTCAACATCGCCCAGCGGGTGCTGCCGCTGTCGCAGCTCCCCGAGTACGAGCCGCCCAGCGATCTGAAGCTCATGGCCAACACCGTCCTGGGAACGCTTCGCGACACGATCAAGGCGTTCAACCTTCGCGATGAGGAACTGGCCCGACACGTGCTCAAGAGCGACGATGTCGTCGATGCCCTGTATCACCAAATCGTGCAGGACATGATCTGCCTGATGGAAACCGACGGCCAGAAAGCCAACACGGAGTTGGGAAACATCATGATCGCCAAGAACCTGGAGCGGATCGCCGATCACTGCACCAACATCGCCGAGGACGTCGTTTATATTCACACCGGCCGAATCATTCGGCACCTGCGAGCGGTCTGATCCGGGTAACGGGGGCTTTGCACACAAACCTAGCCCTGGGACATAAACCCGCCGGTCCGCACATAAACCCCCATAGTTTGCCCAGAGGGCTGGAGTTGCATTATCATGCCCTCCCATGCCTGTCAGCCGTAGCGCGCCGGACCAAACGGCGTTTAACCGCTCGCTCCCGCTTCCATTTAACCTACGAATTGAAGACTTCGCCATCGCGATGCAGGACGTCTACGACTTTTTCTTTGACGTAAATGGCCTGCTGGAAGGCAAGGGATTGGAACGGCTGGACGATATGTTGCGACCCGCAACTATGTCGGGTTTTTTGTCAGACATGCTCACGTCTAGCATTGCCCATCATTCGCGATCATTGACGACGAATAGATATCACAACGGACATCCTGACCTCATCGTAAAAGGGGTGTATCCGAACAATTCCGTTAAGGCTGGTGAAAAGGGAGTCGAAATCAAGGCAACCCGAAAAAAGGGCGGTGCGGTGGACACGCATGGCGCGCGCGATCAATGGTTTTGCGTTTGGGTCTATCAAATTGATAATGAAACTGAACCGGCAACCGCGCGGAAGCCAATGGTTTTCACCGAAGCTTACCTGTCACAAGTAACTGTCGCGGATTTCCATAAGAACGAACGCGGCGAACTGGGGACGAGAACGGCGACGTTGGATAAGGCGGGGCTGGTCAACTTCAGAAGGAATTGGCTCTATCGCCTCGCGACACCACCTGAAGGCACGACAGACCAGGTATTGCCGATTTCGCAAGGCTGAAGTATTCCGGATCAACCTCAAGCCCGATGCTGGAATATCCAACCGCCTCAGCCGCCGCCAACGTCGATCCACTCCCCGCGAATGAGTCCAAGATGACGCCTTCCCCGAGCGGGAGCATGGCTCGCACCAGTTGCCGCAATAGCTGCTGTGGCTTTAGGCTCGGGTGATTCGCGATAAGCCGCTCGGATTTGTGCGTTGGGGCGGAGCGAATCACGTCTCCGAATGGCCGCAGCGCTGATAGCCTACGCAAGCCGCCCGTTTTCCATCGCCGCAGATTGTCCTGTACGCGGCCTTCCAGCGGCTTGCGGAATAACAGCCACGGCTCCCACATCGACCTGGGCATTACGCTCACGTCGGGGAATTCATCGTGGGCATTCTTCGGTCGGTCGCCCCCTCGCATCGTCATTACCAAGCGGATGATTTCTCCGCGCCGTTCAAATCCAGCGCCAACAATCGTATTCGCCACCAGATACGAGAGAAGGGGATTAGAGGCGATGCAAACATTCGCGCCGGGCACGAGAGCCGGCAATAGCTTTGTC
Source organism: Tepidisphaeraceae bacterium (assembly GCA_050012375.1). Lineage (GTDB taxonomy): Bacteria > Planctomycetota > Phycisphaerae > Tepidisphaerales > Tepidisphaeraceae > PALSA-1353. Next base: position 38,849 of record JBEKHH010000025.1, read on the forward strand.
GCCCATGCTTTGAAAAAAGCCGTTAATCGTTCCAGGTCTTCACAGTCCAGCACCGTGAACCGAGGCAGCGGAGAACGCTGGTGGCCATCGAACGACGGCGGAATCCGCCATACGCCGCCTTGACCAGCCCGTAGCTTCGCTTGCTCCGCTTCTGAATATTCAACCATCCCATAAGGCGGGTCGGTGACGACGGCGTGGATGCTGCTCGGCGGCTGTGCGTCCAGCCAGTCCAATGCGTTCGTTTGATAGAGAACGGATCGCCCGTACACAAAGGATGGATACGTCGCGTTCGGATCGGCTTCCGGCTTAGCAATCATTCGAGACATATATCCCAACGTCCTGTCTCTAAATCCTAACGGGGCTTCCAAGCCTCTTTCGTACCTATCGAATCTGCCCACGCGCCACCGGTGGATAAACCGGCGGCAGCATCCATTTTCTCCCGGCCAGCCGGCCTTGAAGCGGCTGCCATCACAGCGGGGATAACCCCGTGGATTCTATGTGGACCATCTTGACCATTATTCGTCGGCCTTTCCATGCCCGGCTTTCGCGGCAGCCAGCAGGGTGCGGCGAGCCCATGCGGAAGTTGCGAGGGCATCCGCTTTTGCCGCGCCCTCTATAGTCTCTTGCTCGGTCTTTGTTAGCACAATGTGAAGCTGCCGCTCCCGGCGCTCTGCTTTCAGCTTTTTGGGGCGTCCACGTGGGGCCATGTACTAAAGATATACATAACAAGTATTTTTTGTCAACCTAAAGGCCACCGCGCGACATCCCTATTTAATTTGTATATCTTTAATATAACCACAAGGAACGGAATAATGATTTACCCAAACGAAATCATTGACGGAATTACATCGCGATGGATGCTTGCACGAAAACCTTTCCGGACGCGCATCCACCTACCCCGTTTTAGAGCCTTATGTGCAAAACCGGTAATGGGTCATTTGGAATTCAAAGAGCCGGGGCGCGCCTGCGGTGGGCGCAGTCGAGCCGTCGCCCCGAGTCCCAGCCGACTTATCGGAGTTAGCGCGCGGCACATTATCAGACATTGAAAAATCGCTACCCACAACTAATGGTGTTTCGCGCTGTCGGCCGATCCCAGCAGCAGAAAATCGAGAAGCAAGCGATCTAACGAGGAAGGAGCCCAACGATGAGTTGCTTAATCGCGCATGCGGATGCGACGTTCGATGAACTGCTGTTCAGGCCGGCGCGCGGTTCGGAATCGCGACGATCCTTTCCGGCGAGGAGTCTGTTCGATCTCTCCGTGAAGCCGATTCGCGCCGCGAGATTCGAGCCGCGCATCCGCCGCGAAGAAGACGCGGAGCGCTGGGATGGTTTGTCGTGACGGATGGCGAATCGATTTCAATGCGATGCTATTTCAAACTCCCCGCTGGGCTGAGGAAGACGTGCCACAAACGCGGCGTTTTCGTCGCCGGTTGATCCGGAAGCATCCCCGCTCCGTTCACATCCGATTGCCATTCGGCCCTCGGATCGTTGAGCCATCCGGCGTGGATCGCGCGCTGGAGCGGGACAACCAAAAGCGGATCCGAATTGCCGACGGAGAATTCCGGGTCCCAGATCAGTAAAACGCCGGGCGGCGGATCGTCGATCGCCGGGCGCGCCCAAGGTTCCACCTGGCGGCGATCCCATGGGTTGGCGTTCAGATAAAAAAATATTCCGGGATGACTGGTCATGATGCGAGGGAATTGTTTCCGCAGCGGGCTGCTCTGATACCACTGCGCGAATTGCTGGGCCTCGCTCCAACTCTCCGATTGCCGCACGGGCAGAATCCGCCAGCAGTAATTCACCAATCCCGGCAAAACAACCGCCAGCGCCGCCCAAGACAACGGCCGGGGCCAGCGCAAGAGCGTAAAGGCCCATTCCCATCCGCGCGCCGACAGGCAGCCCCAGAGCGGCGCGACAATCAGCAGATATCGCAGCGATCCGCTGCTGGAAAATTTTCCCAGCCAGAAAAGCAGGCTATGGCCGACGAGGATGGCCAGGGGAAGCGCGGCGATGAGGGCATCGACGCGAAGTTGATGTTCCCGCAGCCGCGACAGGGGCCGCGCGCCGGCGAGGCTCCGCCAGATTCCGATCCACATCGCCGGAAAGGCAAACGGCCCGACCAGCACGGGCAAGACCGCTAGAAAATAGAGCAGCGGCCCGCGGGGATATTCGCTGCCGGATTCATACGGCCAATGATCCGCCAGCCAAAGCCACCAATGCCGCTGGGGCGGTCCCACCAGGGCATGGCCTAAAATGCTCCAGGCGAGCACGCCCAGCGGAAGGAGAAGGAGGCATCTCCATTTTCGATGCGCCGCCAGGGCCGCGGCCGCCAGAAGCAAAAATGCGAATCCCTCCGGCCGGCCGAGCGGCGCGATCGCGGCCATTGTTGCCATCCACCCCCATCGCCGCCGCTGATAACTCAAAAACGCCAGCCCCACCACCAGCGCGAACGGCAACTCCGTCAACTCGGAAAACGAATGCAGAAAAAGCAGCGGCTGGCCCAGGGTGAAAATCAGCGCCAGCATCGGCCAGCGATACCCCTGGCCCCTGGCAATCGCGGCGGCGACCAGCGCACAGGCGATCGCCACCAGCAAACTCGTCAGCCGGACTCCGAGAAGTCCGCCGAACCAGGCCGGCGCGGCAAACAGCGCCGTGCACAGCGGCCGGCCCCAGATATCCAGGAAATAAATCGGTTGCTCGAAGGCGTGGCGGGCGAAGAGATAATGCGTCGCCCCGTCGGATTCGATGAATCCCGGCGACCGCACCGCCGCCGCGATCGAGCAGAGGGCGAAGGCGGCGATAGCGTAGGTGGCGGTGCGGGTAAATGTCATTGGTCATTTGTCATTCGTCATTGGTCATTTGTCATTGGTCAAATGTTTCCATATTGGATGCTGTGCGTACAAGTGACAAATGACAAGTGACAAATAACAAATGACGAATTTCCATCATTTAATCGCCACTTCTTTCCCCGCCTCCGCCGAGCGATAGACGCCGTCGAGAATTTTCTGGACGGCCAGACCCGCCTCCCCGGGGGCGCGCAGCGGGGTGCCGAGCAGGCAGCCGTCCACAAAATTCCGCAGCTTCAGCGCGAACAGGTAGGTGAAATCCGTCTTGGCGCCGACGAAGGCGGGCGATTCATTCACCATCGTGCCGGCCCGGTCGCTGAACAGCATCGGCGGGTCCCACTGGCATCCACCCTTGTCTCCCATCAGCGTGAAATTCCAGACATCCTCCTTGATGTGCCCCGCGAACATGGCCTCGATATGAAGAATCGAGCCGTTGTCGAAGCGAATCTGCCCGATCGCCAGGTCTTCCACGGTATAGGTTTTGTAATCCCAGTTCGGCCACTGCGAGACGACGTCCGATTTTTTATTGCCCATATAAGTCCAGGTATTTCCCGCGGCGGCCACAGGATTCGGCGAGCCCATCACGTAATGCGCCATCTCAATGACATGCACACCGATGTCGATCATCGGCCCACCACCCTGGAGCTGTTTCTGGCCAAAGACGCCCCAATTGGGAATGCCCCTTCGCCGCAGGGCCTGGCATTTGACGAACATGACGTTGCCGAACCGGCCGTCTTCCCTGGCCCGCAGAAGGAAATCGCTGTTGGGGTGATAGCGATACTGGAAACCCACGGCCAGTTTCTTCTTGTTCTTTTTGGCGGCGTCGATCATTTGCCGGCATTCGGCCGGATTCATGGCCATCGGCTTTTCAACCAGGACGTGGCAGCCGGCGTTGGATGCGTCGATTGAAGGCTTGGCATGGACGCCGTTGGGGGTGCAGATCAACACCGCATCCGGCTTGATCTCCTTGAGCATCCGTTTCCAATCGGTGTAGAGCTTCTTGAAGCCGTATTTTTCCTCCATGAGCTTGAGCCGATCGGGCTTGATATCGACGCCGGCCACCAGATCCACTTCGGGAAACGTTTGTAGGATGCCAATGTGCGTTACACTGATTCCGCCGCAGCCGATGATGGCGACGCGGAGCCTGGGACCGGTGTACTGCCGCTTCACTTCAGTTGCGAACGATTCGGTGGATACGCTTTTTTCTGCCATGTGCCTTTCCTTGTAAGTTTGTCATTTGTCATTAGTCATTAGTTTGTTGACGGCTGTCTTGCAAATGACAAATGACGAATGACCTCATCCCAGTTTTGCCAATTCCGCTTCCGCTTCCGCCAACTGGTCCTTCGTCTGCTTCACCAAATGCGCCGGGGCCTTGGAAATATACGCCTGGCTTGCAAGGCGTCCATTAAGTGTCTGGATTTGCCGACTGAGTTCGTCTTTCCTCTTGGCGATTCGCTGCTTTTCGGCGTCCTGATCCTGGAGGCTTTCGACGAAGATATCGCATCCCGCGGCCGAGGCACGCGCCGAGCCTGAAGCCGGCGCGACAGCCGCCGAAACCACCGTCAGGCGGCAGAGGGCCAAAAGCTCGATCATCTTGCGATTCGATTCAATTTGCCGAGCCGTTTCGCCCTCGGCGACGATCGACACATCGACGGTCTTTTTCAGATCCACCTTGAAGTCGGTCCGCAGCTTCCGGATGGCGGTGATGATTTCCTGAATTTTGGCAAACTGTGATTCAACTGAATCGTCGGTTTTTCCGGCCCCGGGCCAGGCGGCTTTGATCAATCGCTTGGCGGCGGGGCAATCGATCCATCCGGGCAAGCCGCGATTCTGGCGCACTTCATTCAACCGCCACCAAATCGTTTCGGTGATGAACGGAATCATCGGATGGAGCAGCCGCAGCGCCGCGTCAAAAACCGCGGCCAAAACATTGGCCGTCCGCCCGGCCGTCGCGGGGGCTTTCAGCGCCGGCTTGGACACCTCCACGTACCAGGCACAGAAATCATCCCAGAAAAAGTCGTAACAGATCTTGGCATACTGGTCGAACCGGTACGACGCCAGGGCATTGTTGGCCTCACCGATCGTCCGGTTGAATCGAGAAACGATCCAGCGGTCGGCCAGCGACCATTTCGTCTCGTCCACATCTTCCGGGGCGATGTTGGCCAGATTGGCGATCACGACGAAATTGCTGACGTTCCAAATCTTGTTGCAGAAGTTGCGGCCGATGTCGAATCGATCCGAAGTATTCCGGCCCTTTGCGTCCTTCTTCACCGGCAGGCGCACGTCCTGCGTTTCGGTGGCCATGTGCGTGAGGGTGAACCGCAAGGCGTCGGCCCCGTGCGTGTCGATGACATCGACGGGATCGACGCCGTTGCCCTTGGATTTGCTCATCCGCTCGCCGTGCCCGTCGAGGATCGTCGTGTGAACGCAGACGTGCTTGAAAGGGATGCCGAATTCCTTATCGCGCGCGGTCTCATCTTGTCCCCTCGCCCGGTGCTCCGGGAGAGGGCTAGGGTGAGGGTCTTCAATTGTGCCCTCACCCCGACCCTCTCCCGGAGTACCGGGAGAGGGGGTGAAGGAATGGCCCATGTTGTACATCCCGGTCATGACCATGCGCGCGACCCAGAGGGTGATGATTTCGCGCGAAGTCACTAAGACGCTGGTCGGATACCACTTTTGCAAATCGGGAGTTTTGTCGGGCCAACCAAGCGTGCTGTGCGGCCAGAGGGCGCTGGAGAACCACGTGTCGAGAACATCGGGGTCTTGTCCCTCAATGAATCGAATGAATTTGTCCAGCTTTTCCGCGGCTGCTTTTGCCAAATTCGATGGGAATGATGCTCTTCGGGCCTTCTGACCCGACAGACCGTGAATGTATTGTTGAAAGCTTATGAATAAATTAATCGCAGATTCGGCAATTTCGTCTCGTAGCGATAGGTGAAAATGTGTCGTTCCTAGTTTTTGATTTCGAGAAAATGATACCGCGATCTTTGCGTCGACTTGCATGGCGGTGGCGAATTCTTGGACAGCGTCCGCAAACTCTTTTTCGAAGACTGCCATACGCTGTTCGGTCGTGGCTAGCGGATGATTGAGATCGTATGTGGTTTCGCCTGACCACACCGGAATCCGATGCCCCCACCAAAGCTGCCGGCTGATCGGCCAATCGCGCTTTTCGCCGAGCCAGCTCAAATACTGTTGCGCGTGGCGTTCCGGAAAGAATTTGATGATGCCATCGCGCACCACCTGTAGCGCCGGCTCGGCCAGCGGGGCCATCTTCACGAACCATTGATCGCTCAGATACGGCTCAATCGGCGTCTTGCTCCGATCGCTGTGCCCCACCTGCGTTTCGTACGGCTCTTCCTTTTCCAATAGTCCCAGGGCGACAAGATCCTCGACGACTTTCTTTCTCGCTGCGTCGCGCTTCATGCCCGCGTATTTCCCGCCGTTTTGGTTGATCGTCGCGTCGGGGTTGAGGATATTCAGGATTTCGATCGTGCCCTGTTGCCGCTGCCAGACGGCGTAGTCATTCGGATCGTGAGCCGGCGTCACCTTCACCACGCCGCTTCCGAATTTCGGATCGACGAGAATGTCATCCGTGATGATCGGAATTTTCCGGCCGGTCAGGGGCAATTCGACGCTCATTCCGATGGCCCAGTTCCAGCGCGAATCTTCCGAATGCACGGCCACGGCCGTGTCGCCGAGCATTGTTTCCGGGCGCGTGGTGGCTACGACCACGTATTTGTCCGTGCCGACGATTGGATACCGAACGTGCCACAAGCTCGTCTTCACCGTCTCGTGATAAATCTCATCATCCGAGACGGACGTTTGCAGATGCACGTCCCAATTTACGAGCCGCTTGCCGCGATAGATGAGGCCGTCCTTGAAGAGCTTGAAGAACGTCTCGCGCACGGCCCGGGCGCACTGCTCATCCAGGGTGAATCGCGCGCGGTCCCAATCGCAGGAGCAGCCCATTCTTTTGATCTGTTCGAGAATTCGGTCGCCGAATTGTTTTTTCCAATCCCAGATTCGCTGGACGAGCGCTTCGCGTCCGAGGTCGTGGCGGGTTTTGTTTTCTTTTTCCTTGAGTTGCTTTTCGACCACGGCCTGCGTGGCGATGCCGGCATGATCGATCCCCGGCACCCAAACCGTGTTGAATCCGCGCATGCGATGAGTACGGATGAGAATATCCTGAAGCGTGTTGTTGATGGCGTGCCCCAGGTGCAGGGCGCCGGTGACATTCGGCGGCGGGATCACGATGCAGTACGGCTCGCCCGGCGCAGCGGGATCGGCTGCGAAACATCGCTCTTCGAGCCAGACGCGATTGGCCTCGGCTTCGACCGAGGCCGGATCATAGGTCCTGGAAATTTCGCCGCTCATAGCAGCGAAGATAGTAAGATGTCATTTGTCATTTGTCATTTGCAAGTGACAAGCGACGAATGACATCTTCCCGCTATTCCGGTTTGGGCACCAAACGCTTGCCCTGGGACTGCTTGATGTGTAGCGCCCGCAGATATCTTCTGCGGAGAAGGGTTCGCTTGCGCTCGATCTCGGCGGGGGTATTGTTCTCCAGCACGATGAACCCCCCCGCCTTGGTGCGGTGGCCGCCGCCTTCGCCGTCGCCGCGCAGGAGCCGGCGGATCATGTCCGCCGCCGATAGTTTGCTGTTGCTCGTTCGCAGGCTGATCACCAGCCGATTCTCATAGACCGCCGTCACCAGCGCCCAGACGACGGGCTCGAATCTCAGCAGGAAATCGGCGATCATCGCGGGCTTCTCGGGTGAGTCGATCGTATCCAGATGCGACAGGATCGCGCTGTCGTAATACATCGCGTTGGATAGCCCGCTGAAATAGCAAAGGTAATAACTCTGCGGCAGATCCACGTAACGCATCTGGTACAGCTTGCGCGTATCAGCCAGCAGCGTCAGGCTGGACAGGGCGATGTTGTCCAATTCCCCCGGCTGTCCCGCGGCCCCGGCGAGGTCGGATTCGATGGCGTAGAGCAGAGAGGCCGCCAAGTCCGGCGAAATCCCCTGCTCGACCTCCATGTAATAGCTGAAGATGATCGAACTGGTTGCGCCGACCTTCGGCCGAATATCGATGAACGGACATTTGGGCTTGCGGCGCGTGCGATGGTGATCGATCACCGCCAGCGGGGTGACTCCCTCCGGCAGCGGGCTGTACGTGACGCCCGGCGTAACGTCGGTGAGAATAATGGCATCGAATTGGCCGAGCGCGGCATCGTCCCAGGCCGCGAGCTTGAGGTTCGTCTTGCGAACGAATGTCTCGTTCACGCCGCCGGTTATTTCGCCCTTGACGGACATGGTGATCGATGCATTGGGGAGTTGGGTCTCGAGGAGGAGGCAGAGGGCCCATCCGCTGGCGAGGGCGTCGGGATCGGGATAGCGGTGCGTGGTGACGAGGATGTTGCGCTTGCCCTGCAGAAAGCGCAGGAGCCTGCGGAATCGCGGCCTGCCGCGCGCCTGCCGCGCCGCCGCCTGGGCCGACCCCGAAACCGTTTCCACGCAGGATTCCACGAATGCGGTCATGGCCTTTTGATCCGAAACAGTTGCCGGGGCCGCGGCCGAACCGGCCGCCGACATCTTCGAATCGGCGTTGGAAATACCAGACATAACCGCCGCCTCCGCTGGTCTGATAATAATAGGTGAACTTGGGGGTTGCGAGTCGCCCGCCGGCATTTATCCCCAATAACCCCGGGTGCGCGATTGAATCGGCTTGGGGGCGGATGGATGAACCGGAGGATGATCGGTTATCGTCTCGCCCGGCCGCACGGATTCAGCGTGTGTTGCAGGGTCAGTCGGTTGAGCACGTGATGAAACCAGAACTTCCGGCGTGGTGCGAGCCTGGCGCAGAGAATTCAAGATTCACCGCCCGATGAGGGGAAAAACCCGAAAGTGCGAAACCAGAATGACTGAGACGGTCTTCGCTTCGGGCTTTGGTCATTCGGGCTTGATTCGTCCCCGGCGCGCCGGGACCTTCGGCATTCTGGTTTCGCACTTTCGGGTTTTCTGCGCGTTTCTGAAGAACACCCTTCGCCTTCGGCGGCATCAACGCCGCCATGGTGTGTGGCAAAGTTTGGTGATATGCTGTCGGAGAATAATTAATCGGGAAATGTTGGCGCCATGAAAGTCCTTCTGGTTCGGCCCCCAATCATGCTGGCGGTGGCGCGGCGGCTTAAGCCGTTCCTGCACCTGGAGCCTCTGGCGCTGGAGATCGTCGCCGGTGGGATTCCCCTCCAGCATGAGACGCGCATCCTGGACCTGGCGTCGGAGAATCGGCCTGATGCCGCGTTCCGGCGAACACTTCGCACGTTCAGGCCGGAGGTGATTGGCTTCACGGCCTATTCCAATCAGGCGGGGTCTGCCAAGCGTCTTGCGGCGCAAGCCAAGTCGGTCTTGCCGGGAGTGTTTGTGCTGATCGGTGGAACCCATGCCACCGTTTCGGCCGGCGATCTGCGCCTGCCGGGCGTGATCGATTTGGTGGTGCGCGGGGAAGGCGGCACGGTGATGCGCGATCTCATGGCGCTGCTGGAGCGGAAGGCGCCGGTGCCCGCCTCGCCGGCACTGCTTCCGACCCATTCGCCGCGTTTCGACGAACTGGCGGCGCTGCCGCCCCCGGAATTGCCCCCTTTCGAGCAGGTTCCCCGGGCACGCCGGACACTGGTCCAACACTACCGCTATCACTGCATCTGGCCCGGCGAGCCGGGGCGGAAACTGCCTGAAATGTTCCCGCGCACCGCCACAGCGCGCAGCAGCGTCGGCTGTCCCCACCGCTGCTCGTTCTGCCTCGTGCCGTATTTGGCTCGCGGCAAGTACGTGCGCCGCACTCCCCAAGACATTGTCAGTGAAATCGCCGGCATCCGCGAGGACCACATCTACTTCGTCGATGATGAAATGTTCATCGACGCCGGGCGCGCCGAGCAGATCGCCTGGCTTCTTATCGACGGCAACGTCCGAAAGCACTACATCAGTTGGGCACGCGCCGACACCATCGCCAAACATCCCGAACTATTCAAACTGTGGCGGCAGGCGGGGCTCTCGCTGGTTTATGTCGGCCTGGAGTCGATGGAGCCGGAAACCCTGCTGGATTACAACAAAGGCTTCAGCCCGGAGGTGAACCGGCAGGCGATCCGAATTCTGCGTGATCTGCACATCGGCTTGCACGCGTCGCTGATCATCCATCCGGACTTCACCGATGAGGATTTTGTCAAGGTCCGCCGCACCGTCGAATCGCTCGGCCCGGCGGAAGTGTCCTTCACGGTCATGTCCCCTCTCCCGGGCACCGAACTGTGGGACGAGCACCACGCCAACTTCATCTGTCCCGATCCCTACGCCTTTTACGACTGCATGCACACCCTCGTACCCACCAAGCTGCCGCTCAAGCAGTTCTACACCAATCTGGCGATCCTGTGGGCTTTGGGGGCGCGCGATAACCCTTGGCGGCGGAACAAGGTCAAAGTGTCTCTCCGCGATCTGCTGCGTTACCTTCTTCAGGGCATGCGCTACGGCTGGAGCGTGCGCAACATCTACAAGGACTACGCGCACCTGCCGGCGGCCCAAGCGTCCGGCTCGTGAAGCCCGCAACCGCATACGATGCCACGAGGGTCCTCGCCAACACGGTTCAACCCGCTGCCGCGGTGGAGCCTTGCCGCATCATTGTGCGACCAATGAGCGGCTTGCTTGTCGGCCACTTGTCGGATACGCATCGCAGATATGCCCCAGGCAAATCCCAGCCCATTGTCGGGGCGGCCGTTATCCTCCTCGGAGCCGGCCGGGCCTGCCGTCGCTGAATGGTCCGAAAGAGGCGTCGGACAGAATTGGCAGCATCGCTTCTTCCACGGGTTGATCCGGCTTCTAGGCAAGCGGCCGGCATACCAGATGGCGTACATCGTCACGTTCGGATACGTCCTGTTTTATCCGGGCGTCCGGCGGCGCGCTCGCTTCTACCTGGAGCACCGATTCCCCGAGCGCCACGGCCTGATTCGTCGATTCCTTGACACCTATCGGTTGCTACGCAACTTTGCCCGGACGCTGGTGGACATGGCCGCGCTCGGCATCCTGGGGCGGCGCTCGTTGATCGCCACCAGCCCCGATCGCGCCCGCCTTTTGTCGCTGGGCGAGGGAAACAGGGGATTCGTTTTGCTCAACGCGCACGTCGGGAGTTGGCAGTTGGGACTCGTGGCATTGGAGGAATTCCGCAGGTCCGTCTCACTGGTGATGGTTCCCGATCCCAAGTTGCAGACCCTGCTGGGCACTACCGCTGTCAAGACCATCGATCCGCGCACGGGCCTCCAAGGAGTTCTGGAGATGACCCAGGCGCTGCTACAGGGCGAAATTGTCGGGTTGATGGGCGACAGGACCTTCGGCGACGAGCAGAACACCGTAAATGTTCAGTTCCTCGGCGGCCAGGTCGCGTTGCCTGTGTCCTCCTACCGCCTGGCCTCGGCGGCGGGCGTCCCGGTCGCCGTTCTTATGACCGCCAAAACCGGCTACCGTTCTTACGACGTGCGGCTGATGAGAGTGATCGAGGTAACGCCGGGACTTGGCCGGGACGCGCGGAATTACGCCGTCTACGCCCGGCAGTTCGCCGAGGTCTTGGAAGAGTTCGTGGCGCAATATCCTTGGCAGTTCTACAACTTCTACGATCTGTGGGCGCCTGCCGCCGAACGGGGCGTAACCTAAAACGGAATTTAGGGGAGCGAGGTTACGCCGGGATTACCTCGAGCATGGCCGATTGATTGGTCCGGCGAATCTCTTTGACTATACTCTGCCAACTGGCGCATTGGCGGAGTTGGTGATTGAGATGAAATTACGGTTGATCTATCCGCGCTGGCCCAAGCTTCGCAACCAGCCGGAATTCCACCTGCCCCCGCATGGTCCCGTGGTCTTTGCCGCGACGCTGCCGCCTTACGTTCACATCGAGTTCTTTGATGAAAACGTTCAGGAAGTCGATTTTTCCGATAGCTGTGATCTGGTTTGCATCTCATGCATGTTGACCTGTCAGATGCCGCGCGGCTACGCGATCGCGGACCGCTTCCGGGAGATGGGCAAGAAAGTTATTTTCGGAGGCATCGGGACTTCGCTGCACCCCCAGGAGACGCAACAGCACGCGGACAGCGTTTTCCTCGGCGAAACCGAGGGGCGCATGGAGGCGGTTTTGCGCGACTTCGAGCGGGGAGACCTCAAACCCGTCTACGATTTTCAGCATGACTTCCCGGACATGCGGCTGATCGGGCCGGCGCGGCGGGACATCCTGGCGCGCCAGCTTTACAATTTCCGCGGCGTGCAGATGGTCGATCTGATGCACGCGTCGCGTGGATGCCGGTTCCACTGCTTTCCGTGCTGCGCGTCGTTTTTGGGCGGGTGCAGTTTGCGGCCGCGCCCCATCGATCAGGTGGTCCAGGAAGTGGCGGCGATCGACAACAACCGGCTGTTTTTCGTGGATAATTCCTTCGCTCAGAATGACCAGTGGCAGAAGGACCTGTTTCGGGCGCTGATGCCGCTGAAAAAGAAATGGATTTCACATCCGATCAAGGACAACCCCGAAATCCTGGACCTGGCCGCCGCCGCGGGATGCTGGTACGTCTACCAGGCCATCATCAACACCTCCGACGTCATCGCGCAGCGGATCAAGCGGCTGAAGGAGCGCGGCATCGGTGTGGAAGGCACGATCCTGCTGGGCACCGACGAACATGACGAGGACGCGATCCGGCGGCTGGTCGATTTCCTGCTGGACCTGGACTTGGACCTGGCCGAGTTCACCGTCATGACCCCCTTCCCGCAAACACCGATCCGGGCCGAATTGGAGAAGCAGGGACGCATCCTGCACAATGACTGGTGTCGTTACACCTGCGATGAAACGGTGTTCAGGCCGGCGAAGATGAGCGTCGACAAGCTCAACGAACTGCATCAGTATGCTTGGGATACCTTTTACGCCGACTGCAGCGTCGAAGTGCGCATGGCCCAACTGTACGTCAAGGTGATCGAGAAAGAAAAAGCCGACGGCACCTACAGGCGAATGACCCTGAACCGGCGGAAATGGAACCGGACAACGGATCAAGCAAATTGAAAATCCTGCTGCTCTCAGCCAACACCGCCACGATGCCATACCCGGTTTATCCGCTGGGCATGGGCACGGTAGCCGCCGCGCTGATGCGCGCCGGACATGAGACGGTGCTGCACGATCGGATGGTCGCCGGGGCATCCATTGACGCCTGGCGGCAGGCGCTGCGGAGAGAGAAACCGGGCCTGGTGGGCATTTCCATCCGTAACCTCGACAACGTGAACCTGCTGAACGAGAAACGATACGCGGAGGATGTCGTCCACCTGGTCCGGGCCGCACACGAAGAACTCGACGTCCCGGTGGTGCTGGGCGGCTCGAGTTATTCGCTGCTGCCCGAAGTCCTCCTGCGCCAAACCGGCGCGGATTACGGCATCGTCGGCGAGGGCGAGCGCCTGATCGTCGAACTGGTGCAATCGCTTGAGCATGGCCGCGCGCCGCCGCACGGCACGATCTTGAGGAAGGCGGCGCCAATCGAGAAAAATGAACTGTGCGGCGCGTACTATGACCCGGCCCTCCTCAAGAGCTATCTTGACCTGGGTACGATCGCGCCGGTGCAGACCAAACGAGGCTGCGCACTCCGCTGCGCGTACTGCTCCTATCCGGTGCTGGAAGGCGGGTCATTGCGGTGCCGGCCCGCGGCCGACGTGGTGGACGACGTCGAACGGCTGGTGAAGGACCATGGCGTGCCCTATGTGTTCTTCGCCGATTCGCTGTTCAATGACGATGACGGCGCTTACCTGGAAGTGCTGCGAGAGATGAAGCGGCGCAAGCTGACGGTGCCGTGGTCCGCATTCATCAAGCCGACCGGGATCAGCGACGAAGTCGCGATCCTGATGCGCGAGACCGGGCTGGTGGCCGCCGAGTTGGGTTCGGATGCGGCGTCCGATGTCACGTTGCGCGGGCTCCGCAAACCATTCCGTTTTGCCGAAGTGGTCCAAGCCAACGACGTGCTGGCCAGACAGGGAATCGCGGTGGCGCATTACTTTATGTTCGGAGGCCCCGGGGAGACTCGGGAAACGGTGCTCGAGGGGATCGAGAACATCAAGAGCCTCCTCTGCAACGCCGCCTTCGTCTTCCTGGGAATCCGCATTCTCCCCCATACTGAACTGCACCGGATCGCCCTTGGCCAAAAGATGATCGCGCCGGACTGCGACCTGTTGGAACCGGTCTTCTACCTGTCGCCGGCCATTGACCGGGCTTGGGCCGAGCCAACGCTCAGGGAAGGATTCAGCAGCCTGAATCACGTGGTGTTTCCGCCCGATGCGCTGGACGACAAGCTGCAATTGCTGCACAGGCTGGGGTATGCCGGCTCACTGTGGGACCTGCTTGCCCCTTCGTGAAATGAACATCGTCCAGACCATCCGCGCCGAAACGAGCGCCGCCCGCGACAAGACGGCGATCATTGAGGACGGGCGCGCCCTGACTTACGCCCAACTGCTGGATTCCGTGGCGAGGCTGGGCGCGTCGCTGGCGGCAAGGGGAATCGGACCCGGACAGCGCATCGCATTCCGCTGCGCCGACGGCATCGACTACGTCACCGGGGCGCTGGCGCTGCTGGAATGCGGGGCGGCCGTCGTGCCCGTCGCCGATTCCCTCACCGACGCCGAACTGCGGGAAACGATCGATCGGATCGAGGTTCACGGCGTGCTGACCCACGCGAGCCTGCCGACGGCTACCGGCGAAGAAACAACGGAGCGGATCGATGGGCCATTTCGTTGGCGGGCGCTGGGCGGCCGCTACGAACTGGACCAGCGCTGCCGGCAAATGGGGGCGGCATTCATCCGTTTCTCCTCCGGCACCACCGGCGCCAGCAAAGGCGTGGTCCTTTCCCATCGCGCGATCATCGAACGCACCGACGCCGCCAATCGCGGACTGGAAATCACCCGGCGCGACGTGATTCTCTGGGTGCTGGGCATGAGCCATCATTTCGTGGTGTCGATCCTGCTGTTCCTCCGCAAGGCGGCAACCGTTGTGGTGGCCAATCGCGATTTCCCGTTCTCCATCTTCGATGCCGCGACGCGCTTTGAGCCGACTTTCATCTATGCCTCGCCGGTGCATTACCACCTTCTGAACTTGGCCGATTCGGTTCCCAAGACGGCGTTGAGGCGCGTGCGCCTGGCCATTTCCACGGCCATGAAGATGCCGCCGGAGATCTCCCGTGCCTTTACCGGCAAGTTTGGATTCACCCCGGCGGAGGCGTACGGGATCATCGAGATCGGGTTGCCCTTCATCAATCGCGAAATCGCCTCGGGGGGCGAAGGCACGGTCGGGCGAATCCTTCCCGACTACCAACTGCAAATCCGCAATCCGGATGGAGACGGAATTGGCGAGGTATTGGTCGGCGGCAAGGGAATGTTCGATGCCTACTACTCGCCGTGGCGAACGCGCGAGCAATGCCTGGAGGGTGGAAAATTCCCCACCGGCGATCTTGGAAAGCTCGACCCACAAGGGCGATTGATCCTGCTGGGGCGATGCAAAACCGTCATTGTGTGCGCCGGCATGAACGTGTTTCCGGAGGAAGTCGAGGAGGTCATCAATTCAGTGCCGGGGGTGACGGAATGCCTGGTGTTCGGGCAGGACCATCCGCAATTCGGACAGGTTCCGGTGGCGGACGTTGTCCCGGCGCCGGGCGCCGATGCTGCTGACATTATCGAGGCTGTTCGCCGGTATAGTTGCCGGAGGCTGTCTGCGTTTAAGGTGCCTGCGGAATTCCGGATCGTTCGCAATTTGCCGAAGACGTCCAGCGGAAAACTGGCTCGTCTACGTCGGATCGATGAGCCAAGCGGATCGTTGGTCAAGTGAGGCGCTGCGCGTGGATCGAGAGAAGCAAATCACCCGGGTCCTGTCCCTTCTCGACTCGCTGGCAAGGGAATCCGTGTCCGCTGCCCGAACCTACGCCATCGAGGAAAACCGCGCGCTTTTTGAAGCGATGCGATCCCCGGGCCGCTTTGTCCGATGGCTGACAGGCCGGGCGATCAAACTGGCGCCGGAAAGGCTCGTCGAGATCAACGAATTGCTGCCCGAATTGGACCAAGCCGTCCATGCGCGATTGATCGCCTTCGAACGGAACAAGCGTTTTGGGCTGCTAAAGCCCCTGGTTCAACGGATTCGCGACCTGATTCGCACGGCGGATCGTCCGCTCGTGCTGGCCGACTTCGGGTCGGGCGGCATGGAGGTGGAGCGGCAAGTCATCGAATCCCTGGCCCATGAGAAAGATCATCCGTTGGTAACGTTCGTCGGCTTTGACGCGTCTTCTGAGGCAGGCGTTCTTGCTCGACGCAATCTCGCGGCGCGCGTGCCGGAAGGGATCAGCGTTTTTCAGTCGGCCGATGCCTGTGCCCGGTGGCTGAAGGAGCCGGCGTTGATTCCAGGCCAAGCAGTTCGTGTCGCGTTCTGCCGCACGTCGATCCTGGAATTGCCTCAAGATTTTGCACACGGGACTTTCGACGTCATCTTTCACTCGTTTTTTCAACATCACCTGGATGCCCGGCATCTGCGGAAACCGGAGGAGAGTGTTGCGCTGGGCGGGCGCGTCCTGGAATACGATGGCTTCCATGACTGGCTGGCAATGATGGTCGTGAGCATTCTCGGTTGGAACGATCCGGTTTTCCTTGCCGCCGGAATGGTTTCGCATCGACGGCTTGCCACGCGGGATCAGGTGATCGCGCGCTCGACGAATTCACGTCTCCATTTTTACCCCAATGGCTGCTATTTGCGCGAATGGCGATCGACGCCCTGAATGAAGCACGACTTCAGGCATTGCATCAGTTGCCGTGCCATGCGGTCATCGAGCACGCCCTCCATGTACGAGAGCACGATATTCATCTGCCCCCGGAAAAACGTGAGGCAGATGCCCAGGCCCGGCGGCGCCGGCACGCGCGGCGTGTGCAGCAGATTGACGGCCGGCAGGCCCAGAAATGTCTCGCCGCTGAAGGCGGATTCGCGCAGGCAGGCGAAATAGAAGGACCATTCGATCCCGCCCAACGGGCCGCGCGCCAGCCGGCTTCCCAGGCAGTGCGGAGCGATTCGCGTCAGCATCGCCGCGTCCCGCAATGCGCCGGGAATATCCTCCCTCATCTGCTCGAACAACTGATCGCGCAACGAGGCCACGAGTTTCTCAGCCGGATCGGAGTCTTCGAGCGGCGACCGGAAGGCCATGAACGAAAGGTGATTGAATAGAAGGCACTCCCATTTCTGATCCGCGCGGCGGTCGTCGATCGAAACCGCGACGAGAAACTCCCCGCCGCCACGTGGAGCTGCCCCAAACGCCGGCCGCATCGCCCGGATGGTCCTGGCAAGTGCCGATGGCAGCACGATGGGCAGACCGCATTCCTCCGCGGCAACCTCCACGAGGCGGGCGGCCTGCTCAGCGGTGATGCCGTCATGCAGAAAACGCACCGGGCGGTTGCGACGCCCACGGGGCATCGCCAACGTCACGGCCGGCCGCTCCGCCAAACGCAGCCGAAACCGATTGATTGTCTTCCCACCGGCGAACTGCCTGCTCCACTGATCGAGGTGCGGCCTCTCGGTCTGAGAGATGCACCCAGCGATCTCTTCCAGACGCCCTTGCCAGGTCTGCTCGATCAGGTCGAGGAAGGCTTCGGCGCCGAAGGCATCCAACAGCCGATGATCGAAGACCATGCCAAGCCGTGACGGGCCGCCCGCTCGACGAACCAGCAGAAATCGCAGATGCTCCGTCGCACTTTGCAGCGGCCTGTTCACATGCGCGGCCAGCATGGCATCGGCCTGGCCGACGCCAACATCCGCGGGCAGTTCCACCACCGTTAAAGGGATGACCTTGCCGGCGGATGCGCCCGAAACCTTCCAATACGGCGCCAGATTGACGATATCACGGGAAACCTGGCCGTGAATCACGGGCAAGCGGCTCGAGATTTGTGCCAGGACCGTTCGCAATCGATCCGCCGGAAGCTCCCCGTCCAGATCCAGAATCACCTGCGAGAGATTACCGACGCCGGTTTCCCGCCGCATGACGTAGTCGATCGTTCCAATGGTCCAGTCGATTCCCGTGAGGTAACGCCGATGGCGCGAGTATGGAAGCGTGAGGCTCAAGGATGCGTTCCGGCATGGATGGCGGCGGCGAGCGTTCGGACGGACTGGACCGCCTCACGCTTGAGCCCGGCCTTCATGAGACTGAGGCCGAATGCCTTCTCGATGACGATCAGCAGCGACACGAAGCGCAGCGAATCCATGCCCAGCGAACGAAGACTCATATCGGGGGAGACGTCGCCTGGCTTGAGCGCAAGCAAAATCTGGATTTCCGTGCAAAGGCGTTGCTCGATAGCAGGCATGGTGAGTTGCTCTGCCATTGTGGAGATGATCTCCCGCGGCGATGCCAGAGACGCCGCCCGCATCAAATCCCGGTGTTGACCGGGAAAAGGGTGGCCGCCCGGCCACGGTATAATCGCTTGAGCGTGACGGCTGTGTCAACCGCGGCGTGATCGGCCTCGGCGCGGAGGGGCCGACGAGTCACGATTTGGGAAAGAGGCCCTACTTGGTGGCGTTTTCCAGCACGTAAGGGGCAAGCGTATCGATGCAGCGGAAAATCTCCCGGCCCTTTTGCATGTCCTTAACGTCCAGCCCGTATTGCCGATGCAGAATCACCACGATCTGGACACCGTCCAGGGAATCCAATTCCAGTCCCCCTTTGCCGAAGAGATCCGCGTCGTCGTCGATGTCCTCGGGCCTCACACCTTCCAGGGCGAGATCCGCGATCAGGAGTTGCTTGAGTTCCTGCTTGATTTGCTCCAGCGTTCGTTTCGAAACCAGGCTCAAGTTGTCATCGCCCTCTTATCGCAACGATTTGCACCATGACGTTAGGCGATATTTTCGGCTTCCGCAAGACGTTGGCGCCCGAGGGTTTGCCCCATTGCCGCGCATTCGGCTCGATCCTATTTCCCATGCGCCGGATCGACTCATAATTTGAAGAGCAACCCCAGGTATCCCTCGATGGTGTTGATGGATGGGTTGCGCGCCGCGCTGTCTATGCGGGCATTGGAAATGTGCAACAAGCGAGCGCCCACGAGAAGGTCGGTCCCATCCCAGAGATGCACGGCGGCGCCGGCGCCCGTTTTGAAGAAAAAATTGAAATAGGTGCCTGCGGCGGGAAGGCGGCCGCTGGATTCCAACACGCCGGGGCCGAAGTCAATGAACGCAGTCCAACCGGGTTCGTTGATCAGGTGCGTGCGCAGAAGGAGATCGCCTCCGCCGGACCCGACGTCCGGCCCAGCCTGCGTTGCCTGCAGGCCGGTGGCTTCCAGCGTCACGGAGTTGCTGAACTTGCTGAATACGAAATTGTACCCGACTCCGATCGTGCCGGAGTAGAGTTGTTCCCTCGTCCCTTTGGGTTGGCTGGCGTAAGAGCCATAGGTTTCAAAAGTCCAAAGGCCGTTGGCAATGGCGATAGGTTTGCCAGATGGCGCGGAGGTTGCAGGAGCGTTGCTATCCGGAAGCGCAACCGAACTGTTATCCAAAGACAAAACCGCCTCTTCTTTGCAGTCGGAGAGTTGGACCTTCGGCAAGAATTCGCGGCCTGTTCCAGTGGTGTTGTGCCAGTCATCTACAACCCTCGCCAGGGAAGCCGGTAGAGCCGGCTGGAAATTCTCTCGCTCGCTGACACAGCCCCATGTCAGAACCGAAACCACGATCGCCACATGGATCACGAAGCTGTGTTTCATGATGCGCATGCGTGCCTTCCAATATAATCCACTGCGACTTAATCCGAAATCCGATCTTCGGCCCAGCGCCGCGTGGACCTGGTCGCCGGCGATTTTTATTCCGACCGGCTGCCCGGCGGCGCCGACCTGGCGTGGCTGAGCGCCATCGTGCATCAGAATTCGCGCCAGCAGAACCGGGAGTTGTTTGCCCGCATTTTCGACGCGCTCCTCAGCGGCGGTCAGCTCCTCCTCCGCGACTTCCTCATGGAACCTTCGCGGACGGCTCCCGTGGGCGGAGCGTTGTTCGCCGTGAACATGCTCGTGGCGACTGAGAATGGCGGCACGTACACGTTCGAGGAACTGCGAGACGATTTGGCCGCGGCCGGCTTCGCCGATTTACGGATTCTGCGCCGCGACGATACCATGCATTGCATCATCGCCGCGCGAAAATCCTGAAATGCCGCGAATCGATCGGCCGCCAATCGCTTCGGCCATCGGTTCGCGTGGCCGGTCGATTCGCCCTGGCGATTCCCGCGTTAAACCCGTGGCCTGAACACTATCGTTCCGCTTGGCAAGCAGACATCTCGGGCTCGGCCGGTTGCTCGCGTAAGCGCGGATTTTCCGAAATCGTCGGGGAGGCGTTAGCCTTTTCTAGCGCCAGAACCCTTGGCATGGCGTTCGATGATTGCCTCAACGTCGGCCGGATCGTGCGAAACGTCGCTGGCCCAACCAAATCAGCGTTTCGATTGCCTCAAGCTGGCAAAAGAAAAAACGATTGTCCCGTTCGGTCTTGTCGTACCAATGCTCCAGCAGTCGCCGCGTCACTCCCGTAATGCCGGCGTATCCGGCCTCGCGCCATGCCCTCACGCGCGGGCGAATATCGTTCGCCAGCGCCAGCGGGATGAATACACCCGGATCATCATGCGCCCGTGCGTTCGGTGTCGAAATGAGATACCCCGCCGGCCGTCGGCTTTCCTCCACCATCTCGAACATTTTCACTTCGCGGATGTATTTCCAATACCGCGTCGGCTCGTCGAATGGCGAGTTGATGATGAGATGGTCAATCTGGAATCGGCGCTTTGCCATCTTGTCACGGCTCGTTTTGTTGCTCGTCGCCACCCACCAAACCTTTGGCGTCAGGGCCATCGAGTTCGAGTTTGGGCGTTGAATCCTTCAACCGCTTTTCCACTTGCTTGATGTGTTCCGCCGGCGGCAGATTTTCCGGCATCGTGCCGCCAATGCGTTTGATCGCCTCGCGAACTTCCTTGCCAACCTGCAAGTGCGTGTCGATGGCTTTTTGCTGCCCCTTGACGCCTTGTTGCGCCAGCTTTTCGCGGGTCTGGGTCATGCGAAACTGGTTCGCCGCAAGCTCGGTCGTATCCACGCGGTCCAGTAGATTTTCCCCTTTCGAGATGCCCTTGCGCGCCTTGATCTGCTCGCTGCCAATCCCGCCGTACAGTCCTTTGTAGCCGGCATCGTGGAATACGCCGAACATGACATTTTGTACGCCGGCATCCTGCGCAGCACCCGAGAGGGCCTTGAACTCCTCCTTGACCTGCTTTCGCAATTCCACCCGTTCCTGATCCCGTGCGTACGCATCGGTCAACTCCTGTCGGCGGGTTTGGATCGCAAAATACTTCTGGGCGAAAGCAATTTCAGGCTTGCGCGGATCGCCATTCTGTGCGATCAGATAGCAGGCAAATCGGGACAGGTGGAAATCCGGGACTTCGCGGTTGCCGCCTTTGCCGACGGCGATCATCTTGCCAGCGCCGGCAAAATGATGGGCTGGATCGTTACCCGATTGATTACATGAGGTTATGGCGCGCGTGATTGCCTCTTCAAAACGCCGCCACTGGCTGTAGCCCAAAAGCACCTGCAAATCACGCGCGCTCCAATATTCCGCCCCATGCGCATTGACCAGCTTCATTTGCTCAAAGCTCTTGGGCTGCGTCTGCCCGCCCGATGGCATGGGTAACTGTTCATCAGTCATCGCGAATTCCTTTTGTCTCTCACTCCAGCCCTACGATTTTTAGACTCTCGATTCCCCGGTCGTCGATGATCTTTACCCCGATCCGCTTGTGGTCTCCCGCCTCGAACGGCAGCGAAATTGTCCCGCGATAGGCTTCGATGCGCTCCTCATCAATCTCCGCCTTGAGATTCTTCGCCAGCTTCGCCCAGCCTTCTTTATCGCCGGCCATTGGGAAAAACACCTGACGCGGATACAAGCTCCGCCCGTCATAATCCGTGTCCAGCATCCACATGGCGATTTTGCTGGTATCGCCCGACTCCACCGTACCCGTGCGGGGGTTGTAGTAATCGAAGCCGTTGACTTGCACCTGAAATTTGCCCTTGTCATCACCCTGGGCGATCCGCCGAAGCTCCACGTCCGGCTGGCCCACCAGCCAGAAACTCTCGTTGCTCGCCCGCTTCTTTTTCAAATCTTCCGTCAGCAGGTCCGTGTTCATCTGAATCTTGAGGAAGGTCATGCCAGCCTTCTCTGGCTTCAATTCATCAATGTCTTTGGCGGCTTCGGGGTCAAACTGAAACGCCGCGAACAGAATCATGGCCGGCTTGGGATTGAGCGTGCGAGATTCTTCCCATGCCAGTTCCACTTGCTTCTGCTCCAACGGAGCGTGATCCGGGCCAAAGGAAATGACGACTCGCTTGGGCTTTTCCTCTTTTGTTTCTGCATCAGCGTGCAACCAGCGCGTGCCCGGCAGCGGCTCAACGCGCGTGAATTCGATTCGCTCCCCTCGCCGGCCGCGCACGCCGGCCTTGAGCAATTCATCCCGCCAATCACGGGCGCGAATTGTCAGGCCCGACCGTGCTACCGACTGATCCGCCACCGGCGCTTCTTCAAATGCTCCGACCGGCCTTACAGACGGCGCGGGCACCGCTTCCATGGTAAATGGTCCCGTGACGCGAGCCCTGGTTGAATCCACGTTAGGTTGGTCATACAGCGTCTCCGGCTCCGCGTATTTCTGAATCGCGGCATCAATCGCACTTTGGCTCATACCGGGCCGAATTTCGGGATTGTTGGCAATTGATTTAAGCGTGACATGCGGCACCGTTTTCAAGTCGAAGCCACTGCCGACGCCTTCGGTGGGCCGCACCAGTTTGTAGTAGTCGAACACCTGCGTCATCAATCGCTGTTTCGCTAGCGCGACTGCGACGCGCGACGTGTCGCATGTAATCCAGCGACGCCCCCAATGTTCAGCGACAACGGCGGTTGTTCCCGACCCGCACGTGGGATCGAAAACCAAGTCGCCTGGGTCCGTCACGAGGAGCATGCACCGCTGGATCACCAACGGGAGAGTTTGCACTACGTAAATCTTCTTTTCACCAAATCCGCTGATGGACAGGTCATCCCATAATTGGTTTACCTCGAAGAAGGGGAAATCCGTAAGGCGGCGCACGTAGCGGAGGGTATCCCCAACAGCAACCACCCGATTTGCGCACACCAACCGGTCCATACTTTGTGGTGGTGGCTTGTAGGCGCCGCTGTATCGTTTACCACGGAAGTCATAGTCGTAAACGGTGTTCCCCTGGGACGTGAGGTTGTCGTGGCTAATTAACTCAGCGTGGTCAGCGGCGAGTAGCTCTTGAGGCGGAAGCTCCTCAATCGTGCCATCCGCATTTAATAGGTATCTAAACTGCGTTGCGCCGGCGAGGCCTGGAGTCTTCTCGACGTACAAGCGGCGAAGTTTCAGTAGACTTTTATCCTTCGCATACCAGAGCAAGTAGTCGCCGACCGATGCCAGACCCTCCTTTTTCAACCCGCCGGTCTTTCTGAATAGTATTTGAGAAATGAAATGCGCTTTTCCAAAAACCTCGTCAAACAATTCGCGCACGTGGTGTAAGTTCTCATCACTGATTTGCACAAAGCACGATCCACTTTCGTGCAAGAGTTGCTTGGCCAACCAGAGCCGATCACGCAAATATGTCAAATAGGAGTGTATTCCAAGCTCCCACGTGTCTCGGAACGCCTTGACCATTTCCGGCTCTTGCGTCAGGTCGTCGTCCCTGCCCTCCTTAACCTCGCGTTTGTTCACAAAAGGCTGAAAGTTTGAACCGTATTTGATGCCGTATGGCGGGTCGAAATAAACCATCTGTACTTTGCCCGCCATGCCTTCCTTTTCCAGCAGCGAATTCATCACCAGCAGTGAATCGCCAGCAATGAGGCGGTTGGTCCAGTTATGCGGATGTCGGTAGAAGTCGATGGCGTCCCGCAGGGGCGGATTCTCGTTAGCCGTCTCAAACAGCGGCAACTGCTGCCCTTTGTAACCGTTGCCGTTCTTGCGGCGCACGGCTTCGATGATCGTGCGCTGGTCGATCCGCTCGTGAACGTGCAGCGAGACGGTGGGCACGTCAAAGCTGAGCCGCTCGGCCTTGCCGGCCCATTGCAGCGACGGGTCGATGTGCGGATCGTAAGCGTAGTTTTTTTTCGGCGATTCCGGCGATTCCGTCAGCGGCGTGACCAGCCCCACGGGCGGATTGTTCGCGCGGGTTTTGTCTTTGTGGTCGTACTGCTCGATCTTCCGCTTCGCCTTTGGCGCTGGGGTGTCCCCAACGGCCTTCGGCTGTCTTTTCGCCATGCCCGCTCCCTTTCGGCCAGTCCGCAATCAAGCCACCGGGAAGGATACCGCCGGGCGCAGACACACGCCAACGGCGATGAAACAGGCTCGCCAGTTAAGTAAGAAAGTGCTCCTGATTACGGAAATCCCCATCAAACCGGCACAACCTGCCGAAGCTTCCGACACGTGCATCGCATCGCCGAATTCCAAAATTTTCCCCTTGCAATCTGAACCGTAGTTAGGTATTAGTTCGGCCTGATTGGGCAGCGTCGGGTTGTCCCTGCGCACTCCGTCTAGCTGCGTGCTACCATGCAATGCCAAGTGACCAATGACCCCCGATGTAATCGGGACCTTCGGCAGGGACAAATGACCAATGACGTCCCCTCTTTCTACTCTCAACTTTCCATTGTTCTACCCTCTCGCGACAGAGCGGATTCTTCCGCCCCTCCACTGTTCAACTGTCTACTGTTCTACTCTCTCGCGAAGCGTACCCCCTCCCCCGCTAAATGGGATATTCTGGGATACATTGTGATATTTTCCAGACTGGAGTCAATTAAGCCGCCGAAAACGGGCTACACGGGTGATCAGGGTCCGACGCGCCGGCCGGCGATGAAGACGTGTTCGATCTGCTGGGGACTGATTGTGTAGAGCAGGGCCGAGATCTGGTGCTGCGGGGGCAGGTCGGCGATCCACTTATGAGGACGGACGACCAGGCAATCGGCGTCGAAACCCACTTCCAGGGATCCGACCCGATCTGCCATACCCAGGGCATCCGCCGCACCGGCCGTCAGCAACCACCAGGCTTCGGCAGGCGCCGGAGTCTTGGTGGGAGATCGCGGCAGCGAGTGGACCTTGATCGCCTTGACGGTTTGCAGAGCCTCAACGGCGACGCGCGGCATGAAGGGCTCGAAACCCCCGGCCACGCTGCTGCCGAGAGCGAGACGGACGCCATCGGCCCGGTGGGCCAGGTAATCCATCAATCCGCTCTCGCGAAAGAGATTGGCGGTGGGGCAATGGATGAGCGCGGCCCCACGGTCAGCGACGCGGCGCAGTTGTTCATGTCCCAGAAACACCCCGTGGGCCATCAAGGTCCGCCGGGTGAACAACCCAAACTCTCGGAAGAGGTCGACTTCATCGACCTGCTCGGGGAACTTCTCGCGGATCACGGTCAACTCTTCCAAAGACTCGGCGATATGGGTCTGAATGTGGCAATCGAGCATCTCGGCCAGAGCGGCGGCGCCGCGCATGAGCCGCTCGCTACAGCGGATGGAGGCCCTGGGACTGAAGGCGTAGCGGAGACGGCCGTTCTCGGCCCCGTGCCATTTGGCGGCCAGGCTCCGCGAGGCGTCAAGAGCTTCGTCGGCGACCTGACAGAGCGGTTTCGGCGTGTCGACGTCCTGAAGGGTCATCCCATAGATGGCGCGCAGGCCACGCCGCGCGAAGATCGCGAAGGAACTGTCAACTTCCTGGGCAAAGGAACTGCCGAAAGCGGCCACGGTGGTGGTCCCGTTGGCGATGACGCCGGTGACGAACTCCTCGGCCAGGCGCTGGGCCGTGGCCAGGTCTTGGAAGCGCTCCTCGGCGGGGAAGCCGATCTTCTGTTGCCATTCAAATAGGGAAAACCCGTCAATCCCGCGGCGGTCCCATTGGGGAAGATGAAGATGAGCATCGATGAAGCCGGGAAGAATCCAGCAGCCCTCGCCGCCAATTTCGTCGCGGCCGCTGGGGGCTTGGCTGCCGATCTCGGCGATACGGCCGTCATCGCCGATGCGGAGCATGGCGCCGGGAGTCACCTGGCAGTCAGCAACAGAACGAGGCCGCAGAAGCGTCCCGCGAAGCGTTTGCATGGCCGCAAATTTAGCCTGTGGCACCATACCGGGTCAAACTACATCGGGTTCGCTGTCGGGCTTGAGGACGGGGCGGTGGGCGTGGCAAGGCGTTGGGCATCAGTGGTCACTTGCCGGACAGCGCGCGATCGAGTTTGAGCAGGGTTTCCCGTCGGGGAATGTGCTTGCCGGACTCGATGCGGCTGATCGTCTCCAGGCGGACGCCGGAGCGACGGGCCAGTTCGGTTTGTGTCCAGCCACGGCGGATGCGGTCGGTGATCAGATCGCGGGCGATGGAAACGTCAATGGCGGCGCGGGCCGGCACGTTGCCGTGGGCGTCGGGGCGCGGGCGGGTGGGGAGCATCCCGGCCTTTTCCATTAGACGATCAAAGTCCTTGCGGGAAAGAACGACCAGTTCGTCGTTGGCGATGGAAATGGTTTGCAGCGTCATGATCTTAGTCCTCGTAAACGTCTTTACGGTGTTCGATGCGAACGATCCAGACTTCATCGGCCACCACGCGGAACATCACGCGGAAGTCGCCGGTGCGGATGCGGTAATGGCCTTTGAGTCCGTGCCGGAGCGGCTTGGCCCCGGAAGCATCCGGCCAATGCTCCAGTCGGTCCACCACATCATGCAGACGGTAGCGGATCACGCGTGGAAGCTTCTGCATCTGCCGGTCTGCTTCGGGTGTAAAGACCACTTTGGCCATGCGCGTTATCGTATCAATAGTATCAATAGTATCAATTACCGCGCGGGACGCCGGGCTACACAGCATCCGCGCTGGCCGCCCATATCGGTGTGTTGAGTAAGACCGTCAACGAGATTTGCCGGGGCAATCGCGGCTTAACGTGCCAGTGATGCAGGCCATGTTGCAACACGCCGCCGCGCCGGTGTGGCGGGCTATGCTTTGCCGCGGATGCTCGGCCTAATCGAACTCGCGCCCGTCACCTTGAATCAAGTCTGAATTGCCCCGGGAGCTTGACTCTCCACCGCCCTGTCGGTTAACCATCGGCCAGCGGACGTCGGACCATTTGGAGAAACGCAGGTGGGATACGACAGCATCGTTTGCGTGAAGCAGGTGCCGGACACTGCCAATGTCA
Organism: Tepidisphaeraceae bacterium; assembly: GCA_050012375.1. GTDB lineage: Bacteria > Planctomycetota > Phycisphaerae > Tepidisphaerales > Tepidisphaeraceae > PALSA-1353. The sequence goes on from JBEKHH010000025.1 coordinate 65,946, forward strand.
CGGGCGAGGCGATGAAGGCGGACGGCACGGTCAATCGCGGCGCGTTGCCGGCGGTGTTCAATCCGGACGATCTGCACGCGCTCGAAGCGGCGTTGCAAATCCGCGATGGCTTCGGAGGCAGCGTCACGGTGTTGACCATGGGGCCGCTGGGCGCAACCGAGGCGCTGCGTGAGAGTTTGTACCGGGGCGCCGATCGGGCCATTCTCATCAACGACCGCCGCGCCGCTGCCAGCGATACCCTGGCCACCAGCTATATCCTCAGCCGGGCGATCCACAAGATCGATCGGTTCGACCTTGTGTTCTGCGGGCGTCAGGCCATCGACGGCGACACGGCCCAGGTGGGGCCGCAACTGGCGGAGAAGCTGGGGATCGCGCAGGTGACTTATTTCGAGCAACTGGTTGATTTGACGGATCGCACCATCCGTGTGCGGCGCAACGTCGGTAACGGATGGGAGGTGCTGGAGGCGCGGTTGCCGCTGCTGCTCACGGTGTTGGACAGCGCCAACGAGCCGCGTCCGGCGGCCGCCAAGCGGGTCATGCGATTCAAGCGAGCGCGCTCCCCGGGTGAGATCGGCAACCAAGCGGCCGCGGCGATGCCCACCGCCTCGGCTGCCGAGAAGGAAGCCGAGCAAGCCCGTCGCAGCGAGCTGCTAAAGGCCGGCGGGTTGCTCATCGAACAGTGGGACCTGGACGACATCAAGGCCGACTTGCAGTGGTGCGGCATGAGCGGCTCGCCCACCAAGGTACACCGCGTGCAATCCATCGTCCTGACCAAGGAGGGGTTCACGCCGGTGGAGCCCAACGAGAAAGCCGTGCGGCAGATGATCCATGAGTTGATCAAGGACCATACCTTGGCATAAGGGAAACGATTTTCAGCGGTTGTGCCGTAGGGCACACAGGCTTGCCCATGATTGAACCGAATCGTAAAGGCGAAGTGTGGATTTACGCCGAGCAGGAAGACGAGCACCTGAGCGATACGTCGGTGGAGATGTGTTCCAAGGCGCGTGAGCTGGCGGATGGGCTGGGGGTGGGCGTCGGCGCGGTGCTGGTGGGATGGAATGTGCGCGAGCTGTCCTACCGGCTGATTGCACACGGGGTGGATCGCGTCTATTACGTCAATGACACTCGCCTGGAACACTACCGGACGCTCCCTTACGCGCGGGCCCTTTGCCAGTTGATCGCCAAGTACAAGCCGCAGATCGTCCTGTACGGGGCGACGCCTCTGGGCCGGGACCTGGCCCCGCGAATTGCGTCGGAAATGCGTGCCGGCCTCACGGCGGATTGCACCGACTTGCGCCTCGGCGCTTATACCGATCCGCGCACGAAGATCACCCATGAAAACGTTCTGCTGCAGATCCGCCCGGCCTTCGGCGGCAACATCATCGCGACCATCGTCAACCCCGACCGCTGGCCGCAGATGGCCACCGTCCGCGAAGGCGTGCTGCGGATGGGCGACGGAGATCCGCGCCGCAGCGGCCGTATCATCGAGGAGAAGATCGAACTCAATGATTTCGAGCAGGCCGTTCGTCTCATCGAGCGGCATCGCGTGAAACGCAAGGTGAATCTCAAAGGGGCCAGGATCATCGTCGCGGGCGGGGGCGGCGTGGGGAGCAAAGATAATTTCCGGTTGATCCACGATCTGGCGGGCGTGTTGGGCGGCGCCGTCGGAGCCAGCCGCGCCGCCGTCGATAGCGGCTTCGTCGGCAAGGAACATCAGGTGGGGCAAACCGGCACCACGGTGCGGCCGGCGCTGTATATCGCCTGCGGCATCAGCGGCGCGGTGCAGCACCGGGCTGGAATGGAAGAATCCGCCAAGATCATCGCCATCAACTGGGACAAGGATGCCCCCATCTTCGGCGTGTCCCATTACGGGATTGTCGGAGATCTCAACAAGGTGATCCCGATGATGATCAAGGCGATCCGTGAGCGCGGATGAGACGCATCTGTCATAATGAATTGGAACGATAGCCCATGCCCAACTACTTCACCGACAACGATGATATCCAGTTCCTATTCGGCCACCTTGACCTGGTGCAAATTGCCGCAGCGCAGGAGGACGACTTTGGCGGCGGCGGCGATGGGGACTATGCCCCGCTGGATGCGGCGGACGCCATCGACAATTACCGGCGAATCCTGTGCATCGTGGGCGACATCGCCGCCAAACACATCGCTCCGCGCGCCCAGGAGATCGACCGCCAGGGCAATCTCCTCAACGAAGACGGGACGGTCACGCTGCATCCTTCGATGCGAGAGAATCTCAAGGCGCTGGCCCAGGCCGATTTGATGGGGTTCACCCTGCCTCGCCGGTACGGCGGGCTGAATTGCCCCTGCTTGATTTACACCATGGCCAACGAGATCGTCAGCCGGGGCGACGCGTCGCTAATGAATCTGTTCGGGTTGCAAGGAATCGCGGACACGATCAACGCATTTGCCGACCAGCCCGTCAAGGACCAGTTCCTGCCGCGCTTTGCTCGAGGGGAGTTGACGGGCGCGATGGTGCTGACGGAACCAGACGCGGGGTCGGACCTGCAAGCGGTGTCATTGCGGGCGTGGCAGGATGAAGAAGGGCGCTGGCGGCTGACGGGAGTGAAACGATTCATCACCAACGGGTGCGGCGAGGTTCTGCTGACGCTGGCCCGGTCCGAGGCGGGAACCACCGATGGGCGCGGCCTCAGCCTGTTCCTGGCGGAACGCTCAAGCCGCATCCGGGTGCGCCATCTGGAAGAGAAACTGGGCATCCACGGTTCGCCGACCTGCGAGCTGGTTTACGACGACGCCCCCGCCCTGCTGATCGGGGAGCGCCAGCGTGGACTGGTGCCGTACGTGATGAGCCTGATGAACGGGGCCCGGGTGGGCATCGCCGCCCAATCGCTGGGCATCGCCGAGGCCGCCTTCCGCGTGGCCCGTCGCTACGCCTACACGCGTAAACAGTTCGGCGTATCCATCGAGAAATTGCCGGCGGTGGCGGAGATGGTCACGGAGATGAAGATCGCCATCGAAGCGGCACGGGCCCTGGTGTACGAGACGGCGCGCATCTGCGATCTGGAGTACAACAATCTGCGTGTTCTGGAGACCCGCGCCCCCACCGACGAGCAGGAACTCAAACGGCGCAAGAACGATGCGCGAGTTTTCAAGCGTCTGAACGGCATGCTCACGCCGATGAGCAAATACTATGCTTCGGAAATGTGCGTGAAGGTGGCCAACCAGGCGATACAGGTGCTGGGCGGATCGGGATACATGACGGATTATCCGGTGGAGCGGCATCTGCGCGATGCACGCATCACCACCATCTACGAAGGAACCAGCCAATTGCAGATCGTGGCGGCGGTGCGCGGCGTGTGCAGCGGCGCCTTCGAGAATCGCGCCCTGGAATTGGAGCAGAAGACCTACGACGACGACGTTCTCAATCGCCTCAAAATGAAACTGGTCGAGGCCAGGGAACTGGTGCTCAAGGCGGCGGCGCTGGCCAAGGAAAAGGGGTCGGGATACATCGACCTGCACGGGGTACGGCTGGTCGATTCGGCCATCGCGGTGCTGGTGGGCCATCTTTTCCTGGACCAGGCGAAGGGCACCCCGCGCAAGCGAGCGGTCGCCCGTCGGTTCATCGAGACCCGTCTGGCGAATCTCCGCCGCGACTTGGAGTTGGTCACCAGTGGGGATCGCAGCCCCCTGGACGACTACGCGACTCTGGCCGGTCCCGTGCCGCCGGCTTCGTAGCGACCTTTCAGCCGCGCGCGTATCAAGCGTGATCGGGATTACCTGAGATATGGAATCATTCGATATGGTACGCGCCGCATGTAATCCGCGTATCCGCTCAAATTCCGGCGTAGAAACTTCTCTTCCAGCACGCAGCGCAGGGCCAGCAAGCCCAGCGGAACGCTCTCCAGCAGGGCCGCGGCATAAGATTCCAACCAAAGCGGCAGACCGACTAAAACAAGAATCGCCCCGGCGTACATCGGATGGCGCACGATGCCGTAGACGCCAACGTCGATGACTCGTTGTTGTCAGCAATCACTTAAATCCCGCCACGAATAATCACTTCAAATGCCTCCATTTTGGAGAGGCACAGATTTGCAACGTAGTCTCAGCGGTTTCTCGCCGCTGGGAGCTTACGGATGTCGAATCGGCT
>JBEKHH010000026.1:0-66880 GCA_050012375.1 Tepidisphaeraceae bacterium
CACCGAGACAACGGTCCTGACAGCCAGTACCTGGCAAGTCCGCCAACCGATCTACCAAGGATCGGTGGGCCGCTGGCGGCACTACGAGCGGCACCTCGGCCCGCTATTGGAAGTGCTGGGGTGATGGAGATCGACCGATGGTTTCAGCTTGGCGGATCGACAGGAGAAACCGTGTAGTGTCAACGCACGTCAACAGCCCGATGAATGATGATCCACGGTGCGCGGAGAGGGTATAATTGGCCTTCCAGATCGACTGAACCGAGAAAGGAAGGGCTAATTTAATGGCCAGCAATCGCAATTCTCAGGAGCTTCGCAAACGGATTACGCCCAAATCACCGCGCCGCCCCGCCGGGAGCCGTTCGACTTTTCACTGAATAATACGCGGGAGTGTCAGGGCATGACACGTTCGGCGTTTGAGCCATCAGGACCAGTGATATGCATGAGGACCATTGCCTGCCGATCCACACCCATCTTTGTCCAGTCTTTGTCGCCGGGCCTCTTCACCAGGACGGTTATATCAGGAGGTGGCGCTAGCCCCGCCCTGCGCGCCAGTTGCTCTCGGGTGTCATCACTATATTTTTCCAGCAATCCCGCGAATTTCCCGTTATTACCTTTGAATACGTAACAACGAACCGCCGCAACTCCATCATGATCGAACGGCGCCAGCTTGCTGGAAGAATCGACGAACCAGGTCTTGCCATCATCGGTCGTGTAGAAGCTCTCCGTAGGCGGCTTGCCGCTCACACCCCTGAGTTCCAACCCAATCACAACCGCGGCAACAACGATCACGCAGCTTACCACGATCGTGGTAATGGCTGAATGGTGACCCATCATCTCACGGATATGCAAGCTACCTCCGCGGAAAAGCGTACGCTGGGAACGACATCATCCACGGTCTGAACGTCACAGTCAATTACAAAATGATGTCGTGTTTCAACCAAGTCGGAAATTAATCGTCGGGCTGATGGGGTTGTGAAAACTACATCATTCGGCAGAATTGCGCCGGACCCTTCGGCGGCGGCGGATGATCCCGGCGGTACTCCTCTTCACCCTTGGAAAATAGATGCCGATCGAACCCGTGTCTTTGATGTGCGCAGAAATGAAGCTTACCGTGTCTCAGCGCGGTAGTGACGCAAGCTTTGGTTATCAGCTTTTCATAGGCGATCCGGAAACCGGCTGGCGATCGGCGTCCGCCGCCCACAATCCGTTGGTCCGCGGCGATGTATTCGAACTCCGCGCAAGTGACATCAAGAAACTCGACGATGATCGCATCCTGTTGACGGGGACGATCGGGGGTGATGGCAAGCATGGCAACATGGACATTACAACTTGGCGGGCGACGATCACCGCGGATGCCGCGCGAGGCTGGTTCATTTTTGATGTCGAAGTGAATGCGGAACAAGACATCCATCTGGGCATGCAAAATGGCTTTGAACCGGAGATCACGCTCGATCTTGGCCCGCTCCCGCCCTATGAGCGCGGCGATCATGTATGGTTCATCACGCAGATCACGAATCCAACCAAATGGAACGACGACGCCTACGGCAATGACTTTCCCGCGACCTATTACTTTGACCCCTATCTCAACGTGGAGATTATGCTCTTTTTCGATATGACGCGCATGAACTGGATGTCGCGGCAGAACATCGCTCGATTTCTGAATTACCGATGCGGGTTTCGTCGTCGATACCAGCCCGAGCCAGCGGGTGAACTCGGCCTATATGCAACCGGTGCCTCGGGCCGGCTATTTCCTTCCGGCGTTCACCACTTTAGTTACTTCCTGACCGCGCGCCCGCGAAAGGCTCTTGCAGACGATCACGAAGCGGTGCGGCTGCTGGTTGATAAATGTCTTCCGTTGCTGCCCCGAACCAGCCCATGGCCCTCGGGGGCCACTTCTTGGCGAGACTTCGCTCATCATTGTGCGGAAGATCTTATGACGGAGGGGCACTGCTGGCGGAAAGCGGAGGGAAGCCGTGAATTCATTCTGAATTACGTGGACGGCTACAGCCCCGCCTGGAAGGAGGCAATCGAAGCACGCGGCAATCGGTTCGATATGATCAAACCATGCTTTGACGCGGCAGTCTGGATCGCGCATCCGCTGGCGGTGCTTTCGCGCGTGGATCGGCGCGATCCCATACCACAGCTCTACCAGCGCGTGTCCCAAATGATTGACCAAGCCCTGCGGACCAATGAAACGCCGTTTGCGCCTACTGCCGCTGATACGAGCTGCGCCGCGCCGATGCCGTCGTATCCGAATTCCAATGAAACGCCGTTTGCGCCTCCTGCCGCTGACACCGTATCAGGCACGTGGCAACACGTATACATTCTCGAGCAACTGTTTCAGTTGGGGCGCCTGCGGAAGAATCAATTCCTCCTCGATCGCGTTATTGATGAAGTCAACGATGTCATCCTTCCGCTGGTGAAGAAGATGTCGTACCTCTTTCCGCTCAGCTTCAACAGGCGGACGACCGAACGCGCCGGAGCGGGCGATTGCCACGCGGTCCTCGGAGCTTATGCCAACTTCATGCTGGATCTGCATGAAATGACGGCCAGCGAGCGCTATCTGGAAGAAGCCAAAAATGCGCTGCAAATGCTTCACCGTTTGCCGGTGAATACGATTCACCAGGAGGTTTTCCTTCTGGCGATGGGGACGCAGGCCGCGTACCGCCTTGCGGTTATGCATCCCCTGGGGAACTATGCGGAGGTCTATCATTACCTTCTCGCGCAGACGTTGCGAATGCTCTATTGGTATGCGGATCGTACGACGCAGCAAAGCAGAGAAATAAATACCCTGGGCATGTTTCAGGCCTGTGCCACAATCAGCTACCCCGCCCTCTTCGAAAATATTGAGGTATGGGCCCGACTCTGTCCGACGTTTAAGAGATTTTCCCCGTCGTTGGCGTTGTTACGGGTTGTCGATCATGCGCGGAAGAACAATTTCTACTTCTTTCCCCGCTGCTTTGATGCTCTTCGGGGCGAGTTGCCCCTGCAATATATCCCGTTCGAGAACATTCCGATATTGGAAGGGCCGGCGCCTGGCTCGGTCGGGCAGGAGATTTACGGGTCCGGCTGGGTGTTCCGTGCCTGTCTGATGTGGGAAACATTTGGACACGCCGAGGATCGCGACATCATGGTGTTGAACCTCGATGCTTTCGAAGAGCGCCGGCAGTTGGAGCAACGCCGGCTGGAACTGACGTTCATCGTCTTCAACGGCACCGAAAAGAGGCAACAGGCACAGGTGGTGTTTCCATGGAGCAGCATTTCGGCAATGATCGCAACCGGCGAATCGCCGGATGCGATTGGAATCGGCAAGCGGCGCGGTCAACGATTGCAACTGGATCTAGCGCCGGATGCTGTTGTCTATGTCAGGGTCAGCGATAGCATCGGGCGATGACCCGATGGCTCAGGGCAAGCTCTGCTCTCGACGGTATTGAGTCGGCGTAAGCCCGGTGCGCTTGCGAAAAACCGCGGTGAAATATGCGGACGTGCTGAAACCCAACTCCATTGCAATCTTGGTGACTGACAGATCGCCTGCGCGCAGCTTATCCTTGGCGATCTCAACACGCCTGTACATCATGTAATCCGCCGGATTAAATCCCACTTCCTTCTGGAACCAGCGGCGAAAGTGACTCTCGCTCAATCCTGCGGCCCTGGCGGCATGCTCCATCAGCACGGGCTCGCCCACGTGCTCATCGAGCCACATGACGGCCGCTTGAATCGGCGGGGAATATCGCGGAAGCCGGCGCGGGGGATCGAGCATTGACGCCGCGTGATCCCGTGCGATCCAGACGATCAACTCGTGAAGCAGGGAACGTGCCATCAGTTCGCTGGTCACGCTCGGGTGTCGATGCTCGTCCAACAAACGTTCGAAGCACCTTTCCAGCGAAGGAGAAAACGAGAAAACGGGCGAATCCATCCCTTTGAGCAATTTCTGCAATTGCGAGGCTTGGGCAGGCGTCAGTCCGGTGGGCATGCTGCGGGAGTTGGGCAGCACCAGAAAGCGAAGCATGCACCAGCGGCCAGGGTTCAGCACCTCACGCACGCCGCCATGGGTCTGGCCCGGCTGAGTCAGCGTCGCCAAACCGCCGGTAACGGTGTACTGCTTGGCAGGGGAGTCCACCCACAACTCCAGACAGCCTTCCTGAACCAGGTGCAACTCATACTCTTTCGGGTGTGCATCGGACCTGAGGCCCCCCAGCACGGCTTGCAGCAGGTGAAGCCGCCCGATGATGGGCAGTTCCGGCAAGAGTTGCGTTCTTGCTTCATAAGTTTCGTGTTGCTGCTTTTCGCTGATCTCCCACCAACCGACCTTTGGATTGACAGGCATCATCTGTTGAGTGAACTCCATTTTAGCGTCGTATGCAGGAATTCAACAGGCGCGCTATATGGGGTTTAATCCACGGCCACCACATTCTGGTGCGGGCTGAACGTGCAGCGGAAAGGTTAGACGGTAACGTTGCGCCCTCGACACGTACGGAGGTCTAGATCGATAGCACCTGGCCGTTAAGTTTCAAATTGCAGAAATGGATCGGGCAACTTCACGACAGCGGCTGCCGTATCACTCGTTCCTGCATACAAGTTCGCAGTTCCATCATCATTGCGGACAATGCCGCCGCTGAAGACCACATCCACAAGGTCCGGCCGCTTGGATGGCCCGGGCGGAAAGAAGCTACGTCGCGCTATGATGCGAATTGCTGACCGTTGACGTGTCCGCGGGTCAACCGCGAACGCCATTGGGTAGTAGTGGCGGTTGCCCCGACCGTCAAAGCAGGCGATGTGGCCCAGCACGCCAAGGTGACCGTTTGCCAACTGATGCGCTTCATTCACTCCGCCCCATTCCTCTTTGAGCAATTGTCCTTCAAAGAGCGGTGCGCGGGCGATCATTTCGGCCGTGATGGCGTCCCAAGACGGAGCGATTGTAAAGCCGATTTCGCCTCGGCCGCCGACGGCGCCTTGGGGACGGCTAAAAATAGCGACAGGTCCGTCGGGCAACTGCTTGAAGCGAATGTCCTTCATGCCGGGCGGTCCGCTCAGAAAATGGCGCAGCCCCTCTAGAGAACTGCCGCGATAGAAATCCATCACGCAGCCGTAGCCACCCTGTTCCAGCGGAACCGGAAACCGCACGCCTCCGAGCACCAATTCGTCACACGCCCACGTCACGCATGGATCCTGCAGGCCTTGAAATGCGGTATGAGTGAAACAGGGCGTCCACTTATTGGAATGGGCTTTCTTGAAGATCACGATCTCTGAAAATTCGGTGTCCCGCTTTTCCACCCGGCCGATCAGCAATATCTTGCCATTGAAGCGGAATGGCGCGGTGATGTTGTAAACATCCCTTCCATCCATCAACTCAAACTCAAGAGCGTGCGTCTCGATATAAGACGGAACTTGGAGTTCAGCAAGCAGATCGGAACAGGATCGCGGGCGATCTCCAAGGGTTAAAGTTCGATAAATGGTTGAAACGTCTTGTTTTTGAGCGTTTGATTCGCCGGTGACTGAAATTTCGGCCATAATACTCCTGTTCCGTGGTCCAGTTCCGGCTCCGTGAATACCCGCGCAACCACAACGCCCCCAAAAAGTGTACTACCTAATCCGCCTCCCGGCTATCGACTTTCGACCCGGTAAAAAACCAACGGCTCCTGGTCGCTGCCCATTGGGGGAGCGCCCGACCTATCAGAACATCGAGAATCGGCTAAGCCACATGTTTATGGATAGTCATAGACCAACGCGTTAGAGTTACCCTTAAGTCGCGGCCTCACGATGTGGATTTGCGTTGCCTGGAGCCTATTGAGCGTTTCGGGCAACGCGCTTGTTCCAGGCATTGAACTGGATGGTTCTGCTTTTCCATAATTTTTGACGGCATTTCGCGCATCAACGGACATGCGATCAACATCGAGATTTCTGTTCAAGATGGAGGAAAAATGAGAGGAACAGCTCGCGTGCTGCTGGCGGCAGCGGTCCTGGCTGTGGGGGCAAAGGGGACAAACGCCGTGGCCGAGGAAGCCGCTCAAATCCGCCAGGTGCAATTGATGCCGGATGTTCCCTCACCCTGCAGCGTTCGCGATTGGAGGCAAGTCGCGATAGGTCTCGACGAGTTGGTCTTCAACCCCACTGCTCCGGGACAATACATGCCGCTGCTGCATCTGGTCAGAGATGATCGGGGGAAAGTCGTTGGTTTCGGGCTACCCGACTATGTCGGAGACATCAGGCAACCGGCCGATGGAACCGGGAACGGCATCACAGGCATGGGAGCCGTGTGGGGCGCCACACTGGTTGGAATCGACAAATCACGCGGCGAGCACGATTACGTAAAAATGTGCGACGCCTACTTCGACCCTCGTCCCAATTACCGAATGATCGGCAACGGAGTCGGCCACTGCGATGCCGACAAAACATTTTGGTACGCGCTATTTCCCAACATTATTTTCGCCAGTCTCGCCGAGCGGTATCCGGGTGAAACAGAGATCAGCGACTTGGCGCATCAGTCGGCGGTCTCCTGGGCCAGGGCTGCCGCCGCTTTGGCCGATCCGGCCAAAGATGATGCCGCGAATTTCGATCACACGGGTTTCGATTTTGACACGATGAAAGGCATCGACAACGGCCAATGGAAAGAACCTGACGCTGGCGCGGGCGTGGCCTGGATCGAATATGCCGCCTACAACCGCTGGCACGATCCGGCTTTCCTCCGCGCGGCGGATCGCTGCATGCGTTACCTTCAGCAGCGGCCATCCGATCAGGATCCGTCGTACGAGGTTCTCATGCCTTTTGGCGCGCTGGCGGCGGTGCGCATGAACGCCGAGCTGGGCCGCCAATACGATACCTCTAAAATGATCAACTGGTGTTTCGACCGCAGCGCAGCACGCTCCGATTGGAAGGTGAACACCGATCGTTGGGACGGCTTCGACACCGCCGGACTCGTCGGCGGCACGGACTGTCCTCCGTGGCACCCCAGCGGTATTGGCGGGTATGGCTTTGCGATGAACACCTTCTGCTGGGCATGGCCGCTGACACCTATCGCACGATACGATCCGCGATATGCCCATGACATCGGGAAATGGATGTTGAACGCCGCCAGCGCTGCCCGTTTGTATTACGCAAACGCGCACCCGCGCGATGGCCAAACTTGCCCGGATTGGGACGGCGATCCACACCACGTGATTGCGTATGAAGGGCTGAAGTACCGATGGGACGATCCTCATCAACCGCTGTTGGCGACAGGCGACGCGTTACGCATGCAGTGGGGGCCGAAGACCGACTACGGCCTCTATGGCTCCGTATTTGTCGGCGTGTACGGCGGGCTCATCGCCCCAACCGACGACCCGCAAATCCTCCGTCTCGACTTGTTGGCGACCGATTCCTGTCGCCCGCAGGCCTATCCATCATACCTGTATTACAATCCTCGTAAGCTCGAGCGAACGATCACGCTAGACGTCGGCGCAGCTCCCCGAGACATCTATGATGCAGTGAGCGGCAGATTCTTGACCCGCAACGCAACAGGCCCAACGCCGCTAAAGATCGACGCCGGCCAAGCCCTGGTCGTTGTTCTAACCCCCGCCGGTGGGACGCTCACGCGCGATGGCGGCAAGACCTTTGTGAACGGCGTGGTCATCGACTACCGCAGAGGAAGCGACAGCCAATGAGTCAGGCGGCGGCGAATACCAACGAATGCGATTCGATTTCGCCGCGAATTGCCGGACGCCTCTGTGGCGCGTGCCTTTGCCTTCTTGTCCTTCTATCCGCCGGCTGCCAGCGCAACTCGGCGCCGAGCGCGCCGGCTTCGGCCGCGGATGTTGAACACCAGGTGACGCTCACCTGGCTGCTGAGCACGGAGCAAATACGTCCTCAGACCGAGGCGATTGTCGCCGATTTTGAGCGAGCCAATCCCGACATCCATGTCCAGCTCCGCTGGACGCCGGAGCCTCAGTACCAGACCAAGTTGAAAACGCTGATCGCCGCGGGGCAGCCGCCGGATCTGTTTTGGTGCGGTGACGTGTGGATTGCTTACCTGCAACCCTTTATGTATGACCTGACGCCGTTTATCCAAAGAGATGCCGCGGAATATCACTTGGATGACATCTATCCCGCGGTGCGACGGGCCTGTCAGTGGTCGGGGCGATGGTACTATTTGCCGCGTTTCTTCACCGTCTCTTTGTTGTACTACAACAAGGGCCTATTTGACGCCGCCCACGAATCATATCCCACCGCAGATTGGACCTGGACGGATTACGTCGCCGCGGGCCAAAAACTGACGCGCCGCGATTCCAATGGCGTCGTCCTCACCTGGGGAAGCACAATCGTCACCGGCTGGTGGGGCGAATGGTATATCCTCGTCCGGCAAGCCGGCGGCCAAATGTTTAACCCACAGTTGACGACCTGTGAGTTGAACTCGCCGCAGGCGATCGCGGGAATGACGAATTACGCCGACAAGATTTTCCGCTACAAAATGTCGCCCGCGCCCGGTTATGGACCCGCGAACAACTTTGCCAGCGCAAAGTACGCCATGGAGTTCGGCGGCCACACCGGTAATTGGCCCGTCTTCGACGCAATACCCGGGCTGGATTGGGACATTCAACTGCTTCCCAAAGGTCCGAACGGTCACACCGGAGGCGAGGTCGCCGTTGACGCAGTCGGCATCTCCAAACGATGCGCCCATCCCGAAGAAGCCTGGCGGTTTCTGAAATTCCTGACCAGCGAACCTTCCATCCGCAGGTATGTCGGCACGGGCCTGCTATCCATTCGCCAATCCGTGGCCGAGGAGACTTTCCGCAATTTGACTCCCTCATATCATCCGCAGCACTTGCGGACGGCATACGATGCCCTCGCCTACGCCGAGCCGCTGCCGCAGTCACGGGATTTCATCGAAATCGCCTTGCAGATCATCCAGCCGGAAGTTGATCGCGCGCTGTCTGAGCGGGTGCCGGTTCCCGTCGCATGCCAGCGCGCCACCGAGGCCGCGGACGCATTCCTTCATACAATCAGCCAATCTCCTATCGCCGCGAACGGACCATAGATTTGCAAAACGCACTGACCCCAACTCCGCATCCGCTGGATGCTGTTCCCCCGCCACCCGCGCAGCCGCTGGGCGGCGGGCTGTTGGATATCAGCGCACCCGTGGCCCGCCGCCGAACATGGTTCGCCAGCGAATCGGCCAAGTTTTGGCTGATGATGACCCCCGCTCTGCTCGGTTTCATCATCTTCAATGTGGGTCCGATGCTCACTTCGTTGTATCTGAGCTTCACGAAGTATGACGTTGTCTCGGCGCCAAAATGGATCGGCGTCAACAATTATCTCTATCTCCTGCGGCACGATCCCGCCTTCTGGCCGTCCGTCAAAGTCACCACCATTTATGCCTCCTGTAGTGTGCCCCTCAGCCTGGCCATCGCGCTGCTCATCGCCATGCTTCTAAATCAACGGATGTTTGCCCGCAATCTGTTCCGTACGATCTTTTTCCTGCCCGCATTATTGCCGGCGGCGGCGTCGGGCGTCGTTTGGGTCTGGATATTCGATCCAACGCGCGGTCTGCTCAACCATATTCTCGCCTCGGTTGGAATTGCCGGCCCCGCTTGGATGCAATCGACCACCTGGGCGCTGCCGGCGCTGATTATCATGAGCGCGTGGGGCTTCGGCCGGGCAATGGTTATCTTCCTCGCCGGATTGCAGGAGGTTCCGCGTCAATTATATGAAGCGGCCGAACTGGACGGCGCCGGCGCGTGGAATCGGTTTTACCACGTGACGATCCCCGTGATTTCCCCCGTCCTGTTCTTCAATCTTGTGATTGGAATTATCGACGCGCTGAAAGCCTTCGACCTCGCCTTCGTCACCAGCACCGCCGCCGGCGCGGGCGCCGGCGGACCCGCCCGAGCGACACTCCTTTACACCCTTAACCTCTACCAGAAATCTTTCAACTACTTCCACATGGGACTCGGCGCCGCCATGGCATGGCTGCTGTTCCTGGCCATCCTCCTGCTGACCGCTATCAATTTCGGTCTCGAAAAACGCTGGGTGCATACATCATGACCGACTCCAAATTCGCAAACCCGGCAACAACTTCCAGAACATCCAACAAGCGGCGATGGCTGATCTGGCTCTGCCTGCTACTCGGATCTTTCGTGATGCTGCTTCCCCTGGCCTGGATGATTCTGACATCGCTCAAAACATTTCCGGAAACTCTCGCCGATCCCCCCGCATGGATTCCCGCCCATTTCCAGTGGCACAACTATCTTCAGGCCATCCGCGGTTTCCAGTTCAGCAGATATTTTGCAAATTCGCTTCTGGTCACGATCGGCTGCATTGCCGGCACGCTGGTCACTGCCAGCCTGAGCGCCTATGCACTGGTCGCCTACAAGGTCCGGGGCAAGAACATCGTGTTTGGACTGCTGCTGGCCACTTTGATGCTGCCCGCGCAAGTGACCGTGATTCCGCAGTTCAGGATGTATGTCGGGCTCCACTGGATCAACACGTTCCGGCCGCTGATTGTCCCAAGCTGGTTTGGCTGCGATGTCTTCTCCATCTTCCTGCTGCGGCAGTTTTTCCTGCAAATCCCCCGGGATTACATCGAGGCCGCCCGCATCGACGGCGCATCGGAGCTGCGCATTTTGACCACGGTCTTCATCCCGCTGGCCAAGCCCGCCCTCCTTACGATCGCGGTTTTCACGTTCATCGGCACGTGGAACGACCTATGGAACCCGCTGCTATATCTGTATGACGAGAAGCTCTACACGCTTCCTCTTGGCCTGATGCAATTCATTGGAATTGCCGGCACTGCCCAGGGCACACCCTGGCAACTGGTGATGGCCATCGCCACCATCATGATGATTCCCGTGGTGATCGTTTTCTTCCTGGCTCAAAAACGTTTCATCGAGGGAATCTCCGCCGCGGGCATCAAGGGATAGGTGGCATGTTAGACCATCCAACTCGTGCAGCGACAACCGAATGCATCGATCCCCTCGGGAAATCATTTTGTGAAATAGTCGGGATCCATTTCTGGGTTCCGCAAGGCTGCCTTCTCCAGCGCTTGAAGGATATACGAATTCCAAGCAAAGACGCGATGGTAGCCAAAGAACGGGTGCGCCGCGTCGGTGGCGAGGTATTCCTGGCTGCTCGGAAAGTCAGAGGTAATATTAAGCTCCGCCCATAGCCGGTTTGCGATGGCCTTCGTGGCGCCGCTCCATCCGTGAAGCCTTCCGGTAACGTACCCGCAGACTTCAATCCGCATCCAACTGCCGCCGTTGTAATAGATTCCGTCCATGCCGTGATTTGCGTAGCTGGCCGCGAAGGAATCACTGACCATCGGGTGCCAGCTCTCATTGAAGTAGCTCCACCCCTTGCCTCCTTCCGGAAGTCCGATGAGGATCGGCCGCACCGTACCACCCGCTTCAGGATGCGGGCAATCTTTTCGCGACATCATCGCTGGTATGCGATCGAGATGGTTCACGACCATCTCGTCCGTGAGGATTTTTCGACTAAATAGCCAAAGAGAAAGATACTCCGGAAAGATTTCTGCAAACCCGATGGCATCCGCGATGTCCCGCGCCGGGCGCAGGAACTTTCTCGCCGGATCGTAATAGCTGCGATAGAGTTCTTCGGCCTTGCCAAGATATTCCTCGGAAATCGTTTCACTCACGCCGGGAATCTGCAGTTCCTTGATCACTCGCGATGTGACGGCCAACATTCCCTGGTTTTCACATATCGTGGACGTGCCCTCCGGATATTGGATGACGTCGAGCTGGCCCATGACGAACTGCGCCGAGCAAAGGCCCTCGCGACGGGGATCGTAAGTTCGAAGACAATATTCCGCGGCTTTCCGTACCTTTTCCATGGGCAACTGAGTGCCGAACCGGCGACGATTCAGAAATGCCCACATCAGCCAAAGGGGCGTGGAATCGTTCGACTTGCGCTCCACATTGGCGAGATTCGGCTCCACCAACGTGTTGATCGCTCCATCCGTTCCCTGATTTTCAGCCCACACATTGAAAACGTTCTCGTTCAATTCGCGATTGTGAATGCCGTTGAGCGCGAAGAAACTGTCGCGAAGATACATCTCACCGGCGGCGGAATACCAAATGCTCGGTGCGCAAATCGGCTCAAAGCTCTCCGGTCCCGCGATCCAACAAAGCATCATGAGGTCGGCGTAAACGGCCTTTTCGGTCTCTCCACCCTGGAAACCGAGTCCGTCAGCCAGATAGAGCTGACTGGCGAGCCGGTGACCTCGAACCGTGTCCGGCGCCATTTCATCGGCAAATACGAAAACCGTTTTCTCCGCGGGATGCCCCATCTCCAGCCGATGGTACGGTTCGCTGCGAGTGGCGATGCGGCGAATTTGCAGGCCGCGCACCTCGACTTTCGCGAAACCTCCCGCCGCCTTCACTTTAATAGCTTGTTCCGATTCCGCAACGGAAATGAAGACGGCGCAGCCATGTCCTTGCAATCCCGGCACAAACACCGTCGTTTGGAAATCGGACCATGCTCCGAGCGATTCAGGCACGCCATCGTTGTACAGAGTGATGTCGCCCACCTTGCGCAATCGCTCATCTACATTCCAAATCTTGATTGCCACCGGAAAAGCCGAACGATACTCCATACGCACCGAGTAAACCTCGCTGCCTCCCGCCGCAAAGGGAATAATCACCCCGTCCTCGGAACTCTGTGTGGACAGGGTGGCCACACCATCGCGCTCGTCCAGGGTCGCCTCGCCTTGTTTCTTCCACGACGAAATGTCCGGCAGGACAATGGTTTGAGCATTCTGCTCTCCGGCCACCTGCTCCATGACTTCGCCAAATGTCTGCTGGACGAAAAAATCGCCCTTGCTGCGTTCTTCCTCGGTCGAACCGGAATACAGATTGGCATCCGGAATTCGGCCCGGCGCGGGCTTCACAGGTCTGCCGTCCCGACGGATGATTCGCGTCCACTGGTTACGATAGCCGGAATCAGTCAGGAGGCCGACGCATAAACCATTCTTCGTGCGGAACCCGGCCGCTGGAAAATATTCGCGCAACGCTCCGCCTTTCCAGTCCAACTGATTAAAACTCCAAAACTTCGCTGGACTCTCCTCAGGCTCCAAACGATTGCTCAACTGGTAGAACAGCATGAACATATCGGCTTGTTGTAACCGGATCTTCTTTCGCAAAACGTGAGGAGTAACCAGTTCATAGTCCACGTGCGCGAACACGGTTGTGTTTAGGTTCTTGAGCCTGCACGCACCATCGAGCACCACGTGTGTGGAATTGCCCGCCCACGACGTCGCCTTCCAGTCATTCACACGATCTTCCACGCTGCGTTCTTCGTTCTTGAAGGATGCCGAAAATTCACCGCACCGATTGTGCTGAACAAAGGGCTGGCCATTGAAAAGAAGAGCGACACTGTAGCCCTGTTTGGGGTCGCCAGTAACCTTTAACGTCAACCCATCGGTGCCAGGTTTCATTGCCGATGCGGCTCCTCGTAACGCTCCGGGCCCCGACCCCAGACCGACGGCTAGACCAGCCGTGATTGACCCCTCGATGAAACGACGACGCGAAATCGTTCTGTAGGCCATACTTTTTTGGTTCCCGCTTCCCATTGATTTGGTATCCGCCGGGATTTCCCAGTCGGACTTTTGCCGACGACCGTCGCCAGCGATCCTATGTAGCATGATGCCCCGAACCCCGCCCGTCAAAAGTTCTCGCTCCCTCAGACCGACCTCTTGACCTGCGCAGCGGGCTGTTTGGGGCGTTTTCTCGGCCGTCGGGGGATGTTTGCGCATGACTTCGGCAGACCGATCGCGCTGCCCGGCGTCCAGTCTCATCATTTCCACGGAAGCTCCGGTCAAGCGTGGAGTCGTCCCACCGACCACCCGGCCGGCCGTCGCCGAGGATAAGATCGAGGACGCCCTTCACGAGTGGGTCGAGAAGTTCTTCAGCCGAAACTACGACGACATCACGGCCCGTAAGACGATTGAGTGGGGCAAGCCCCAGGAGCGATCCGACGGCAATTGGCAGATCCGCTACAAGTACCAAGCCACGATCCGGGATAAGAACCAGATTTTGTGCGAAAAGTTGTTCACCTCTACCCCAGCCGGTGAGGTCGTTGAGGTGAGAGATGCCCAACTGCCGACATCTCGGTCCTCAAATCAATCGACATCCGATAAAAGAGTCGCAGTCGAAGGCGGTTCTATATGATGTGCTTATCGCGCTGGTCGCTCTTGGATCGGGCATGGGATTCATCGCACTGACCGAATGGGACGTATCCCGGGCGATGGAGTCGTTATCCGCCTGCTCGGCCGGCGGTGTGGCGGCCGCGGTTTTCTGTGCATTGTACGCGAGCGCGGTTGGTCCCACGGAGATCGCCGATACGTTCTGGGCCTGCCTGGATATTGGTGCGGAGACGCAGAGTAGCCGGTCATAGGGTCCGACCCGACGACAGCACGGACGTGGCGTAATCATTCCGCCAACTGCATTCGTAACCGCTTTGCCCTCCGCATTGCCTGGGTGGAGCGCGGTTGACACACCGCTCACAAAAGACCCGGGATCTTCGCTCCGCAAGCGGGCCGGCGCACTTGCCATGGGGTTCCGCACTTCTCAGCGCTCTTCAAGCCGGCGGATCGGCGTTCCGTCGCTCCAGCAGCCTAAGTCCAACGCGGTCGGTTCGCCCCCGAGGGCTTCGTTGAGCGAACACCCCGGGGGCGCGGCGATCAGAGCGTCCAGCAATCGCCAATAAACCAAGTATGCCTGGGGTTCGATTTCCACCTTCCGGTCCGCTGAAGAGACTTCCACGCCGTTGATGATTGCATTCGCGTCGTAGGCGCCATCATGCGCGAAACACGCGAAATGCCCGGATTGGATCCTCGGACGGCCATGGCCGTCCGCCTGCAGGACTACCAGTCGTTTCTTCTCGGGCGGCATGTTTGTGGCACCGGCGATAATCTCGCGCCCGTCCCGTGGCAGGGCCAACCGGTCCTCGTCGCCCTGCAGAACCAGGAGCAGCGTGTCCGGCGGAATCTCGGCCATGTTTTCAAGCGGAGTGTAGTTGTCAGACCTTTTCACCCAATAGGTCCCCGGATGGACAGCAAACACGGCCTTGGGGACCGGCGCTTGGGCCGACTTGGCCAGGGCGGCATAATTGGCGGCCAGCATTCCGCCAGAGGAATGCCCCACCACCACAACACGATCCCAGTCGACCGACAGGTCTTGGCGCTCCCTGAGCCAGCCGACCGCCTCGCGCACCGATTCCATCGCGTTGGCGGTGAAGGCCCCCATGGGCGTCGACGTGGCGGGCTCATATTCAGGGCAGAGCACTATGCAGCCGCGCCGAGCCAGGTGGTCCAGCCATCCGCCGTAGGACGCCGGGTTGGTCAAGGTCCATCCGTGGAAGAAGATGACCAGCTGCGCAGGCCGACTCAAGCGGGCGTCCGAGGCAACGGGTGCGAATACAAAGAAGCTCGTGCCGTTTCGTGCAACGTGCTGTTTTCTGACTTGCGTTGTGATGTAATCCGCGCCGCCGAATCCCGAGCGCGGTTGCTCCGGCGGACGCGCATACGTGCAGCCGCAAAGCAAGAGGAACGCCAGGGCAAGAATGCCACGTGAGAGCGGCAGCACCCTCACTTTTTGAATCTGTCGCTTCATGACGACATCCGAAGCAATGACTGATAGGAGATTTGATCGGGATTTCCCATATGGACCTCTGCCGACGAACGTCTCGGCAAGTTTGCGTAAGATACCGAGGTTTGGAACTTGGTCATATGGGTTTCTTGGCACGCGGCCATCTGAAGTGCGGAGATTTGGACGGCCATCCACCGCAAGCAAACAGGATGCCGTTCAGATACCGCTCACCAGACACCGCTCACGTTTCTCTCGTCAGTAACTCGGTGATTCCGGGGACTTCGTGTCCTCTGCGTAAGCATCTACCCTGACGGCGCTGGATTCCGCCGCTTCCATTCATCCGGCAACCACTGACCGATTGGGCTGTGAGCGTTCGGCCGACTGCATCCGGCGGGGAGATGGGGTTGGCGGGCCGGATACGAAGGAAAGTGGGGATCGGTTTCGACAATGGGCCGTCTGTCGTCCTCATTTTTCCCTGTCCCTCGTGCGAGGCCATTCATTTTGCGCAGGCCAACTTATTAAACTGTCGATTCCGACGAAAACACATCACCTATTTTCCGCTATTAATCACAACCGCGTAGCTGCATTCGCTGCTTTTTCTGCGATGCGTAATGATTCAATGGCATTCCTATCATCAACCACTCTAACAACTGAATTATCCAGAATCCAATTCCATTGATCTCTAATCATTAACATCAATAATTGTCGGTAGCGTTTTTCCTTCTCATCGCTCTTTCCATACTCCACAGTTACGTGCTGATCAAAAACAAACTCATGAAAGCGTCCTGTGACTCTTTGCTTCTCATCCGGTAGATATCCGTTTTGAGTGATTGAACAATCCGGCATCATCGTTTTCAGCTTTTCAAGCTGTTCCTTTTCAAGCAAGCCGTGCAAACGCAGTTTTACCGGAACCCACTCAAAGAGTGAGATGTCTCCCCGTTCAAATTGGAGCCTCATTTCCTGACGGTCCAAAATCCTGGGTTGATCAAAACCGTGATAAAACGTCACCGGTCCTAGCGGGTAGTTGACGGTTGACTGTACGCGATCATTCATTCGTCGGTTAGTTCCGGGGCGTTGCCATTGTGCCGCGTGGATGATTTCACCTTTCCCCAGCCAGCCGGAAAACAGATCAAAAAAATGCACGGCATGTTCAATGAAGATTCCGCCGCTCTTTTCCTCATCCCAAAACCAATGATCTTGTTTAAGATTTTCATCGCTGGCATAATTTTCAAAGAATCCGTGAAGAAACGCGCCAAGGATCTTTTCGTTCACAATATCCCTAACGATTGAAAACAACGGATTGTAGCGCTGCATCAGATTAACGACGTAAAGCAATCGTTTTGACGCCGCAAGTGACGCAAGTTCTTCTGCTTCTGCTGTTTTTAATGCGGCCGGTTTTTCACAAATTACATGTTTTCCGGCAGTTAGGGCTGCCTTCGATTGAGAATAATGCAAATAAGGCGGTGTTGAAATGTACACCAAGCTTATGCGGATGTCCCGCAATAACGATTCATAATCTGAATACGCTTTCGCGGATAATTCACGAGCCAAATGCTGAGCTGATGTTGAATTCGTGTCAGCAACCGCAACGACTTTTACTCCCGGTACCTGAACAAATGCTTTTGATGCGAAGCCTGCAAATGATCCCGCACCAACAATGCCGATAGCTAATTCCGCGGTTGAAACTGTCATGTTCAATGTCTCTCTCTTTCTGTTTATGAGGGTCAGCAATGTGCCGATCCACCGTGAGCGAGCCAGACGACCGAACCGCTCCGACTTGCCCAGTTGTGGCTTCAACCCTTCAGGCCGGTGAATGTCATGCCTTGAATGAAATAGCGCTGAAACAAGAAGAATATAAGGATCACTGGAAACGTCATGAGGATGTTTCCCGCCATCACGACGCTCCAGCTATAGGTCGGGTCGCCGCTGGCGCGGAGCAGACCGAGGCCATAGAGGCCCATCGACAACGGGAAATGGGTCTGGTCGCGCAGGTAAATCAACGGGCCCATGAAGTCATTCCAGGCGCCGGTAAAGGAGAGGATAGCGATGGCAGCCAATGTCGGCGTGACGGCTGGGAGGATAATATAATACCAGGATTGCACGGGATTGAGGCCATCGATGCGTGCCGCTTCCTCCAGTTCCCTGGGGATTGTGCGCATTTGCTGGGTCATCAGGAAGACGAAAAACGCGTTGCCGAAAAACGCCGGAACCCAAAGTGGGTTGAGGGTGTTGTACCAGTGCAAGCTGCGCCAGATCATGAACGCGGGAATCATGGTGACCTGTGCGGGGAGCATCATGACGCCGAGCAGAAGCAGAAATGCAACGGATCGTCCGGGCCAACGAAGCCGGGCGAAAGCGTAGGCGACAAAACTCGCTGAAAACAACGATCCAGCCGTGCAAAGCACGACCAGCAAAGTGGAATTGGCGAAGTAGCGCCAAAACGGCACCGATTTGACCGCCAAAACGTAATTGCGCAACGCTTTGCCCCAGTTGGCCTGGAAGGTGGACGATGGTTTCAATATTACGCGGAGTGTCGCTGGGGCAGCGCCGCCCTTGAAAGCGATCGGCCCAGAATCTCCGGATCGTTTCAACGTAACCCACAGCTTGGCGCGCATCTTCTGGTCGTCAAACGTCGGTGGCTGATACATCAAACTCATGGATCGAAACTGCGCGATATAAGTGTCTTCATCGCTCACCCACCGCTCGCCGGCAAGATCGAGTGTAACACCGACGCGGTGCCATGAGTTGTCCGCGCCGATGGAAAGTATCAGCTTGTAAAGATCCGAAGGGTCCACGCGCGGGGGGAGTTGGAAATCGTAACGCAGCACCACCGGATCAGATGCGGGCGATGGGAAATTGTACGAGAGCAGCGTCCGGGCTCCGAGTTTGAATAACCTTCCCGGACCGGATTCAACGCGCCAGGTGGAAGCAAATTGGGCGCCCTCGATAAGATTGAAGATGTGAAGATCCAGTGTACGCAGTTGCAGGCTCGAAAGCTCGAGTTGCGCCAGTGAATTGGAAAGTGAGTCACTGATCACCGATTCATTCACCAAAGATCCAAATTCATCCAACAGCGGTTGGTCGGCTCCGGTCCAGAGTCGGCGGTCGATTTTCGCTACGCAATTGCTCACCAGTATTGCCGCGGCCGATATGCGGTGCGCTACCTCGTCTACCGGCGCAACCGACGGCAAAGGGGGGCGAACGGACTGGTATTGCTCAATGGCGTGCAGCGCCACTGCATCTAGTTTTGGAAGCATCGCGTTCCATCGATCGGTTTCAACATCGGCCGGTTTGACGGGCTTGATCGCCTCTCGAATGTAGGGGCTGGTGGGTCGAAATGCCACGAACGCCGGCAGGACCGAATTGTCCGCCAGCTCATCGTCCGTCTTCACGCTCGTGGCAAACATCCAGAAAAACGGAAAGAGAAACAGCCAAACGCCCATCAGCAGGATCAGGTGAATCCAGCCGTAGCGGGTGAAGTAGGCGACCATGGGTCGGCGTTCGAGCGATGGATTTTCGCGCGGGAGTGGGCAGTGTGAGTTCGTCGCTGCCGAGTTCTCTTGGCGAACGCCCTCGCTAAGATCCTTCATAATAGACCCATTTTCTCGAAATCCAGAGCTGGAGCAGAGTCAATCCCAGCACGATGACGAACAGGACCCACGCCAGCGCCGACGCGTAACCCATTTGAAAATACTGAAAGGCTTGGCGAAACAGATAGTACGAATAAAAGAGGGTGGAATCCGCCGGCCCACCCTGGGTCATGACGAATGCCTCATTAAATATTTGCATCGTTCCGATCACACCGACTATGAAATTAAACAGGATGTAAGGGGAGAGCATTGGAACGGTGACATTCCAGAATCGGCGCCAGGCGCTCGCCCCATCGATTGCCGCCGCTTCGTACAATTGGCCTGGGATTGACTGCAGCCCCGCCAGCCAGATGATGATTCCCGCGCCCGCGCTCCACAGGCTCATCAGGATCAGCGACGGCTTTGACCAGTTTTGATCCTGCAACCAAAGCGGCGGAGCGAGATGATGGCCCAGAGCTTTCTGAAACCATTCCAACGGTGCGGTGTGGAGCAGCCCAAGCAGGACCTGGTTGATAATCCCCTGGCTGGGATTGAAGATCCACATCCAAAGCAGCGAGGACGCGACGACCGGGACGATCGCCGGCATGTAGCAGGCCGTTCGATAAAAGCTCATGCCGCGGATCGCATAGTTGAGGAGCATGGCCATCGCCAGCGACGCCGCCATCGTCAGGGGAATTCTGAGGATCATGAACGCCGTATTGCCAAGGGACTTATAAAACAACTTGTCTTGAAAGATCAGGCGGAAGTTGTCCCAGCCGACCCAATGTGCCGGGGTCAATACGCTATAGCGGGTGGCGGCGATTAGGAGGGAAAAGAAAATTGGCCCGCCGACAAAGATAATAAAGCCGAGCATCCAGGGTGAGGCAAACAGCATGGCAGCGGCGACTTCACCACCGCGAAAGGAGTGTTCCCGTTTGCGCCATCGGTAGACGAGTGGGATCGATGCCAACAATGAAGCAACGCCGATGCCGTAGGCCCAGAACCAGGGAGTCCAATTCACTCTCGTTTCGGTGAGCAATGGGGCCATAGCTTCATCAAGTCGCCGTTGGACCGTTGACTGGGCGTTGGCCAGCGCCAGGTGCATCTCTTCGTTGGCAACGTCGGATTCCGTGATTTGGTCGATCGGCATACGCTTGGCCATCTCTTCGCGGGCCGCAGCCCGGAACGTGTGCAGAACGCCCGCTTCGTACGCGTGCACATGTTCGTTCCAAAGCAATTGACCGACCGGTGTGACCGGACGATGAAGAGTATGCGGCATCATCGCCTTGACGACGGCATAGGCCTGTTTGAAGCTGGGAGGCATGTTCGGGTTGCCATCGACATACCTGGCGATCAATTCCTCATTAATCACGCGATTTGCCAGGGGATGGGGAACATAGAGCTTTCCCTCCGATTGCTTTTGCTCGCGCCGGCCCTCTTCGAGTTGCAGCATGACGGGCTTGCTGGTGAGGTATTGAATCAACTTCCAGCCCCCCTCCTTGTTTTGTGCCGTGCTGGGCATCACCAATGAATACCCTCCACCCCACGTGACGGGCTGAGCGCCGGCAGCCAGTCGATCCGCAGGTATCGGCGCGGGACAGGCCAAGAAGTCCATGTTCGGCTTCCAGTCCGCGATCACTTCCAAGTTCCCGGTTCCGTCGATTTTCATCGCCATTCTCCCCTGCAAGAATGGATCGAGTTCGCCGGCGATAAATGACTGCTGAAACGCATCAACCTGCGACAGCCCACCGAGGTCGTCGTAGACCTCAGCCATGTACCGCAGTGCGCGAATTACAGGCGGCGAATCCAGGGTGACCTTTGTCCGGTCAGCGTTCATCAGCTCCCCCCCGGCCTGCCAGGCAAACAAGTAAAGCCAGGAGTTACCCGAATTAGGCGCAAAGCCAAGCCGTCGAATGCCGCTGGATTTGTTTCCCGGGCGGTTGTATCGGGTCAGGGCGTTGGCATAGTGCCGCAGTTCTTCCCAGGTTCTCGGGGGGCGTGCCTGGTGGGTTTGCGGATCGACCAATCCCTCCTGAAGCAGCAAATCCACATTGCAATAGAGCAAACGCATGTCCACAATCATCGGCACGCCAAATATCCCCGCTTGGCCGCCAGAACCCGGGGGCCGGTATGAGGTCTCGTCGATCGACCAGCGATAGAACTCTTCCAGGTTCACCCGGTACCGCTCGTCGTTTCGTTGTGCCTTGATGTAAGGCAGTAGATCTTCCAGCGCTCCCCGGCTGGCCCATTCGCCAATCGCAAATCGATCGAACCACACCACATCGGGCGGAACCTTCCCTGAAATGGCACACATTAGCCGCTGTGCATCGCTCGTCAGGTCCGGCGAGGTAGCTGTTTCAAAGAGTACCCTATATTTTGGCTTTCCGGTTCTGGGGTCGAGATTCTCGGGAATGTGTTCGAATTGATTGATGATGGGGTAAATGTCGTCGCCCAGGTCACGCGCAACACCCCAAAATACGATCGTTTGCCGACCGTTGGCAATCTCCTGCGTCGTCGAATGCGCCATCCAGATTCCCAGCGCCACGACGGCAAGGCCGGCCAAAACCAGCGCCATCCGTAATGGAAGGTAGCCGCCATACCTCAACTGCGAGCGACTCAGTGACATTGTGACCCGTGTTAATTCGCCTATCTCGCCAAAGGGGCAACTACCACTTCCAGGCACTTATCCATTCGTGATATCCGATTATCCGCTCCCGAGTTTGTACGCTCAGGAAAACGACGTTTGCGTCGTTGTAATTGAACCGCCAAGTTGCAATCCGGAAGTCGTCGACGTCGCGCGCCCAGCTCCAGCGGAAGTGACAACACCCTGGTTCATCACTTTTCTTTCTCCGGCGAGGTTTGAGTGCGTTGATACTCGTTTCACCCTTTGAATCCTGCAGCGGAAATGCGCTCGATCAAACCTTTTTTGGGCCGGAACAAATGCGATTGCCCCTGGAACCATCATGATCATGGAAGTAACCATTACCAGTTGCCGTGAGGTGCCCTGGGCATCGCCGGAGACTACGATGGCCGTTGTCCACCCCCTGCACCTGCCGCATTTGCGGCGGCTGTTCTCCTGCGGCGATCGCCCCGAACGAGCCGATCGAAAGCGCGGCTACCACAATCAGCGCGCGAATCGTTCCGCCCTTTGCGCCTCCGGAATATGGGAACCTTGATGGTTTCAGGATATCTGCCGCCGCGAAAGATGTTGAAACAATTGTGCCATACAGCTAGCCCACTCTTCCAGTAGCGGTCACGAACGCGCTGGCGAAATCGGAATGTTAACTCGCTGATCTGGGTCAATCCATAAACAAGCGACGTAGCCGATTCTCGATGTTTTTATACGCGGCAGCTTGCCTCCTCCGTCATTCAGCCACGTCGCTTTTTTACCGACCCGATTTCGCTGCAGCGCGGTAACCCTGCAACCCTCGATAAAAAGCTGCTGACTTTGCACGAAGCGCACGGCCAACACTCCGAAGCGGAAATACCGAATTCCACGATAGGAACGAGACCATCTCCAGGTAGCCCCAGCACGCGTCAGCGGATAGGTCAGAAGTCTCGAATTGATCAGCTTCGTTCTCTCACCCTAAGTATCGCCCGGCGACAGCCGAAGGCGGAATGGCGGCCGTGGACGCCTTTGCGAGTAACTTCGCCATGGCGCTATCGCGTTCGTCGATTCAGGACGAAAGGACGTTGGGCCTTCGCCTTCAGAAAGATCCATTGGAAAATTCTTCGGTTCTGGACTGAGCGAGGCGATAGTCGAAAACAGATTCACCCATCAACTGTCAGGTCAGCCGGCCCGTATGGAGGCAGGTTAGCGACGATGGCACGTCGGCCGTTTACGGCGATCGGAATCACGGTTGCGTCAGCACACCCTGTTGAAAACTTGTGCGGCGGCCGATTCCAAGAGCCGTGAGTCATCGGAATGCCGACCCCTTATAAACGGGCCGCCGCGTCTGCTCCCGCCTCTATCGACAAGTGCTCTGCCAGCGAAATCGCTGCAAGTGACGAAACGCGAACCGCGCAAACCTTGAGGCGTGGCTCATGGCTGATGGGATCAGCCGCGTCCGTCGTGACCTCATTGGGCGATGCCTCCGGGCACCATAGATCGTTCCAATGCATCCGCAGAAATACGATTCCGGCCGGAGCTGTCGAACGGATGGCCAGTGTGTGGCGGGCTTAGCATTGCTGTCGTGGTGCCGCCGCTGACCTGGGACAATACCGGCGGTGTTAGCCCGAGCGATGGAAAGACCTGGGATATAGGCGCCAACAACAACTGGAACAATGGCTCTGCCGCCACAGTCTATACCGATGGCCGCAGTGTCACGTTCAACGACAGCAACAACGGCAACTATGCCGTCACTCTCAACACCAACGTCAGCCCCGGCTCACTCACCAAGATGGGAAACGGCACCCTCACACTCTCCACCGTCAACACCTACACCGGCGGAACAATCATCAATGCTGGCACTCTGGTCGTCGGCGTCAATGGCGCATTGCCCAATAGCAGTGTCCGTATTACCGGCGGAACGCTGCAACTTTGCGCCAGCGCCGGTTTGGCCCAAATGACATCGCTGTCGATCACCGGCAACGGCACACTCGACATCACCAACAACCAGGTTATCATCACCTATGGCGGCGGTCCGGATCCCATCGCGACGATCGCCGCTGATATCAAGTCCGGCTGCAACGGCGGAGCGTGGAATGGCCCGGGCATCATTTCCTCGGCGGCACAGACGCCCACCAATGGTCTGCTCTACGGCGTCGGCTACGCCGACGGGAGTGACTATGTCGTTTACGGCCTGCCACCCGGAGAAATCGAGCTCAAATACACGCTTTTGGGTGATGCCAATCTCGACGGCCTGGTCAACGGCAGCGACTTCACGATCCTGGTCAGCAATCTGCGTAAGTCGGTGTCGACGTTCGGAGGTGAAGAGGAATCGGGCTGGGATGAGGGTGACTTCAACTATGACGGAGTCGTCAATGATAGCGACTTCACCGCATTGGTCACCAACCTCGGCAAGACGGCCAGCGGGGGTGACGTGGTGTTGCCCGCGAGCGGTTACGCTGCGGTCGATGCCTACGCGGCCGCCAACGGCCTGATGGCCGACGTGCCGGAGCCGGCATCGCTGGGCATGGCCGCGTTGACGGCTGCCGTTCTGCTCCCCCGCCGGCGACGGCCGCTTTGAAGGAAATTCAATCGCAAAAAAACGCATTGAGCACGCTGGGACTCGAACCCAGGACCTACGGATTAAAAGTCCGTTGCTCTACCTACTGAGCTACGTGCTCGGAATCGGCCGGAGTTGGGAAGAATAGGCGAATTTCGGCTGTGAGGCAATTGCCGTTATCATCTCTAAAAAATCGTGTTACGGTAAACTCAAATAATAAGGACGTGTCATGAAAGCAATTCGCGTGCATGCGTTCGGCGATCCGGATGTGCTGAAATGGGAGGAAACGCCTGATCCGTCAGCGGGCGCGGGACAGGTGCTCGTGCGGGTGAAAGCCGTCGGCGTGAATCCGGTGGAAACGTACATTCGATCGGGAAATTACGGGCCGCAGAAGTTTCCGTTTACTCCCGGCAACGATGCCGCCGGCGTGGTCGAGGCCGTCGGCAAAAGGGTGAAAGATTTCAAGGCCGGCGATCGCGTTTACACCGATCAGACGATCACCGGCTCGTATGCTGAACTGACCGTTTGCGATTTTAGGCGCGTGCATCCGCTCCCGGCGCACATCACATTCCAGCAGGGCGCTTGCGTGGGAATCGCCGGGGGAACCGCTTATCGCGGGTTGTTTCAGCGCGGCCGCGGTAAGCGGGGTGAAACCGTGCTGATCCACGGAGCCACCGGCGGCGTGGGAGTGTCGGCCGTTCAATTGGCGCGGGCGGCGAAAATGACGGTCGTCGGAACGTCCGGCAGCGAAAAGGGAAGGAAATTCATTCTGGAGCAGGGCGCCAATCACGCCACGGATCACCAGGTTACTCAGCGGCCCGATGAGGTGAAGGCGCTGACGGATGGGAAAGGGTTCGATCTGATTCTGGAAATGGCGGCGGACAAGAACCTGGCCTCGGACCTGACGTCATTGACCAAAGGCGGGCGCGTTGTGGTGATCGGCAGCCGGGGAAAAATCGAGATCGATCCGCGCGATGCGATGGGGCGAGAGTCGGACATTTTGGGCCTCATGCTGTTCGGGGCGACGGCGGCGGAGCATCGGGCGATGTACAACGCGCTGACGGCGGCGATGGAGGCGGGGACGTTTCGGCCGGTGATCGGGCTGGAGCTTCCGCTGGCCGAGGCGGCCAAGGCTCACCGCGAAGTGATGGAAGGGGAACAGTTCGGGAAGATCGTGATGATTCCTTGAGGATCAGGGTTGGGTGGCGGGCTGGGTGGCCGGCGGGCCTAGCGCGGCGGTGACGGCCGACAGGATTGCGTCGCCGCTTAAATCTTCCGCGACGACCTTGCCGTCCGGGCCGATGAGCCAGGCGCCCGGCGAGTTGTTCACCGCAAAATCCGAGCGAAGGATGGAAAGGTTCACGCCGTTAGGTTCGATTGCAACCTGTTGCCAGGTAACGTCGGGTAGCTTAAACGCTCGCAGAACGCCGTAGTTCAACGTGACCGTGAGCATCACCAAGCGTTTGTCCCGGCCGAACGCATTGTAGACCGCCTTGAGTTGGGAAATGGCGGGCCTGGTCTGGCGGAAGTCCAGC
Source organism: Tepidisphaeraceae bacterium (assembly GCA_050012375.1). Taxonomy (GTDB): domain Bacteria; phylum Planctomycetota; class Phycisphaerae; order Tepidisphaerales; family Tepidisphaeraceae; genus PALSA-1353. Next base: position 25,845 of record JBEKHH010000026.1, read on the forward strand.
AGAACATATTTGCCGCGAAATTGGGACAGCTTCAGATTTTTGCCATCGGTCGAAATCATCGGCAAGTCGCAAACCAAATCGCCGGGGAGGTATTTGCCCACCTTGATGATGGGAATGGGATCCATTTGGAGGGGTTCGTCACTGCGGCCGCCGGGCATCTCCGGCACGACGAGACGCGCCGATCCCATACCGATGGCTTCGCCCATGCCGTTTTGGCCACTAGTGGACCGAAGAGTTATCGAAACATCGTATGTGCCGGCGAGCACGTCCTCGACGCGGAATGATCCGTCGGCGGCGACAGTAAACGAATAGTACCGGCGGCTGGCCATCGCCTTTTGTCGAGTTTCCATTATGGTTTTGCCCGAGTCGGTCTTCATCCAATCCTGAATCCATTGTTGCTGCTTTTCTCTGGAAGCTTTCTTGATTTCATCCGGCATGGGGACAGGTGGGAAAACATAATCCGTATGAGTGGTTATCTGGCAAGACACAAAGCTCCAGTCGGATCGGCTGGCGATTTCCGGGGGAATAATTACTTTGCCAACGACGGGCCGTCCCATTCCGCCAACGTTGGCGGTGACGATCTGGCCCGCGGAAACCTCGACAGTTTGGAGAGTGGAGTTGTTCCACGTATTGGAGGTGACGTTAAACCGTCGGGAGACGGTCCAGCCGCCGGGCGAAACGCGGTCGAAGACAAATCGGCCGTCATCGTCTGTTGTGGCGGAGAATTGATAAGAGACGCGTGGCATCGCCGGATCGTACTGCACATTTCTCGACTGAAATACATTCAATTCCTGCCCTGCGGCGGCCTTGGAGCCGATCATCATCCGGCCTTGAATCCGGCCCCAGGGCGCCAAAGTAACGTCCGCTGATTTTGCAACCGCGCTCTGATCGACCTCGGCGGAGCCGGCATCGGAAAAGATAGCGATTGTAAACTCGCCGGCCTGCGGCGAAAAATCAACGCGGCCATCGGGTCCGCTGGTCTGCTCCGGGAGGAGTGAATACCGCACCTCCCGGCCGTTAAAGATATTGACCTGCTGCCCCGGAATCGCCATCACAGCCGTCGCGCCGGCGACGGGCTTGCCGTCGGGCGCGCGGATCGTCAAGACGATATCCTTGGCCGGCTTCATCTTGAAATCGAGCGTCACGTCCCCTTCATCGGGCTTTATGATTCGCGATTCAGCGGGCATATATCCCGGCATTTCAATCCGCACGGCGATGCCGGGATAGCTGAAATTATCCGTGAAATGGAAATTGCCACCCGCCGTCGTACCGGCGTTTGGATTCCAGCCCCGTTGCCAGGTCACTTGCTGATCCGGCTGCCAGAGAATTCCAAAAACGAGTCTAAAATTCTCGATCGGTTTTCCGGTTTGAGCGTCCGTGACGGTTCCGCGAACCTGGGAGACCGAGCCAAGCTTTATCACGTTTTCCTGATCGGGAACCAGGACCTGGTGGTCCACGCCGCGCAGGCCTCGGGCGTTTACATTGACGGTCACGGAATCGACCGGGGCCTCATTCCAATGGAAGTTTCCGCCGCTGTCGGTCCGGAAGTTTCCGTCAATCGTGTGAAAGCCGCGCCAGTTTTGGAGGTTTACATATGCATCGCGCACCGGTTTGCCGCTGGCATTGACGATTTTGCCGCTGATGCGGTGCGGCTTGGACAACTGGATGGTCAGGCTCTGATTTTGCTGTCCCATCATGAATTGCCGCATTTCCGGGGCGCATCCCCTGGCCTGGATCGTCAGGATGACTTGCTGGCCGGGATCGAACTGGTAGCTGAAATGTCCCGAGGCATCGGTGTTCTGCGCGGGAATGGCATTTGAAGAGCCGCGCTGCTGTCCGATGCCCACCGAAGCGCCTGCTGCGGGAGAACCTTGCGGATCGAGCACGACGCCTTCCACGGTGAGGCCGCGGTGCAGCGTGAAGACAGCCGTCCCGTCGTAGAGCTTGGAAACGGGAGAAAAGGGTTGGGGCGACCAAAAGTCGCCCGTGACGTGCTTGTAATCCCAAGCGGTCAATCCAATTTCATCGCAGTCCAAAGGCGCGCCGTTGAAAACCCAACTCCCGTCCTCGCCGCTCCTGATCTGCCCAGTTTGGTTGTATGGGCTGAGGTCGATCTGCTCGTGCGAATTGGAATACTTTTTCGTGAAATCCACGTAGACGAATGCGCCGGCCACAGGTTGGCCGTTATCGTCGATGATCTTCCCCGAGACTTTTGTGGAATGCTCCATCTCGATCATATAGCTGGCAGGAACCTCTCCTTCGAGTTCCGGCCGATAGGATGCCCATTGCAGCCGCTCGGGAGCGTAGGCCCTTCCGCTGACGCGGATCGAAAAAGAGCCGGTGACTTGACCGGAAGGAATCGGCACGCGGGCGCGGCCGTCGGTGCCGGTATTTCCGCTGAATTGAGTCCCCCGCCCGAAGCTTTGCACCCTTATGCCGGAGATCGGCTGCTTGGTTTCGTGATCGACGACCAGCAGGTCCATCATTCTGCCGGCCGGCTTGTTATTGGCGGCCGGGGCATTGGGCTTGGCGGCGACGGGCGCATGAACTGTATTTCCGGTATCCGGAACACTTAAATCCGCGCCGGTCGTCCCATTGGGGAACACAATATTGGCCACGAAATAGACGCCCAGCGGCACGAGCACGCCGATCAGAACGACCAGGCCGATGATGATCGCGGGTTTGGCGCCGCCCCACCGCCGCCGCGCAAGATCGGTCGCTGAACACGCCCGCCCGGTCGCGTGATAGGAATTCATGAGCGCTGCCCAGCTTAATGATTCGCTCCGCTGACTATTCCCGCCCTCGCGATTCTAGCATCCGGAGCGGGGAAGTTCACCTCGTCTTCACATTCGGCATTTGGCATTCGGCATTCGGCGTTGACTATAATTCCCCAATGCCCCTGGTCTCCGACCCTTGCATTTGCCTTCGCAAGCTTGATTACAGCGAGACCTCGCAGATTCTCATGCTCCTGTCGCGCAGTCACGGCATTGTCCGCGTCATGGCCAAGGGGGCCCATCGCCGAACCCAAGCGGGGGCGAGCCGCTTCGACGGCGGAATCGATCTGCTCGACGCCGGCCAGGGTGTCTTCTCCGACGACACGTCGCGCGAGCTTGCCCTGCTGACCGACTGGAAGCTGGAGGATGGACATCTGAACCTGCGCCAGAGCCTGCGGGCGCTTTATTTGGGCCTCTACGCGGCTGAATTGGTATCTCTTTTATTCCAGGAGCATGATTCCCACCCGGAGGTCTTCGATCAATTGCAGAAGGTGCTCGAAGATTTGGCCACCGCTCGGCTCGAGCAATCGTTCCTGGCGTTCGAGTTGGATCTTTTGCGCGAGGCCGGGTTCATGCCTGAATTGGCCAACTGCGTCAACTGCGGCGGGCCGATCGGCGATCGGAGTGGGACTTATTTTGCTCCTTCGCGCGGCGGCGTTGTTTGCCGGAATTGCCACAGTGGGTTTCCGGACCGGCTCGGCCTGGATATCCGGCTCCTGCGGCTGCTGCAAATGATCCAGGCCCCGGCCCGTGAAGGCGGGGTTCGCCGTCTGCCCCAATTGAGCCGGCATCAGACGGATCCGCTAAATCTTTTGCTGGCCGAGCACATGCAGCATGCCTTGGGCCAGCGACTGCGGTCGGCCTATTATGTTCTTTCCGGCCGCCCGCTTGCCGATGCCCAAGTCCAGCGGCAATTCGCGTGCAATCCGTTGGGTTACGGGGCATAATGCGTATGAGCTTATACGGCTATCCGTTTTTGGCTGGGGACGATTTATGCGATTAAAAGCGATCGCCGTTTTATTGATCGCCTCCGCATTTCTAGCAGCCTCGGCCGCTTTCGGGGCCAAGGTCACTCTCAAGGACGGAACGGTGCTCGAGGGAACGGTCATCAAGACCTCCGACGGGTACTGGGTGAAATCTTCCGATGGAAGCACCAAGACGGTCGCGGCGGAGGACGTGCAAAGCGTCGAGAGCGATTCCGACACCGCCGCGGGCTCCGGTGCGCCCGATGCCGCGGCAGATGGCGCTTCACAGGCGTTTCGCGCCGCTCGCGACGGGGCGACCGAAGCGGAAACTTCGTTGGCGGCCGTCTCCATCTGGCAGCAGTTTGTCGACAAATATCCCGACAGCCCCGACATCGCCACGGCCAGGCAGGAACTCGACCGCTGGAAGAAACTCGCCGCCGACGGCGCCGAAAAGATCAACGGCCGATGGGTGGGCGGCGAGGAGCGCAAACGAATCCTCTCCCAGGCCGAGGACCTGACCCGTCAGGCCGTCGATATGCTCGAAAAAGACCAAACCCTCCAGGCCATTGATACGCTGAAGCAGAGCGTCAGGATTTATCCCAATTCGTTCATGACGAATTATGCGCTGGGCTATGTAACGATGCAGGAGAAGGACTACGAGGGAGCGGCGCAATATTTTTCCATGGCGATACGCCTGCGGCCCCAGTCGGCCGCGGCGGTGAACAACCTGGCGGTGGCCAATTTCTTCCGCCGGCGATTCGAGATCGCCCTCGACGAATTTGCCAGCGCGGTCAAGATCGAGGACAGCAAGGACGTCGTTCAAAATCTGGTGACGGCCCTGGCGCTTGCCCCCTCCGACTTCCGCACCCTCCCGCGGATGAAACCAACGCTGGAAGCGGCCAGCCTGCTGCAATTGAAATACGACATCGCGGGCCCGACGGCCGACTATCACTTCTTATTGCTCCCGCCCCCCGTTTATCACAAGCGCGCCGCCCCCAATCCCGGCGAGCACGCCGGATCGCTTGCCTGGAGCGGCACCGGCTTCTTCATCGCCGACGACGGACTGATCCTCACCAATCGTCACGTGGCCAAGGACAGCAAGAACCTCCTGGTCGTGCTGCCCAATGGCGATTCGGTGTCTGCCGAGGTCGTGGCGATCGACGAAGCATACGATCTGGCCTTGATCCGCGCGAAGGTGAAACAGAAGGTTCCGTTCATGCACCTCTCGCCGACCGATTCGCCCAGCGAGGGGGCCGATTGCATGGTCATGGGATTTCCGATGATCGACCAGCTCGGCGCGGATCTGAAAATCACCCGCGGCATCGTCTCCTCCAGCTCGCAGGATCAAGGCAATGGCGCCGATGTCCTCACCGACGCGAAGGTAAACCCGGGCAATAGCGGCGGACCCATCGTCGATAAATTCGGCAACGTCATGGCCATCGTCTGTATGAAGAGCCGTACGACCGGCGAATATGACAGCTACGGCATCGGGATCAGCGCGGGCCATATCCGCGAATTTCTGCACCGCAACAACGTCGCCGTTCAGTCCGGCGGCGAAGGTGGCGCGGTGCTATCAACCGAAGAAACCGTCACCAAGGTGAAGCCCGCGACGGTGTGCATAATGGCGACCAACTGAACAAAGGCCCACGGTTGAAGCATATTCACATCCACGTTTAGCCGCGACCCGAAGGGAAGCGCGGCATTTCTTCGCGGTTGTTCTCGCGCCTTCGCGGTGGTTCATATTGCACGGGCGAAGGAATCCCGGCCTTTCATTTCCCGCAATCCGCGCGCACACTGTCATGCACGAGCGTCGCTACTCCCAATTCGATGCAAGACGTCCTGTCGCGGGCGCGCAAGCTCCAACGGCCCGCGGTGGAAGTGCTTTTGCGCGCCTATTATCCCCGAGTTTATCGCATCGCTTACGCGCTTTGCGGCGATGATGACGCTGCCAAGTCGGCCGTCAAAATCGTCATGAATCAGAGCCTGCGCGCCTTGTCAAACTGGCGCAACGAAGTGCAGGCCGGCAACTGGTTTCTTCATCACACGATCCTCAAGACCCGGGACCTCGCCCCGCTTCCGCACGACGTGCGTCAGGACCCGCTGCTGCGCTCGCTGATCCGCCCATCTCCGGAGTACCTGGCATTCCTCCGCGCGTTTCGCCACCTTCCGCCGCAGCAGCGCGAGGCATTCGTGTTGTTCCGCGGCGAACGGTTGGAGACGCGCCAAGTCGCCGTGGCGATGGACTGCTCGACCGCCGCGGCAGCCAATCACCTCGCCGCCGCTAATAAAGCCCTCGCAACCATCGCCGTCGACACCTTCGAAACACGCGCCGGCGCCCTTATGCAGGTTTACGCCTCCCTCACCCCTCCCGACGACTTGATCGTCGGCGACATCGGCGTCATCGCACGCCGCCTCGGCTGGCGAAAATTCCTGCGAACCATGGAGCGAATTCTTGCCCTGGCCATCCTCGCGGTGATCGCATGGATCATTTGGCGGATTTCGAGGATGATCGTGATCTAACTACGTTGCCGAGAGCGCTCCCCTTCGGGTCGCGGCTAAACTTTTGATCTGGCTCTATTACATTCTCCTGCTCATTACCGCCGTGGCCGGATTGGTCCTGGTCCTCTGCACATTGCCCGGACTGTGGCTGATGACCGCTTCGGCGGCGATCTACGCCCTGGTAACGCACGGCCTGCGCCTGGGATTCAAGACGCTGCTTGCCCTGCTGATCTTCAGCCTTCTCGCCGAAGCACTTGAAATGCTGGCCGGAACCGCCGCCGCCAAACAAGCCGGCGGCGGACGCCATGGCCTGATCGGCGGAATCGTCGGAGGAATTCTCGGCGGAATCATCGGCAGCTTCTTTCTCCCCATCGTTTTGAGCATTGTCGGCGTCTGCGTCGGCAGCTTCGTCGGCGCCGCCGGGTTCGAAATGTTCGGCAGCCAGCGCGCCGTCCATTCCGTTCGCGTCGGCTGGGGCGCCGCCAAGGGTCGATTTCAAGGAATGATCCTCAAGCTTGCCATCGGCATCGTGATGTCGCTGCTGATCCTGATCGCCGCGTTTCCCTGAGCGATAAATATTCGACTTCCCCACCATGTTAGGCTATTGTTTGCCCTCGTATGGCCGTGCGATTCATTCTCGGTCGGGCCGGAACCGGCAAGACCCAGTGGTGTTTCGATCGGATTCTTCAGGCGATTCGAAATCAGCCGCTGGGTCCGGCGCTCTATTGGATCGTTCCGCGACAAGCCACCTTCCTGGCCCAGCGCCAGCTTGCCTGCGCCGGCGGCCTCGGCGGATATTTCCGCGCCCGAATCCTCGATCTTCCCGACCTCGCCACTGAAATCCTCGCCGAATGCGGCCCAATCGCCCTGCCTGAAATCACCGATCGCGGCCGACGAATGATCCTCGGCCATCTCCTCCGCGAGCTTCAGGACAAGCTTCAGTTCTTTTCCTCCGTCGCGCATCAGCCCGGCCTGGCCGCCGAACTCGACGAAACATTTTCGGAAATGGAGCGCAGCGGCCAGGAAGCCGCGGGCATCGAGCGGCAATTGAGTCAAACTCCGGTGAGTCTCAATCCCTCGCTTCGGGCCAAGATTCATGATCTGTCGCTCATCTATTCGCGCTACACGCAGTTTCTCGGCCAGGATCGTCTCGATCCCAATCGCCGGCTGACCGACGCGCTGGCGGCCATCGACCGCTGCCGCTCGCTGCGCGATTGCGAGGTATTCGTCGATTCGTTTTACGATTTCACCGGCTCCGAGCGACGCGCGATCGCCTCGCTGGCCAAAGTGTGCCGATCGCTTTCGGTGACTTTGACGATTGATCCGCAAGACCCGTGTGTCGCCAATCCCCATCGCATTCCAGCCGACACCAGCCTGTTTCACCGCAGCGAACAGGCGTATCGGCGGCTGTGGTTTACGCTTCAAGAAAACGGCGTCGCCCTTGAGCCGCCGGTCTTGCTCAAGGAACCGCGACGGTTCCAGAATCCGCAACTGATTCGGCTCGAACGCGCATTTCTCTTCTCGCCCGGTAGTCCGCCGGAGGAAACCGGTGAGGGCAAGCCACCGGCGATTCAGCTCATCGAAGCCCCCGACCGCCGGGCCGAGGTGGACGCCGCCGCCCGATGGATTCGCCGCCTGACCAGCGCCGAGTTGCGCTATCGCGACATCGCCGTCCTGATGCGGGCCCAGGAGGATTATCATCAACTGATCGAAGCTTCTTTCCGCGAGCACAATATCCCCTTCTTCGTCGATCGCCGCCGAACCGCTTCGCATCACCCTCTGCTGCGGCTGATCCGCGCCGCCCTGGCCGTCGCGATCACAAAGTGGGCCCACGAACCGATGATGGCGATCCTCAAAACCGGGCTGATCGGCTTATCGGATGCCGAGGCTGACGCGCTGGAGAACTACGTCCTTCTCCATGGCATTCACCACGGCACATGGGCTCGCCCCTGGACCGGGCGCCGCCGCCGCCGCACCGAGGAATCCGGCGAAGCGCTCACGCCTGCGCCAAATGCCGACAGCATCGACGCCCTGCGCCGCCGATTCGTCGAGCGGATCGCTCCGTTCGTTCTCTCCGTCAGCGCCTCGCCGCGGATGCCGGTCCGCGCCCTGGCTTCGGCCGTCTTCCGGCTGCTGGAGGATTTCCAATGCCGGCAGCAGATCGTTCAGTGGATGGAGCGCGCCGCCGAGTTGCACAGCCTCGAAGAACGCGGCGAACACGAGCGCGTCTGGGACGAGTTGGTCAAACTATTCGATGAGTTGGTCGATCTCTTCGGCGACGAGCCGATTGCACTGAAGGATTTCTCCACCATTCTTGATTCGGCGCTGGAAGGCTTTGACCTGGCGCTGACGCCGCCGACGGTGGATCAGGTCCTCGTCGGCACGGTGGATCGCACGCGCACGCTGGCGGTCAGAGCATGCGTTGTCCTGGGCCTGAGCGAAGGGCAGTTTCCACTGGCCGGCCGGGAAGATTCCGTCTTCACCGATTCCGATCGGCGGACCCTGGGCAAGAGCAACATCGATCTCGACCCCGACACCGCGCGGCGGTTGCTGGATGAAAAATTCCTCGGGTATCTCGCCATGACGCGCGCCAGCGATCGCCTGCTGGTGACGCGCAGCGCCAGCGATGACAACGGCTCGCCGACGGCCGCCTCGCCGCTGTGGCAGCGCATCGTCGAGCGCATCCCCAATGTCGCCATCAACCCGGTGCCGCGCCAGGAGGATTTACCGCGCCAGCTCATCGCCACGCCGCGGCAACTCGTTTGCGGATTGATGCGCTGGGTCCGCTCGGGCGCGGACGACCCGAGTTGGGAACCGATCTATCAATGGCTCGCGGCTCACGCGCCCAATGATGACGCGATCGACGCCATCCGCTCTCGCGCCTGGAAAGCACTCAGCTACCGCAACGATGCGATGCTCGATCCCGAGCGGGCCGCGGCTCTGTTTCACTCGCCGTTGAATGTGACCGCGCGGCAACTCGAATCTTTCCGCATGTGTCCCTATCAGCACTTCGCCCGGCACGGACTGCAACTGACCCAGCGCGAGCGGCGGCAAGTCACCGGGGGCGATCTCTCGCATATCTACCACGAAGTTCTGGAGCGACTCGTCAGCGGCCTGATCGAATCCAGTCAGGCCTGGCAGAATCTCGACGAGAACGACGCCAAGCGCCGGATATCGCAATTGACGGAAAAATTGGGCCGGCAACTTCGCGAGGAGTTGATGCTGAGCACCGCTCGCAACCGTTATCTGCTCGGTCATATCGAAAAGACGCTTGGCCTCGTCGCCCTCGCGCAGAAGGCCGCGGCACAGCGCGGAGAATTCCGCCCCGCATTCGCCGGCATCCGCTTCGGGCCCACCACCGGCGATCCCGCAACCGATCCGCGCCTCCCCCCGCTGGCCGTCCGCACTCCCGCCGGAAATGACGTCCAACTCCGCGGCAAGATCGATCGCATCGATTTGCTTCCCGACGGATCGGCCTGCGCCATCGACTACCGGTTGATGGCCGATCGCCTCGACCCAGCCAGCGCGTTTCACGGCCTGAGCCTGCAATTGCTGATCTGCCTTCTCGTGCTCGAAAAAAACGGCCACCATCTCTCCCCAGCGGGAAAACTCACGCCATCGGCCGCGTTCTGCATCCAACTCTTGCGCAGCGTTCGCGGCCAGGGCCCGGAAAAATCACTCTCGCCCGACGATCCGCTGTTTCACCTGCTGGTCAAACCGCGCGGCGTGTTCGACCTGCGCATCGCGAGCAAACTGGACAAATCGCTCACCGAGGGCCAGTCGAAGGTGGTGCAGCTTTTCCTCAAAAAAGACGGCGCCGTCGGCCTCGCCAATACATCCGACGCCGCCGCCGCCGATGATTTCGCCGCGCTGCTCCGCCACGTCGAGCGCCGCATCGGACAGACCGCTGACGAGATCATCGCCGGGCGGATCGACATCCGTCCCTATCGGATGGGCACAACGACCCCGTGTTCCTCGTGCGAGTTCCGCGCCCTCTGCCGCCTGGAACCCAGCCCGGGGTGCTACGACGACCTGGAACCGATGACCCGGCCCGAAATGTTCCAGCGAATGAAGGAGGGATTGTGAAACCAGAAATCCGAAACCCGAATGACGAATCAAGCCAGAATGACGAAATCCGAAACGGCCTTCATTCGGTCATTCGGATTTCGGATTTGATTCGTCATTCTGGTTTCTGGTTCCGGATTTCCTCTGGGGGCCACAGCAAATGACGAACTCCGCCCCCTCTGGCCCCTGGACTCCTCAGCAGCTCGCCGGCATCACCACCGTCGGCCACAGCCTGCTGGTCAGCGCCGCTGCCGGGTCCGGCAAAACCGCCGTCCTCGCCGAACGCTGCGCGCACCTCATTTGCCAAGCGAACAATCCTTGCGATGTCGATCAGCTCCTGGTGGTCACGTTCACCGAATCGGCCGCAGCGGAAATGAAGACCCGCATCCAGCAGTCGCTTCGACGGAAGATGGCCGAGCATCCCTCCGATCGCATCGCCCGCCAAATCGACCTCGCCGAGCACGCCCACGTCAGCACCGTTCACGGCTTTTGCGCGCGGCTCCTGCGGCAGAATTTCACGCTGGCCGGGATCGATCCGGAATTCCAGATCCTTGACGCCGACGAGGCCGCGCTTCTTCGCCGCGATATCGCCACCGAACTTTTTCATTCCCGGTACGAGACCGATGAAAGCGGCGATTTTCCCCGGTTCATCGATGCCTATGGCGACGGCAAGGACGAAGCCCTGGTCGAACAGGTCGTCGTAACGCATCAACTCCTGGCCAGCCTGACCGATCCCGACGGATGGATCGAGAAGAGCGACTCCGACATTCGCGAGGCCGCTGAAAAGCCGCTGGCGCAATCGACGCTGGGCCGGGATTTGCTCGGCCAGATCGAAACCGCGCTGGCGTCGCTCCTCCGCCGGTGCGACGACGCCAAGCGTTCGCTCCGCACCCTCGGCCGAGATTTCTTCCCCTATGTCCAACACCTTGAGGAACTCTCGCCGTTTTTTGTTCATCTTCAGGACGTTTCGAGGCGGGAAGGGCTGGACATGCTCATCAGTGAGGTCGCCGATTTCCGCGCCGCCAAGCCGCGCGCCCCGGCGATTCGCGGCCAGCCGGCGAAAAAGGATTTGGCCAAATCCCTCGTCGATTCCGTGAAAAACGCGCTGGATGAACATCCGCTGGCGGATTTGCTCTCCTCGACCGGCGATCAGTGGCGCGAGGGAATGAAGCTGGTCGCTCCGCACGCGCGGGCGTTCTTGTCGCTGGTGCGGGATTTCGCCAAGGATTATTCCGCGGCCAAGGATGCCGATCGCGCCCTTGATTTTGCCGACCTGGAACGCCGGACTTTGGATATATTGCGGGATGGCGACGCGCGCCGCCCCTCCGCGCTGGCGCGGTCGCTGCACGAGCAGTTTCGACACGTTTTGGTGGATGAATATCAGGATATCAATCCCATTCAAGATGCAATCCTCGGCCTCGTGAGCCGGGAATGCGTCAGCGATAACGACGCCAATCTTTTTTGCGTAGGCGATGTGAAACAAAGCATTTTTCGCTTCCGCCTTGCCGAGCCGGGTCGGTTTCTCCGGCGGCACGAGCGTTTCTTCGCCACGGCGGACAAACGCCGCGGGGAAGTGATTCACTTGCGCGAGAACTTCCGCAGCCGCGCTCCGTTGCTGGAAGCGATCAACGGGGTGTTCGAGCGATTGATGACGCGCCAGGCCGCGGAGATCGAATACGACGAATCGCACCGGCTCGCCGCCGGCCTTACGTTTCCGCCGCCCGGCGCCTCGGCGAGTTTCGCCGGCGCTCCGATCGAATTGCATTTCATTCCGAAGGATCCTGGCGACGCCGAAGAGGTCGCCGGCGCTGAGCCCCTGCAGGAGTTGGAGCGCGTCGATTACGAGGCGATCCTACTTGCCCGGCGAATCCGGCAGTTGATGGGCCAGGACGGGTCCCCGCGCATGCACGTCGTCAAGCCCAACGCGGCGGGCGAGCCGAAGCCTGTGCCGATCGACTACGGCGACATGGTGATCCTTCTGCGCGCCATGCAGCACAAGGCTGATCGATTTGCCGATGTGCTCCGCGCTCACGACATTCCAGTCCACAGCGAAGGCGGCACGGGCTTTTTCGAGGCCACCGAAGTCCGCGACATGATCTGCCTCCTGCAAATCCTCGATAACCAGCAGCAGGATATTCCGCTGGCCACGGTCCTCCGCAGCCCGCTTGGCGGCCTGCCCAATCCCGACGACGCGATGGCCCAGATTCGCCTCGCCTATCTCCTTGACCCCAGTCCAATCCCCTTTCACGAGGCGGTGAGCCGATACGCCGCCGAACAACGCGACGAGTTGGCGGCGCATCTCAACGATTTTCTCAATCGATTGACCCGATGGCGCGATCAGGCCAACAAGCGGCCGGTGGCCGAGCTGCTCTGGAGGTTGTACGAAGAAACCGGATACCTCGCCTTCTGCGGCGGGTTGGAAGACGCCCAGCAGCGCGTCGCCAATCTTCTCCATCTGCATGAGCGCGCGGGGCAGTTCGGCTCCTTCCTCCGCCAGAGCCTCTATCGGTTCCTGCGCTTTCTGGAAAACCTCCAGGAGCAAAAGGACATCAGCCGCCCCTCGCCCGTCGGTCAGGCTGAGCAGGTGGTCCGAATCATGAGCATTCACCGCTCAAAGGGCCTGGAATTCCCGGTTGTCCTGCTGCCGGACCTGGGGAAACAGCACAATCTTACCGACACGCGCGGCCCCATCCTGGTGGATCGGCGCCTCGGGCTGGGCATGTCGGTCGTGGATCAGGAGCGGCTCATTCGCTATCCGTCACTGGCTTCGACGCTGGTGGAACAAAGTATTCTGCGGCAAACGATGAGCGAGGAATTGCGCCTCCTCTACGTCGCCATGACCCGGGCCAAGGAACATCTGATTCTGGTGGCCACTTGTGCCCAGACCGATCGCCAGGGTTGGATCAGCCAATGGACCGGGCATGTTGGACCGCTGCCGTCCGACGTGGTGCAGGGCGCACGCCGCGCGATCGATTGGCTGGGTCCCGTCGCCGCCATGACCGCCAACGCCCCATCGCCGATCTTCGAAATCCACGAACGCCCCGCCGCCGACGTTCGCGCCTGGAAAAACCCGCGTCACCAACGCCGGGAGTTTTCCGATCGTCAGCAGCGATTGGCGCGCCTCGAGCCGTTGCCGACCGATCCGCCGGTCTCCCAATCGGCGCGCCAGCTCATCGACCGATTCCAAACTGGCTATGCTTATGATTTCTTCTCGCGTTTGCCGGCCGCGGCGTCGGTTACTTCGCTTGCCAAAGGCGCGGCAGACGAGCCGCGTGATTCGGGCCCTTCCTTGCAGCGCAAGTTGGACCTGCCCCGGTTTTTCCTGGAGGAACAAGTCCCCAAGGCCACCGACGTCGGCAATGCCACGCATACCGTTCTCCAGTATTTCGACTTCGGCGCCGACGCGCAGCTCGACGACATTGAACGCCAAATTGCCAACCTGGTGGACCGCAAGCTGCTCCTCGCCGCCCAGGCCAAGCTCGTGGATCGCCAGGCCATTCATTGGCTGCTCCAGAGCGACGTGGGAAAGCTCATTCGAGCCAATCACGCGAATCTCATCCGTGAACTCCCGTTCGCCCTGGCATACGAGCCGCCGGACGGCCCCCCCACCGCCGATGCCCTGGATCAGATCATGATCCGCGGCCGCATCGACTTGCTGGTGCCAGGTTCGCCCGGGCTATCGATCATCGATTACAAAACCGACAACGTCAGCGGGCCGGAGATGGACGAGCGAGTGGAAATCTACAGCCGCCAGATGCGCCTCTACGCCCAGGCGATCCGTAAAGTCGCCCATGAGCGCATTGCCGCGATTCATCTGGTATTTCTGCGGCCCAGGCAGATCGTCACTCTCGGCGCGGATTGAGGCGCTTGCGCAAAGACGCCAAGGCAACCACGAAGGCGCGAAGATCGCGAAGACAGCCGCGAAGAATGCTGACCTCCCCGCGTCTTTCCCCGCGCTTCTGCGTCTCTGCGGTCCAGCTTATTTCTTGCATTTCTTCGCGGCTGTCTTCGCGATCGTCGCGCCTTCGTGGTGGTCTTCATTCTTCTGCGCGGCAAGCTACGGCGAGTGCTAGACGGTATCGGCCCTTCCGAGCATCAAATCATTTGCCAGCCGCGCAGCGTTGCGGCTTGCTCCCGGCCGATTCAAACCGCGAATCAGGTTCCGTAGCCGATCGCGCTGCTCCGACAGAAGCTCGGGATTGCGCAGATATTCCAGCGCCTTGTCCGCCACGGGCTGATTCGAGCCGTACCAGGGGATGAATTCCGGCACGATGTTCTGCCGGCTGTCATTCAGCAGATTCACGAGCGAATAGGTGCGCGTCTTGACGATCCAACGGGCGAGGAGATGCCAGACGAGCGGGTTGAGCCGATAAACCACGATCTGGGGGGCGCCGTGTCCCGCCGCGTGAAGCGTCGCCGTGCCGGAGACGGTCAAACACAGATCGCACTGGGGAACCAATTCGTTGAATTGGTTGAGACCGAGCGTAAACGGCCCGATCGTTTCCAGACCCTTCGCGTTTTCCACCGCCGGCGAATGGGCGGAATATTTCGCCTGCAAAGACCGCTTCACCACGTCATGGGTCGCCGGCATGGTCGGGATGAGGAACCTGGCCTCGGGAAACGCCTCCAGAATTCGCTGGCAAACCTCCAGGAGATGATCGAAATTCTCCCGGGCGACGCCTGACCGCGAGCCGGGAATCACTCCGATCACCGGCGGACGATGCGGAAAGCGGTGCATGGGATCGTCCGGCGGGCGGGTCGGCAAGTCATCGAACAGCGGATGTCCCACGAACGTCGCCTCCACGCCGTGATCGTGGAAGAATTTTTCCTCGAACGGCAAAATACAGGCGACCCGATCGACGTAACGCCGCAGCCGCTTCATTCGTCCGGGCCGGCTCGCCCAGACCTGCGGCGTAATGTAATACATCACGGGTATTTTCAATCCATGCCCCAGCTTGGCCCAATGCCAGTTCATCGCCCAGGAATCGATGCAGACGAGCAGGTCCGGCCGGTGCTCGCGAAAATAGCCGCGCGTCCATTTGAGGATTCGCCTCAGCTCGAAGTAGCGGAAGATCGCCTTCAACCCCATGGCCGCGCGCTGCACCGTGTCGTAATGCACCAAAGCGCCGGCGGCGACCATCGAGCCTCCCCCGATCCCTTCGATGATGATGTCTTTATCCATGGCCCTGAGTTCCCGGATAAACAACGCCGCGTGCTGGTCGCCGCTGGCTTCTCCTACGGAGATGAATACCCGCCGGGCCATGGGCCCAGAGTCGAGCGAAATAACCGGGGTGTGTCAAGCGGCCCATCGTTCGCCACATCCAAAATAAGCGGCGAACTCCTGCTGTACTGCCTAATTGTTATGATCCTCCCGTCTCAAACAACGAGGGCTGCATGTTCGTTCCCTGGCACGATATGTTTGCATTGCAATTGCCGGTTCTGGAAAAACTCCTTCGGCCGGTTTTTGTTTATCTCTTTCTGCTTGTCGGCCTCCGCCTGGCCGGAAAACGCGAGCTGGCGCAGCTCAACCCGTTCGATCTGGTCGTCCTGCTGACGCTCTCGAACACGGTGCAGAACGCCATCATTGGCGACGACACTACGGTCACCGGCGGAATTCTCGGCGCGGCGATGCTGCTGCTGGTCAACTATCTGATCGTGCGGTTTGTCCATCGACACCACAGGCTGGAAAAACTTGTCGAAGGCAGCCGCGACTACATCATTCGCAACGGCCGTGTCCTGCGGACGCATCTGGACAAGGAACTGATGAGCCGCGCCGAGTTGGCCGCGGCGGCGCATCGCCAGGGAATCGGCTCGCTGGCGGAAGTGGAAAGCGCCGTCCTCGAGCCGACCGGCACCATTACGTTTGTCGCGAAGAAACCGACCTCCGACGATATCCGCCATCATGAGTTGATGGACGCCGTGGAGCATCTGCGTGTGGAGTTGGCCCAATGGCGCGGCGAAAAAGGGGCGGCCGATTCAGGGACCGGTCGTTGATGGCGGTTGCCGCAGGCCGGCCACGGATGGATAGATGAACGCCTCGCATGTTCCTTCGTCCCCGCCGAAGAACTCCTCGTGCACCAGCGGGGCGGCGCCCATTGCCCGGGTGATTTGATCCTTCAATCCCTCGGGGTCGATGCGCGTGCTGAAGATCCAGAGCGGCCCCGTGGTCAGGTTCGGCAAGTCCGACGGTTGCACATCCCAAACCAGCCGATGCGGCCATTCGTGCAAATACCACCGCGTCAGGATCGCGGATTTGTAGCCGTTCTCCAGCACCGCCACGGTCGCATCCGCTGGAGCGCGATGAAACTCATCGCGCAGAAACCGGCGGTTGGCGGCATCCCGCCGCGCTTCGCTTGTCGGCATGACAACCGTGCCCACGGCCCCGACCAACCCGAAGATCAGGAGAAAACCGAAAACGCCCAACTGGGCGTTTCCCAGCGTCCGCTGGGCTCTGGCAAATCGCTCGATGATCGCGGCGGACCCGGCGCCGATCATGAGGCACATCGGCCCAACGAGATGCTGCCCCACGCGGGGACTGTCGGCATACGGATATCGCCTCAGCAGGGCGGCGATGAACGTCATGGCAAACGGCGCGAGGAGCAAACAGGCGATCGGCCCGCGTCCCCGGCGAAAAAGCACCACCGCCCCCACTACCAGCAGCGCGAAGCTCGCGCCAGACCAGGGCGACGCCAAATCAATCGGATACCCGAAAAAATTGTCGGTATGGCTACGCCAGAACCAGACAACAAATTGCAGCGGATTGAATGGCGGAAAAACCCAGCATCTCACCTGGTCCGGCCCGGACCCGGCGAATTGCGTGCCGATGAATACTTCGATCAGCAGCCCAAAACTCGCCGCGACCACGACGGCGAATACCGCGGCGAGCACGCGCTGACGCACGGTGATTTTCCGAACCATCACAAACAGCGTCGCTGCAATCCCCCCGGCCACGAAAACACTTGGCAACGACATGAACAAAGCGAATGGCGTAAGGAGAATAAGAAACACCAGCCACCGATCGCGCCTCCCCAGCAGGAACAGCGTCGCTGGAACCAGCAGCATCATGCTGACCAACAAGTCGATCCCGTACGGCTTCAATTCGACGGCATGGCGGATGCTCAGGTCTGACACTGCCAGGATGCCCGTGGCGATGGTCGCCGCCAGTGGCTCTAGAATCTTTCTTGCCCAAAAGCCGAAAAGAATGACTGCCGACACCCCCGCCAGCGTAGGAATCAGCCGCATGGTGTATTCGGACATTCCCAGCGCCCGATACAACGCCCGCTCGGCCCAGAGGAATCCGATCGGGGCGACCTGGATGTACTCCAACGGCTGGAGCAACTGGCGATAGCCGCGATCGAGAATATTGACCCCGAGAAACCCCTCATCCCCCCAGAGCGGCAGGCCGAGCGCGTAGCGAAACAGGCGCAGCGTCACGCCGACAACCACGAACAGGATCAGCCAGCGCTCCAGGCGCGGACCTCGAATGTGCTGGGCCGACAAATCCTCCATGAACGGCTGTTGAATCTATGGGGCCAAGCCCCGGATGTACATCGGCCCCCCCTTTTTTTGTTGTCGCTTGCCGCTATCGTCCGATAATGGTGCAATGGACGTTGTTTTAATTGGCGCGGGCGGCCACGGTCGCGTTGTTCTGGATATTCTGCGAGCGGCCGGCGTTCACAAGCCCATCGGATTTCTCGATGCCGACCCCCAACTCACCGGACTGACGATTGGGGGCTTGCCGGTGCTGGGTCAGGTGAATCTTTTGCCGAAGCTCAAAAGTCAAAAGGTGAAGGGCGCCATCATCTCCATCGGAGATAACCTGCCGCGCCGTCGATACTTCCAAAAAGTTGCCGACCATGGATTTGAGCTGGTGAACGCCGTTCACCCGGGCAGTCAGGTATCCTCGACCGCCCATCTTGGCCGCAATGTCGTGATCGCGGCCGGCGCGGTCATCAGCACGGATGCCCGCCTTGGCGACGGGGTTATCGTCAACACCTCCGCGGTTGTCGATCACGAATGCGAAATCGGCCGGGCCGTGCATATCTGCCCTTCGGCAACGCTGGCCGGGCGAGTCCGCGTCGGGGATGAAACTTTTATCGGCCTGGGATGTAATATCATACAGTGCTTGAAGATCGGGTCGCGTGCGGTCGTGGGGGCTGGGGCCGTGGTCATTCAGGACGTGCCGGACGGGGCTACGGTCGTCGGCGTCCCCGCACGGGTGATTAAGGTCGATCAAGCGGTCCTTGAACCGACTGGTGAAGCGACCGGGGAACCGGCGCCGGTTTAATGGAAACTTTTGCATAAATTCATTGCCAGTAACGGCCGACAGGGGTAATATTAGGGTACATGGAGGTTTTGATGAGCGCCGTTTACAATCCCGAGTCGGATTTGATCGCCGAGATCGAACGGCTCGAACTCGAGGCGCGTCAAGTGCGCCGCATCATCGAGCATGTCCGCGGTCCGGAGGACCGGCGCGTGCTCAACCGTCAGTTACAGGAATTGAAGGACCAGATCGAGTTTCTGCGTCAGCGAGTCCCGTGACCCTCGCGCAAGATTGCAAATTTCACAGAGGACCCCTTGCCGGGGTCCTTCTTTTTAGCCTTTCTCGCCCGCACTTGGCCTGTCCATGAGACTGGTCATCCTCTGCCTGCTCGTCGTGAGTTTTTCCATCTCGTGGTTCATCACGCGCTGGATGAGAACCTTCGCTGTCGCCATCGGGTTCGTGGACCAGCCCGGCGGCCGGAAAGTTCATGCTGACGCCAAGCCCCTGGGCGGCGGGATCGGAATCTTCTTGGGACTGGCGCTTCCCATTATCGCCTGCCTGGGATACGTGACCTTTGCCGATCCCCCCGGTTTTTTGCGTCAGGCCGTTTCCGGACAGATCGACGCGTATTGGTCCGGCGCCCGTCTCCAAACGCACCTGGCTTGGGAGATCCTTTTGGCCGGAGCGGCCATCCACGTTCTGGGCCTTTGGGACGACCGAAAACCCCTCGGACCGTTTTTCAAGCTCTTCGCGCAATTGCTGGTGATCACTGCCCTGGTCCTGGCGGCCAACCTGCGCATCTTGACCTTTCTCGACCATGCCATCCCCGGCGGGAATGGGGTCTCCATCATCCTCACGGTTCTGTGGATCGCCGCCGTCACCAACGCATTCAATTTCCTGGATAACATGGACGGCCTCTCCGCCGGCGTCGCTTCCATCTGCACCACCGCATTCTTGTTCGCGACGCTGTCTATCGGTCAATGGTTTGTCGCCGCGGGACTTGCGCTTTTGCTGGGCGCGATGCTCGGTTTTCTCTGGCACAACTTTCCCCCGGCAAAGATATTCATGGGCGACAGCGGCAGCCTGTTGATCGGGCTGATCCTGGGCACGCTCACCGTGCGGACGACCTACCTCGCGCCAGGCACGCGATTCCAAAACCACTGGTACTCCGTTCTCGCCCCCGTGATCATCCTGGCATTGCCCTTGTACGATCTGTTCGTTGTCAGCTTTATCCGCCTGATGCGGGGCAAGAGTCCGTTCGTGGGCGACACGAATCACTTCAGCCATCGCCTGGTGGCCCGCGGCATGTCCCGCCGAACCGCTGTGCTCTGTCTTTACCTGGTCGCCGCCGCCACAAGCATCGCCGCGGTTATGCTTCCACACGTCAGCGGCGATGTCGCGATCTTGATTTTCGTTCAAACCGTATTGATCCTGGGCATGGTCGCCTTGTTGGAGCAGCATCCGCTGCCGAGGTAAACTGGGCCGCGGGGACGCGGAAACCAGAAATCCGAAACCAGAATGACGAACCAAACCCGAATGGCGGAAATCCGAAACGAAGAGGGGCGACGTTTGGGGCCCTTCTTTCGGGTTTCTGGTTTCGGATTTGATTCGCCATTCTGGTTTCGCACTTTCTGGTTTTTTCCAGCGTCCCCGCGTTTGCATTTGATTCTTACACATAACCTATGACCAGAACCCGCTACTACCAGGCCGTCCGCGATCCTCGTCCCGCCATCGACTGGCGAGCGATGCTCACCCAGGCCGCTTTTGGCTTGGCTCTGGCCCTGGTCGCCAGTCGCTGCATGCTGTTGGAAACCATCCGAGATCCAAACGAGATCAGGGTCGGCAGCACGCCAATCCCCCACGGCCCCGGGGCCGATGCCTCTCTCATACTCGATCTGCTCTGCTGCCTGCCGGCCATCCTGGCCCTTCTGCGCCGCTGTCTCGACAAAACCTACACGCTCCGCTGGAGTTGGTCCCTGGCGCTGATCCTTCCCATCGCCCTCTGGATGGCCGCCAGCGTCCGGTGGGCTGATGACAAATTCGCCGATGTGATCTCCACCGCCAATTTCATCGCCGCCATGGCACTGCTCTGGGCCATGTCCCAGATCGTCCGAAGCTGGATGCGATTGCGCGTTGTCGCGGCCGTCGCCTACGGGGTGCTGCTCGTCTTCCTCGTCTGCGGCTTCTATTACAAATTCGTCGAAATGCCCATGATGCTCGAACAGCAGACCAAGCTCCTCGCCCAGCAGGGCGTCGATCCCAACAGCTTCGCCGGCATCCTCTTCGCCCGGAAATTCAACGAACTCATGGGGTTCAATTCCTCGGCCAATTCCTTTGCCGGCCTTGTCGTGCTGCTCATGACCATCGGCCTGGGCGTCGCCATTCAACGCATCAAGGACCACGACGATCCCGCCTGGGCCGTCGCATTGGCCATTTCCGGCCCTCTGGCGATCTGGCTGCTGATTTACACCCGATCCAAAGCGGCCCTCGTCATGCCCATCCTGGTCATCGCACTGCTGGGGATCCTCTGGAGATGGCGCGGCCCGATTGCGCGCCAATCCAAACGATCGTTCTGGATCGGCTTTTCGATCGTCGTTCTCGCCATCGCCGCCGGCGTAGGATATGGCCTGGTCCATCACCGCCTGCCGACCGACAGCCTGAATTTTCGCTGGCGATATTGGACGGCCGCTTGGACGATGTTCCTCCGACACCCCCTCCGTGGATTTGGCTGGGAAAACTTTGGCGCGCATTACATCCGCGATCGGATTCCCGCCGCCAGCGAGGAAGTCCGCGATCCGCACGATTTTCTCGTCAGGTTCTTCGTCGAACTCGGCGCCGTCGGCGGCATCCTGGCGCTGGCCTGGCTCATTCGCCTCTGGTGGGAACTCACCCGCCCCGTCGCCCCGCCTGCCCCTGTCCAAAGCCGGGATCAAACGCCGAAGTACGGCCAGACTTTATTCCTCGGCGCAATCGCGCTGGCCGCCATCGTCATCAACACCGCCGCGAGCCTCGACTTCGCGCAAAGCGCCGGGTATGTCACCTTCGAGCTGATTAAGCGATTGCTTTATCTGTGCGCTTTGGTGATCGGATGCCTCGTGGTCGGGCTTCGGACATTGCAAAAGCCGCAGATCGACCCGCGCCCGGCCCCGTGGATTCTGTATGGAATCCTTGTCGGCGTCGGCGTTTTCCTGATCCACAACCTGATCGAATTTTCGCTCTTTGAGCCCGGCTCGTGCTGTCTGTTCGGCATCCTGGTCGGGGCCGCCCTGGGCATCCGGCTCGGAAATCCTCCGGTTCGCAGGCCGCATATTCCCCGCCTCGCCGTCGCCGCGCTGGCGGTGAGCTGCGCCATTTGGCTGTCCGTCCTGACCTGGATCGCCATCCCCACCGTCCGCGCCGAATCCGCCGCCGAACTTGGCGACCAGCAGTTGCGCGCCAGCCATTTCCAACCCGCTTCCGACCAATATGGCTATGCCTTCCAAATCCAGCCCCTTAACGCCGATTACGCCTTTCGCGCCGGCCGGGCACTGCATTTCTCCATGGGGCCGCCGGTGCCGCTGGCCGATCCCAACCAGCTTGCTCACGCCATCCGATCAAAACGAGAGATCATTTCCTGGTACTCGATCGCCGTTTCAAAGGATCCCGCCCTCCTGGCCGCGTATCACCTGCGGGCCATCTTCTGGCTCCAGATGAACGATCCCGACGAGATGATCGCCGATTTCGACAAGGTCATGGAACTCAACCCCAACGAAGTCTCGCTCCGCCTGGAATACGCCCGCGATCTGGAGATGTTCCGTCTCCTGCCCCAGGCCAAGAAGGAATTCACCATCGCCCTCGCCTATAACGAGCAGCTCGACCAAGCCGAGCCCAAGCGTTTGAGCCAGAAGGAAGTCGCGGCGATTCAAAAGGAAATTGATTCCTTGCCGGATTAACGCGGTAAATTTCAAATCTCAATGACACGCTGGGGGCTCGTAGGTTCGAGCCCTCTATCGCCCCCATTGATTCGGTTTCGCAGTCCGTCGCATCATCTCGCACCGAATCGTTACTCTCTGCAACTTGGTCACTTGTGGAATCCGCCCCGGAAGAGGGAGCGGCGTCTTGCGACATCTTGCGTGCAGATGCTGCACCGGATTCTGCACCGCGTGGCTCGGACGCTGCTTCCGCCGCCTATGCAAAGCGCCCATCCGTGATTTACGGGTAGTGATCGCGCGCTATCGCCTCGCCGTTTTATCACCGCCGGGATAGACTGGTGAGTGCAAATGATGAACAAGAAGAAGGACCTGTTTACGACCTACTGGCAGATGCGCATGGCCGGTGCCGAGCGCCGGATGGCGGCGGCGCTGGAGTTGATTTCGCACAAGCCAACGCGGGGCACCTTGGCTGAGGACGTGGTTCGCGAGATCATCGACGCTTTCCTGCCGGGGCAGTGGACCAGCGCCAGCGGCTTTATTGTGGACGCCAAGCAGCGGCCGAGCGATCAATTGGATATCATTATCTATGATCAGTTGGCCCGCACACCCCTGTACCGCGATGAGAATGTCGTGGTCCTGCCGACGGGCACTCGACCTTTTGTCGTGGAGGTCAAGTCGGTGCTGAACAAAGTCTCGCTCTTCGAAGCGCTGGACAACATCGCTTCGCCCAAGGCCCAGGAGGCGACTCCGCGCGATGTGATCGGCGTGGTGTACGCCTTCCGAGGGTTCAAGCAATGGCAGACGCTGCAAACTCATCTGAAGGCCCACTTGCGCAAGTTGCGTAAGAAAGGCGCGTTCGACCCGGCCCATCTGCCGGATATAATCTGTGTGCAGGAACAGAACGTGGTGGTGGTCCGCGACTTGGACCCGGATTTCAAGATGACAGCATATGCGACCAAGACGCCCGTGGTGCAGTCGCTGCTGACTCAGGTGTTAAACGGGTTGCGCGTTCCGGCGCTGTATTCGCTGCTGCCCAAGCCGGATTACGAGCCGAACCCGCTGTTTTCGCTTGCTTGAGGTGACACATGGCTGTCAAGGTGGAAGACAAGTCGCTGAAGGATTTTCTGAAGGCCGTGAAGGAGGCGGACATCCGGCGGGTTCTGCTGACGGATTATGCGACTGTCGAGCCGAAACATGAGGGCGGCGCCGTCGTGCTCGTAGGGATGGTGCAGGTGGTCGCCACGGCGCTCGACCGCAAGCCGGCGCCGAAGGTCATCTATCGGTGGTCGGAGAAAGATGAGTCGGAGCGAATGGTGACGATTACCGCCGGAACGGGACGTGGGCGCAACCCCGGCGGGCGCTTGGCAGCCCGCAAGGAACAAGTCTTTCAGGTGTTGCGCGAAGAAGGGTTGGAGGTGGACGAAGGCGAATGGACCCCGGCCACTGCCGAAGCTTATATGGCCTCCCGCAAGAGCATCGTCGGCTGAGGCAGGATCGGTTAGAGGCGTGGCGGCATGAGCCTCCATTTAACGAGCCGTCGACAAATGGGGCCTGAATTATGAATTAGGAGTTTGAACATCCTTCTCCCAGTTGCGAGACGTTCGCACGATTGCCAGGACTACCGCCCGCAATGTTGTTGAGAGTTGCTCCCAGCCCACAATCACCTCTTTCAAATCGGACGCGAGCGACTGGGGTGAGCGAGCGACTGCACCGGATTCTGCACCGCCTTGGCCTGCGTCTATTGGTTTTTCAGGGCTTTTTGCGTTATGTTCGAATCCTGTATCGCCCATTGAAGAAACTCCGCACGCTTTCGCATCATCCGGCGCCAAGTTGTTAGCGTTTGCCATGGCTCGGGTTGCGATCTTCCCTTCCCGAGGCATCTCCCCGCGTCTCAGCCTCTCCAGCGGTTGCATCTTTAACTATCGCTCGTCGGCATATTGGAAGGGGACCATGGAAGTGTTGCCTTCGGCCAGCAGACGCGAGGCCTGGTCGCGGATTGCGGCTACGTTGAGATAGCGGCCGGGACATTGCGTTACTTTGGTTTCGCCATGGCCCAGGACGCGGTCGGCGGGAATGTCGTATTTGCGCATCAGGTAAACGACGAGCCGGACCAGGGAATGAAGCTGCCTGGGCGTCGGGCGCGTCTTGTTGAAATTGCCGACGAGGCAGATGCCGATCCCATTGGTGTTGTACCGGTTGTCCAGGGCGTTGTCGTGAGCCCCCCACTTCTGCTTGGTCCAGCGCGGCCCGACTTCGATCTGGCCGTCGCCGCTGTTGGTGCCGTTGCCGATGACGAAGTGATAACCCAGTTCATCGAAGCCGCGGTCGCGATGCCATTTGTCGATGATTGCGGCTGAGCCATAGTCGCTGTCGCTGTGATGGATGATGATCCAGGTCCAGTGGTTGGCCGGGGCGGAGGGCATCCAGGAGGCGGGGACGCCGGAACCGGGATCGGGGGCGAAACCGCTGGCTGCGGGCTGGGGGGTGGGCTGGGGAATTGGCCGCGGGGCCGCGACCAGGGGACGCGGGGCGGGCTGGGGAGCCAGGACGACCGGGGACGCCAGACGCACCGGGGGCAAGTCGGCATCGGATTCCATCTGGCAGCCGGCGAGGATGGCCATGACCAGGATCAGGCCGCGCGCCGCCAGGGAGGCGGCTCGGGAATGGGGCCGTGTGTGCTTGGTCATGGTTGATCGCCCTTGTGAAAGTGTCTGCCGGCGCTTATCGGCAAAAGATGCCGCTGCGCAACAATCAAGCGCATTGGCAAGTTCATCGGTGCGGGAGATAAAGCGGAGGTGAGTTGAGCCATCCTTGGCATTTTTGGCGAATTCCTTGGACCGTATGTAACCCCAAGGGGAACGATTTTCCAGTGGCGGACGGGCAAAATCGGGTAAATACCGGCTATGCTGTGTTCATGATCCGGCGGGATACGGACAGGGGCACGATTCTGATCAACCAGCACGACCACTCGCGGCATTGTGGCGAGATGGCGCGTCGGCTGGGGAACGGCCTGTTTGCTTCGCCTCTGCCGTTCGATGCGACCGTGGCGGCCATTGCCGAGCATGATTGCGGGTGGGCGGCTCACGACCAATGGCCGGCGCTGAATGGGCGGGGTTTGCCGGCGCATGTTTTCGAAGCGGAGATGGCGACGGCGCTGGATGCCTGGGGGAAGTCGGTCGATCAGGTTGTCGCGGGCCATCCCTATGCGGGATTGCTGGTCAGTCTCCACACCATGGCACTGGCGAACCGGGCGAGCCTGCGCGAGCCGGAAGGGGCCGATGAATCCTCGCGGCAGCAGGCGTTCCGTCTGCGGCGCTTTGTGCATCGGCAAATCGAATTGCAGGAGTCGCTGCGGGATCAGTTGGGGATGCGGATCGATCTGCCGCTGCGCGGCGGGCTGGCGGAGCCGGGCCGATCGCCCGAGGAGGATTTGCTGCGGGCGAATTTCTTTTTGCTGGAGTTCCTCGATCAACTGAGCCTGAACCTGTGCTTCGACCAATTGGTTTTCGGAAGGATCGAGGCGGTGTATCCGCGGCCGAGCGAGGGGCCGATGGGGGCGCGGATTGGCCGCGAGGCCAATGGGGCGATGCGGCTGGATCCGTGGCCGTTCAACAGCGAATGCGTGGACCTGCAGGTCCCGGCCCGTTCGATCAGGGTTGGGCCGTATGAAAATGCGGAAGCCCTGAAATCGGCGTTCGACGAGGCGGAGCCGGTCGTCATCGGCATGAGGCTGTGCGCCTGGGGGAGCGGCGGTTATCATGCCTCGCCATGAACCGACATTTATTTCGCGCGGCCATTTTGTTGATGGGATTGTTTGCGGTGGGTTGCTCCAGTTCGCAAACGTATGACGTGACGGTGACCAACAAGCTGTCCGATCCGATCACGGTCTGGATGACCAAGGAAAAGCTGGTTGCCGGCAATACGGCCGAACCGGGTTGGGCGTCGCCGGAGGAACTGGCGGTGGGGACGACGGAGACGGAGCATGTCGGGGGCGTGGCGATCGAGCCTGGGGATACGGGCCACACACTGCTCAAGGGGCATATCGACGCCGATGACGTGGCGGTGCTGCGGGTGTATCGCGCGTCGGACCTGAACATGATCTTGGCGCTGCATCGCGGGAGTCCGCAGAGGCTGGATATTCCGCTGGATCCGGGGACGACGGATATCGATATCGCGAAGGAGAAGGGACTGATGATTTTCGTGCCGCATGGATCGAAGTGAAGAAGAAAATTCAACCGCGAAGTCGCGAAGATCACGAAGAAGGACACGAAGATCGGGCTTCTTCAGTGTTTGGCTCCGAGTCTCCGCTCTCCAAATTATTTTGATTCCCTTCGCGGCTGTCTTCGTGGTCTTCGCGTCTTCGCGGTTGCGTTCTGATTTGTGAGTTGGATTATGGCTTATCAACAGCACCAAACGAGCGCCCAGTCGATCCATGCGCGGTGCGCTATCGTGACGCTGAGCGATACGCGGACGATTCAGAATGATCTGAGCGGGAGGCGCATTGCTGAATTGCTGGTGGGCGATGGGCATTCGGTGGAGGAACATCGCGTGATTCCGGACGATGCGGAGGGTTTACGCCGGGTTTTGCACGAACTGCTCGGCCTGGAAGAGGTCGATGCGATTCTGACTACCGGCGGAACCGGCGTGAGCGGGCGCGATCAGGCGATTGGAGTCATCGAATCGGTGATCGATTGTCGCCTGCCGGGGTTCGGGGAATTGTTTCGGATGCTGAGCTGGCAGCAGATTGGCAGCGGCGCGATGCTGAGCCGGGCGGTTGGGGGAATCGCCAAGGGCAAGGCGGTGTTTGCCATGCCTGGGAGCACGGCGGCGGTGGAATTGGCGATGACGAAATTGATTCTTCCTGAGCTTCGGCATGTTTTGTTTGAGATTGGGAAGGACAGGCACGAAGGCACATAGGCACCAGTGCACGAAGGGGAGGATTGAGCGAGCGCTTGGTTGACGGGTGGATGTCCGCGCGTAGGATTGGCCGCGTCCTGAAAGTGGAAGAGATGGCCCCCTTCGTCTAGTGGCCCAGGACATCTGGTTCTCAGCCAGAGAACAGGGGTTCGACTCCCCTAGGGGGTATTTTTTCCGTTTAGAGGGGTGAAACGGCAGGCGGGACGCCATCCCATCATTCACAACACGCCATTTGCCGATACCACCGAGGCAAGGCCACGAATAGTGCCGCTTTGGCCGCTCAAAACGCCCATATTACCCGGTCGGTCATAGGGCGTATATTTCTGTGAACATCCGCATGGTTAAAATAACCTGTTTGATGCTATGTCATTTCGTTAAAGATAGTTATGTGACTTTATTGGTTAGATTCGACTCGCCAATGAGGTTATTTTGACACGCGGCTGCCTCAGGTGCGCGACGATCCAAAACGACCCTGGTCGCGCATAAGCAGATAATTCAACATCACTTAACGACATAATTTTCCAACCCTTCTTGTTCGGCCCCCTATTCGCATGGCTTGACCGTGCTGGGCGATAGCAAGCGATGCCACTGGAGTGGTCCGCGCTATTACCGCAAGCGTCGGTGCACCCAGGCCGAACTGGAAGGGAGAGATTGATGTCTGCTCAGAGAAACATCAGGGAGAAGGTGTGGGCGGTGAAAAACGGAGCGCGCAAGAGCGATTTGAAGGCGATGATAACCGCACCTGCGTCGGCAGTTGCGGCGACGCTAATTTGCCTGGGATTGGTTTCCGTTGCCCAAGGCGCCGCGGAGACGAAGCTCAAAGAGGCGAACACCAGCATCGGAGTGCTGCCCACCAGCGTAACGAACGAATGGAAACTGATTACGGATCCCGCGATCACCACGCCCGCGCCGGTCGATAACACCGTGGACGAAACATTCGATCCAAGCCAGTACTATGTCATCGGGGGTTCGCTGGATAACACTTACGATGCCTCAAAGTATCACCTTCTGCAGGACCCCACTACGGACACCTACGCCACGGGCGTTAGCGTTGAGGGAGTTTTGCCGTACGAGGTCACGGGGTTCGATGTATTGATGAATGGCGGCGGGAACGTTGACGTTCAGGTCAACCCTA
Source organism: Tepidisphaeraceae bacterium (assembly GCA_050012375.1). Classification (GTDB taxonomy): domain Bacteria; phylum Planctomycetota; class Phycisphaerae; order Tepidisphaerales; family Tepidisphaeraceae; genus PALSA-1353. The sequence goes on from JBEKHH010000026.1 coordinate 54,374, forward strand.
CGGATCCCGCAGTTGACACCGTTACAAAGACAGGCGACACCAGCGATGGCGAACTTGGTGAGGTGGACGATATCACCTTCGCGCTCATCGGTGACCTGCGGGGCATGGCGAAGACAAGCGACATGGATCAGGATTTTTTCGACCTCGTTCTTGTTGACAATGAGGGCACCGCTCCTCCGACAACCGGCACGGCTTTCGGGGGTCCAGACAGTTTTATAACGTTAGGGCCAATCAACCCAGCCAATCCCAACGTGGATATCACCGATATCAATCCAAGCGGTCTCCCCGAGCCCGCCAGCGCGGCGCTGATGCTCTTCGGGGCCGGTTTCATGGGGCTTCGTCGGCGGAAGTCCTAAATCCGATTCTGAGCGATAGATATCCGCACCGGAGATTTACATACGGCCATCCTTCGGCGATGCTACGGCATTCGCCGCATGAGTCGATATGGCCCGTCTTGAAAGCCGGCTGTTTGTTCGCAGCATTGCCATTGGCCTCTTCCTTACCGTGGCGGTGCTGGCAGCCGGCGCTCTTGGCCTGCTGGACTCGCTGGAATACTGGCTCTACGACCAGCGCGTCATTTACTGTCAACTCCCCGCATCGCCGCCCACGACCCGATTTGCTTATCTCGACATCGATGATGCGTCGCTGGAAGCGCTCGGCCGCTGGCCTTGGCGAAGGGAAACGTTGGCGCGGATTCTGGATGAAGTGCAGCGCGCCCGCCCCAACACGCTGGGCCTCGACATCCTCTTTTCCGAGCCGCAGACCCCTCAACTCGTTCAGGATTCCAAAGGCCAATTGCACACCATCGATGATGACGCCGAACTGGCGCGGGTCCTGCGACGAAGCCGAAACGCCGTGCTGGCCACTTCATTCAAATTGGAATCGGGCGAGGACCAATCGCCGCAATTGACGACGGCGGCCGGATGGTTCAGTCACGACCTGGAGATGACTCGCGACGCGTTCGCCAAACGCCTCATGGGCGCGGGCGAATCGCAACTGAGCGAAGCGGCGGCCGACGATTTATTTCTCCGCGCGCGGCGCCGGGCGATGAAGGAGCGAATTGACTACGAGCTTGACCGAGGTTCACCTTCGAAGGAGCAATTGCTCCACCGCCTTTTGCCGAATACGAATCCTGACGTCGATTCGCCGCTGATCCGACTCCTGGCGGACCAATATGCGCTCTCCAGCGCGGCGTTTTCGGTTTACCGCTTTGGCGCTCCGCGGCAGACTCTGTCTCTGGCGCCCGCGCAGGGCACGCTCAGTGCGCTGCCGCTCCCGATCTTCAGCGCTTTCGCCGCGGAATGCGCCTTTGCGAATTACGATATCTTCGACAACGCCACCGTCCGCTCCGTCCCCATGTTCGTCGAGTACAACCACCGGCTCTATCCTCAAATGGGGCTTGCGACTGCCTGTGTCGAGCTTGGCGCCGATCCGACCGCCGTCCGCTTCGAGGGTTCGGACATTATTATCCCCGCCCCGGGCGGAGCGATTTCCATTCCCACCTATGTCTATCATTCCAAGGCGCTGGGCCGGGACGTGCCCCTGATCGCGGCGGTTCCGTGGTTCGGCAACCGGGATTGGGAGACGATGTTCGACTGGCCGGCGCATCGGACTTCCGCCGGTCATATCTCCATCGTCAAAGTCTGGGATATTTGTTCCGCCCGGAGCGCGATCGTCAAGAACAGCGTCACGATCGATGAGGCCATCTCCCACATTCTCGATGATGACCGCGCGGACAAACTGGCGGTGGACCCTCCGATGGCCAAGAAGTATGCCGCCGCCCTGCCGGACCCGCAGGATTTTGCCGCCCGCCAGAAGATGGCCGAGGAAACGCTCAAAGCGCTGAAGGAATCGGGTTGGCTCGAGGCGTTCGCCAAGACTCCAGAGAAAGATTTGAATCCCGAGGACCGGCTCAAAAAGGTCTTTTTGAGCGATGCCGTGGATGCGTTGCAGAACACCGTCGCGCAAAATCGCCAGCTTCGCGATCAAGTGGACGCGCAGCGGCAATGGCTCGCGTCCCAGATCGGCGGCAAAGGCGTCCTGGTCGGATTTACCGCGACAGGATTTACAGACCAGGTCAGCACCAGCCTGCACCTTCACTGTCCCGGCGTCGTGGTCCATGGCGTGATCGCCAACGCGGTCCTCACAGGCCGCTGGTGGCGCGTGGCTCCGGAATGGGTGACGGTATTGCTCACGGTTTTGTTCGGCGTTGGGACGGCGGCCGTGCTGGGCCGGTGTCACCCCGTGCGCGCCAGTTTGATTGTGCTGGCGCTGCTGGCGGGATACGGCTTGGTCAACGGATTCGTCCTGTTCGACTGGAACCGATGGATCGTGGGAATCGCCGGTCCCACGGTGGCGATCGTCACCGTCTGGGCCGGCTGCACCCTCGACCGCCTGATTATCGTGGGCATTGAGCGAAACCGGATCGCCACGGAGGTCGCCATCTTCAGCAGGGAGATGGAACTGGCGCGGCAGGTGCAGGTCGCGCTCATCCCGACGCATCCCCCGAAGGTGGCCGGACTTGAAGCCGAGGGTTGGGCCATCGCCGCAAGCATGACCGGCGGCGACTGCTATGACCTTTGGGAAATGCACGATGGCCGGCTGGCGATTCTCCTTGCCGACGCCTCTGGTCATGGACTGGCCCCCGCGATGATCGTGTCGCAGGTGCGCACTCTCGTTCGCACCTTGTCGGAATTCGACACCAACCCGTTTGATTTGCTTTCTCGCGTCAACAAACGCCTTTCCAACGACCTGGAAGCCAACCGTTTCGTCACCGCGTTCCTGGGATTCCTCAATCCTGACGGAAGGCTCGAATGGGCAAGCGCCGGCCACGGCCCGATGTTCTGGTGTGCCAATGGCAGCAGCGAGATGCTGGATCTCGACTCCACCAGTCTGCCGCTGGGCATTCAACCGGACTGGGAGGGCGACACGGCCCCGCCCCCGCTCCAACTTCACCCCAATGGCATGCTTGTGGTCTTCAGTGACGGTATCTTCGAAGCTCCCGCCCCTGACGGAAATATGTTCGGCGTGGAGAGGATTAAGGAAGGCCTCCTGGCTTCCCGCCATTTGCCCTGCATACAGATCATTGCAGGCCTGAGAACGGCCGTTCAGCAATGGCAGGCCAAAATCGAACCCATCGACGACCAAACGATCGTGATTGTCCGCAGGACGCGTTCTAATTCCCTCTGATGTTCTGTGGTGCGTCATTTCTGGCAAACAGAAAGAGGTGGCTATCAACTTCCCCCTGAATCTTCTGGGATAAGAGACATTGCTGAGACTCGGAGCGAAAAAAGGCCCCACTCGACCCCAAAAGGTCCCACAGGGGGGGAGGGGGGCGCTTCGCGAGAAAGTGGATAAGTTGAAAGTAGAGCAGTAGATAAGGCGCAAAAGACCGAGGATAGTATCTGAGAACGTGGGGCTTTTGTCCGAAAATTGTTGTATCATGGAAGTCAGCGGACATCGCGGACTCTCCCTGACGCTAAAACAGGCATCGCAAGTCAACTGCGGCCCGCGCGCGGATTGGGGCACGATGTTGCTCGTGAGCCCAAACTAATACCTAACCCTTGTCTGAATTGCAAGGGGAAAATTTGGAGCATCAATTTTTTTCGGAAGATGGGACGACTTTGGATTTCTCGCGGATATTCAGAGCCGGTCCGTTGTTGATCTTCCGGCAAACAGTCAAAACGAATCGCGTCCTCTTTATTTCATTTCCGAGTAAATCACCCCCTCCCTCAAACCGCTCCCGTCCCATTCTCTTTCGGCGGCTTCTCAAGATTCAAGCGAACTTTATGCGCGCCCCTATGCGGCAACGGCGTCTTTTCATGGAGCATGTCAAGGAACTTTTCAAAGGTTGAAGCGAGTGGGTACGTCGCTTTGGTTGAAGCAAAAAACTGACTGATTCGAGGCGGCTCCACTTGAAAATCGAGGAAGACCCGATCACCGCAATCATTTTCGCCAATCGGCACCGCTCGACCCGAAAATTGATATTGTCTAAATGCTCTCGTCTCGCTCCATAGGCTGCCGAAATCCCAGCGGCCTTCCCTCGCCGCAGTTTCATCATCCTCACGACTACCAAGGCCGTAAAAATTGGTTATCCCTCCGACCGCTCCCGAAACCGGATCATCAAATTCGGCCAATTCCAACGCGCCACCGTTCGAAAACCGTAGGAATTGCACGTAAGAATGCGGCAATCGGATGTCAAATGCGACCTCGAATTCATGAAGCACGTCATCCGCAAACGCCGCAAATGGACGTCGCTTGCCATAAGGCTTGACACCAAGTTCCTTGAATTCTCTCATACAAAGATCCCTAGCTCACTCGCTATTTTGGTGCTCCTGCGGGTACCGCCCATTCCTCATAACCGCCAAAGCCGTTCGGATGAAACAAACTGAAATTCTCGACGTGTTGCGCCTTCGGAACCAGCTGCAACCATCCCACCTCACCGTTTGAATTAATTAAAATTAATTAAAGAGGACGCGATTCGTTTCCACGATCTCGCTTAGGCCGGCCAAGCGGATTCAACGTATGCTCCAGGTTCAGGCGGCCGGCGATGCGCTCGGTCCAGGCGGGATCGCGCAAGGGACACGAGCGGCGGATGGCCGTGACGATTTGCTCGGATTCGGTCGCGCTGAGGCTTTCATCCAACCACGCGTCCCAATCCCGCGGCCTGTGGATCGGCCAATCGCTCAACAATTCGGCCAACTCCGCCGGCCCACGCTGGCGGACATGGCAACTTCCCCAACGCCAGGCCACCGCCCGGCGGACCAGGTTGGCGCGGACCGGATTCAATTGCACGTAACGCAGCAGCCGCTGCAAATGCCCGTCTTCCTGGACGGGAAAACATTTGAATCGCCCCTGATAAACGTGTCCCATTCCGCTGGTTGCGTGATGGGCGTGCCAACGCTGCGTGTGGGTATGCGTCAGCCAGCGAAAAAACTCGGTCAGGTCATCGTCTTTTCTCGGCCAGACCACGAAGTGCCAGTGATTGGACATCAGACACCAATCCAGCAAGCGCACGGGCCGGCGCCGCATGGCTTGGAGCAGGACCTTTTCGAAGGCCAGGAAATCCCCGTCCTTTCGGAACAATCGCAGCCGGCCGTTGGCGCGATTCAGAACGTGATAGACCAGGCCTGCCGGGGTGTTGCGAGCCTGCCGCGACATGCCGGCAATCCTAAACGACCGGCGGCAAACAGTCAAAACGAATCGCGTCCTCTTTATTTCATTCCACAAGCTGCTGGCTCATGTTCGCCAGGGCGATTGTATTCCAATTGGCGTCTTGCAGCACGTAGAGCCTTTCGTCAAGTCCCGATCCGGAGATGCCGTAATTTCCGGTCGCGAGGCCGGTGCTATCCCGGTCCCGCAATATCATCTCATCCACGTATGCCAGGCCCCAGACGTACTGATCGACCGGCTGGACATTGCCGCCCCTTATCCGCGCCCCAGGTGCCCCAGCATTTTCCGCGCAACAATCCGCAGAATGTTGAAGACACAGATGCCGATGATGCCCCAAAATAGGAAATTGAAATAGAATCCAATATCCGGGCCAAAATATGCACTTCCCGGAAAACTGGCAATCCTCTCCCTATGCTGCACGTCCAGCGGAATTGGTACGGTCGGATACCTGTCAGTGTAATTCAACGTTTGCACACCAACAGCCAGCTCGAGCAAAGCATGTATGATCCCAAATATGATAAAAATGCCGGCATTAACTATCCAGAAGCTTAACCGGCTTCTTGCAATAGACTGTGGGGAGAAATAATTTAAGTCAAACATACGTCTCGCGACTATTTGAGTGTCAGGTTTCGTTTCAAGAAAGTTACCGTCTTCCGTCATTGAGGGCTGCGTTTAATCTCAACTCGTCGCGTCCCAATAGACACCAGTTCCGCTTTGGAGTGGAAAAAACGAAAGAACAGGCAATTCAAGACTAGGCACCTGGCCAACTCTCTCTACCGAGGGATTCTCCTCTTTACTTGCAACAATCACACGTATAATTGACTGTAACACTCTGCTGATAGCAGTCCGCCGCGGCAGCCGCGCTTGGCAGTCCGTAATAAAATCGATAGCCCCACGCCTCCCAACCAGTCTTTCCCCACGAGTCGTTGACCAAGCGAGTTCGCATTGTAGCTTTTACAATTACTGGATTGCCGGCACAATTCGGAGATCCCGAATCACTAATATCGCTAAAATCTCCATTTATGTCGTGAAGCAGTTGCTGAAGCCTCTCCTCGTTCTCTTGGTCATCACTACCGGATGGCGATGTTATCCCAGTCCCCTGCATTGCGTTTAACAGACAGGCGCTCATCCCGCTCGTGTCAAGGCTAATATTTGACACAATTTGCCCGGCTGGACATTGCAAAGAGAAAGTTTGGTAGCTTTGATGTTCGTTGGGTCCGAAATTCTGACCTGAACTGGAGGCGGACTGAGTTCCTCGAGGATCGAGGAGATCAATGGGATTATCTTGCAAATACAAATACCAATTGTCCGTTTCTCGATTGCGAAAGTCTTTGCCTCGCCTAATTCCTTTGAGGGGGTCTTCTTCCCCCCATCTCCCCAACGTCGGCGAATAATCCCGATGCCGGAACGAGTACAAACCACTGACGGGATCAACCCTCCCGCCCTGATGGAAGTACGACCAGCCGTACGCTTCACCGGTCGCCGCGCCGGATTCGTTCCCGGTCAGCACCGCCACGTTGCCGGCGTACGGATCGTAAATGAAATTCTCCACAAGCTGCTGGCTCATATTCGCCAGGGCGATTGTATTCCAATTGGCGTCTTGCAGCACGTAGAGCCTTTCGTCAAGTCCCGATCCGGAGATGCCGTAATTGCCGGTCGCGAGGCCGTTGCTATCCCGGTCCCGCAATACCATCTCGTCCACGTACGCCAGGCCCCAGACGTACTGATTGACCGGCTGGACATTCCCGCTGTCGGGATAGACCGCCCGCTCTTCCAGGACCTGCCAATCCTTGGAGTAATAGAGATCGCGCGGGGCCAGGTTCATGGTGATCTGGCCCGAGCCGGGCGCCTGCGTGACAGAACGGCCGGTGAATTTGGGGCCCTTCTCGGTCCGATTTGGAATCCGCTTGAAGAAAGGGTCTCACGCCGAGGCGCAAAGGCGCAGAGTCTCTGCGCCTCTGCGTGAGACCCTTTCCTTGAGTCTTGCGCCAGGCCACATTTATGAGTTGGGCCCGACGACCAAACCATCGCTATTCTCGGCCGGACCCGTTCTAACTCCTTCTGATATCATGTCTTGCGTCAATTCCGCAGCGGAATGACGGCAGATGCTTTCCGACCGAAAATTTGGCGAACTGGTGCGTCTTTCATTATGAATGAACGTACAGAGTTGTTGTTGGCGATCCATTTTGTTGCAGCATAAGTGCCGGGAGGTCCAATGCGTACCAAGCGGAGGCTGATTCGGGTGGGTAAATTCCAAATCAGAACCAATCAGCGTGAACAGCGAAGACTTATCGCCATTGAATCTCTGGAGCCTCGCCTGCTTCTTGCCGCCCAGGCCTACACCTGGCAAAACGCCGCGATCGGCGCCGGGGGATTTGTCGATGGCATCTTCTACAGCCCCACCCAACAAAACGTCATCTACGCCCGCGCGGACATCGGAGGACTATATAAGTCCGTCAACGACGGCCAGAGTTGGCAGGAACTTTTGGATTTCGTCGGCGACCACACTACCACCTCCGGCAACGGCACCCAGTCGCAGGAAATCGGCGTGCTGAGCTTCGCGATCGATCCGAAAAATCCAAATAATCTCTACGCCCTGGTCGGCCAATACCAGGGAACAAACGGGGATGTCCTCTATTCCACCGACGGCGGCCAGACCTGGGGCCAGGACGGTCTCAGCATCTACGTCGGCGGCAACTCCAACGGGCGCGCAACCGGTGAACGGATCGCCGTCGATCCCAACGACAGCAGCATCATCTTCCTCGGATCAAACGCCAACGGATTGTGGAAGAGCACCAACTCGGGCCACTCCTTCTCGCAGATCACCAGCTTCCCCAGCGGCGCCGCCTCGAACGGCATCACGTTCGTTCTATTCAATCCCAGCGGCACCTCCGGACATGCGAGCCAGACCATTTATGTCGGCTCCAGCTCGACCGACGCGGGCACGAACCTTTATGTCACCACCAACGGCGGATCGGCCTGGACCGAGATCACCGGGACCGGCGCCGCGCCCACCGGCTGGATGCCCAACCGGGCCGCGCTCGCTTCCGACGGCAATCTCTACCTCGCATACAGCAACGACTTGGCGCCATCCGGCAACCTCACCAACGGCGGCGTCCTGCGTTACAACACCAGCAGCGGCGTCTGGACCAGCATCTCCCCCGACATTCCCGGCGTCACCGTCGGTGCAAACGACACATTCGGCTACGTTGGCATTGCCCTCGACCCCGAAAGCTCAACCACGCTAGTCGTAACTTCATTCGATCGCTATAACCACACCGATCAGATCTGGCGCACGATCGACGCCAACGCCGCCACTCCAACCTGGACCGGGCTCTACGACAACAGCAGCGCACAGAACGGTGGATATGGGGGATTTGATGCGACTCGCAACACATCCAATGCGCCGTGGGTCGCGGCCTTCGGCGACGGCATCGGCAACTGGGCCGGCTCCATCGCGATCGATCCGTTCAATTCCAATCAGCTCATGTACGGCACGGGCCAGGGAATATGGGCCACCAACAGCGCCAGCAACGGCGGCACGAACACGCAGTTGACTGCCGCGGACAGTTGGTATTTCCCCGACAATGGAATCGAGTTTACGGCGGTGCAGCAACTCGCGGCGCCCCCGAGCGGCGTTCCGCTGTTCAGCGCCATCGGCGACATCAACGGTTTTGCTCACACCACTTTGACAAGCTCCCCCGCCGGCGGCGGTATTGCCGCAGCGATCGCGGGCGGCGCAACCGGCTCTATGAACGGCGTGGACTTTGCCGGACAGAACCCCAATATTGAAGCCATCGTCGGCCAACAGGGATACAGCGGCGGGCCCGTCTCCTCGAACGGCGCCTATACCACCGACGACGGATCAACCTGGACGGAATTCGCCTCCGCGCCCGGCGGCGCCGCCTCCGGCGGCAGCGTTGCCGTCTCCGCCGACGGCTCGACACTCCTCTGGGCTTCAAAAGGCAACCTGCCCTACTATTCCCCCGACGACGGCACCACCTGGACCGCATCGACACTGCCCGGCGGAACCGCCACCGGCGGAAAGATCGTCTCCGACAAGGTCAATCCCAACTACTTCTACTACTGGACCGAAAACAGCAACGACAACTCCTGGACGCTTTACGTATCCAGCGATGGTGGAAGGACCTTCACCGCATCCGTTGCCGGACCGCTCGGCATCGGAAACGTCACGCTCGTCGCCAATCCCTTTGTCGCCGGCGATCTATGGCTTTCCACCTACATCGGCATCTATCACTCCACCGACTTCGGCGCGAGTTTCACTCAGAACAGTGCTCTCGCATTTGAAAATGTCCCCGCGATCGCGCTCGGCGCGCCCGCCCCGGGCAGTTCTACCCCCGCGATCTATATCTACGGAACGATCAACAACTTCCTAGGCGTGTACCGATCGGATGACGGCGGCAACACCTGGGTGCAACTCAACGACGTCAGCCATCAATGGGGCGGAGTCGTCCCTGCCATGGCCGCCGATCCCAACGTCTTCGGACGCGTCTATCTTGGCATCAACGGCCGAGGCGTCATCGTTGGCAATCCCACCAGCAGCCTGCCGGCCGGCTGGACCGATGCGGACATCAACACCCCAGGCAATCCCGGCTGGGCCATCAGCTCCACCACCTTGTCCAAGGGCGCGACGGTCAACCAGTGGACCCTTGACGGCGGCGGCGCGGGGATCCAGGGAACTAGCGATCAGTTCAATTTCGCGTATGAGCCCGTCAGCGGCAGCGCCGTAATTTCCGCCCAGATCACCGGCATGACCAACGCCGACCCCAGCAGCGCGTTGCCCGAGGCCGGCATCATGATCCGCGCCGGCACAAACGCCAATGATCCGTTCGCCGCAATGGTGCAGACACCCTATGACGTTGTCTTCGAGTATCGCACCACCACGGGCGGGAATGAGTCGTCAGCTCTGTTCGGCGTCACGCCGGGATACGTCAAAATCATCCGCAACGGCGATAATTTCAGCGGATATTACAGTTCCGACGGGACCACGTGGACTCAACTTGGCTCGACGATCGCGATCGCCGCGATGCCAACGATTGCCAATGTCGGCCTCGCCGCCAGCGCGGCATACAATCCGCAGCTCACGCAGGCTTCTTTCGCCGATATAAGCGTGACCGGCTTCCCCACCGTCGACACGGCCGCGGCGGCAAATCCCAGTCCCGTTCCCGGCTCATCCACCGCCCTGAGCGTACTCGGATCGGAATTCGGCGGTGGTGGCGCGCTCACTTACCTCTGGTCATCCACCGGCCCAGCCGGCGTCACCTACACCGGCGCCGCCAACGGTACGAACGCCGCCAATAACATCACCGCCGTTTTCACCAAAGCCGGCAGCTACAACTTCACGGTGACCATTACTGATCCCAATGGATTTTCCGTAAACAGCAGCGTCGCCGTAACCGTCAATGCCCTGCCGGCGTCGCAATTGGCGATCGTCGAGCAGCCGGCGATTGCCGCGGCGAACATCCCGTTCGTTGCCCCCGTCGAGGTGGCCGTCGAAGACGCCCGGGGGAGCGCTGTCAGCACCGATAGCTCCGACGTGACGATTCATCTCGCCAATGCGCCGGCTGGCGGCGCGCTGACCGGCACGGTGACCGTCGCCGCCGTCAATGGCATCGCGGTCTTCAGCGATCTCTCTCTCGCCACGCCAGGCGCCTATACCCTGGACGCCACCGACAGCGGGCTCACCGGCGCCACCACTGTCATCCAAGTGATCCCCGTGACTGTTCCGCGATTCCTCTTCAGCGCCATTCCATTGAGCGAACCGGCCCTCATTTTTGCGGAGCGGCGGATGCTCCTCAGAAATCCGTCGGCAGACGCATCTTTGGCTCTCCAATTCGCCAGCCCGTCGATTGGAGCGATCACCAGCGTCGAACCGTCAGGCCCCTCCGCTTTCGCGGCTGCATCGCCGCCCTCCGACGCTTTGACCGAACAATTGGATGCAACCAGTCCGCGTTTGACCAACACCGACGAAGCCGTGCTGTCCAAGTCATAGGACTTCCGTAAAACGGGACAGCTCCGAATTAATTTGACGGTTGCTGCGAAATTCGATACCCTCGGCGGCCATGCCGCGTGTGGGTCGCATTGCTCCCGGCGGGTTTATTTATCACGTCCTCAATCGCGGCGTGGGGAAGATGACGCTCTTCCGATCGCGCAAGGATTTCCAGGCGTTTCAGCGATGTCTGGTCGAAACGCAAAAACAAACGCCCATGCGCGTGCTGGGGTTTTGCGTGATGTCAAATCACTGGCATCTGCTCCTGTGGCCCCAGCGGGACGGAGAATTGGCCCGATTCATGATGCGCCTGACGATCCGTCACGTGCGGCGATGGCTCGAACATCGGCGGCAGGTGGGAACCGGACATGTGTATCAAGGCAGATACAAGAGTTTCGTGATCCAGGACGATCGGCATCTGGCCACGGTTTGCCGGTACGTGGAGCGCAATCCGGTCCGGGCGGGGATGGCTCGGAGTTGTCGCGATTGGCCGTGGAGCAGCGTCGGCCAGGACCGACTGCCGGCGGAACTGCGGGTGAGCCTCAGCGAGTTTGCGGGACTGAGGGGCAACGGTTGGATAGAATGGGTCGATCGGCCGCAGACGGCGGAGGAGGAGCAGGCCGTCCAGGATTGCATCAAAAAGGATCGTCCGTTTGGGAGCGAGAAATGGCTGGAGACGATGCGGCGTACTCTTGGCTGGCGCGAACCGCTTCGGCGTGGACGACCCCGTAAAAAGCGGCGGTGAGCGATGGAGAAATTCAGAGCTGTTCCGTTTTGTTCGGTCCCACGAGAGAGATGGTGATGAATGAAGGCGACAGCGAAAGAGCGCCGTTCTACTTCGTATAAGCGGTTACCGGTTGGCGTCTTCCCTCCGAGTAGACGAGTTCAATTATGAGACGAATAAAACGGGACAGCTCCGAATTAAATTCGATCCGGGATGGTGCGGAGTGGTCGCCGTTGAGCGTGGAGCAGCGCTGGCCAAGACGCGGCGGCGATCGCGCCTTACAATTCGTACAGGAGTGGTCTCCATCGTTCATCACGGCACTTTTTGCGGGAACGAATAAAACGGGACAGCTCCGAATTAAATTCACGATCCTGGATGGTCCGGAGTGGTCGCCGTTGAGCGTGAAACAGCGTTGCCCAAGACGCCGCGGCGATCGCGCCGTACGATGCGCGCAGAATAAATCGGGACAGCTCCGGCTCTGTCTCGATCCTCAAAATACAGGGTACTTTCGCTGGCGCGATTGGTCTCGTGCTTCTACAAGCTGCGGGATGGAAACATCCCGATCGCCATGGAAGGTGATGCGTGAAGCTCATCGGCTGGC
>JBEKHH010000027.1:0-65360 GCA_050012375.1 Tepidisphaeraceae bacterium
CATGCGTTGCTCAATCAGTTTGGCCGAGTGTGCCGACGGTTGGACCGCATCGACCGCAGATACCTGGCTTGGGTTCAATTGGCCAGCTGTATAATCTTCATGCGGCAGGGTTTTTTCCCTTAGCCCTCAACGATCATCCGAAACGCATCGCCCTTGCCGTTGATGTCACGGCTCGTCTCGAACCAGACATTCTTCGCGCCCGCGTCGTACCAGCCGTTAATGCTGGCCATTTCAGCCCTTCGGCCATTGTCCGAGCCGTATTTGCGGGCTTCATGCAAGACGTTCTGCGCCTTGGCCTCGTTGACCTCGTCGATGACGGGATTTGAAACGGCAGGCCCGCCGCCGGTGGAGGGAATCGAAATGGCCGCTGCACCGATGCCACCGAAGCCCAGGATGATCTTCAGCAGCAACACGATCAAAACGACGCGCATGATCTGGTAGAAGATGGCGAGGAAGATAACGACCATCCAGGAATCGCCGGGGTCCATGCTGAACAGATAGGTAAGCGTGGTCCAGTAAATGCCGAGGGCGATGGGGAAACCGATGGCGCCGAAGCCGAAAACGCCGCCGGCGTATCCGCCGAGGTATTTGGAAAGCAAGCCATCGAAGCAAGTGGTGACGCCGTCGCAGATGACGACGATGGCGGCCAGTTTGAGGATCGCGGTTCCGACGCCGCCGAAACTGACGCCGAGGGGGCTGGCGATGACAAGGGCGAAGCAGATCAATAACACCGTTTCGAAGAGGGTCATGATGGTCAGACCAACGCCCGTGGCGGCGATTCCGATTGCGCCGAGGTTGTAATGGATGCCGTAATAACCGATGTAGAGCAACGCGCCGACGAGCAGGAGTACGGCGGGGGCCTGCAAATCGCGTTTTGGATCAATGAGGGATTTGCCCGCGGCAAGCTCTTTCTCGCGCGCGGTCGGTTGACTTTGGTAGGCAAGTGGAATGGCTGAGTGCGAAGCCGAGCCCGCGGCAGCGGCCACGGGGGCGGTGGTGAACGCGGCTGGATCGACAATCGTTGGCCCCAGATTGGCGGCGGCCCGATGGGCATCGGCTGCCAGGTCGGCAAGGTCGTACAAATCGACCTCATCGGCGGATTCAGCACGCGGCGGCTGGGCGGGAACGGTCGTTACATGCCCGCATTTACAGCGAACGCGCTTGCCGGCGAGTTCTTTCCTCCATGCGGCCCTTCGCCGACATCCACCACACGAGAACGTTGCCGCGGTTTGGGACACGGAAATTCCTCCGGCAGAGAATCGGGCACGGAGATGATCCCGATATAACCGGTAATATTATGTCGTTTGGAAGAGTAGCTGGCAAACTTTTCTTTTGATCCGATCACGCTTGCCTTCCAAGGTTGCAAAGTTATACTTCTATGCCAGTTCGGTCAGGATGACCGGCAGTGGTTCGTGAAAGGCAGGGATGCCATGGCCACGCCTCGGGCGAGCCGATCTTCGCAACGTTTATCCCAACTCTGGCAGTTGCCCCTGTTCATTCTTTCGATTGGGCTTTTCGTTTACGCGGGGTATCTCTTCATCAATCCCGGTCCGGGGGCGACCATCGATCAGAAGATCGCCGTGGCCCGGAACTACTTGCAGCAGGATCGGCCTGATGCGGCGTTGCAGCAGCTTTCCCGAATCCTGGAAACGGAAACCCCGCAGCCCGCCAGCGAGGGGCAAATCCATCTGCTCATCGCCCAGGCCCTGGAGGCGGCACAAAAACAAAAGAAGATTGACGTTCCGGCCAATCATCAGCGGATCATCGAGCAGACAGAGCTGGCGCTGCAATTCGGCGTCAAGGCCGACGCCGCTTTGCACCTCCGCGTCGCCAACAGCTACGCGGCCCTGGGCCATCCGGCGGAGGCGGCCGAGCACTATCGCCAGGCCATCGCGATGGACGCCCCTCGTTCGCTGAGCCTGTATCGAAAACTGATCGACCTTGAGCTTGCCAATGACGACCCGGCCAACGCGGATGTTTCGCTGGGGGATTATCTCCAGTTGCCGGGATTGACCGATGCCGAGCGAGCCTGGGCGCTGGACCAGCGCGCGGGAATCTTGATTGACGAGAAGCGGTTTGCCGATGCGCGCAAGCTGCTCGGCGACGCCGCCCGCCTCGATACCGACCCGGTCGATCAGGGGACCTTCAATTATCAGTTGGGATATTGCTCCTATCGCGAAGGCCTGCCGGATGATGCCGAGCGCTATTTGCGTCTGGCTCGAGACCAGCTTCGAGTCACCCATCCGCTGGACGCGGATGCGGCGTTTTATCTGGGCAAGATCTTCGAGGACCGCAACGATCCGGCCACGGCCATTTCGTTTTACGAATCTGTCCTGACCATGCACCCGGAATCGAAGGCGGCGCCGCTAGCGTTGTTGGGCCGCGGCGTCTGCCGGATCATGTTGCAGCAGACCGATCCGGGGCTCAACGATTTTCACGAACTCATTGCCCAGATCGACCGGAGGCCTTCGCGAGGCAAGTACAAACCGGAATGCCTCGAGTCGTTCCGGCAGGCGGTGGAGATTTTTTCCGATCGGCAGGATTACCAGTCCGCGCTGGAGGTCATGTCCGACGAGCAGGAATTGGACCCCTCGATGCAGCCGGGATTTTATTCCGAGTTGGCCGGCATGTACGCGAAGCGCGCCGAGCAGCTAGAAGGGACGATCCTGGATGCAAGCCCGACGGAAAAAATCCGTCGCGGCCAACAAGTGGCCGATCTCCGCAACAAGGCCGCCCAAGCCTACATCCTCTATTCGCGCATGCTGACGCTGCTGGACGATCACGGCTACGCCGACGCGCTGTGGAAGGGCGTGGAATTGTATGACAAGGCGGGAAATATTCAGGCGGCCATCGTGGTGCTGGAGCTGTTTGTCAGGGAAAGGCCCAGCGATCGAATGGCCCCCGATGCGATGTTGCGTCTGGGCCGGGCTTACCAGGCGGCGGGACTCTTCGATAAGGCGATCGACGCCTTTCAGAGAAACCAGTTGAATTATTCCAAAAGCCTGGCCGCCAGCAAATCCGCCGTGCCGCTGGCGCAGGCTTACATCGCCAAGGGTCCGGCCCTGTACGCCCGTGCGGAGGCGACCCTGCTGAGCGTGGTGGAGAACAACCCGCTGATCGATCCGTCGGCGGCGGAATTCCGCCAGTCCCTTCGCGAACTCGCGCAGCTATATTACCGAACCGGCCGGTACGAAGAGGCGGTGGCGCGCCTTCAGGAATTGACCCAACGATATCCCAACGACGAGCAGAAGGCGCAGATGGTCTTCCTGATGGCCGACAGCTATCGCAAGAGCGCCTCGCTGCTCGATGCGAAACTGGCATCGGCGCAGACGTCGCCCAATGCGGTGGCAACGGAGGTCGCCGAGGCCGCCGCCGCACGGCGCGACCGGCTGCTCAAAGCCCGCGGGCTGTATGACGAGGTGGTCGATCTGTATCACGCCGCCGCCCCGGCGGACGATATCGACAAGCTCTATCAGAAGCTGGCCCATTTCTACCGCGCCGATTGCATGTACGACCTTGGCGCTTATCAGGAGGCGATCAAGCTCTACGACGCCGCCGCCTTCACCTACCAGAATGATCCCTCCTCGGTTTCGGCCTACGTTCAGATCGTCAACGCGTATTTCGCCCTGGGAAAACCGGAGGAGGCCAAGGCGGCCAACAACCGGGCCAAGTGGATGCTTCAGCACATGCCCGCGGAGGCGTTTCAGGACGGAACTTTCTCGATGCCCAAGAAGTATTGGGACCAGTGGCTTCAGTGGACCAACGATTCGGGGATGTGGTGAAGATCGCCGGGAGCCTTTTATGAAAGATGACGCGGTTATTTCGGCGCTTCAGCAGGAACTGGATGGTTATCAGCGCCTCGCCAAGCTGGCCAAAACCCAGCATGAGCACGTCCAGAATTCCCGGACCGAGGATTTGCTCCTGGTGCTTTCGCAGCGGCAGCAGTTGCTGGAACAGATCGCGCTGTTCGAGCAAAAGATCGCTCCGGCGAAGAAAGACTGGCCGCAGTATTTGCGGGGGCTGTCGGCCGATCAGCGCGAAACGGCCGAATCACTGCTGGAGAAAACGCGCCAATTGCTGGAAGAGATCACGACCGCCGACCGGGAGGATGCGCTGGTGCTTCAGCAGCGGAAGTTCAACATCGGTCGCGGGATCAACCAGGCCGCCGCCGCCCGCAAGTTCAACATGAACTATGCCGCCGCCGCGTATGGGCAAAAAAAAACCGCTCTGGATATTCATAGATGATTGCAATGACAACGGTCGCCGAAATTTCCGGTTCGCGTGCGGAGGTGCAGGGCTCCAACGCCGCGCGCATCGAAGAGCTGGGCCGCATCATCCAGGTCTACAGCGCCCTGACGGAGAAGCTGCAACAGTCGCACGCGCAGCTCCAGCAGACGGTTCAATCGCTCCGCAACGAGCTGTCGGAAAAGAACCGGCAACTGGAGCGCAAGAAGCGCCTGGCGGCCCTGGGGGAGATGGCCGCGGGGATGGCGCACGAAATCCGCAATCCTCTGGGCGGAATCGAGCTGTACGCCTCGATGCTCGCCCGCGACCTGAGGGAGCTTCCCGCCTCCCTGCCACTGGTCGGCAAGATCTCATCGGGCGTCAAGCGGCTGGAAGGGCTGCTGAGCCAGGTCCTTGAGTTTTCCCGCGAGATTTCGCCTCAGCTTCGCGAAACCGATTTGGCGGGGGTAGTGGATCAGTCGCTGGAATATGCGGCGGATCGCATCGGGCCGGCCGTGGTCTGCCGCGCCACCGGCCCGCGGCCCATGCCGGTGCGCATCGATCCGCTGCTGATGGGCCAGGCGATTTTGAACCTGACGATCAACGCCATCGAAGCGGCGGGTGAGGCCGGGACGATCGACATCACCTGGTCGGCGCTGGAGGAGGAGGGCAAATTCCGGCTCTCGATCAAGGACTCGGGCCCGGGGATTGCGCCGGCGATTTTGGACAAGATCTTTAATCCATTTTTCACGACGAAGGAATCCGGCACGGGGCTCGGCCTGGCGATCGTTCATCGAATCGTCGAAGCGCACGATGGAACCATCACCGTCACCAACGCCCCGCAAGCCGGAGCGATTTTCGAGATCAGGACCTGACAGCCAGGGAGAAAGCATGGCTCGGATACTAATCGTTGACGATCAGGACATGATGCGGGACTCTCTGGCCCAGATTCTGGTGCGGGAGGGACACGAAGTCGTCGCCGCCATCGACGGCGCTTCGGCCAGCGCCCGCCTCGGCGCGGGCCGCTTCGATCTCCTCATCACCGACCTTCGCATGCCCAAAATGACCGGGCTGGAATTGCTGGCCGAAGCAAAGCGTCTGCGGCCCGACATGCCGGTGGTGCTGATGACCGCCTTCGCAACCGTGTCCAACGCGGTCGAGGCGATGAAGCTGGGGGCGTACGATTACATCCAGAAGCCGTTCGACGGGGAAGAGATCAAGCTGCTGGTGGACCGAACCCTGGAACATAGCCGGCTGAGGCTGGAAAACCAGGCCTATCGCAGCATGACGGAGATCGGCTCGCCGCGGCCTTTAATCGGCAATGGGCCGGCAATGGAGCAGGTGCGGCAGAAAATCGAGCTGGTCTCGCGCAGCAACGCCACGGCGCTGATTCGCGGGGAAAGCGGCACGGGCAAGGAAATCGTCGCCAAGGCGATTCACCTGGCGTCGGCTCGCCGGGAACGGCCGATGCTGGCCGTGAATTGCGCCGCGCTTTCGGAAAACCTTCTGGAATCCGAACTCTTCGGGCATGAGAAAGGCGCCTTCACCGGCGCCGACAAGCTTCGCCGCGGGCGGTTCGAACTCGCCGACGGCGGAACGCTGCTGCTGGACGAGATCAGCGAAATCGCTTCGAGCCTTCAGGCGAAGCTGCTTCGCGTCCTTCAGGAGAACTGTTTCGAACGAGTGGGCAGCAGTCTCACGCAGCAAGTGGACGTGCGGGTGATCGCCACGACCAACCGGAATTTGGAGAGGTGCGTCGAAGAGGGGGAATTTCGGCGCGATCTGTTTTATCGCCTCAACGTCGTGCCGATCGAGATTCCGCCGTTGCGCAACCGGCTGGAAGACATTCCGGAACTCTGCCGGCATTTCATCCATCAGGCGAGCAAGCGCGAGCGGACGGCGTTCCGGCACATCGAGCCGGAGGCGATCACGCTGCTTCAGCATTACGACTGGCCGGGAAACGTGCGGGAATTGCAGAACATCATCGAGCGGGCGGTGGTTTTGGAAAGCGAGCCGGGTGTGATTCGGGCGCAGACGCTGGAGCCGTGGCTGAAGCGGCATCAGGCCGCCCCGATTGCCGAGGGCCTGGCCGGGCGGCCTCTGGCCGACATCGAAAAGCAGGTCATTCTCAGCACGCTCCAGCAGTTCAAAGGCCATCGCGTTCGCACCGCCAGCGCGCTGGGAATTGGCGTGCGAACGCTCGGCATGAAGCTGAAACGCTGGCGCGAAGAAGGAGAATTGGCCGAAGCCATCGCACACGAATAGGCGCAGTTCCTGCGCCGCGCGGCGCAGGATTCGCCCCATTTGGCGCTGGCGAAGAACGGATTTGTCGGAAGGTTTTTTCCCGGCACGGGATTTGATATCGGAGTTTCAGATGTTTCTTGACCGTCTCCTCAATCAGGGAAACGCGCCGGTATTGGAAAAGTGGCTCGAATTCACCGATGCGCGGCAGCGGTTGCTGAGCGAGGACGTGGTGAATGCCTCAACGCCGGGCTTTGTCCAGAAGGACCTGGCGCTGGACCAGTTTCAGTCGTTGCTGGAGAAAAAGGTCGAGCAGCAACAGTCGGCCGCCCCAGGCAGCGTGGGATTCGACGATGTTTCGATGGACATTCAGCATCCCCGCCGCGGCATCCTCTTTCACGATGGCAACAACCGTTCGATGGAGCAACTCATGAGCGACCAGGCCAAGAACGCGCTGATGCACTCCCTGGCGGTGGAACTGCTTCGGGACCAATATTCGATGATGGAAACCGCGCTCAAGGAAGGAAAGTAAACGATGTTTGATATTTTAGACATGGGCGCCAGCGGATTGACGGCTCAGCGCGTCCGCATGGACACGATTGCCGGCAATATCGCCAACATCAATACGCTGCGCGACGCGAGCGGCAGGCCGAGCCCGTATCGGCGCCGGTTCGTGGTCTTCGCGCCGGGCCAGGCGGACGATTCGGCGAAGCCCGGCGTCCACGTGAAATCGATCGAGCTCGATCCATCGGCTTTTCCGAAACGCTACGATCCGGGCAATCCCGACGCCGATAAGGACGGATACGTCAGCTATCCCAACGTCGATCTGTCCGTGGAATTCGTCAACGCCCTGGAAGCCTCCAGGGCCTATGAAGCCAATGTAACGATGATGGACACCGCCAAGTCGATGTTCAATTCCAGTCTGCGGCTTTTGGCGTGATGGAGGGCGATAAGTAATGATCCAGGCACCAACCAACAACCTCGCCAACATCACCGGCATAACCTCGACGCCGGGCAAATCGTCCTCCCCAAACGCCGCCAGCGGTTCCAGCTTTGCCGACATGCTCAATAAGAGCATCGACGAAGTTTCCCGCCTTCAGCAGGAAGCGTCCAAAGCGGTCGACGATGTTGCGACCGGCCAAAACGAAAACATCACCGGCGTCATGACGGCCGTCGAGAAATCCGATCTGGCGTTCAAAACGCTTCTGACCATCCGGGCAAAGCTCATGGATGCCTATGAAGAGATCAAGCAGATTTCGGTGTGAGTAAAAAAATCCGGTTCAGGCATGGTTTAAGTGGCCCAAATTTTCAGGATGCAATCGTCGGCCAGGGAGGGCTGAGCGATGGAATTTCTCAAAGTTCAAATCACGCGTATTCAAGAGCAGCTCGCGGGCCTTTCGGCCACGCAGAAGATGCTCGTGGTCTCGCTGCTCACGATCATGGTGATGACGCTGCTGTGGTGGGCGCACTGGGCGGCCGAGCCGGAGATGTCCCCGCTGCTCGATCAGTCGCTCTCGCAGGATGAGCTGGGGCAGATCACCACCACGCTCGATACCCAGGCGATCCCGCACAAAATTGTCGGAGACAAGGTTTTCGTCCCGGCCGATTGCAAGCTCGAAGTCCTGGCGGTCCTGGGCTACTCGCAGGCGTTGCCGCGGAATTTCGACCAGGGCTTCGATGAGATGACCAAGCAGATGAATTGGCTCGATTCGCCCGACAAAACCGAGAAGATGTTCCTCGAGGAAAGGCAGCGGCTGCTGGCCTCGATCATCAGGCGGTTCCCCGGCGTGCAGGATGCGGCCGTGGTGATCGATCCCACGACCGAGCGGCGGCTGGACGGCAACGACGTTCAGCCGGTCGCCACGGTCATGGTGACGACCAGCCGCAACAGCACTACCGCCGGCCGCCAGCTTGCCGACGCCGTGGCGGGCACCGTCAGCGGCGCACAAGCGGGCCTGGCGCGAAGCAATATCAACGTCACGATTGACGGCGTGCCGTATGCCATCAAGGACCGGTCCGACGACTCGATGGGCTCTGACGACGGGGGCGTGGAACTTCAGAAACAGTGGGAGGACCACTACCGCAACAAAATTCTACAGGATGCCCTCCAGGACATCCGCGGGGCGATCGTCGGCGTGACCGTCAAGGTGAACACCTCGCAAACGGTGACCACCAAACACACGGTCGATCCCAAAGAGACGGTTTCGATTCCCACGCGCAGCGAGGAAACAACCGACGAGCAGACCGCCGAGCCCGCGGCCCAGCAGGAAGTCGGCGCCGTGCCCAACGCCGCGATGTCCCTTCCCGCCAGCGGCGGCGGGGGAGGCGGGTCAACCAGCTCCAGCGACAAATCCGAATTCGACACCGATCACGGAAAACAGGACGAGGTCATCAAGCAAGGACCGGGCGACGCGACGCTCCTCGCCGCTTCCGTTCGCATCCCGCGCACCTATTTCATCCAGGCATACAAGAACGAGAACGGGAAGGACCCCGACGATCCGACCGCGCTGACGACGTACATGAACGCGCAGTTGTTGCAAATCCGCGGCGCGATCAAGGGATGCGCCCCGGTCACCGATGACGCGCTGTATGTCGGATCCTACAGCGACGTCATGCCGACGGAAGCGCCGGTGGAGCAGCAGGCCGCCGCTTCGCCGTTCGCCGGCACCGTCAGCCGCCACGGCAAGGAAATCGGCGTCGGTCTTTTGGCGGCGCTGAGCCTGTTCATGGTCTCCATGATGGTGCGCAAGGGCGTGCCGGCGACCGCGACCGCGGATGTTCCGCACGTGAGGGAGGAACCGACGCTCGACGGCAACGAGTCCGTGGTCGGCCAGGCGTTGAGAAGCTCCAATCCTCTCGACGGCATGGAATTGGATTCGGAAACGGTGAAGTCGCAGCAGGTGCTGGACCAGGTCCAGCAGTTGGTCACGTCGGATCCCGACGCGGCGGCGAACCTCGTGAAACGCTGGCTCAACCGCTGATGGAAAGCGGGCCGGGGTAAAAAACCGGCCCTGATGAAACATGGCAGAACTCACCGGCGTGCGAAAATCCGCGATCCTCCTGCTCTCGCTGAGCCAGGAGCAGGCCGCTGAAATCCTCAAGCGCCTTCCCCCCGAGGCCGTCGAGGATGTCAGCCGCGAGATCGCCAGCATCGGCGAAGTCAGCCTGAACACGCGGAAGGACATCTTCGGCGAGTTCTACCACCTCGCCCTGGCCAACACGTATATGAGCGAGGGGGGGCTGGAATACGCCAAGGCGCTGATCCGCAAGTCGCTGGGCGACGCCGAGGCCACTCGGATCATCAAGCTGGTGTCCCAGCAGGTGCAGATCTCGCCGTTTGCGTTTCTTCAGAAGGCCGAGAGCGAAAACCTCCTGACGTTCATTCAGGACGAGCATCCGCAAACCATCGCGTTGATCCTGGCGCATCTTCCGTCGCAAAAGGCCAGCGAAATCCTCGTCGGACTGCCCAGCCAAAAGCAGATCGAAGTCGTCAAACGCGTCGCCAACATGGAGCAAACCAATCCCGAGGTCATCGAGGAAGTGGAGCGCGGCCTGGAGCATCGGCTGTCGGATATCGTGAGCCAGACCTTTGAAAAAGCGGGCGGGGTGGACACCGTCGCGGAAATTCTCAACCTCGCCGACCGTTCCACGGAGAAGGGGATCATGGAGGGCCTGGAAGCCGAGGACCCGGACCTGGTCGAGCAGATTCGCCGCCTCATGTTCGTCTTCGAGGACATCCTGCTGGTCAACGACAAGGGCATCCAGTCCGTTCTGAAGGAAGTGGAAAACGAGGAGCTTGCCCTGGCGCTGAAGACGGCCAGCGAAGATTTGAAGCAGAAGATTTTCAAGAACATGTCCGAACGGGCCGCCCAGCTCATTCAGGAAGACATGCAGTACATGGGTCCCGTGCGCGTCAGCGACGTGGAAGCGGCTCAGCAGAAGATCGTCGATATCGTCCGCCGCCTGGAAGACGCCGGCGAGATCATCATCACGGGCCGCGGCGGCGAAAAGGAAATGATCGTTTGAATCACAGGGCCGCGTGCCAAATGGGCGACCACGATTCTGGGACATTGGCGGAACCCGCGGTGCTTCGCACCGCCGCTAAATATGCCTGAGTTGTCCCTGAATCATGGTTTATTTAGGAGACTCACATGGGCCTCATCAAAGCCGCCGACGCCCCGATCAGCGTTGCCGCTTTTTCAATGCGGGACATCGAGGCCGCCGCGCGGAACGTGATCCTTCGCGCCCAGCGAAAAGCCGAGCAAATCCTCGCCGCGGCCCAAACTGAAGCCCAGGCCATCAAATCCCAGGCGCGCACCGAGGGCCGCCGCCAGGGCATCGTCCAGGGAATCGAGGAAGGGAAGACAACCGGCCACGCGCAGGCATTGACGGAGCATGGGGCGGCGATGACGAAGCTCATTGAGGCGCTGACCCAGGCCGTGCGCGAGTTCGACGACAGCCGTGACCATCTTCACAGCCGCGTTCTCAGCGAGGTCGTTGATCTCGCCTGCCGAATTGCCCGGCGGGTCACCAAGCGGCAGGGGGCCGTCGATCCCCAGGTCCTGTGCCGGAATGTGACCGAAGCCCTTGCCCTGGCCGTCCACGCCGCCGACGTTCGAATTGCCGTGAATCCTTCGCAGCTCAAAATCCTTGAAACCGAGATGCCCAATCTCCGCATGGCTTGGCCGCAGTTGAAGCACGTCGATCTGCTGGCCGATCAGGCGATCGCCCCCGGTGGGGTGCGAGTCTTCACCGCCCACGGCCAGATCGACGGCAGTCTTAATGCCCAGCTCGACCGCATTTTTGCCGAACTCCTGCCCGATCGGGCTGCGGAGGCCACGTGAGCTACCTGGGTTCGCAGGTTGATGTGGTCGAATCCGCTTTGCCGTACCGCGTGGTCGGACAGGTCCAGGCCATCGGCGGGCTGACTATCGACGCCACCGATCTGGCGCTTCCGGTGGGATCTCTCTGCCGGATCACCAGCTTCGGCGGGAAGGAATCGATCGCGGAAGTGATTGGATTTCAACAGGACCGCACGCTTCTGATGGCCCTGGATTCCACAAGCGGCGTGGCCCGCGGGGACCCTGTGGAAAATCTCAGCGCCGCGCCAACCCTGAATTGCACGCATCGACTGCTCGGTCGGGTGCTCAACGGCTTGGGCCAACCGATCGATGGCAAAGCCCCGCTGCCCATGGGCACGCGCCGCCGCATCGACGCCCGGTCGGTTGAGGCGATGTCGCGGATCAACATCGACCAGCCGATCTCCACCAGCGTCCGGGCCATCGACGCTCTGCATACCTGCGGCCTTGGGCAACGAATGGGAATTTTCTCGGGTCCCGGGGTCGGCAAAAGCTCGCTGATCGGCCAGATCGCCAGGCACACGAGCGCGGACGTGTCGGTCGTGGCGCTGGTCGGGGAGCGCGGGCGCGAAGTGCAGGAATTCCTCCACAAAAGCCTGCGTGAGGATGGCCTCCGGAAGTGCGTCGTCGTCGTCAGCACGGGGGACGAAGCTCCGCTGCTGCGCGTGCGATGCGTGAAAGTCGCCTGCACCATCGCCGAGTATTTCCGCGATGAGGGAATGAATGTGCTTCTCCTGCTGGATTCCATCACCCGGCTGTGCCACGCCCAGCGTCAGATCGGCCTGGCGGCGCGGGAGCCTCCGGCGACGCGCGGATATCCACCCAGCGTCTTTTCATTGCTTCCGCAAATTCTCGAGCGGGCCGGCAAGAGCCAGCGCGGATCCATCACCGGGTTTTACACCGTCCTGGTCGAGGGGGACGATTTCAACGAGCCCATCCCCGACGCCGTCAAAGGCATCGTGGACGGGCATATCTGGCTGAGCCGCTCGCTGGCGAATCGCGGTCATTATCCGGCCATCGACGTGCTCCAGAGCATCAGCCGCGTTCGCGACGACGTCGTGCACGTGGATCAGGCGCGCCACCTCAAACGCGTTCTGGCTCTGACGGCCATTTACCAGGACATCGAAGATCTGGTGAACATCGGCGCCTACGTGCCGGGGACCAACATCGAATTCGACCTGGCCGTCCAGGCCCGGCCGCGGATCGTGCAGTTCCTTCAGCAGGATGCGGCGGCGCCTCTGACGCTGGAGCAATCCGTCGGCCAATTGGCGGAGTTGTTCGCCTGGATCGAGCAGTTGGAAAAGGCGCTGCGCGCGCAGGCGCTGAAAGCCAAGCCCGCGGGCGCGGCGGCGAAATGAATTGAAGGGACAATGGCCAAATTTGTCTTCCAACTCGATGGCGTTCTTCGACAGCGGACCCGCGTGGAGGAGCAGCGCAAGCGCGAGTTGGCGGTAGTCCAGCAGCAGATGGCCGCGCTCGATGCGGAGCTTCGGGCCCTCGACGCCTCGGTGCGCGCCGTCGAGCAGGACCTGCGGGAAAACCGGCTCATTGGGCGCATCGACCTCGCGTTCCTCGCCGCGCATCGCCGCTACGCTTTCGCCATGCAGCGAAAGGCCATGGGCGTCGCCCAGAAAATGGCCGGCGTGCAAGTCCAGTTGGAGAAGGCGCGGCGACTGGCGGCCGAAGCCTCCAAGAGGAAGAAAATCCTCGAAAAGCTCCGCGAGCGCCGCTTTGCCCGTTGGCGCGAGCAACTCGAACGCCGCGATCTGACTGAAATGGACGAAATCTCCATGCGGCTGAGCTACGAGCAAAATACCAAGGCCGAGATCGACCGAGCGGGGGTCTCATGAAAAAGGTCTTCTTCGTCATCATCCTGACGCTGGCGATGAATTTCCTGGCCCTGGGCGGGGCGGTGGGATATTTGTTCCAATCGGGCCGGCTGGACAAGGCCAAAATCTCCAAGGTGCGTGCGATCATTTTTCCGCCGCCCGGCGCGGTTAGCACAACCCGGCCCAGCGAAATCGCGCCCGCGCTGCAGCCGCTGAATCTGGCCAATCTGCTCGACAAGCATTCGGGGTCCATGATCGAGCAGGTGGATTTCATTCGTCGAACCGTGGACGCTCAGATGCTGGAATTGGACCACCGCCAGCGCGAGCTGGCCGATTTGAAGCGCCAAGTCGACCTGGCCAACCAAAAATTGGCCGCCGATCGCGCCGCGCTGGAACAGCGCGAAAAAGACCTGGCGACGCGAGAGCAGGTGGCCCAGCGGCTTCAAAGCGACGCCGGCTTCCAGAACAGCCTGTCCCTTTACACCGCCATGCCCGCCAAGCAGGTCAAATCCATTTTCATGACCCTGAGCGAGTCGACGGTCCAGGATTATCTCCAGGCGATGGATACCCGCACCGCGGCGAAAATTATCAAGGAATTCAAGGCGCCTGACGAAACTGCTTTTATTCAAAGGGTCCTGGAGCGCATCCGACAGGCCCAGGTCTCGGCAACGGACGGAAAACAACCATGAACACCGTTTTGAATATTCTCCCGCCAAACCCGGCGCCCCCTCCGCCGCCCGGAGGCTCAAATTCCACGGAAAGCGGCGATGACGCAAACTTTTCCCAGGAGTTGACCCGCGCCAAATCCAAGCCGACCCGCGCCGCGGCCAATTCCGCGCCATTAGCGAACAAGACGCCCACTGACGCGGCCACCAGGAAATCGCAGACCAATTCCGCGCAGCCAAAGACCCAGGCCGATACCCAGCAGAAGCGGCAGAAATCTCCCGATCCCTCGAGCGAAGCCGATTCGGACGGCCCAACCACCGCGCCAAGTCAAACGGCGGATGCGGCGCAAACAACCCAAAGCGACGCCGAACCGGCGGCGCAAGTCTCCACCCCGGTCAAGGCATTGCGCGGCAAGGCCCATCGGGCGCTCGGCGGTGGGGCGTCGCCGCCCGCAACGGATGCCAACGCCGCGACGGCAACGACCGCCAAACCCGTCGATGGCAAATCTTCCCAGACCGCGACCGCTTCCCAAACCGCGACGGATCCGGCATCGCTGCTCGCGGCGCAACAATCCGCGCCACACCCGGCGATGGCCGCGAATCCGGCATCGAGCGATACGGCCAACGCCGCTACCGGGCATCAAGTCGCGCACAAGCCCGACGTTTCCCCGTTCAAATCCGCGGATTCGACCGGAAATGCGGCGGAAGCGACGACGGCCACGGATTCGCAGGCCACCGAAACTGCCGGGCAACCAGCCGCTCAATTGCCGGACCAGGGAAAAGCCGGCGAAAGCGCCGCACCTTCGCCCGTTTTGCCGGTGCTGGCGGAAACCGCTGCGGTTCAGCCGCCGGCGGCCGGCGCGGCCCAAACTGCCGGGGCAGCGGTTCCCACAACCGCTCCGCAGGTCCCGGCCGCGCAATTTGCCGAGGCGAACCAGCCGTCGATGGTCTCCGCGATCACCGGGACCCTGCTGCCGAGCGGCGGCACCATGAGCATCCGGCTCGATCCTCCGGAACTGGGCGCACTGCAAATCACCGTGCGGATGGACAACGGCGTGATGTCGGCCTCGTTTCAAACCTCGACTGAGCAGGCCACCCGGCTTCTAAGCCACAGCCTCTCGCAACTGAAAAGCGCGCTGGAGACGCAGGGCGTGAGCGTGGCTCGGCTGCACGTTCACCAGGCGTCGAAATCCGCAGATTCTTCCGGACCGAACGACGACAGCGACGGAGGCGGGAAACAATCGCCTGACGGTCGCGGCGCCGAGCAGGAACAGCAACGCCGCGAAGTGTTGCGCAGAATGTGGCGCCGGGCCCGCGGCGACCGCGATCCGCTCGACCTCGTCGCCTGAGGGCAATCGAGCCCGGACTGTTCGCGCAGGTTTCGCCGCGATGTCGCGCAGCTTTGGCGCTTCACGAAATTACCCCGTCGGAATTTTGGATTCGCTCCCCTTCCTCTGCCGAAAAGTTGAGTTATGAGCGCAATAAACTCTCTCGCTTCGGCAATCGGCACGGCCGCGACCAACTCGACGAGTTCGTCCTCCGCCTCGGCGGCGAATTCACTGACGGCCAACGATTTCATCAAGTTCATGATTACCCAGTTGCAGAACCAGGATCCGCTCGATCCAACGGATAGCAACCAGATGCTGACGCAGATGAGCGAGATCGGCCAACTTGAATCGGCCACCAACTTGCAGAGCAGCCTGACGACGATGGTGCAGCAGAACCAGATCGCCTCGGCCGCCAACATGATCGGCAAGTACGTCCAGGGAACGGACGAGAATTCGAACGCGGCGAGCGGCACGATCACGGCGGTGCAGGTGACGAGCAACGGCGTAAATCTGTCAATCAATAACGGCGACACGATGCCGCTGAACAACGTAACGTCGATCACCAACACCGCTCCGACGGCGGCGACGGGCTCGTCAACCGTGCCCGGGTCTTCATGATTGCCGCAGGAAAAAGCGATTGCGGATGCCCCAGGGCCGTGGCGGAGTCGCGGCCGAAGTTTTCTTAAACGGAAGTCCTCAAATTTCGGATTTGCCATGGCATTAACCAGCGCGTTGTTCACGGGACTCTCCGGCCTCGACAGCAACCAGACCTGGTTGAACATCGTGGGAAACAACATCGCCAACGCGAACACCACGGCGTTCAAGGCCAGCACCATTTCTTTCAGTCCGCAGTTCTATGTGACGGACCAAGCCAGCGCCGGACCCAACGGCGATTTCGGCGGCAGCAACCCAAGCCAGGAAGGCATGGGCTCACAGGTTGCCGCGATCACCACGGACTTCGCCCCGGGGCAACTTTCGACCACGGGGGTTGACACCAACATGGCGATCAGCGGCAGCGGATTTTTCGTTTTGAATTCGACCAAGGGGCAGCAATTCACCCGCGACGGCACGTTCAGCCTCAACGGCGACAACCAACTGGTCACCGCCAGCGGCGCCTTTGTCCAGGGATATGGCGTGGACGCCAACGGAAACGTGATTTCCGGCGCCCTTCAGAACCTCACCATTCCGATTGGTCAAGAAACGGAAGCGGCGGCGACGCAGAACGTCAAACTGGAAGGGAACCTCAACGCCGGCGGCGCGGTGGCAAGCGGCGCGACCCTCCTCACCAGCCAGGCGTTCACCACCGTCGCCGGCACGGCGCCCACGGGTGCGGACCTCTTGAGCAATCTGGTCAGCACCGCCGCGCCGCCGGTCGCTCTGATGAACGTCGGAGACACACTCACGCTGGCGGGCACGCGGGGATCGCGCAACCTGCCCTCCGATTCGTTCACGGTTACGGCCACCTCAACCGTCAGCGACCTGGAGAATTTCATCAATCAGTCGTTGGCGATCGACACCACGGTCGTGGAGCCGGGAAACCCCACGCCCGGCGCGACGCTGCAGACCAGCGGCACAACGGCCCAGCTCACGATCATCGGAAACACCGGGACTCAGAACGCCCTGACGCTCGGATCGCAGGGACTGGTGGATACCACCAGTAGCACGACCCCGTTCACAATGGCGGGGGGAACGGATGGCGCCTTCACCAACAACCCCGCGGGCGAAAGCACCCATACAAGCATCACCGCATACGATTCGCTGGGCAATCCCATCACCATCGACCTGACCAGCGTGCTCGAGAGCGCCAGCGCCACGGGCGATACCTGGCGCTTCTACGCCACGAGTCCGGACACTACCGCGGCCACCGGCTCGATTCTGGGCAACGGCACGCTGACTTTCAGCAGCACGGGACAACTGCTTTCATCCACGGGAACGCAACTCTCCATCGACCGCACAGGCACGGGCGCAGAAAGCCCGGAGACCATCAACCTCGATTTCAGCAAAATGACCGCGTTTGCCAGCACTTCCTCGAACATGTTGATGGACACGCAGGACGGCGAGCCGATCGGAACACTCACCTCGTTTTCGGTCGGAGGCGACGGAACCATCACCGGACAGTTCAGCAACGGCCTTACCCAAACCCTCGGCCAGGTCGTGCTAGCCAATTTCAACAATGCCAATGGCCTGATCAATGACGGCGGGAATCTTTACCAGCCGGGCCCCAACAGCGGGACTCCGCTCATCGGCGCCGCCACCCAGAACGGCACCGGCACCGTGGAATCCGGCGCGCTGGAGGAAAGCAATGTCGATCTCTCCCGCGAATTCATCAACCTCATCATCGCTTCCACCGGCTTCAGCGCTTCCAGCAAAGTCATCACCACCAGCGACCAGTTGCTGACTGATCTTCTGAACACGCAAAGGTAGGAGAGGAAAACCAGAAACCCGAAACCAGAATGACGAATCAAACCCAAAATCCGAATTCCGAAAAGGCCGGCCGATTCGTCATTCGGTCATTCGGATTTGATTCGTCATTCTCGTTTCTGGTTTTTGGTTTCCGAGGCCGCTTGTCATGATCACCCTCACCCGTCTCAACGGCCAGGCCTTCGTGATAAACGCGGAGAAGATCCGCTATGTCGAGGCGACGCCGGACACCGTCGTGTGCTGCGACACCGGCGAAAAGCTCATGGTCCGCGAAACGTTGGCGGAAGTGACCCGCCGCGCCATTGAATACGCTCGCATTGTTCGCAGGTCGATTGCCGATTGATTCATCGAGTTTTGTCTTTTTCGAGCCGATAGAGCGAGCATGGGGTGGCGCGCGCGCCCCGGCTTATCGGACCAACGAAAGGGACGGAACGTATCATGGCGGAAAAAACAGAGAAAAAACCCGAAGCCGCTCCGGCGGCGGAGAAGAAGGGGCCTGGCAGACCCGAGGCCGCACCGGCCGCGGCAGCGCCCGCCAAGGGCGGCGGATTGCTCGCCAAGACCCCGGTCCTGGTCGGGGGCGTCATGTTGATCGAAGCCATTGTCCTGTTCGCGGGATTCAAGTTCATCACGGGAGGAGCCAGGAACGCCAACGCGGCCGATCTGACCGCTGGGGACAAAGGCGGGAAAGTGGACGGCGATAAGTCCGGTGCAGGCGATGCCAGCACCACGGCTGAGATTCAATTGCTCGATGCCCGCTTCCCCAACAAGCAAAACGGCCGGACCTTCATCTACGACATCCAGATATTCCTTTCCTGCAAGAAAGACATGGCCGAAAAAGTCAAACCGATGATTGCCGAGCACGCGGCCTTGATCCAGGACCGGATTCGGACCATAATTGCACAATCGGACCCCGACAAGCTCGGGGGCGGATCCGAGCCGGGCCTTGAAACGCTTCGGCGACAAGTGAAATATCAGTTGGACGAAATCGTCGGCGAAGGATTGATCGACGATGTCCTGGTTCCTCGGTGCATTCCGTTTCGCACCGATTACTAATGGATGGCTCGGCGTGCGGTAGAAAACCGACGAGCATCCGATCACCAAGGATGGTGACCCATGGCCGATCAACCGGCTCCCGCCGATTCCACTGGGCCTGATCCAATCGCCTCACCGCCAGAAGCAGCACCGCCCGCTGCCGCACCGCCCACGGTTCCCCCGACAGTCGCGCCAGCACCGGCGGATGGGCCCGCCCGCGCGCCCGTAGTCGCTCAGGCCGCCGCGCCAGCCGATGCAGCCGCGCAGGCAGCCGGCGACGACGCCGCCCCGAGCCGGGAATCCGTCGATGCGCTCTTGAAGCAGGCCAACCTCGACGGCCCAGACTCCGTGGAAGGTGGCGATGGGTCCAAAAACCCTTCCATCGATCAGCTTTTGCAGCAGGCGAATTCAGAGGACGGCGCGGCCGTCGCTTCCCAACTCCCCGGCGCCGACGCCGAGGCCTTCAGGCTCCCCAGCTTTCAGCAGGTCATGGCTGATGCGCAGGTCTCCAGCATCGACTTGCTTCGGGATGTCGAGCTAAACGTCAAGATCGAGCTGGGGCGCAGCCGGATGCTCGTCGAGGAGGTTCTCAAACTCGCCGAGGGAAGCGTCGTGGAGCTGGATAAGCTCGCGGGGGATCCGGTGGATGTGTTTGTGAACGAGCGCCTCGTCGCCCGTGGGGAGGTGCTGGTCCTCAACGACAATTTCTGCGTGCGCGTCAACGAGATCGTGGCCGCCGTCAAAGAGGAGGGGATGTGAAGTCAGCCAAAAACTTCCCTCTCGTCATGCGCTCATGGGGAGTGCTTTTGGGGCCTTTTTTTCTCCTTACGGTCCTCGCCGCCGTTCCAGCCATTAGCCAACCCGTCGGGGCCGCATCCAAACCGGCTTTCGATGTCAGGTCCATCTCGGCGGAGGATTCGCTGGAAAGCCAGCCGATTGCCCTGGATTCTTCGGGGGCAGGGGCGAAATCCGCCCCGCCTTCGGAATCGCCGGCTGCATTCGGCGCCACGCGCGTGATTTTGGCGCTCGCCGGGGTGGTTGGCCTGATCTTCCTTCTGCGCGGGGGCGCCCGGCGTCTGTTTCCCGGCGCTGCCCCCGTCCGCGCCAACTCCGCGGTGAAGGTCCTGGCACGATGTCCGATCTCCCCGAAACAACACCTTCTGGTGATTCAGTTTGGCAAACGGCTGGTATTGGTAGGCGACACCGGCTCGCACCTCAACCCATTGTGTGAGATCAGCGATCCCGAAGAAGCCGCCGGCGTTCTGGCGCAGGCTCGCGACGAATCCATGTCCGCCGCCCGGCGATTCGATTCATTCTTCGGCCTGGCCCGAAAGGGATTTGCCGAAACTCCCACTGCGCCGGAGGAGCGCTTCGACGATTCGCATGAGATCATCGCCGACGATCCAACTCTGGAAACGACGCGAAGGGAACTCGCCGGTCTATCGGACAAAGTCCGCGACGTGGCGCGCCAACTCGGCAGCGCATAAACTGCGCCGGGGAAAAATTCAAAAAAGCGAAAAGAAAATCTCGAGATTATCGCGCTCGCTCTATCGTTTCACAAAACACCTGATAAATTGGCGCGCGTTGCGACACGAGGAGAAAGGATGCTCTCGTGAAAGAGATCGTGCGGGGCGTGTGCTTAGTCTGTTTGGTTCTCGCATTGCCGGCAGGCGCGCTGGCGGATGACGCTTTGCCGGCGATGTCATCCAACACGGCAATGCCATCCACCGACAATCCGGTGGCCAGCGTCGAACGCCAGCTTCCAGACCTATCCAAGCGCGAGAATTTTTCCGCGGCGATGCAGATCATCATTCTGCTGACGGTCCTGTCGCTGGCCCCGGCGATTTTGCTGATGATGACGAGCTTCACCCGCATCGTCATCGTGCTGGCCCTGCTCCGCCAGGCGCTGGGCACGCAGCAGCTTCCGCCCAACCAGATTCTCATCGGGTTGGCGATGTTCATGACGTTTCTGATCATGGGTCCCACCTGGCAGCGCGTGAACGACCGCGCGCTTCAGCCGTACATGAACGGCAAGATGACCCAGATGCAGGCCCTGTCCGAATCCATGAAACCCATTCGCCAATTCATGATCGAGCAGATCCATCAAAGCCGAAACGAAGCGGACGTGGATTTGTTCATGCAGTTCGCGCACCAGAAGCGCGCCTCGACGTGGCAGGATGTCGGCACCACGGCGTTGATTCCGGCCTTCATGCTCAGCGAACTCAAGACCGCGTTTCTCCTGGGCTTTCGCGTCTATTTGCCGTTTGTGGTCATCGACATGGTCATCTCCGCCGTGCTGGTCAGCATGGGCATGATGATGCTCCCGCCCACGCTGATTTCCTTGCCGTTTAAGTTGTTGCTGTTCGTTTTGGTTGATGGCTGGCACTTGATTACGGCCAGCCTCATGGGTAGTTTTGTAACTTAGATCGCCGCAAATCAAAGAGCGTCCATGGATGGACGTTTGAGGCGATCGATGACGCTCAAGGAAGGGTGTTGGCCATGTCTTCGCAGCAAGCCTCCGAGTTGATTCGGGATACGCTGTTGCTCGCCCTGTCGATTTCCGCGCCGATGCTGGTCATCGGACTGATCGTGGGCATCACCATTTCGTTGCTCCAGGCGCTGACGCAGATCCAGGAGCAGACCCTCACCTTCATTCCCAAAATCGTCTCCATGGTCGCCGCCGCCATCGCCCTGATGCCGTGGATGAGCCACCGGCTCATGCAATATGCGGTGGATATGTTCATGAGCGGCCGGCTTCACTGATTGAAACCATCATGCTTCAGGTCGCGCTCAACTTCATTCCGATCTACGTGCTGGTGCTGTTCAGGATCGCCGGCATGATGATCTGGGCGCCGCTGCTGGGGAGCACGCAAATCCCCAAGCGCGTCAAGGCGCTGATCGCGTGCGTTCTGGCCGCCGCCATTGCCCCGAACCTCTCCGTCCAGGTCGCGATTCCAACCACATCCTGGGGCCTGGCGACGGCCATTGGCGGCGAGATCATCTTCGGCGCGTCCATGGGGCTCATCCTCAGCCTGGTCTTCATCGCCGTGCAATGGGCCGGTGAAATCATGGGACAGCAAATGGGCCTCAATCTAGGCGAAACCTTCAACCCCCAATTTGGCGGGGGGAGTTCGGTCGTCGGCGATCTCTATTTTTTTCTCACTCTCCTGATTTTTCTTTCCATCGGCGGGCACCTGGCCATGATCAAAGGCGTTTTCGAAAGCTTCGCGGCCTTGCCGCTCTTGTCCGTTTCCATGAGCCGCCCGCTGCTGGACACGATTATTTCCGTGTTCCAGGGGGCGACGGTGCTGGCGATGCAATTGGCCGCGCCCATGCTCGTCACCATGCTCATCGTCGATATGGTTCTGGGGTTCGTTGGGAAAACCGTGCCGCAGTTGAACATCATGACCGCCGGCATCTCCGTGCGCACCCTGGCCGGAACGATGGTCCTGATCCTTGGATTGAGTTTGAGCAGTTCAATCATCCGCGGCCAGCTTGGCGGCATGGTTCAGCTTGTCTTGCGGATGTACGCGCCGCGATGACGGCGTTAGCGATGAGGTAGTTGGCATATGGCGGAGTCCTCAGGCGATAAGACCGAACAACCGACAGCCAGACGGCGCACGGAAGCTCGTCAGCAGGGCAATATCGCCCGCAGCCACGATCTCACCAGCGCCATGCTGCTGATCGGCGCTCTGTACCTGCTGAAATGGTTCGGACCCAAGCTCATCTTCACCCTGCGCGATGTCGTGGCCCAAGCGCTGGCCGGCTCGTCCCTGTCCGATTTCAGCGTCCGCGGCGCCGGCGAGCTGACCCTCAACAGCGTGGGGGAGGTCTCCATCGCCCTGGCGCCCCTCTTGGCCGGCGCGGCCCTCATCGCCATCGTTGGCAACGTCCTCCAGGTCGGGTTCAATTTCACCCCGCAACGGCTGGCGATGAATTTCGCCGCCCTCAGCCCCGTGCGCGGTTTCAACAAAATGTTCCGTTTCGGGCAGGGCGGCCTGCAACTGCTCATGAACCTGCTCAAGGTCGTGTTGGTGGGGTCGGTGGCCTGGTCGGCCATCGGCGGCCGGCTCGGACAGATCATTTGCGTTCAGCAGCTATCGTTTCTCCAGATTTTCGCCCTCGGCGCCGACATCGTGTTCAACATCTGCCTTCGCGTCGGCGTTGTGCTGCTGGTGTTGGCGATCCTCGACTACGTTTACCAGCGCTTCCGCGTGGAAAAGTCGCTGAAAATGACCAAGCAAGAGGTCAAGGACGAGATGCGCAGCATGGAAGGCGATCCGATCATGAAGCAGCGGCGCAAGCAGGTCGCCGTCCAACGCCACATGCAAAGGCTCAAGAACGACGTCCCCAAGGCCGACGTCGTCGTCACCAATCCCACGCACTACGCGGTTGCCCTGAAGTACGAGGAATCCAAAATGCGCGCCCCCAAGCTCGTCGCCAAGGGCATGGATTTCATGGCCCAGCGCATCCGGGAATTGGCCGTCGAGGCCGGCGTTCCCATCATCGAGCGCGCCCCGCTGGCGCGGGCGATTTATCGAATGGTCGATGTCGGCGAGGAAATCCCCGAAGAATTCTACGCCGCCGTCGCCGAACTCCTCGCTTACGTTTACGAACTAACCGGAAAGGTGAGGCATCCGATCCCCGCATGACCGGACCCGCCGACTCAAAGTCGGCGGGCCGCACGATTTCAAATGGCCGCCATTCCCGCCCATCCTCTGCTGATCAAGTTCCGCGACAGCCGCGGGATGATCTTCCCGATCGCGTTCGTGAGCCTGGTGCTGGTGATCCTGGTTCCGTTGCCGACGGGCGTTTTGGACATCCTGCTCTGCTTCAACATCACCCTGTCGGTCATTGTGTTGGTGACGACCACTTATGTTTCCAGCGCGCTTGAGCTGGCGGTCTTCCCGTCCCTTCTGCTGGCATTGACCCTCTTTCGCCTGGTGCTGAACGTCGCGACCGTCCGGCTGATTCTCACGGCCGGCGACCGGGCCGGCGACGCCAACACCGCCATGACCGCCGCCGGCGAAGTGATCTACACCTTCGCCAATTTCGTCACCAAGGGTTCGCTGGCGGTCGGCGTCATCATCTTCATCATCATCGTCGTCATTCAGTTCGCGGTCATCACCAAAGGCGCCACGCGCATTTCGGAAGTGGCCGCTCGATTCACCTTGGACGCGATGCCCGGCAAACAGATGGCCATCGACGCCGACCTCAACGCCGGAACCATCAACGAACCGGAAGCGAGAAAACGGCGCTCCAATATCGCGCAGGAGGCCGATTTTTACGGGGCCATGGATGGCGCCAGCAAATTCGTCCGCGGCGACGCCATCGCCGGCATCATCATCACTTTCGTCAACGTCCTGGGCGGCCTGTACGTCGGGATGTTCGAGCACAATTGGTCCCTGCTGGATTGCCTGGCGCTGTACACCAAATTGTCGATCGGCGACGGCTTGGTGAGCCAGGTCCCCGCCTTTATCGTCTCCCTGGCGGCGGGCCTGATCATCACCCGCACCAGCAGCAAGAACAATCTTGGCGAAGAAGTCATCAGCCAGGTTTTCGCCCAGCCCAAGGCCTTGTTCATCGCTTGCGTGTTCATCGTGCTGATGATGTTCACCGGCCTGCCGAAGGGCCCGCTGTTCGTGCTCGGCACCAGTTGCGCCCTGCTGGCGGCGACCGTGTCGCGGAGCCAGAAGAGGGTCGCCATCGCCGCCGCCCACGAAAAAGACAAATCCGCCAAAAAAGAACCCGACAAAATCGAAAAGGTGCTGGACCTCGACGCGATGGAACTGGAAGTCGGCTACGGCCTGGTGCGGCTGGTGGACACGACCAAGGGCGGCGATCTCCTCGACCGCATCAGCATGGTTCGCCGCCAGGTGGCCCTCGACCTCGGCATCATCGTCCCTCCCGTGCGCATCCGCGACAACATTCAGCTTGGCGTGAACGATTACGTCGTCCGCATCAAGGGCCAGAGCGTCGGCAAGGGCGTCGCCTATCCCGAGCAGTTCCTGGCGATGGACAACGGCGCCACCACCGGCCCCATTGCCGGCGCTACCAAGACCACCGAGCCCGCCTTCGGTCTGCCGGCCTATTGGATCACCGAGTCCCAGCGACCCCAGGCTGATCTGAACAACTACACCGTCGTCGAGGCCAGCGCCGTCATCGCCACGCATCTCACCGAACTGATCAAGAACCACGCCCACGAACTTCTCTCGCGGCAGGCGGTGAAGAACCTTCTGGACAATCTCAAAGTCCGCGTTCCCGCGCTGATCGAGGAGGTCATTCCAACCCTCGTCAAGCCAGGCGAACTGCAAAAGGTGATGCAAAACCTGCTTCGCGAGCGCGTTCCGGTTCGCGATCTGGAAACCATCCTGGAAACCGTCAGCGACTATGCCTCCCGGACCAAGGACCTGGAAGTTCTCAGCGAATACGCCCGCCACGCGCTGGCTCGAACGATTTGCAAGCAATACGTGGACGATCGCGACCGCCTCTGGTGCCTCACGCTCGATCCAGCCGTGGAGGAATTGATCAGCAGCCACCTGGAGCGATCGGACCGCGGCACGACCAATACGCTGCCGCCGCAGACCGCCCAGCAGATCGTGCAGCAAATCGTGGCCAAGAGCGCCGAGCTGACGCAGGCGGGTCGTTTATCCGTGCTGCTCTGCGGGCCGCAAATCCGCGCCGCGGTGCGGCGAATGATCGAATACAGCGCGTCCAATTTGGCCGTGCTGGGCTACAACGAAATCGTGCCGGAGGCGACGGTTGAAGCCGTCGCCCTGGTTGGACTCAACGGGTGAACCCGCGCTGCGGGTGACCTGCTTTCAGTGACAGGCGTGAAGGTGCATTGCCATGGACCTCAGGACATTTCAAGCCAACACCATGAGCGCGGCCCTGACCGAGGTGAAACAGGAAATGGGGCCGAACGCCATGATTTTGCATACTCGGAGCTTTTACAAGAACCGCTGGCTGGGCCTGCGGCGGCGGGAAATATTTGAGATCACCGCCACCCGCAATGTTCGCGCTGCCGACCGCAACCCGCGGCCGCAGCCGCCCGCTCGCCCCGCGCCCGTGCCCGTCAAGCCGCCGGCCGAGGCGCGCCGCCAACTTCTGGAAACACCCGTCGGCCAGAACGTCGCCATGTTGGGCTTCATTCAGGAACTCAGCAGCTTGAAGGGGATGGTCAAGGAATTGGTCGTTCACTCCAATCGGATGCGCTGCCCCGAAATCCCCGAAGAGCTTTTCGATTTCTATAACCAACTCATCCAGAATCAGGTGGCCGAGGAACTGGCCGCCGGCATGATCAAGACGCTTCAGAAGCAAATCCGCCCGGAGCATGCCCGCCAGAGCGAGTTCGTAAAACTGAAGCTCGCGGAGCAGATCGAGCGTCTTCTGCCCACCGCGGGCCCCATTGTCCGCACGAAAGCCGTCGGCCCGCATGTCGTGGCGCTGATCGGCCCGACCGGCGTCGGAAAAACCACCACCATCGCCAAGCTCGCCGCCAACCTGAAGCTCCGCGAAAAACGCCGCGTCGGGCTCATTACGCTGGACACGTACCGAATCGCGGCCATCGATCAGCTCCGAAAATACGCCGACATCATCGGCTCTCCGCTCAAAGCCGTTGGCACAGCCGAGGAAACCGCCGCGGCCGTCCGCTCCATGGAAGACTGCGAATTCATCCTCATCGACACCGCCGGCCGGAGCCCCAACGATGCCCTCAAGCTCAGCGAGCTGAAGGCTCTCCTCGCCGCCGCCAAACCGGATGAGGTTCATCTGGTTCTCTCGACCACCGCCAGCGAGAAATGCGTGGAACTGGCGATCAGCCGCTTCAGCGAGGTCCGCGTGGACAAGATCATCTTCACCAAGCTGGACGAGGCGTCGCACGTCGGCGTGGTGCTGAACGTCATTCACAAGCTGAACAAAAGCCTGTCCTACATCACGACCGGACAGGACGTTCCCGACGATATCGAGGTCGGCCAGCCCAGACGGCTTGCCCAACTCATCCTGTCCGGACCGGCGCAGTAATTGACCGAGGTAGCCAAGAAAAGGAAACCCCATGTCCGTCATGATCGATCAGGCAACACAACTGCGGCGAATCGTTCGCCAGGCGAGCCGCGCCACCGTCATCGCCGTCACCAGCGGCAAGGGCGGCGTCGGTAAGAGCAACATCGCCGTCAACCTGGCGATCAAGCTCGCTTCCGTCGGCAAGCGCGTGGTTCTCATGGACGCCGACCTGGGCCTCGCCAACGCCGACGTGCTTTGCAATATCGATCTCCCGTCCAATCTTTCGCACGTCATCTCGCGCAAGCGCGAACTCGCCGATGTCATGGTGGATGGCCCCGGCGGATTTCGCCTCATCGGGGGCGCGTCGGGGTTGGCGCGCATGGCAGATTTGAGCGACTATGATCGCCAGCGGCTCGTCACGGCGCTGGCGGAACTGGAAGCGCGGACGGACGTGATCCTCATCGATACCGGCGCGGGCATCAGCCCCAACGTTCTCAGCTTCACGCGTTCCGCCGATCAGGTCCTGGTCGTCACCACGCCCGAACCCACGGCCATCACCGATGCCTATGCGGTCATCAAGGTCATCAGCCGGGATGCCCCCGATCGACCGCTGAGCCTGCTGGTCAACCAGGTTCGCCGGCCCGGCGAAGGGCGGTTGGTATATGAGCGGATCGCCAAGGTGGCCAAGCAATTCCTGACCGTGCACGTGATGGACGCGGGGTTCATCCCCAGCGACCCGGAAGTCCCCGCCGCCGTTCGCCGCCGCACCCCGTTCCTTCTGGCCAGCCCACGCTGCCCGGCCAGTTTGTACATCAGCCAACTGGCCATGCGCCTCGAGCGCGGCGTAGCGCCGAGCCTCGACGGTAGCGGTGGATTCTTTAACCGAATGAGCCGATGGTTCAGGAAATAGGAGCTAATCTATGGCCAGTCGAATAGCCGCGGTTGCTTCTCTCATCGTCTTTGCCGTTTGCCTGGTCGTCGGAGGCCTGGAAGCCGACAACACGTTCACCACCACCGTCGAGCGGGCTTTGACGGCCATGATGGCCACGCTGGTTATCGGACTAGTGCTGGGCGGCATGGCCGGCAGAATGCTCAAAGAAAATTTAAAGTCCCACGAGGAAAAAATTAAAAAAGGTCTGGCCACCCCGACCCAGGGTGACCGATAAATCAAAATGCGCACCGCGTTCAAGACCCAGGGACCGGGAGGATACATGCCCAAGCCGCCAATCAAGGATATCAAGCAAGTCTGGATCGAGTACAAAAAAACCAAGGCGGAAAAACTGCGCAACCTGCTGATGGAGAATTATCTCCACCTGGTCCGCTACAACGCCGAGCGGATCCATGTGAAGCTCCCCGATGAGGTCGAACTGGACGATCTGATGTCCGCGGGCATTTTCGGCCTGATGGACGCGATCAACGCCTTCGACCTGGGACGCGGCGTGAAGTTCGAGACGTATTGCGCTCCGCGCATCCGCGGCGCCATTCTCGACGAGCTTCGCTCGATGGACTGGGTTCCCCGCCTCGTCCGCTCCCGCGCCAGCAAGCTCGACACCGCGGCCAAGGCCCTCGAGGCCGAACTCGGCCGATCACCCACCAATACTGAGATCGCCAGCCGGTTGAAGGTTTCCATCCCCGAATTCGAGAAGATGGCCAAGGACGCCAGCGCCGTCGGCGTCGTTTCGCTCTCCCGCAAGTGGTTCGAAACCGACAGCAACAAGGACGTCCGCGAGATCGACGTTCTGGAGGACAAGCGTGGAGCCGACCCGGTTCGCGAAATCCAACGCAAGGACCTCAAGGAACTCATGACCAAGGGTCTTTCCCGGGCCGAACGCCTCATCATCATCCTCTATTATTTTGAAGAGATGACGATGAAGGAGATCGGCCTGACCCTGGACCTGAGCGAAAGCCGGGTCAGCCAGATGCACAGTTCCATCCTGGCCAGGCTCAAGGCCCAGATGGCCGACCGCCGCAAGGAATTCCAGCAGGCCACGGCGGTTTAAGCGCACTCACCCGCAAGTTCAAAGTTTAGCCGCGTCGGCCTCGACGCGCCCGCGCGATGTTTCCGCTCCCGCCGGCGGCCGCTATACTATCCATCGGGATGGAACCTCACGCACCCACGGTATCACCAACAGGATCCCCGGGATCCGGCGAGCGGGCCCTGTCCTATTCGCGCCAAAGCCTTCTCGACCGCGCCCGCGCGCTGGTCCCGCTCTTAACCGAGCGCGCCGGCGACACCAGCGACGCCCGTCGAGTTCCCGAAAAAACCATCGCGGCTTTCTGGGATGCCGGTCTCTTTTATCTCTTGAAGCCCAACAGATTCGACGGGCCGGAAGTGCGCGCGGACACGGTTTTCGAGATCGCCGCCGTGCTCGCCCGCGGCGATGGATCGGCCGCCTGGGTTTGGAACCTTCTGGGAATGCACGATCTGTTCGTCGCTCTTTTGCCGCTGGAAGCGCAGCAGGAATACTGGGCAAAAGACCGAACGCTCGGCGCCTCAAGCTTCGCCGCCAATGGCCGCGCGAAATTAGCCAAGGGCGGCTTCTCATTGTCGGGGAAATGGTCGTTCTGTAGCGGGGTGGACTGCGCGGACTGGATGCTCCTGGGCGCCAAATGCGATCCGCCCCCCGGCCCTCCGCCCGCCGGCGGTCCGCCCAACGGCGATGCGCGAGCCCCCGAGATCCGCTGGGTGCTCGTGCCCAAAGCCGACTGCCGCGTCGTCGATGATTGGCACGTTCTGGGCTTGCGTGGCACCGGCAGCAAAAGCGTCATGGTGGATGATGCTTTCGTTCCCGAGCATCGCACCGTCCGCTACGACCAACTCGTCACCGGCCAGGCCCCCGGCGGCAAGCTCCACGCGAGCCCCCTCTATCGCGCACCGCTTTGGGCCGTGTTTACGCTGGGTATTTGCGCCCCGGCGGTGGGCATCGCGCGCGGGGCAAGCGAGAGCTTCCTACAGGAAATGAAGACCCGGGTGTGGGGCCTGGATTATGCGCCTCAGGCAAAAAACCCCGCCATTCAGTTGCGCCTCGCCGAAGCCACCGCGATGATCGATGCCGCCGATCTGCTATACCGGCGATCGCTGACGCAGACGATCGACAAGATCATGGCCGGTGAGACGCCATCCCTGGAGGATCGAGTCCGCAGCCGGCGCGATCAAGCCTTTGCCGTGCGGACCGTCACCCGCGCCGTCGAGTTGCTTCTGGACGCTCAAGGCGGCAAGGGGCTTTACGAAGGCGGCCACGTCCAGCGCGCCTTCCGCGATCTGCATGCGGTCTCTGCCCACATCATGGCCGGCTGGGACATGCCCGCTCTGTGCTATGGCCAAGTTGTCCTCGGGGGGACGCCGACAAATCCGTTTTATTAATCCGACTATTGCATGGAGATTTCATAGATCATCTCCGGCGCGACGCTGAGAAGGTCGGCGCCGTGGAATTCAAGGATTTGTCCGTTGGCTTGCAAGCGCGGCCGGCGATCTTCCTGAATGTAAATCCGGGCGTCCTTGGGCATGGGCAGGATCTTTACGGTGATTCCCTTTTCAAGGACCTCGGGAGCAAAACCCTTGAGGCCGATTTCCCATGGCTGGCCGAAGTAAAAGTCGTCGTCGATCAGTCGGTCGCCGATGTAGGCGCGGGCAACGTCGCCGACGTAATTGATCTTCAGCAAAACATTCTGAACGCCGTCCAGGGCGTTATGGGGAACGGTAATTTGCCACGTCGCGGCGGCGTCGAAGTCGGCATCGACGGGCGGCTCAGGTTTTCTCCTTTTTCCCATGCGCAGCGGCCGAGGCAAGCCGGATGGGCTGGTCTGCCGGGCGCTTACGTCAAATGCTTTTGGGGAAATCGTGGCGGAATAACGCGCGAAAAGTCCGTCGGCGGATTGGGCCAATTGTTGGCCTCGGGCGGTCGGCGGCTCGGGGGGAGGGGGGAAGACGGAGACGTACAGATTTCGCGGATCGTCGGTTTGGAGACGAAGCGTGGGGCCGTCGAAGACCAGGTTTGCCGCAGAGATCAGCAGACGCTCGGCGCCCCAGATGTCGGCTTTCCAGGAATGCAGGGCCTGCTCGCGCGTCAGGAGCAGCACGCGGGCTTGCCGGCCATCGGGCGCACGGACTAGCAATGTTCCACCGGTCGCGGAAACGGGGCCGGATTCGAAAACGAATTGAGGATCAACGCCGGGCAGAGCGAAGAAGACATAGGAGGGAACGGGGCCATTCAGTCGGCAAAGAAGTTGGGCGCTGGCGGATTTGAGGAGCGTCCCATTCAGGTCGAGATTAAACGGCCAGATCATGTACGAGCCGCTGGGAATATTGACTGGCGCCGCGGGCACGGTTTGGGCGCCGTCCGCCAGTTTCAACGTGAATTGCACATTTCCGTGATCCGGCATTTCGGCGCCCCGCTCGTAGTTGTTGATGAAGATGAATCCGCGATGACCGTCCGAGCG
This sequence comes from Tepidisphaeraceae bacterium, assembly GCA_050012375.1. GTDB lineage: Bacteria > Planctomycetota > Phycisphaerae > Tepidisphaerales > Tepidisphaeraceae > PALSA-1353. The sequence goes on from JBEKHH010000027.1 coordinate 31,044, forward strand.
TACAGCCCAGCGGAGGGTTTGAACGTCGGAAAGAGAACTCGGCATCGTGGTTGGCAAAAAAGACTGCATCGGCGCGAGATACGAACCGAAATCCGCCAGAAACGTGTGCAGCAGGCGCAGGGCGTGATAGGAATCGCGGACCTGGCCGAACTGACCCAGCGGGGCTTGGTAGTCGTAATTGATGACCGGCAGGTCGTTGGGATAATTGGTGGCCTGCGATTCCTGGAGCGTACCGAGCTTTCCAATCAGATTTCCGCCGCCGTGATACATGTAATATCCCGGCATGTTCGCCCCGGAACCGATCTTCACCAGGGGCAGGACCGCAATGTCATCCGCCGTCATGTACGGGCGGCGCGCGTAAGAGATCGCCATGCCCCCGCCGATTTCGCAGGTCAGGTACGGATACCGGCTGCCTGGGTTTAGGATCAACGAACCCGGCCTGGACGTGAGATGCTCGGTGATGTTCGCGTCGTCGAGGATGCGCGTAAAGACGTATTGGCGTCGGCCGCCTTTGGAAACTCCCGGCTCGTCCAGCCAGAAGCCGTCGGGATATCCGCCGTAGAAGGGGATCATCTCATCCGGCGGACCCTTGGAACGATTCCAGCCCGTATAAGAATAGAGGGGCACGTCGAAGCCGAGTCCGACGGCGAGCTTTTTCAGCGCCAGGAGATATCGCGGAGCGTTGCCGGTTTCATTGTCCAGTTGGATGCCGATGACGGGGCCCCCGTCTTTGTAGAGCAGACCGTCGAGCTGCTTGCGAATTTGGGCATAAAAAGCGCCGGTGTAGCCCAGGAACGTCGGATCATCGCGGCGGATGACCTTGCATTTCTTAAGGAGCCAGTCGGGCAGCCCGCCGTTGCGGACTTCGCCATGGCACCACGGGCCGATTCGCGCGTAGACATACAAGCCGTGCTTGGCGCAGAGCTGCACGAACTGGCGAAGGTTTCGGTCGCCGGTCCAATCAAATTGGCCTTCGATTTCTTCGTGATAGATCCAGATGACATAGGTGGAGACGACGGTGACTCCGCCGGATTTCATTTTGAGTATTTCATCTTCCCATTGCTCGTGGGGATAACGGACATAATGGAACTCGCCCATGACCGGAGTCCACGGCTTGCCATCCTTTGTGAGGTATTGACTGTTGGCGTTGATCTCAACGCCTTGGGGATTGCGTCCACCGATTTTCAAATGGCCGGAAAGCGGCAGCGCCATGGGGGCGGAAAGATCGACGCTCAAGATTGGCCGAGTCGTGGAGCCGGCCGCAGCAGTCGTATCGATGGAAACAGGCCGAGAAGCCTGAGTGCCGCACCCGGCCAGGATGGCGGCAATCGCCATCGTCAGACGGAATGAAAGGGGCATATTCTCCACGGACTTCCTCCTCTGATAATCGTGCGCTTCCACGAATTGCAAAACGGTAGCGAGCGCGGGCATGGAGAGCAAATCATGCGAGAAACCGCTGTAGAGTGCGTGGTTGCCCGCAGTCGTTATCATAGAGCTAACGGTTCTGGCGGAAAGGAACATCTTGCGGAGTTTTCACATGGCGGATTGGGCGTGTTGGGGCGCGGCAATATTATTTCTGGCGGCGGTGGGAAACAGCGCCCCAGCGGCTGCGGATCAGGCTGATCTTACGCTCTGGTATAGCCAGCCGGCGACAAAGTGCATGGAAGAGGCTTTGCCGATCGGCAACGGGCGAATGGGCGGAATGATTTTTGGCGGCGTTGCGCGGGAACGCGTCGTGCTCAACGAAGACAGCCTGTGGACCGGCGATGAGAATCCCACCGGGGATTACGGAAGAATGGGGGCGTATCAATCCCTCGGCGATCTGCTGATCGACTTGCCGGGGCAGACCGCGTACAGCGATTACCGTCGCGATCTGGATATCGGCCAAGCCGTGGCGCACGTGCAATACCAAAGCGGGGGCATTCACTATCGCCGGGAATACTTTTGCTCGCATCCTGGCAATGTTCTGGTTGTTCGGCTGACGGCGGATGCGCCCGGGGCGTACAGCGGCGACGTGTTGCTCAAGGATGGTCATCGCGCCCAGGCTGTGGCCTCGGCGAATTCACTGAAAACCGCGGGAGCGCTTCGCAACGGGCTGAGTTATGAAACTCTGCTGAGCGTGAAGGGCGACGGGGGGACGGTTACATCCGATCAAGCCGGGCTGCATTTCAAAGGATGCGACGCGCTGACGCTGCTTGTGGCTGCGCGCACGAATTATGTGATGGATGCCGGCCGAAATTGGCGGGGCCAGGAGCCGGATGCGCCCGCTTCCCGCGATATCAGCGCGGCCGCGGCGGCGGATTATCCGTCTCTTCTGGCGGATCATGTGCGTGACTATCAATCCCTGTTTAACAGGGTTCAGATCGATCTGGGGACCAGCGCACCGAGCCGGCTGGCGATGCCGACGGACGAGAGGATCGCGGACTATGTGAAGAACCGTGCGGAGGATCCCGGCCTTGAGGCGCTGCTGTTTCAATATGGACGGTATCTGCTGATCGGTTGTTCGCGCCCGGGTTCGTTGCCGGCCAATTTGCAGGGATTGTGGAACGACAGCAACACGCCGCCGTGGTCCAGCGATTATCACGTCAACATCAATGTGCAGATGTGCTATTGGCTGGCGGAGCCGGCGAATTTGGCGGAATGTCATGAGCCGCTGTTGGATCTGATTCGGAGTCAGCTTCCGATTTGGCGAACGGCGACGGCACAGGAAAAGGATTTCGATACGCCCGCCGGGCCGGCGCGCGGCTGGGCGCTGCGAACGAGCCATAACATTTTTGGCGGCATGGGTTGGAAATGGGACAAGACCGCCAACGCGTGGTATTGCCAGCATCTTTGGATGCACTATGCGTTTGGAGGAGACAAGCAATACCTTCGGAATTTCGCGTATCCGATCATGAAGGAAGTTTGCGAGTTTTGGGAAGATCATCTCAAGCGTCTGCCGGATGGGCGGCTGGTGGTGCCCGATGCGTGGTCGCCGGAACATGGTCCGGATGAGGATGGGGTCAGCTATTCGCAGGAAATCGTCTGGGATTTGTTCAGCAATTACGTTGAAGCCAGCGAGACGCTGGGCGCGGATGCGGAGGATCGCGCGAAGATCGCGGCGATGCGGGATGCGCTGGTGGCGCCGAAGATCGGCTCGTGGGGACAACTCCAGGAATGGATGAACGACGCGACGGAGCGGGAGTGGAACAAGAAGGACCCGCACCATCGGCATACATCGCATTTGTTCGGCGTATTTCCGGGGCGGCAGATCAATTGGGAGACGACGCCGGACCTTGCGGCGGCTGCTGAAAAGTCGCTGGAATCGCGCGGCCAGACCGGCGATAGCGACCGGGAATGGACCTATGCCTGGCGGACGGCGCTTTGGGCGCGGCTCCATCAGGCGGAACATGCGCACAAAACGCTCCGCGGGTTTTTCGGGCGGGCTTCGACGAATTTGTTCGGCATTCATCCGCCCATCCAACTCGACGGGAATTTCGGAATCACCGCGGGGATGTGCGAGATGCTTCTGCAATCGCACGAGGGGCAGATCGATTTGCTCCCGTCGCTTCCGGCGGCCTGGCCGGATGGATTCGTCAGTGGGCTGTGCGCGCGGGGCGGGTTTGTCGTAGATATGGCGTGGCAAAAACATCGACTGGCGTCGGCGAGCATCCGATCGATTCTGGGCGGAGTGTGCCGGGTGCGGAGCGATGTTCCGGTGGCGGTGCGGCTGGGGGATTCGGCGATAAGCGTTCGAGCGGTGAAGGCGGGGGTTGTTGAGTTCGATACGGATGCGGGAAAGACCTATGCGCTCACGGCGGTGGCAGGGGGATGAGTGCGGTATTATGCCGGTTCCGCCACCGGCTGCGGGAGGATTTCAATTTTCACGCGCTTGATGCGCTGCGGCTCGGCATCCAGAATTGTGTAGCGAACTTTGTCGTGCTCGTAGATCGCGCCTTTTTCGGGGATGCGCGCCAGCGTCGTGCTGAGGAAACCGCCGAGGGTTTCGTAGCCGGCGTCCTCGGGGAGATTCAGGCCCACCAGCCGATTCACGTCCTCGATGCGGATGCGGGCGTCGGCGTCGACGGTTTTATCGTCGAGTTTCTTCAGCATTGACGGTTCATCGGTTTCATGTTCGTCGGAGATTTCGCCGACCAATTCCTCCACGACGTCTTCGATGGTGACCACGCCCGCGGCGCTGCCGTATTCGTCGAGGACCACGGCGATCTGCACTTTCTGGCGCCGAAAATCGCTGAGCAAATCGCTGAGCGGCTTGATTTCGGGGACGTAGGTGGCGGGCCGCATGATCTGGCCGATGGAGAATTGCGGATTGGGCTGGCCGAGGAGCTTGAGGAGATCGCGGGCGAAGAGGATGCCGACGACGTGATCGAGGTTTTGCTCGTAGATGGGAATGCGGGAATGCCGCGATTTTTCGAAGCAATCCTTGACCTGCTCGAGCGTGGCGTCGATGGGAAGGGCGGAGATATCCTGGCGCGGGGTCATGATGTGGCCGGCGGTGGTGTCGCGGGACTCGATGACCGATTCGATCATCTCGCGTTCCTGAGTGTCGACGACGCCTTCCTTTTCGCCTTCCTCGACGGCCGAGAGGATGTCATTCTCGATCTGCGATTCGGTTTCGGTCTCGCTGGCGCCGAGAGCGCGGCGGACGACATCATCGGTGCCATGCATGAGCTTCGACAGCGGGGAAAAGGTCAGGCGCAGTCCGTGAAGGACCGGCGCGAAGAACCCGACGAGTTCAGCGGCGGCGTACCTGGCGGCGGCGTGGGGAATCGTGACGGCGAGGAACACGGCGATGACGCCGGCGACGAGGATCGTCATCGTGTAGCGGATCAGCGGGCCGTAGTGCGTCTGCTCGAAGGAGGCGAAGACCAGGACCCAGATGAGAATGTTGGAGAACTGGCGGAAAATGGCGGTGAGGAAGGTCAGGTCCGGCGTGTTCTCGGTGATGGGTTCGAACCACTTGTCGGAATCGCGGCGGCCCAGGAATTCCGCCAGGCGAGGGCGGGAATACTCTCGAAGCGAATAAGTCATCGAGGAGAAGAAAAGCGAGAGCAGCGACGCCAGCGCCGCTCCCCCGATGCTCAGGTAGAGAGGCATTTATGAACTCCGTTTGCAAAAGACCGGGCCGACACCCAGGCCAGTGAGAATCTCATCTTCCTTGGCGTGCATCATCGTGAAAGCCGATTGGGTTCTATCGTCGAAACCGGACAAGTGCAACAATCCATGGAGGGCATAGAGGAGCAACTCGTGGGCCACGCGATGGCCGAGACTGCGTGCCCGCTCGTGGGCGATGGTGTGGCAGATGATGATTTCGCCGGAGGCGACGCGGCCGCGGGGATCATGATCGAGCTCAAAGCTCAGGACGTCGGTCGGGCCTGATCGGTGGAGGAACTTCTTATGGAGAAGCGCCATTTGCCGCCGCGGGACGATGGCGAGGGAAAGCTCCTTCAGCGGCGAGCGCAAAAGCGCGTGGGCTGCCAATATTTGGCGGCGGAGGGCGGACACATATCGGCCACCAACGGGGGCGTGAATGTCGAGTCGCAGGGGCAAAATGTACGGGGGCCGTGACACCATTCAGGCGGTTGTCGCCCTGGGAGCAGCGGAGGCGTCCATCGTCTCGGCGCTCGGATAGGCGATGCGGCCGTGGTAAATGCCCAGCAGGGTCTTGGCGATCGCCTTTTCGATGAGCTGCAAGTCGCACAGGGTCAGATCGGAATCATCGAACTGCCCGTCTTCCAGCCGCAGCCGGGCCAACTCGTGCACCTTGGCTTCCAGCCGGCTGGCGGTGGGCTCGGCCAGCGTTCGGCAGGCGCTCTCGACGATATCGCAGAGCATGACGATGGCGGCCTCCTTGCTGCGGGGCTTGGGACCTTCATAGCGGAATTCAGTTGCCTCGGGGCAAGCGGCGTCGGGTTGCTGGTCGCTCTGCCGCACGGCCTTGGAAAAGAAATACTCAACGACGGTCTTGCCGTGATGTTGCTGGATGATGGCCTGGATGCTGCTGGGGAGATGGTATTCCTTTGCCAGTTCGACGCCGTCCTTGACGTGCGCCTGAATGATTCGAAGCGAAAGGCTGGGGCTGAGATTGAGATGCCGGTTCTCGCCGCCCAGTTGGTTCTCGACGAAATAGTCCGGCTTGTTGATCTTGCCGATGTCGTGGTAATAGCAGCCGACGCGGCAGAGCAATGAATTGACCCCGATGGCTTCGGCTGCGGCCTCGGCAAGGGTCGCCACGCCGTAACTGTGGTTGTACGTGCCGGGGGCTTCCAGCGCCAACCTGCGGAGGAGCGGCTGGCTGGCATCGGCCAGTTCCAGGAGCGTCATGCCGGTCGTGATGCGGAAGGCCTTTTCGATGAAGGGGAGAATTCCCAGGACGACAAATCCGGCGGCGAAACCCGCGGCCCCGACATGAAGGCAATTCTGCCCGATGAACGAAATCGGCTCCATCTCGATGGCGCCGACGGCGGCAGTGGCGATGATCATGGCGACCCCGGCCGCGCCGCCCACCTCGATCAGCTTGCTGCGGCTGCGAATTTCATCCAGGAGATAACAGGCGCAAAGCACGCCGACCCACAAAACCAGGAAAAATTCCAGGCCCTGGTTGAGGGCGGTGGTGACAATGGCGGACTGTATCGTCGTGACGCCGAGGGCAAATCGCTGGTCATACGAGATGGTCATGATCAGCGCCGCCACCAGGGTCGGGGCAATGCCGAAGATGAACAGCGAACTGTTGCCTATGCCCGCGACCTCCGTCAGGAGGAGCATCGCCAATAGCAGCCCGCCCATGGCCAAGGCTCGGGCGTGGTTATGAATGCACCGCGGCTGATAGCGGGCGACGTAACCGGCGAGGATGAATGTCAGGATGCCCGCCACCAGCGCCAGGCCGAGACGATATTGCCAGATCTTATAACTGTCGCCGGTCAATGAATCGTAATAGGCCCTGTTTTCCCAAACCAGGATCTGGTGATCGCGATCGCTGAGCGTCGAACCGCCGGAAATGATTTTGGCGCTGCGGCTGAAGAATTCGACGGCTGCACTTTTTCCGACCGCGTCCTCAGCCTGGTTTTGCAACTCGTGAGTGGCCTGGTCGTCGTATTGATAATTGGAATCGGCAGCCAGTTCCGAAAAAGTGATGCGAGCGATCTTCGAGCCCAGACCCAGGCCAAATCCCCCGGCGGCTTCGTCCAGGCGCGCCTGGAGAGATTCCGGCAGGTTCGTTCCGTAGACATTCGCGACGTCGATGGTTCGCGGCGGCTCGCTGCTGGAGGACTGCGGGTTTTGCAAATCAGCGGGCGGCGGAAGCAGCACCGCCTTGCGCTCCTGGGTGGGGAACTGGGCGGCGAGGCGGCTCTCCTCGTCGCGGTCGGCTTGCTTGAGAATCACCAGCGGCTCATCCTCGGCCACCAGATGTTGCTTGGCGTAAGCTACGAATTGGCGAACGTCGGAATTGTATTGCTGGCGGTCGGGTCCGAGGCGGTCCTGTTCAAGCTCGGTGATCGCGCCGCTATCGAGAATGTCGCGAAGCGGCGAATCGAGTTCCTCGGCGGCTCGGCCGTGAACCGTGTCGGGAAGCGCCAGGAGATAATCCTGAACTTTGGCCCAGATATCGCCGGCGACCTGGCGATAAGCGCGGGGTGCGTTCTCGCGGGCGACCTTGACCTGTTGGTCGTGCAGGGCCTCGTCTACGAACGGGAAATCGACGCGGGCGACGATGTCGTGCGGAACGTAATCCCCAACGCGATACGGCACCACGTCTTTACGCAGCAGCAGGAGCAGGGTGACGGCCAGCCAGAACCCCAACACGATCGCCACGGATGGGATCAAGTCGCGCATCGGCGGCGCGGCGCGGGCTTCGAAGTCGTGGCGGCCCTCGCGGATCGCCGAGCGGCGCTGACTGCTGCGGAAACGGTGCTCCAAGCCGAACATCATTCCCGGTCCTTCCGCCGCCGCTTAGCCGCAGGTTCGTCGCCGTTGCGCTCGTACGCGTCCACGATATTCTGGACCAGGGCATGCCGAACGATATCGGCTTGCTCCAGTTCAACCATGCCGATTCCGCGGATGCCGGAAAGCTTTTCCATCGCGTCGATTAAACCGCTACGGACGTCATTGGGCAAGTCGATCTGCGTCGTGTCGCCCGTGACGATCATTTTGGAGTCATGGCCCAGCCGAGTCAAAAACATAAGCATTTGAGACGCAGTTGTATTCTGGGCCTCGTCGAGAATGATAATGCTGTCGTTGAGCGTTCGTCCACGCATAAACGCCAAGGGAATGACTTCGATCACGTCGTTGACCATGAATCGCTTGACCTGCTCGATATCGATCATGTCGTGCAGAGCGTCGAAAAGCGGGCGGAGATAAGGATTTACCTTCGCCTGCATGTCGCCGGGGAGGAACCCGAGGCGTTCACCGGCCTCAACCGCCGGCCGCACCAAAACAATTCGCTTTGTCTGCCCTTGCTTGAGGAAGCTGGCGGAGGCGGCGACGGCGAGATACGTCTTGCCGGTGCCCGCGGGGCCAATGCAAAACGTCAGATCGTGATGCAGGATCGCGTCAATGTATTTTCGTTGGCCGGCGGTTTTTGGCCTGATGGGTCCGCCCTTGGCGTGAAAAACGTCGAGCTCGTCGGCGGAACGCAGGCGGCCGTCGTCGGCTGCCCGGCCGATGGCTTTGCCGACCTCTTCGACGCTCAGCCAATCCTGGCGGCGAAGGGCGCGCTGCAACTGATCGAGCACGGCGGCGGCTTTGCCAACCTGCTCGCGCTCGCCCAGCAAACGGATTTCATCATCCCGGCCGATGACCTGGATGCCAAAGGTGTCGCGGATCAACCGCAGATTTCGGTCTGCCGAGCCGAATAGCGCCAGTTTCTTCTCGGGTTGTTCAAGAGTGATATTCAACTGCACAACAATCCCCGCGCCGGGATTGACTTGCCGGCCGCTGAGGTATCCGCCGGCCTTGAGCGAAGGGCCGGCGGGCATGAACTGATGGAGATTTTCGCACCAAACCTGCAAAAAAGCGAGAGGTCGAACCTCCAGCCCAGCGGCCCAGGGTAACATCCAATTGGTAAGATTGGGTAAATGTAGCGATGAAGCAAACAGGGTCGGCGATTAAAACAGGCTGAACAGCAGATAAGCGGCAGGGGCGGCCAATAGCGGGCTATCGATCACATCCAGCAATCCGCCGAAGCCGGGGATGATGTCGCCGCTGTCTTTTACCTTGGCGTCGCGCTTCATGAGGCTTTCCAGGAGGTCGCCGACTTGCCCGACGGCGCCGATAATGGCTCCGAAGAGGAGAGCCGTCCGCCAATTAAGGGTGGACAACTGGCTGGGCCAGATGATGGAGCAGGCCAGCCCGATCAGGGCGGCAGTCGCCAGGCCGCAGAAGAGGCCCTCCCAGGTTTTGCTCGGGCTGAGCCAGGCAATGAGCTTGTGCCGGCCGAAGGCTCGGCCGCCGAAGTACGCGGCGATGTCCGCGAATTTCACCACCAGCAGAATCATTACCACCGCCGCCGTGGATCCTTGAAAGCCATGCTGTTGATCGGCCGAGTGTTTGACGCGCAGCGCCATCAGGAACCAGGCGAGGCCGCCGAGATACAGCATCGCTAGAACGGTGCCGGCCATGTGGGTGATCGCCTCCTCGGTGTGGCGTCCGCTGGCGCGGCGGATGGCGGCGAGGATCATGATGACGACGATGATGAAAGCGAGGCTGGAAGTGGCGATGTGCTGGAACCAGGGAAATTGCGTGAGGAAGGCGTGAATCGCCAGCAGCCCTGAACCGAGGCCCGCGAGGAAGCGGTAGGGGCGGATTTGTTCGGCGACGAAGAGCCGTGCCACCTCCGTTGTTGCCAGAGGGAGAAGAAAAATCATCGCCAGCAAAAGTCCCACGCCGCCGAGGCCGAATTCCCTCGGGGGATGAAGGTTTGGAAGCTTGACCCATCCCCACGTGTTTTGCTCGACCCAGTAATCCAGGTAGAGCAGGGCGAGCAGGCCGGCCAGCATGAGCGAGCCGTAGGTGAGACGCTGACGTAATGATTGCTGCATCGTAGGAAATGGCGACGGGGGCATCATCTAGATTTTGCCGGATTTGGCAACGGGCGAGAGCCGCGGTCCTGTTTAGATGACATTTTTCATCGATCGTGCGAACTCCTTGATCTCAAGGTTTAATTTAACCGCAGAGTTCGCGGAGGCCGCGGAGACAGACGCAGAGAAGAAATGCGAAAACGAATTCTTCTCGGTCCTTCTCAGCGATCTCCGCGTGCTCCGCGGTCAAAGATTGGATTGGAAGGGTGAGGCCAATCAGCGCGAGCCGGCGGGCAGCGTATTGGTCTGATCCAGCGCGCCAAAGCGACGATGACGCGAGGCGAACTCGGCCAGCGTCTTGTGAAAATCTTCCACCGTAAAATCGGGCCAAAGCACGGGGCTGACCACCAGTTCCGCATAGCTGATTTGCCAGAGAAGATAGTTGCTGACCCGCATTTCGCCGGCGGTGCGGATCAGGACATCGGGATCGGGCAGGCCCGCCGTGTAAAGATGATCGCTGATGGTCTGCTCGCGGATGTCGCGCGGGTCGAGTTTTCCGGAGGCCACCTTGGCCGCAATGGCCCGCACGGCGTCGGTGATCTCGGCGCGGCTGCCGTAATTCAAGGCCAGATTCAACTGCAGCCCGTCGTTGGCGGCTGTCTCGGCCAACGTCCGATTCACCTCATCCAGGACCAAATCCGGCAAATTCTCCAGCCGGCCGATCTGTTTGAAGCGAATGTTGTTCTCCATCATCGTCGGCCGTTCGTTGCGGAGATAGTCGATGTACATTTGCATCAGGAAGGTGACTTCATCGGCGGGGCGTTTCCAATTTTCGAGGCTGAAGGAATACAAGGTGAGGAAATCGGGGGCTGCGAATTCGCGGCGAAGGCGGGCGCATTCCGTGACGATTGCGCGAACCGTCTTTGCCCCCTGCTGATGCCCCTCCACCCGCGGCAGACCGCGCTGTATGGCCCAGCGCCCATTGCCGTCCATGATGACGGCAATGTGCCGGGGAAGGCGCTGGAAGGGCATTTCGGCGATTAGGGTCATGTTACATCAGTGTAAGAGGCCTTGGCTCGGGATTCTACGGGGAGAGTGGGAATATGGATTGGAGGATTTATCGATTTGACAGAGCCGGAACGTGCCGCCCCGGTCCGGGCCGACACGGGAGCGGCTCTGTCCGCATTACCGCGAAGCCGCCTCGGCCGAATTCGAACCAGCCTGCTCCTCCTGACAATGGATCAGGTGACACTCGTACGCATCCACCAGCGCTTGCCAACTGGCGTCGATGATGTTGCCGCTGACGCCGATCGTTCCCAGCGTTTCCTTTGAGCCGTCGGCCCGCTCGCGGCGGCATTCGACCGTGACGCGAACCTGCGCGGCCGTCTCATCGTGCGAATTGATCACGCGAACTTTGTAATCCGTCAAATGCACCGTGCCGATCTGCGGATAATGCCCGCCCAGGCTCGTCCGCAGCGCGCTATCCAATGCGTTGACCGGGCCATCCCCCTCGGCCACGTGATGTTCCATTCTTCCATCGACGCGCAGTTTCACGGTCGCCTCGGAAATGGGATCGTCCCCGCCATGCTTGTTGATCGTCACCCGGTAGTGATCCAGATCGAAAAACTTCTTGTATCGCCCGATCTCCTTGCGGACCAGCAACTCGAAGCTTGCCTCGGCCGCCTCGAATTGAAAACCGGCGTTTTCCATCACCTGCACTTTTTGCAGCAGCCGGCGCTGAAGCGCCTTGTCCTGCTCGATGTCGAACTTCTGGCCGATCTTGGCGGAGATATTGCTCGCTCCCGACAATTCGCTGATGAGGACCCTGCGCGTATTGCCGACGGTTTCCGGCGAAACATGCTCGTAAGTCGCGGCATCCTTCTGGACCGCGTGCACGTGCATCCCGCCCTTGTGAGCGAAAGCGCTGCTGCCGACATACGGCTGACCCGCCGTCGCGTTCAGGTTGGCGATTTCATAAACATATCGGCTGACTTCCGTGAGATGCCGAAGCGAGCCGCCCGAAAGGCAATCGAGATGATATTTGATCTGGAGATTGGCGATCAGGGGGATGAGGTCCATGTTGCCGCAGCGCTCGCCGACGCCGTTGATCGTGCCCTGGACATGATCGGCCCCGGCGAGCACCGCGGCGTGGGCGTTGGCGACGGCAAGGGCGGCATCGTTATGCGTATGGATGCCCAGAAGCGCGGAAGTCTTCTGTTTCACCTCGGCGACGGTTTGGGCAACGAACTCCGGAAGGTTGCCGCCGTTCGTGTCGCATAACGCCAGCACTACTGCGCCGGCTTCCTCGGCGGCGTGCAACGTCCTGAGCGCATACTCCGCATTCTGACGATACGCATCAAAGAAATGTTCCGCGTCGTAAACCACTTTCCTGCCGGCTGAAGCCAGCAGCCGGACCGTCTCGGCGATCATCGCCAGGTTCTCCTCCAGCGTGACGGCCAGCACCTTCTCGACATGATATTGGCTGGTCTTGCCGACGATGGTGACGACCGGCGTCTGGGCCTCCAGCAGGGCCCGCATTCCCGGATCGTCCTCGGCTTTCATCCCGCGGCGGCGGGTCATGCCGAACGCGGAAATCCTGGCGGTCTTGAGCTTGACGTTTGCGATCTCGCGGAAGAAGGCGGCATCCTTGGGATTGGAAAGGGGGAATCCGCCTTCGATGTAATCGACGCCGAGGAAATCCAATTTCTGCGCGATCAGGAGCTTATCCTGAAGAGAGAGGTTGAATCCCTCGCCCTGCGTTCCGTCCCGAAGGGTCGTGTCGTAGATTTCGATGCGTCGTGTTTTCATGGTTCTCTTGTCCAGGAGCGAGATAAAAACAAAAAGCCCCGCCGTTGGGCAGGGCTTGGAAATTTTCTTGATGAACCATCAGCCCTACCCGAGATTTTCCGGGGCAATAATAATTCGGCCGATGATGAAGTTGCCGGCTGACATTTCGCTCCGGATTGTATCGGGAAAACGGCAGGGGGTCAATGAGCGTATTTTGCCGGCGGGCCGGCTGGGGTGCGGCTCCATCAGTGCGGCCGCACCGCCTCCATCGCGGCGATGACCCGGTCGCACCATTGGTCAAACTTGGAGTCCACGACCTGCAATCGCGGGTTCGATTGGAAATGCCTGATCGTCTGCCCAATTCCTTCTTTGAAGCCGGTCGTGGCGAGGAAATCCGGAACCCATGATTTGATCCTGGTGTTGTCGAACACAACGCTGTTGGAAAAACCTCCCGCAAGCCAGCCTTCCAATTCCGGATTGAACGCCGTCAGCATTTCGGAGGAGACATGCACGAACTTCGGCCGCGCCCCCACGGCGTCGGCGACGATCTGGTAACACTGGTTCCATGTCAGCACCTCATCGCTGGTGATGTGGAACGCATTCCCAATCGCCCGCGCGTTTCCAAATAGCCCAAGGAAACCCTTGGCGAAATCCGAATTGTGCGTGCTCGTCCAGATATTCGTTCCGTCGCCGTGAATGATGATCGGCTTGCCCTTGAGCATGCGATCGACGGTCGACCAGGATTGCGTCCAACTGGTGACCGACAGCGGAATCAGCGTGTCGCCGTATGTTAGAGATGGTCGCACCACCACGGCCGGAAAACCCTTCTCGCCATATTCGGCCAACCGCTCCTCACACAAAATTTTGTTTCGCGAATACTCCCAATGTGGATTGGCCAGCGGCGTGGATTCGGTGACGAGGTAATTCACCGGCGGCGTCTGGTACGCGGACGCCGAGCTGATGAAGAAGTATTGCCCAACTTTGTCTCGAAACAGGCGAAAATCGCGCTCGATGTCCTTGGGTACGAAATTGACGAAATTCGCCACGACATCGAACGTGCGATTCTCCAGCGCGGCCCCGGCCTGGTTTTCATCCTGAATGTCAGCGTGGATCGCCTTGACGTCTGGAGGCAATTCCGCCTGGGTTTTTCCGCGGTTGAGCACGTGAACTTCCATTCCGCGCTGTGCCGCGAGCCGTACACAAGCCGTGCTGATGATCCCCGTGCCGCCGACGAACAATACTTTCATAGCCGATTCTCCGTCGCCGTATCGTTGCGAAAAAAGGATGAATTTCAAGATTGCGCCGGCTGCGGTCCCCAGCGAAAGAAGTTGAACCGCCGAGACGCCAAGACGCGGAGAAGGACGGAGAGAAGTTAAAAGAACCGGGTGCCTTTGCACGGCGCGATGCGTCAGGTAATGTTGCGCGCGTTATCGGCCGGTTCATTTATCAATTTCGCTGGCTTGTGCTTCTGGTTTGGCTGACTGCGGCGGGCGTTCTTGCGCTGCTGGCGCCGGTTCCCGATTCCACCGTCGGCGAAAGCTCCGACCTTCTTCCTCCCAGTGTGCCGGTCCACATCGCCTTGGACGAGATGTCCCGACGCTTCGGGGACAAGAGCGGGCTGAGCTCGATCGTCATTGTCTTCGAGCGCCGGGAAGCGCCTCTGATCCCGGATGATCTCGCGGACGTGGAGCATATCGCCGCCTCGATCGCCAAGCCGCGCCCCGGCGAAGCGATCGCGGACGAACTGACCAACATTTCCATTCGCACGCCGGCGTCGCTGGCGATGGCCGGCAAAGGCAATCCACTGATCAGCGACGATGGCCGCGCCGCCCTGATTTCGGTCAGTCTGCCCTACAACTTCATCACCAAACAGGCGTCGCGTCTCGTCAAGCACACGCAGGAAATCGTCGCACAATATCCGTTGCCGCCGGGTTTGTCGGCGTCCGTCACAGGCTCGGCCGGTTATGGCTACGACTACGGCGTTGCCATGGAGCGGAGCGACCACAAGACTTTGGCCGTCACGCTCGTGTCGGTTGTAGTGATTCTGCTGCTCGTCTACGGCGCACCGGTGGCCGCGATGATCCCGCTGGGAGCGATCGGCGTCGCGGCGATTGTTGCATTCAAGCTGCTGGCGTTCGCCGATCGCTTTGGGCTTCACAGCGGAATGGCCGAAGAAATCTTCACGTTCGTTCTGCTCTATGGAGCCGGTGTAGATTATTCGCTGCTGTTCATGAGCCGCTACCGTGAGTTTCTCGATCAGCGGCACTCCGCGGCCCATTCGATCGCGCTGGCGCTGGACGCCAGCATTGCGGCCATCGCATCGTCGGCGGCAATGACCGCGTCGGGATTGGTGATGCTCTGCTTCGGCCGGTTCAGCATCTACCGCAATTCCGGACCGGCAGTGGTGCTGGCGCTGCTGGTGGCGGCGACGGCGGCGGCGACGTTGGTTCCCGCGATGCTGGCACTCATCGGCCCGCGCGCCTTCTGGCCCGCCAATCGCCGCCATTCTCAGGGCGACGCGCCTCAACCCCGGCGAACGCTCTGGCCCGCCATCGCCGGCTTTGTGGTGACTCGCCCGCGGCTGGTGATGGGCGTTACCCTGGCGGCGCTCTTGCTTCCAGCCGTGCGCGGCTTGCATGTCGAATGGAATTACGACTCCCTGTTCAGCCTCAAATCCACTTACCCGGCCCGCCGGGGAACCGAGATGATCGAGCGGCACTGGCCCACCGGCGAAATCGCGCCGGTGACGGTGCTGGCAGTTGCGGACCAGCCGCAATCGGCCGAAGCGTGGCTGGCCGCCTCTGCCCAAATGCTCGCCGATATTCGCGCCGTCGCCAACGTGGACAACGTCCGCGCCCTGGCGTTGCCCTTGGGCGTGCATGTCTCCGCCGCGGAAAATGCCGCGGTGACACTCCTCGCCCACGACAAGGTCACGGCCGAGTTTGTCAGCGCCGACAACCGGGCCATGCGGCTTTCGGCCGTGCTCAAGGTGCCCCCGCTGAGCCATGCGGCATTGGATGACGCATCGGATATCGCCCGGGCCGCCGATCGCGCCGCGGTTCGGAGTGGTCTGAGCGCCCGGATTTACCTGACCGGCGCGACCGCCGAGATGATCGACATGCGGTCCGTCACTCAGCAGGATTTTCGCCGCATCGCCATGCTGGCCCTGGGGGCGATATTGCTCGTCGTCAGCCTCGTGCTGGGAGATTTTCTCCTGGCGATTTTCATTCTGGCCGCCACCGCCCTGAGCTACCTGACGACGCTGGGGCTGGCGTGCTGGGTGTTCCAAATCCTGGGGGCACACGGGATGGAATGGAAGGTGCAGATGCTGCTCTTCATCGTCCTGGTCGCGGTAGGGCAGGACTACAGCATCTTCTTGGCGATGCGGCTGGCGCAGGAGAGCCGCCAATTGCCCTGCGTCGAGGCCACGCGGCGAACGCTGATCTTCACCGGCCCGGTGATCTCGTCCTGCGGGCTGATCATGGCGGCGACGCTGGGCAGCGTGATGGCCGGCGACGTGCAGGTGTTGGTGCAGTTGGGCTTCGCGTTCGCACTGGGAATGCTGATCGACACGTTCGTCGTTCGGCCGCTGGTATTGCCCGCGTTTATCGTGCTGACCGGCCGCACCCTCCGCCGCGCCGTCGTGCTGGCGGGATGAAAGTGTTTGTTGCCGGCCTAGCCTGGCCAAACCGTGCGACGGAGCCGCGGGTATTGTAATATGGTTTGCCAGTGGACTCCCCGCATTCATTTCGCGCCGCTGTTGTACCTGCCCCGCCGAACGAACTCGCCGTTACCCCCCGGCGCTTGCCCCTGGCGCTCTGCTTGCTTTTCCTGGTTTCGGGTTCCAGCGGGCTGATATACGAAGTGGTCTGGCTGCGAATGCTCAGCCGAACCCTGGGCAGCACCGTCTACGCCACCAGCACGATCCTGGCCGTCTTCATGGCCGGTTTGGCGCTGGGCAGCTTCGTCTTCGGCCGCTTCGTGGATCGAGTGCGCCGGCCACTGCTCTTCTACGCGTGTCTCGAAGCGGGCATCGGGGCCACGGCGCTGCTGTCGCTGGGCATGAACTCCTGGCCCATCCCTTTGTACCACGCGATCTACACGCTGGCGGGTGATTCGCGCGCGGCGCTGACCCTCGGCCAGATCCTCATCGCGGTGGCGGCGCTGCTCGTTCCAACCACGCTCATGGGAGCGACCCTTCCCACATTGTGTGCCTATGGGGTGCGACGTTTCGCCTTGGTTGGCCGCGTCGTCGGCACGCTCTATGCGCTCAACACCCTCGGCGCCATGGCCGGCGTTCTCGCCGGGGGTTTCGTCCTCATCGGAGCAATCGGAGAAACGCGCACGGTGCTGGTTGGCGCCGCGATCAATGGGCTGGTCGCCGTCGGCGCTCTCATTTTGTTGCCCGCCCGCGCGATGGGCAACGCGCCGCCCTCCGAGCCGCTGACCGCGCCGTCGTTGGCTGCCGCCGACGACTCCGTTTCGCGGCGCGTGCGGCGCACCGTCCTCGTCTGCTTCGCCGTCAGCGGTTTTGTCTCGCTGGCGCTGGAGATCGTCTGGAGCCGGATGCTGCTTCTCTATGAAGGCACCTCCATTTATGCCTTCAGTTCCATGCTTGCCGTCATGCTTGCGGGGATCGGTCTGGGCGGATGGTTCGGCGGCATGGTCGAGCGATGGAAAGACCCTTTGCTGGCGCTGGCGCGGCTTGAGCTGGGGGTCGCACTGGCCGCGGCCTATGGTCTGGCGATATTCAAATACATGGACCAAGGCAGCGGTCGCCTGCTCATGCCGCCGCTGATGATGGTCGGGCCCGCGGCATTATTGCTGGGCGTGGCCTTCCCCGTCGCCGTGCGGTGCTACACAAACCACGCCCGCACCATCGGGCGCCGCGTGGGCGAGCTGTACGCCTGGAACACCATCGGCTGCATCCTCGGCTCGCTTGCCGCCGGCTTCCTGCTTGTGCCGCATTTTGGCGCGGCGCGGAGTGGAACGATCGCGGCGGCCCTCGCGGCAATCGCGTCAATCGCCTTGCTCGCGGTTCACCCGCTGGGCCTTCGCCGCAGCCTTTTCATCGATGCCGCGATGTTCATTGCCACCGCGTTCATGCTGGCGACCATCGGCGATCCATATCGCGACGTCATTTATTCCCGTTTTGCCGGCTACGAAATCTTCGGCCACGTCGAGGAGGCGGCCGCGACGACGACCTCCGTCGGTATCCCCAGCCTTCCCATGGCGCGCCAACTGCTCGTGAACGGCTACGGCATGACCGCGCTGGTCACCGGCAACAAGCTCATGGCGCACCTGCCCCTTTGGCTCGCCGATTCGCCGCGCGACGCGCTGGTGGTTTGTATGGGGATGGGCACGACATTTCGCTCAGCGGCCCGCCACTCGGATATCGACGTCACCGTGGTCGAACTCGTCCCCGCCGTCACCCGCTTCATGCGCTTCTACCATCGCGACGCCGATCGCGTCCTCGCCCAGCCGAATGCCCATGTGGTCGTAGACGACGGCCGCAACTACCTCCTGATGCACGAGCGGAAGTTCGACGCGATTACGATCGACCCCGCGCCGCCGCTCTACAGCGCCGGGACTGTGAATCTCTACAGCCGGGAATTCTTCGAGCTGTGCGCGAGCCGCATCCGTCCGGGCGGGGTCGTTTGCCTGTGGATTCCACCGGGGCCGCTGTCTGAGCTGAAGATGATCATGCGCACGTTTGCGATCGAGTTTCCTTATGCGAGCGCATGGGCCGGGCCGACCTATCCGGGGTTCTTTCTCATCGGGACGCTCCGACCCGTGAATGACATCGAAGCACGCGTGCGGCGGGGCTTTGCCGACCCGGTGATTGTGGCGGACCTGGTCGAGTGGGACCAAAGTTGCAGCACCCCGGAAAAGGTGCTGTCGCTCTGGATCTGCGACCGCGACGCGCTGCTGAAGTTCACCAGCGATCGCCTCGTGGTGACGGACGACCATCCGTTCACCGAATTCCCATTTTGGCGAATGAACGGGAGCGACCCCGAGTATTGGCCGGCGTTGAATGTGACGGGGCTGAGGCGATGGGTGCTCAGATCGAAGAGCAGGTAATTAAAACGTGAGATTTTCCGGAGCGCAGCGTGCATGGCGATTGCTCAATTCGAATCGACGGCCTCGGCTTTACCCGCGAGCAAATTGACGCTTGCGTCCAGCGCCAAGGGTTGTTGTCTTTCGAAATCGACCTGGCATTGCCGGGGCAATGCCAATGCACCGCCTGCCAATCGTCGCCGCAAGCCGCTCAATCCACCCTGTCCTTGCAGGAGATTCGCACTCTGCTCGGCCAGGCCAAGGACCTTGGCGCCCGACGCTGCCTGCTGGTGGACAGCGAGCCGGCTTCTTATCCCGAGCTTCGGCAACTCATCGATGACATCCGCGGCCGAGGGATGCGGGTTGAACTCTTCACGAGCGGGGCGGGCATCACCGGCGATCAGGCGGAATTTCTGCGCCGGCGCGAAGTTGCGGTCGCGATCAAGCTCGAATCGCTGGATCGCGATCTGCACAACCGCCTCGTCGGCGACGAGCGCGCCTACGACGCCGCCCGCGCCGCTGCAATCCACCTCAGGCAATCCGGCTATTGCGAATCGGCCGAACCGCCCTTGGCGATCCGCACGGAGATTTGTGACGAAAACATCGGCGAGATTCCCGCGCTCTGGAGGTGGGTCCGAGGCCAGAAAATGGAGCCTTATCTTCAGATCATCACGCCGCCAAGCCGTCGGAGCGAGAAGGCGAGGATCATCGCGCCTGATCGGGCCAGGCAGTTGTTTGAGGAGCTTGGGCGAATCGATCGCGATGAATTCGGGCGAAATTGGCAAACCCCGGCATCGCTCATCGGCAGGTCGTGCAAGCGGCATCTCTTCGCCTGTCACGTGACGCCCTGCGGAACGATCTTCGCCTGCGTCGGAGTCACCATTCCGCTCGGCAACATTCGCATCGAGCCGCTGGCGGAAATCCTGAATCTCAGCGAAGTCCTCGAGAACCTCCGCGTCTTCGGCCAGAAGGTCAAGGAACCCTGCCGAACTTGCTGCAAGACGACCGACTGTTACGGCTGCCGTGGGGCGGCCTACCAACTCACCGGCGATTACCTCGCCGGCGACCAACTCTGCTGGAAAGCCAAAGGGGTCGAAATCGAATCGCTGCCGGTTGGCCTGGACAAACTGATCCCCCACGGCAAGTCGATTCGCATGATCGACCAGCTCGTTCAGGTCGGCGAGCGCTTCACCCGCACCGAATTCGTCATCAGGCTCGATTCCCTGCTCGTTGATGCCTCGGGCCGGCTTGACGAACTCGCCTACATCGAGATGATCGCCCAGTCCTTTGCGGCTTGCCACGGCTTTCAACTTTTCGGCGAGGAGCGGCTGGCCCATCGAGGCCTGCTGCTGGGGACCAAGGACCTGGTTATTTCCGGCGAGGCCCGCGTCGGCGACCGATTGAGCATCCGTGTCCGAAAAGTCACCCGCTTCGGCGATTTCGGCGTGGTGGACGGCGAGGTCCATCATGAAGATGGAAGACTCATCGCCACCGGCCAGGTCAAGATATGGCGCCCCAGCGACGAGCGGGCGTTGAATCCGTGAACGCAATTGCCCGAATTTTCCTGGCGTGCATCGGTTTGGGACTGGCCGGCCTTTCCGCCGCCGCCGATCCCACAACTCAACCCGCCGGTTCCCAACCTGCGGCGACGCGCGTTTCCCCCGAACTCGTTAAACATATCCAACACCAGTTGCAGGACGTGACCACCGTCGAGGCGGATTTCGTCGAACTGAAGAATCTCGCGGTTTTGAATCACACCCTCACCATCCGCGGCCATATGGCCCTTGAGAAGCCCGGCAAATTCATCTGGATCGTTCGCGAGCCGGTTCGGTATGCCATTCGCCTTGAGGACGACGAAGTCCGTCAATGGGACGAGGACACCGATCGGGTGGATGTGATTCGTCTCGGCGGCGATCCAACTTACAAGGCTATATCCGATCAGATGCGGGCCTGGTTCCTGGGCAATTACGGGGCCCTGGCAAAGGATTACGAAGTGGATGTGCTCAGCGAAAACCCGCTTTCGCTGCGTTTCGAGCCTCAGGCCGATTCGGTGGTCGCCAAGTTCATGCAGCGAATCGTTCTCACCTTCGCCGCAGACCAGCGGTATATCGAGAAGATGGTCGTCAGCGAAACCGGCGGCGACACGACGACTCTGGAGTTCGTTCACACGCAGTTGAATCAACCGGTCAAGGATGACATCTGGAGGATGCCTCCGAATGAACGTTGAAGGACTGGGCCGGTCGCGCAGGAAATGGATGGCCATTTGCATTTTCGCGGTTGCGGCCGCTTCCGCCGTCGGCTGGCTGCGCCTGCGCGTCGATAGCTCCCTGGAGCCGCTGCTGCCGGAAGGCAGCCAGGCCAAGCAGACGGTGCTTTTTCTGCGCGATTCCAGTTTTGCAGCCAACGCCGTTCTCTGGTTCCGGTTGACCGGCAGCGGCTCGGTCTCCGATTTGATCGCCGCCGCCGACGCAACGGAAAAGCGGCTCGATCCCCGCCTTATCAACCGCGTCATCCAACCGCCGAGCGAATCCAACGCCGTCGATCAGGCGATTGGGTTGCTCGATCATGCGGGCGAATTGCTCGACCCGAACGACCTTGCCGATCTGCAAAAGGCGACCACGCCGGAGGCGCTTCGCAAGCGAATGCGCGAAATCTTCGTGCAACTGGTCAAGCCCCAGGGATCGTTCCTCCAGCAGATCATCCGCCGCGATCCGCTCGGGGTCAGCGCCAGGATTCTGTCGCGGCTCTACGACCTGTCCAACGGGATGGGCTTTCGAGTTGAAATAAAAAATGGCCACTTCCTCAGCTCTGACGGCCGACAATTGATCCTCGTTCTCGAGACATCCACCACCGCGACCAACATCGTCAGCTCCGACCAACTGGTGGCGCATCTCCAGGATCTGTGCGCCGCGGCGCCGCCGGGAATTGAGATCATTCCCATCTGCGGCCAGATTCACACCGTGCAGAACGAACAACTGATGCGGCACGACGTTCACCTGTCCGGCGCCATCAACACGGTTGTTTTCCTCTCGCTTTTTCTGCTGGTGTCCCGCGACTGGCGGGTCGGCGCCGTGTTTTTGCTGCCGCTGGTGACGGCCGCTCTGACCATTGGATTGTGCGCGCTCGTTCACCCCAGCCTCAGCACGATGATGGTTGCGATGACCTTCGCGATGGCCGGCAGCGCCGTCGATTACGGCATCTATGTTTATACCGCCGTCCGCATGGGAACCGATTTCCGCGCCGACATGCGCCGCATTCGACGGCCGCTTCTGATCAGCCATCTGACAACCCTGGGCGTATTCGTCGCCTTCACCTTTTCCAAAATCCCCGCGTACCGGCAGTTGGGCTATCTCACCAGCATTTCGCTGGTTCTGTCCCTGCTGAGCGCGCTGTTCATTTTGCCGAGGATGCTGCGGGCCGGCGGAAACATCGTCGCCCTGGGCCGCGGAATGCTCCTGGACCGCTGGGGCAAAATGATGGCGCCGGCCGTGATCGCCGCGGCCATTCTCTTGGTCGCCGGGATTTTCTTTTCCCGAAACATCAAATTCGATTCGGATATCACGCGCATGGATGGCGTCAGCGCCTCGGTCAAACAGGCGGAAAAAGATTTCCAGAAAAACTGGGGCCGCACCGATGCCGATCTGGCGCTTCTCGTCGTCACCGCCCCGACGCGCGACGCCGCCGAGCTCGCCAACGACCGGATCTATCCGCTCATCCCCCAGCTTCCCGACGGACCATTCGTGTCGATCAGCAGCGTCTGGCCCTCCTCCGCCACGCGCCACGCCAACGAAAAACGCTGGCGGGCGTTCTGGTCCGAGCAGCGCGTTTCAAAGCTGCGCGGCGATTTGGCGGCGGCCGGTGAACCCTACGGCTTTTCCGCCACCGCCTTCGATCCATTTTTCCAGGGCCTGGCAAATCCACCCTCGGGCGACGAGCCGCCGGAGATCATTACCACAATGGCCGGACAATTCACCGCTCGCTCCAATGGCAATTGGCAGATGCTCAGCTATTTTGACGACACGCCCGCCAATATCGCCGCAGTCCGCGCCGCTTTGCGCGATCGGCCCGATGTCCAGGTCGTCTCGCGCGGGGTGCTGGCGCAAGCCTTCAAGGATTCGGGTATTTCTGAAACGCACCTTCTGGTCGGCATCAGCGTCGCGTTCATCATCGTCTCGCTGCTGGCGCTGACGCGCAGTTGGGTCAAATCGCTCATCATCATGTTGCCCGTGTTGGCCGGGCTCGTTGCCATGGTGGCGGCATTGTCGATGATGTCCATGTCATTAAGTCTTCTTACAGTCATCGCCGCCATCGTCGTGCTGGCGCTGACCAGCGATTACGGCGTATTCGCCGCCTACGCCTGCGACGGACGCGAGACGATCCTCGGCCAGGGAATGGCGTCGGTTCACGTGTCTTGTGGGGCCACAGCGGTGGGGACGGGCGTGATGATGTTCGCCAGACATCCGGCGTTGTTCTACGTCGCCTTCAGTCTGACCACGGGTTTGCTGGGCGGGTATCTGGCGGCTTTTTTTGTCATCCCCGGAGTCTGCTATCTTTGGGCGAAGGGCGCGAGGCGGGGGGCGGCATGACCCGGGCATGGATCGCGCCGCCGATGCTGCTGCTGGCTTTTATGGCCGGCTGCGCCGCCGAGCCGTTCACTCGCCCGCCCTTGCCGCTCTTGAAGAATCCCAATCCGCAGGCCATGCGCGACAACGTCGCGCACGCCGTCCCGGATCGATTCACCTCCGATGATACCGTCATCATCCAGGCTCCCTTTCGCAACGATATGGCCGTCCTGGGCGTGCTGCGCGTGAATCGCCCGGCAGGCACGTTTGAGCTGGTCGGGCTCAATCAGCTTGGCGTCAAGCTGTTCCATCTCAGCGGCGATCCCCGCGGCAACTCCATTCGCTTCGCCATCCCTCCGCTCATGGAAAATAAGGACCTGCTGATGGGCATCGCCGAGGACATCCGGAGAATGTTTTTTGACCTCGTGCCCGATAGCGGGGCGAAAATCGATGTCCGCTCGACCACGGTTCGGTTCTGTGAGAAAACATCGCAAGGCAAAATGGTGTATGAACTCGGCGGCGATCCGCCGATTCTGCTGGATAAACAACTCGTCGGCTGCTTCGGCCCGATCTGGCGGGTGAGGTATTTTCAGTACGCCTCGTCCCCCGGCAGTCTTTACCCCCGCGGAATCGTCATGGATAATAGTCATTATCATTACCGAATCATCGTGAAGAATCGAGGCTGGGGAGTCGAATGAACCCGGTTCGCAAGCAGATTCAATCCATGCTTCGGGTGGAGGAGCGCGACGGCGGCTTTCGCGCCTGGTTCGACGTGGATCCAAATCTAAGCGTGCTTCCGGACCATTTTCCAAATCGTCCGATTCTTCCGGGGATTTGCATGGTTCAGGCGGTGCTTCTGGCCGGCGCCGCCCGGCAGGGCGTTGCCGAGCTCCGCGTTCGCCTGCTGAAAAACGCGAAGTGGCTCCAGCCCGTCGAGCCGGGGCAGCAGGTCGTCATCGACGCCGAAATGATTCCCGTAAACGACGGCGACTTTCATATTAAGGCGAAATTGTCCGTCGCGGGCGGGCGATGCGCGGAGTTTTCCCTCGTGGTTCGCCCCGTCCTTGCCGAGGAGGAGGTTCGCCCATGATCCATCCGATCCGACGGCAAAAGGGGGGCTATTTCCCCGCTAGCGCGGGCGCACCGGCGCCGCTGATCGTACGGCTGAAACATCGCATTCGCTTCAGCGACGTCGATCCCATGGCTGTTCTCTGGCATGGGCGCTATGCCCAGCTTTTCGAGCAGGCGAGCGAGGAGCTTGGCCGCGCCTGTGGGATGGGCTACGCCGATTTCGTTCGCGATCGCCTGCAAGCGCCCGTCGTCCAGCTTCACGTCGATTACTTCGCCCCGGTTGTTCTCGGCGAGCAGGTTACGATCACCGGCAAATTGATCTGGAATGAGGCGGCTCGCATCGACACGGAGTACCAGATTCACAAAGAGCGTGGCCCATTGGCCGCCGCCGGATACACGGTGCAGATGTTCGTCGATGCAACCGGCGCGCCGCTGATGGCAACTCCGGCGATGCTGGAGAACTGTCGCAAACGCTGGAGGGCCGGCGAGTTTGCCGATCTGCGATGAACGTTGCCATTGTTCAATCGGATGTCGTGACCGCCTACGGCTGGGGGCTGGACGCGTTGTGGGACGGTCTGCTCAGCAATGAAACGGCCATCCGCGCAACCGATCGTTTTGTGGAGCGGGGATTTCTCAGCAATCAGGCCGCCATCATCCCCGAACTTGAAATTCACGCCGGCGAATCCCGGGCGATGGCCATGCTCAGGCGGCTCCTCCGGCCGCTCATCGCGAAAATCGATCCCTTGACTCCGCTGATCCTCGCCACGACGGTCGGCGAGATCGAATATGTTGAAGCAGCGATCCTGAGCCATCGGCCCGAATTGGCCGCCGACGCCCGGCCGCAGGTACTGCTTCGGCGAATCAAGCAATTGCTTGGGCTGCGGGGGGCGGCCATGGTTGTATCTTGCGCATGCGCATCCTCCGCGGTAGCGATCTCTCGAGCCGCATCGATGATCCGCCACGGCGATGCCAAACGAGTTCTCCTTGTCGCCTGTGATTCGGTGTCGGAGTTCGTCTATTCGGGCTTTTCGACGCTGCTTTCGCTGTGTGAGGGACCGGCGCGTCCGTTCGACGCCCAGCGCGGCGGGCTGACGCTCGGCGAAGGGGCCGCGTGGGCATTGCTCGCCTCGGACGAATCGCCGCGCGGGGGCGCGACTTCGATCCTCGGTTGGGGCAATACCACCGACGCCGTCCACATGACCGCGCCCGACCGCGACGCCCGGGGATTATCGCGCGCCATCGCCAAAGCCTGCGCGATGGCGGGCAAAACCGCCGATGAAATTTCGTTCATCGCCGCCCACGGCACCGCCACGCTCTACAGCGACGCGATGGAATTGGTCGCTTTGCGCGGGGCGACTCGCCGGCCCAGGCCGATCTTCTCCGTCAAGGGGGGCGTCGGCCACACACTGGCTTCCGCGGGGCTCGTGCAGATTCTCGTCGCCGCTCGGGCGATGTCCCTCGGCATCGTTCCGCCCACCGTCGGGCTCCAGGTCCTCGACCCATCCGCCGTGGATTGGGCACACAAAACCTCCGTCCAGATCGGTCGCGCTCCGCTGGCTCTGTCGATCAGCTCCGGCTTCGGCGGCGTGAACACCGCCGTCGTCCTCGGCGGGGGGGATCAATCGTGATTCGCGCCGTCGCCTGGTTTTGCGCCGAACATCACGGTCTCTTCACGCCCGCGGGGCAGTCGTGGCAAGGGCCCTCGCCGGCCCTGTCCACCTCGGCCAGCGCCGTCGAATTGATCGGCCGGCCCGTCAATTACTTCTCTCGCATGACGACCGAGGCTCGCTTTTGCCTCTGCGCGGCCGGCATGGCCCTGAAGGCCATCCGTTGGCAGGAATCGCGCGAATCGGAGATCGGCATAGCCTCCGCGGGTTCCGACGGGTTTCTTGCGGCCAATCAGGAATACTTCCGCGATTACGTCGCCTGCGGCCGAACCCTTGGACGCGGTAATCTGTTCATTTACACTCTTCCCACCAGCGTGCTCGGCGAGGTCGCCATCGTCCTGTCGCTCACCGGACCCTGCTTGTTTATCCATGACGATACTCTCCCGCTGCCGTCGCTGGCTCGGCACGCCCAGCGGATTGTGGCCGATGGCGAGGCTGCCGGGATGCTGGCCCTCTGGAGCGATCCGCGGGCCGCGGTGTGCATGGCGGTTGACGCCGGCCCGGGCGAGGACAATATTTTCGAATTGTTATCGAAATCGGAGGCGACTCCGTTGCAACTGGCCAGCGGTTTTCAATTGATGGTTCAGCGAGCATGACCCAGATCTGGTGCGGGATTCCGGTGCACAACAACGCCGCCACGATCGCCGACGTGGCCCGGCGCTGCCGCGAGCAAATCCAGAGCGTCGTGGTTGTCGATGATGGCAGCACCGACGCCGACCTGCGCGAGCTTCTTAAACCCCTGGACGTCGCGGTCGTTCGCCATTCATCGAATCTTGGCAAGGGCGCCGCGCTGCTCACCGCGTTTCGATACGCCGCCGAGCGCGGCGCCGAATACCTCCTCACCCTCGACGGCGACGGCCAGCATTTCCCTGAGGACATCCCCGTTTTCCTCCCGCGGCTTGCGCCGGACACCATCCTCATCGGCTCTCGCGACAAAATCGTCGGCGACATGCCTCGATCCAGTCATTTCGGCCGCGACTTTTCAGATTTCTGGATCTGCGTCGAATCCGGCGCAACCCTCCGCGACACGCAAAG
Source organism: Tepidisphaeraceae bacterium (assembly GCA_050012375.1). Lineage (GTDB taxonomy): Bacteria > Planctomycetota > Phycisphaerae > Tepidisphaerales > Tepidisphaeraceae > PALSA-1353. The sequence continues at coordinate 58,239 of JBEKHH010000027.1, forward strand.
CGGGTTTCGCGCTTACCCCGTGCAACCCGCGCTGGGTCTGCGATTGGCTTGCCGTCATTACAATCTAGAGATGGAGATCATCACGCGGGCGATTTGGGCCGGGCTGGCGGTCAAATGCGTGCCGATTCGCGCCCGGTATTTTGAGGTCGGACAAAGGGTCTCCCATTTTCGGCCCTTCCTCGACAACCTCCGCATTTCGCTGCTTCATACGCGACTGGTATTGCGACGCCTGCTGCCGATCCCCCATCGCAGGATTCCAGGCACAGCCAAGCCCCGGGGCCGATCCCCCGGGCAATGGCTCAAACAGCTCTGCGTGGAGAATTCGAGTCCACTGGGCCTGGCGGCGGCGGCGGCGCTGAGCGTGCTGTTGAGCACGCTTCTCTGGCCCTGGGGCCCGATTGTCGTTCTATATCTGGCGATGCGCCTGCATCTCAATAAAATCATGGTGCTGGCGAACCTGGCCATTTGCCTCCCCCGCGCGCTGCCCGAATTCTGCCTGACCGTTGGACGGTTCGTCCTGCATCCGCATGTCAGCCCGTTCCTGCAATGGTACGTGGGATCGCATATCGTGGCGTTCCTGGTTTCGCCGGCGCTGGCGCTGGTGGTTTACGGCGTGGCGCGGCAAATCCGGCCCCGGTTGCCCCTGGCGGGGAATCAAACATGAATATCGTCGAATTGATTCGCCAGGAGACCCGGCAGTTTGCCGCCAGAACGGCAATCGTCGGAGGCTCTCGCACCATCACCTATGGCCAGCTCCTGGATCGCATCGCCGTCTTCGCCAAGCTTCTTTCCGCCCGCAATGTCGGCCCAGGCCAGCGGATTGCATTTCGATGCGCCGATGGCATCGACTACGTGATCGGCGCCCTGGCCCTGCTCGATTGCGGCGCCGCCGTTGTGCCCGTCGCCGATTCGCTCACCCCCGGCGAGATCCTGGAAACCATCGAGCGCATTGATGTGAATGGCGTGCTGACGAATTCAAATTTGCCGCGCGCCGCCGGCGATGAGGCCGCCCAAAAAATCGACGACCTGTTCCTCTGGCGGCCGCGCCAGGCCGATCCCGAGCTGGACCAGCGATGCCGCGACCTGGGCGCGGCGTTCATCCGCTTCTCCTCCGGCACGACAGGCCAGAGCAAAGGCGTCGTGATTTCCCATCGTTCGATTCTTGAGCGCACCGACGCCGCCAACCAGGGTCTGGCGATTTCCGATCGCGATGTGATCCTCTGGGTCCTGGGCATGAGCCACCATTTTGTCGTTTCGATTCTTCTGTTCCTTCGCAAGGCCGCGACGATCGTCGTCGCCAACCAGCGGTTTCCCTTCTCCGTCCTGGAAGCCGCCCAGCGCGTTCGGCTCACATTCATCTACGGCTCGCCGGTGCATTTCTACCTGCTGGCCGTCTCAAACCTGGTGAAGCCCGACTCATTGAAGGACGTGCGCATGGCCATCAGCACGGCGATGAAGATGCCGCCGGAAATCTTCACTCAATTCTCGCAAAAATTCGGACTTACCCCGTCAGAGGCCTACGGCATCATCGAAATCGGCCTTCCCTTCATCAACACCGAAGCGGGAACCGCCGGCGGAAATACCGTCGGCCGCGCTCTCCCCGATTATCAGGTGCAAATTGAAAACCCCGATCCCGACGGCATCGGCGAGGTCCTGGTCAAGGGCAAGGGAATGTTCGACGCCTATTTCTCGCCCTGGCGGCTCCGCGAGCAGTGTCTGCGCAACGGCTGGTTCGACACCGGCGACCTTGGCCGCGTCGATGAGCGGGGGCGGCTTTCCCTGCTGGGGCGCAGCAAGACGGTCATCGTCTGCGCCGGCATGAAAGTGTTTCCCGAGGAAGTCGAAGAGACCATCAACTCCATGCCCGGGGTCAAGGAATCGCTCGTATCGGGAAAAGAGCATCCGCAATATGGCCAGACGCCCGTCGCCCGCGTGGTCGTCGCGCCAAACATCGTCGATCCGGCAAGAATCATTGAAGAACTTCGCGGCTACTGCCTCAGGCGTCTTTCGTCCTACAAGGTGCCCCTCGAATTTCGCGAGGTCGACGCTCTGCCCAAGACCCGGACCGGGAAGCTCATTCGCTCATCTACCGCAGCAACGACGACTTGAATTGCTCCATCAGCCGCTTCGCCGTCCGATCATCCATCGCGCCCTCCACGTACGATACGACGATGTTGAATCGGCCGCGGAAGTGCGTCATGCAGATATTCAACCCCGGCGGGGACAGCGCCAGCGGTTTGTGAATCAGGTTGACCGTCGGCAAGCCTAAAAAGGTTTCTCCCGAAAAACCCGCGTCGCGCAGGCATGCGAAATAGAACGAGCATATCCGGCCCCCGGCCATGGTCAGTAACATTGGGCCGGCGATGAAGTGCGGAACAATCCGCCCCAATGCCGACGCATCGCTCAAGGCGAAGGGGACCTGTTTTTTCATGTGATCGAAGAGCTGGTCCCGCAACTCAATCGCGGCATCCTTCGCCGTTGCATCGCCCTCCGCCGGCAGCCAAAATGGAAGCAGTACGATATGGTTGAAGAGAAACGTCTCCCATTCCTGACCCGGGACCCTCAAATTCGCGGTGGTAAAAACCATGTAATCCGTTCCCGTCGTGGACATGGACCCAAGCACCTGACGCACCGCGAGAATGGCCCTTGCCATTGCCGATGGGGAGAGGATCGGAACCCCGATTTCTTCCCCGGCTTTCCGAATAAATCCGGCCGATTCCTCCGGAGTCAAACCATCATGCACGAAACGGTTCGGCCGAAAAGCGTTACCCGCAGGCATCGTCAGGAAGCAGACATTCAGCGTTTTCATTTGGAGAAAGAGCCGGTTGAGCGTCTGCCCGGATTTGAAGCGCCTCATCCAGTTGTCCGCATGCGCCGGCTCGGTCTGTTTCAAGCGCGGCGCTATTTCATCAAGGCGCCCTTGCCAGGTGAGATCGATCAACCGGAAAAACGTCTCCGCCGCAAACGCGTCGAGCAGCCGATGGTCAAACACCACGCCCAGCCGTGATCGTTCCTGTCCGATTCGCACCAGCAGGAATCGGGCGTGCCGCCAGTCGGCGTCGAACGGCGCATTGCCATGGTCGGCGAACAATTGCTCCGCTCGGCCGGACTCGTGCGCCGGCAAATCAACCACGCGCAGCGGGATCGCCGAATCCCGCGCCGATGACGGGACCTTCCAATATGGAGCCAGGTTTCGCCAGTCGCGGGCCATTTGGCCGTGAAGCAGCGGAATTCGGCCTAGAATCTGATCCAAAGCCGTGCGAATCGTTTTCTCGCACAAGGCGCCTTTCACTTCCAGCACCGCCTGCGAGAAAACTCCGATGCCGGTGCGCCGTGCGGCCCCGTAAGCCATGGAGCCCATCAGATAATCTATTCCGGTCAGATACCGACGATTTGGGGAGTATGGAAAGGAGAGGTTCAAGCGTTTCGTCCCGACTGAACCGCCGCCGCCAGGCACCGAACCGTCTTGGTATCCTCATTGGTCATTCCCGTCTTCATCAGGTTCACGCCGAATCTCTGCTCGATGGCCAGCAGCAGCGACACGAAGCGAAGCGAATCGATCCCCAGCACCGTCAGGTCTGTATCCATCTTGATGCTGCCGGCCTTGAGGGACAAAAGCGTTTCAATTTCGGTGCAAAGCTGCTGATGGATCGATTCAAGGGTGATTGCGTCTGCCACAGGTATTCCTTTAATTTTGGTGAACGCCGCCGCGACGATTCGCCTCCTCACGCCTTTGTCATTAGCAACGACGCCGCGCGCAAATCGCATGATGGCTTGAACGTCGCGACTTTGTCAACTGCCCCTAACTCTGCTGGCGAAGCCTTCTGAACCAGCCGACCGAGCGGCCGGCCGGCGCTCAGCGACAGGAATCCTCCAAGCAACTGAAACGCGGAACTGCTCGCCGAATGCCCAAAATATGGACTGAATGTCGTTGTGTGCCGCGCGGCGATTGTAGGCTGGTCGGTCGCCGGCGACGGATTAGCCGGTACGTCCAGCATCATCAGATCCACCTGCGGCGGTGGGGCGGTCGCCTCGAGGCGGGCCAGCCCTTCCCCGTCCATCGGCCCGAGCGTCAAAAAAACCGCCCCCTCGCCTGGGACGAATATTTTTTCGCCTCCCAACATGCGCGAGGCACAGTGAATGAGCACCTCGCCGATTTCCTCCACCGCCCCGACGAGCACCCGGTCGCAGGCTCGCTGGTCCAGCCAACACTGTGCCAGCAGAACGGCCTGCTCGAACCCGATTTCAAAGTCGGTCGTTGACAGCGACGGGCCGCGCAGTTCGAGCAGTTCCGTGATATACGCCGCCGCCGCCCCGTGCACCGAATGCGAAAAATCCGTCGGCAGCGCGCTGCTGTCCCCGCAATCGAGAATCCCGTCGAGAAACCGGAATCCGCGGCAGTGCGGACCGAAGCCGGATGTCACGATCAATCCGACTCGATCCTTGGCAACGCTTGCGCACGCGTCGCTTGCGCCGGCCCAGGAATCGAGCGCCGCGACCGCCGCCATCCGTGCAAATCGGTCCGCCCTCCGCATTCGGCCGCCGATGGCGGGGTCCGACAGAAATTCGTCGCTCACTCGAAGGTGCGCGGCCGTCGCCGCGGCGGACCTCCCCAACTGTTTTCCTATCCCCTGTAAATCCCGCCCCAGCGGTGTCACCGCCCCGACGCCCAGGATGCTTGCCGGCGCAAGAAGATCGCCGATTTCGGATTTCACCCGATCCTCCGAATCACCACGGCCGAGTTGTTGCCGCCGAAAGCCAGTGACGTGGATAACGCGAATTCGCCGCCGATTGCCGTGCGCTGGCGCACCGGCGCGACCGCAATATCCTCCGCCTGATTTTCAAATCCGACGCCGGCGGGAATCCAGCCCTTGCGCAATCCCAGCACCGTGAACACCGCCTCCAGCCCACCGGCCGCGCCCAGGGTGTGGCCCGTGTATCCCTTGGTCGCGGCCAGGGAAATGCCCGAATCGAAAATGCGGGCGATCACCTTTCCCTCGGCCCGATCGTTTTCCGTCGTCGCCGTCCCGTGAACGTTGATGAATGCAATCTGGTTCGGCGTCACGCCAGCCTGGGACAGGGCCGTCCTGATCGCCGCATCCAGGCCGCGGCCTTCGGGATGCGGCGCCGTCAGGTGATGCCCATCACAAGCCGCACCGAATCCCGCCAATTCCATCCCATGCTTTTTGTTCCGCCTCTTGGCGTGGCTCGCCGATTCAAGCACCACAATCCCAGCCCCTTCGCCGAGGTTCAGCCCATCGCGCTCGCGATCGAACGGAGCGCACGGCCGGGAACTCATCACCCCCAGCGACCAGAATCCCGCCAACGCCACCCGATTCAACTCGTCCGCGCCGCCCGCCACGGCAACGTCGCACATCCCGGCGCGAATCCAGTTGGCCGCCACGCCGATCGCATCCGTGCCGGATGAACAGGCGTTCACGATCGTCATCCGCGGTCCCCGAACGCCCAGCAATTCAGCCACACCTTGCGCCAGATTTGCGTGCAGATAGTCATAAACAGCATCCAGCGGCGGATTGCCCTCACGGCGATACGCGTCGTAAAATGGAATGCTGTTCAATTGACTGGCGACGGTGGTTCCGATACATACCCCCACGCGCTCGTCGCCGCTGAACTCCCTGATTTGGGCCTCCGCCATCGCTTCGCGCACCGCCTTCATCGCCAGGCGAAGACTTCGGCATCGGTTCACCGCCGGCGGCAGGGTCGCCAACTCGGCCGCGACTTGAAATGTCGGACAGGCGATCGAACTCTCAAATGGCAAGGTGCTGGCGGGGCTACGCCGAGCGTTCCAGAAGGCATCGAGCGTGGAAGCAACGTCCGGACCCGCGCCGGATACCGCCCCGACTCCGGCAATCCAGACGCTAGACCGCTCTATGGGCAGGGCCGACCGTGTCCGGTATGTGAACGGCATCTTTTACCCACTCAACGCACGGGGATATATTGGACGCGGTAGAGCGAGCTTTCTTTTGTCGCCAGATATTCAAGACCGCCGTCGGGGGTGAAGATCGGGGAGCCTTGAAGGATTAAGTCGTACTCCGCGCCCGCCTGGCCGTCCACCACCACCGACCACTTCTCGCCTTTCTTGGCCGCATACGCCACGCGTTTGCCGTCGGGGCTGAAGATCGGGACTGTACCGATTGCGTCGTACTCCGCGCCCGGCTGGCCGTCCGCCACCACCATCCGCTTCTCGCCCTTCTTGGCCACATATGCCACGCGTTTGCCGTCGGGGCTGAACATCAGGGAGCCGTCACCGATTCCGTCGTACTCCGCGCCCGGCTGGCCGTCCACCACCACGAACCGCCCCTCGCCCTTCTGAGCCTCATACGCCACGCGGTTGCCGTCGGGGCTGAAGATCGGGGTGCCTTTACCGATTCCGTCGTACTCCGCGCCGGCCTGGCCGTCCACCACCACCGACCACTTCTGACCATTCTTGGCCCCATACGCCACGCGGTTGCCGTCGGGGCTGAACATCAGGGAGCCGTCACCGATTCCGTCGTACTCCGCGCCCTTCTGGCCGTCCACCACCACGAACCGCCCCTCGCCCTTCGCAGCCCCATACGCCACGCGTTTGCCGTCGGGGCTGAAGATTAGGGCGCCGATTCCGTCGTACTCCGCGTCCGCCTGGCCATCCACCACCACCGACCACTTCTGATCATTCCGGGCCCCATACGCCACGCATTTGCCGTCGCGGCTGAAGATTAGGGCGCCGATTCCGTCGTACTCCGCGCCCGCGTGGCCGTCTACCACCACCGACCACTTCTCGCCCCTCTGGGCCCCATACGCCACGCGTTTGCCGTCGCGGCTGAAGATTAGGGCGCCGATTCCGTCGTACTCCGCGCCCGCCTGACCGTCCGCCACCACCGACCACTTCTGACCATTCCGGGCCTCATACGCCACGCGTTTGCCATCGGGGCTGAAGATTAGGGTGCCGATTCCGTCGTACTCCGCGCCCGGCTGGCCATCCACCACCGCCGACCACTTCTGACCATTCCGGGCCTCATACGCCACGCGTTTGCCATCGGGGCTGAAGATTAGGGCGCCGATTCCGTCGTACTCCGCGCCCGGCTGGCCATCCACCACCGCCGACCACTTCTGACCATTCTT
>JBEKHH010000028.1:0-64724 GCA_050012375.1 Tepidisphaeraceae bacterium
GTCTTCGCGCTCTTCGTTGATATCCTGCAATTTCTTGTTTTTACGACAAGATTTTCATTTCAGTTGTGCAGGATGTGCCAATGAGTTCTTCGCGTTTGTCTTCGCGTCCTTCGCGTCATCGCGGTTGTATTTCTTCTTTGGTTGCGGCCAATGGCCGCGCTGTGCGTCTTCGCGGTTGCATTTGACCCATTTATGGCAACGAAGGCGCAAGGCTCGAATCGCCGCCGGCCGGCACGTTCGGACCCGAAAGATCGGGGCGGTTCCAGATGTGATCGAGGGTTTGGATATCGGTGGGAACGACCTCAATCAATGTCGTCTTGTCCCCGTCGGTGAAGCTGCTGGTGCTGCCGAGAAACTTGCCTTGGGGGCTCAGGTAATAAGTGGTCAGCGAACCTTCCAGCGTCAGTTTGTCGGTGATGGGAACGGCGTCGAATTCCTGGCCGCGAAACTTCACGTGTTGAACGGGCAACACTTCCATGTAGCGGGACATGACATTCCCGCCGCTGCTGACGCCGGAGTTTTCCGGGGTGCTGGGAACGAACGTGGCGAACATGTAGGTCTTCGGCTTCAGCGGCAAAAGCTCCGGCAGCAGATAGCTGAACGCCTGCGGGACATAGAACACCGGCACATCGACCTTGAAGGGACTGAGCTGAGTTTTCTGATGGGTGGTGGTTGCTTCCAGGGTGCGGCGAGTGGCGACATCGACATTGCCCTGCCCGAGCGGACCGCGGTGCAGGGAGTTGTTGTCCCGATCCGGATCCAGCGATCCGTTTGCGTCCGGCGAGGTCTCGATGGCGAAAGCCTTGGTTTGTTCGTCGCTGGCGCCCACCTGCGAAAAGCTGTCGATCAACTGGCCCTTGTTGTCGGTTTCGCGGGCGGCGGTTTTCCAATGCTCGTGTTTGCGATCGGCCGAACTGATCATCCACATTTCGGTGTCCCATTGTTGCTGCGGCGTGGGCATCATGCGCGAACGCACGCCGATGCGCAGGGTCGATTCCTCCGGAGACTTGCCGTTGGGCTCAAATTCCTCAACGATGTGCTGATAGCCGACGTCCTGCCCGTCCCGGATGATGCGCTGATATTGCTCGGGAACCGGCGCGGAGCGGATCGGTCCATAATGATTCGCGTTCCACATGACGAACAGCCCCATGGTGCTGTACAGTCCCTGCCGCTGGTATTCGATGATGTTGGTGCGATCCAGCAGGACGACCGAATCGACCACCTCGGCAAAGGTGTCGTGGGCGAGTTTTTCGGCCGGGTTGACGACATCGTCCGGCTCCATCTGCGGTTTGCCGGGACCCGTCAGATCGAGGAAATAATAGAGCTTGTTGTCGGCGTCGGGCGTTTCAAAAATGGCTTGCTGCGTGAATCGCCGATCGTGGCTGGCGGTTTCATATCGAACGGCAATCATTCCCACGCGAACGCGGCCGACGTTGATCACCTCGTTGCGCAAAACCTCCTCGGAGGGGGTTTGCTGCTTGATGTTGGCCAGGGTGATCTCCATCACGCCATCCTGCTCGCGGCCATACTGGTCTTTGTGAATCGTCAGCGGCAACGAGCGCTCGAGGCGAACGCTCCACGCCTTCAATTGCCAGTTGTAGTCGTCGCGATCGAACTCAACGATGGTGTCGGCCGTGGCCTTGTCGATCTGCACGCAATCGGCCGGCGGGCGGAATTCGATCCCATGAACGTGGCTGGAGAATTTCGCGCCCAGCAGCTCGGTCTTGTGAATGGACGGCTGGGTGGACGGGGAATTATCCCCCGCGGACGAGTCCGCCGCCGCGGCGCTCGCCACGGCCAAAACAACCAGTGGCAATCCAACCCTCAGTCGCGTGCAGTTCATCCGCGTCACCTCGCAGAAAGCGGCGAACCATTCATGGTCGGCTAATGCGGCTGGGTCGTCAAGCGGTGATCGCCCGCAAATGCCGATTCGATTTCGCCTTCGCTGGAGGGCCGCAGGTGCAAATCCCCGGCGAAATCGGCGTGATCGAGCGCGCCATCCGCGGCGAAATACCAGCGGCTTACCTCGCCCGTGCCGTTCACCTGGGCTTCGACGCAGCGAAGGCGGCCGCTGTTTTCCATGCGCTGCGCCAGCAGCAGCAGCGGCGACGGAAACAGCTCCGCCTCGACGCCGACGAACCGATCGGTCCAAAACGCCGTCGGCGTTTTCTCGACATGTGATAGCGCCTCGGGCAGATACCGGCTCAAGACGAACGCCGGCGGAGAAAAGCGGTTGCTCGTGGAACTCTCGTGCCCGGCGCGATCGCGGACATTGGTCACGATCCAATCCGACACCGTCGTGGTCTCGCCGAAGAAAAATGCGCGGGGACTGTCGAGCTTCGCTTCGGCATCGGCGCGAATCATGGTGGCCCATGGCCCGGAATCGCCGCTGGATCCCCACTGCTGGTCCACAGCCGTGGCGGTGCCGCTCCAGTTTCGAACCACCGTGTAACGCAGCGCCGACTTGAGGCCCCGCTCGACATATTCGTGAGTGAATCCAATCTGGACCGATCCGCTGGACCAGAGCCCCCACGAATCGCCGGGGTTCGCCGCCGCGGTCCTTTGCAGCAATGCGGCGCCGGTTTCGAGCGCATGAATCAGCGGCGGCGATTTCCCGATGTGGATATTCGCCGCCAGCTCGTCCCAGAGGTGGTCCAGATCGGCAAAGCTCGCGGGCGTTGCGGCGTTGAGCACGACGATCAGCCCCTGGCCTCCGTCTCCGGTGAGAAGGTGAGCCACGCGATGTCCGGTGATGACCTCATCGGGCGGATCCTGCGGATCGATCGTCCAGTGGTTGGGACTTTGGGCGGAACCCTCGGCGGTGATCCATCGGTCTGCCAGGCTGGGGTCGCGAGAGTCCAGTTGCTCGCGCGCGGCCAGACCGGCCAAAAGAGAGGGGGACGGCTCCGAGCCGGAAAACATCACGGGGACGAATTCCACCGAGATCCATCCGCCCTCGTCCGTGAGCGCCGCGGCTGCCCGACTGCGGCGAAGAGAATCGGGTTGGTCATAGACGCTCAATTCCACCGGCACGTCTATCTGAATGTTCTCGGTCAACTGGATCGTCGCGCCCTCGCTGGGGCGCGTGGCGGACGTGCTGACCTGATCGAGGATTTGTTTGTAGAGCTGCTCATCGGCCTGATCGAATTGAGCGTTTTTGTCCAGGCGAACCATTATCGTCTGGCCCATGGGGAGAACGATGGCGGAGCAGACCGTGTATTGCCGATCCGTGCCCGAACTAAAGGAGACGAGCCGCCCCGCATAGGTGATCGACTCACCCGGCCAGCCGTCGATCGTCACACCTTTGAATGCGTCCGGGGTGATGGTGCCGGCCAGCGGCAACGCCCGAAGCATGTATTGAGCGGGAGACATGAAATGGGGCAACCGCTGCCGCGAGATGATCAGCGTGCGACTGACGCCGTTGTCCGAATCGGTGGCGACGTGCGCGGTGGCGTCGCCACCCGCCCGCCGGGTCCAGTTCTTCCAGGTGGCCGGAAAGCGGAAGGTCAGTGGTCCATCAACGATGGGATCGGAAAGGCTCAGTATTTGCGCGCGGCGGAGATGTTGATCGAGCAGCGCCGCCAGCACGATTGTGCCGCCGAGCACGATCCACATGACCATTTGCATCAGGAGGCTTCGCCAACGCGGGAAGTACACGGCGCGAGTCATGCCTCTATTGTAGCGATTTGGCTGTGAAAAAAGCCCCGGAGGTACATCGGGCTTGGAGCCGCTCGGATTCTTGCCGGGTCTGGGATGGTTCAGTGAACGAGTTCGATCTCGAACTGGCTGATGGTGGCGTTGAAACCGCCCAGGTTGTTGCTCCATTCGTGTCCGTCCATCGTGCCCAGGAAAAGCCTCGTGGCGCCCGGCGGCACGATGATGGTTTGCTGATCGCCCAAACTTGTTTGACCGGCGCCAACATAAAACGTCTGGCGAAGATCAGGCTCGACGCTCAGGTAATCGCGTTCGGTCTGGGTGCTGTAATCCTTCCCCGCTGGCACGGTGCCGGCGTTGTCCGGGACGTTGTTGTCCAGGAAGACGCCAACTATGGAATTGATCGGCACGGCAATATTCGAGATGCCATGCTCCGAACCGCTGGTCGTAACACTGCCCTGCGGAAGGCTCGGATTGGCGGCGTCATCGCTGTAGATGGCATACGAACCGTTGTCGGAGCCGTTGGCTTCGTACGACGGTTGGTTCTGGCCGTTGTAATATCCGGCATTGGTCGCCATGTTTTCTGAATTAAGCGGAACGGAGACTTGGATGACCGAACCCGGCTGGACATTCAGGACGAATTCGGTAGGAGATCCAAACGGTTCCCCGCTGGTATAGTCCGTCGGTTCGACTTTTTTCGAATTGGTAAACTGGGGAATGCCTGAGCTGCTGTAAGTGCCGGAATTCCCGGCGACGTCATACTTCCATGGATGGGCCGCGGCGGCATAGCCATGGTCAGGCTCGCTTGCCAGCGTTCCGGGGGGCTCGCCCGCCAGCCACGGATCGCCGTGCGCGGAAACATATTGCGTAACTGGCTTCTGGATCGAGATGAGGGCAGCGGTCGATGTGGCAGTCACGTCACACGTCCGGGCCCCGAGAATTGATCCGAAGAGCAGTGGAATATGATTCCGGGCGGTTACTTGGACCGCTTGGAACAGCGTGACGTTGTCTATCGGGCCGCTGGTCTGAAACTGGCGAGTATTGGCATTCCAAACTCCAATCGTTACGTTGCTATTGGGGATGATTAGGGGCGCGCCGTCAACGTTGTTCTGTTTCGCAATTTTTACGGCGTTGCTTATTACATTGCTGCTCCCCTGCGGCAGATATGCCACGGCCGCTCGCGCCGCCGCGTCGGTGGCGCGACGGATTTCAGTCTTGGCGGCCTGAACGCGTCCCAGATCGACCGCGAACGAACAGAAGCCCAGCATCGCCACCATGCTGACCAGCACGTAAATCACCGCCGCGCCGCGTCGCCGCGGATGGCTTTCCCGCTTTCTTGTGGATTGGATCATCTCGAGATTATGTCACGACTTTAGACCCGAGCAGGCGATTGTTGAATGTTTCTCCCCTTGCGGCGGCGATGCGCGATCCACCCATGACGGCCATAGCGCCTGCAACGGCCGAGCCGATCCTGCTGAACTACGTTATCGGGCCCGCGTTCCACAGCCTCCGACTCAGATCGCGGCGATACCTTCGCGCAAGGCAACTCATTGCGATCTCTTGTCAGAGCGTGGCCCACACCGGATATTGCCTATCCACGGCGTGGCTCAACTCACGATCCAACACGTCTTCGATCTGGCGTTGCAGCACCACCACGCCGGACGCTTGCAGGAAGCCGAGCGGCTTTACCGGCAAATCCTGGCGCGGCAGCCGGAGCATGCCGTCGCCATGCACCATCTGGGCCTGATCGCCCACCAGGTGGGACGCAATGACGAAGCCGTGGAATTGATCCGTCGGGCCATCGCCCTCAGCCCCAACTACGCCGAAGCCCACAGCAATCTCGGCATTGCCCTGGCAGACAAAGGACACCTCGATGAGGCCATCGCCGCCTTTCGCCAGGCCATCGCACTCCGGCCCAACTTCGCCGGAGCCCACAGCAATCTCGGCAATGCCCTGAAAGACAACGGACACCGCGACGAGGCCATCGCCGCCTATCGCCTGGCCATCGCCCTGAAGCCCAACTACGCCGAAGCCCACAACAATCTCGGCAATGCCCTGAGAGACAAAGGACAACTCGATGAGGCCATCGCCGCCTGTCGCCAGGCCATCGCCCTGCGGCCCAACTACGCCGAAGCCCACAACAATCTCGGCAATGCCCTGAAAGACAAAGGACAACGCGACGAGGCCATCGCCGCCTATCGCTTGGCCATCGCCCTCAATCCCAACCATGCTGAAGCCCACAACAATCTCGGCAATGCCCTGGCAGATAGAGGACAACGCGACGAGGCCATCGCCGCATATCGCCTGGCCATCGCCCTCAATCCCAACTTGGCCGAAGTCCACAACAATCTCGGCAACGCCCTGAGATACCAAGGGCAACTCGATGAGGCCATCGCCTCCTTTCGCCAGGCCATCGCTCTCAAGTCCACCTTGGCCGAAGTCCACAACAATCTCGGCGCTGCCCTGAGAGATCAAGGGCAACTCCATGAGGCTATCGCCGCCTATCGGCGTGCCATCGCCCTCAATCCCAACCACGCCGAAGCCCACAGCAATCTCGCTATTGCGCTGCTATCGCGAATGGATTTTCAACAAGGCTGGGAGGAATATGAATGGCGATGGAAATGCAAGGATTTTCCCGCACCCCTGCGAAACTTCACTCAGCCACAATGGGACGGCCGCCCATTGGAAGGTCGCACCCTTCTGCTCTACACCGAGCAGGGCTTTGGCGATGCCATTCAATTCATTCGCTACTTGCCGCTGGTGGCCCAGCGGGGCGGGAGAATCATCATCGCATGTCAGGCCGAACTTGAGCGCCTCTTCCAGACAATGGCCGAGCGATGCCAAATCGTGGCCTATGGCCAGCCCCTGCCGGCCTTTGATCTGCACTGTCCTCTGCTAAGTCTGCCGCGGGTTTTCGGGACGACGTTAGCCAACATCCCCAAAATCGTGCCCTATCTGAGTCCCGAACCGGCGCTGGTGGACGCATGGAGTCGAACGCTCGGCTCTGCCGACGGGCAATTGAGGGTCGGCTTGGCGTGGGCGGGCAATCCTCAATTCAAGGCCGATCGAACGCGATCGCTGAACCTGCAACAATTGGCCCCATTCGCAGCCGCCCGAGGCGTCAAGTTTTACAGTCTCCAGAAAGGTCCGGCCGGGGAGCAGGCGAAGAATCCGCCGCCGGGATTGGATTGGGTCGATCTGGGCCCGGAGCTGAACCACTTTGCGGATACCGCGGCGGTGATGTCGTTGATGGACTTGATCGTTACTACCGATACTTCCGTGCCGCATTTGGCGGGGGCACTGGGAAGGCCGGTGTGGGTCATGCTTCAGTTTGTGCCGGATTTTCGCTGGCTCCTGGAACGGGAGGACAGCCCGTGGTATCCGACGATGCGATTATTCCGCCAGAACTCGCGGGGGGATTGGGACAGCGTCGTCAAACGAGTGGTCGAGGCATTATCCCAAATTAAACCTCACTGATCCTTCAAGACGAACTGCCTGTACAGGTGTGCATATTTCCCCCCCGCCGCCAGCAGCTCCCGATGCGTTCCCCGCTCGATGATCCGCCCGCCGTCGACCACCAGAATCCGGTCGGCCCGCATGATCGTGCTAAGCCGATGGGCCACCACGAACGTCGTCCGCCCGGCCAGCAGCTTCTCCAGCGATTGCTGCACCAGCAGCTCCGTCGCCGTATCCACGGCGCTAGTTGCTTCATCCAGCATGAAGATTCGCGGATCAGCCAGAAACGCCCGGGTGAAGCAGATAAGCTGCCGCTGTCCCAGCGACATGCTCGCGCCCCGTTCGCCCACGTCGGTTTCAAATCCTTTGGCCAATCCCATGATGCAATCGTAAGACCCGATCGCCTTGGCCGCGTCGATCACGTCCGCCTCGCTGGCGCCGGGGCGCGCGTAGCGGATGTTCTCCATGACCGTCCCGGTGAACAGGTAATTCACTTGCAGCACCAAGCCCATTTGCTTGTGCAGCGAATCGCCCGTCACATGCCGGATGTCGCGCCCATCAACCAGAACACGGCCCTGTTGCGGCTGATAGAATCGGGCGATCAGCGAAATGATGCTGCTCTTGCCGCCGCCGGTCGGACCCACCAGGGCAAGCATCTCCCCCGACCGCGCCTCGAAATTGACCTCGTGAAGCACCGGCCGATCGGGGACGTAGCCGAAATTGACTTCCTCAAACCGCACGTTTCCCTCGATCCGCGGCAGTTGCTGCGCATCCGGCTCATCCTGAACTTCCGGCTTGAGTTCCAGCAACCCAAACACACGCTCGGCGCCGGCCATCGCCATCATCAACTGGTTGTAAAAAGCCCCCAGCGTGATCACCGGACCCATGAACCAATCCCAATACTGATACATGGCCACGACCGACCCGACTCGGATGCGGCCGCAGGCCACCAAGTATCCGCTGTACAACAGAATCGTCACCCGCCCGCAGAACCGCACCACCTCCAGCAGCGGCTGATAGATTCCGTTCACCTTCGCCACCGCCATGTTGTTCGTCGTGTTGATTTGCTGAAGGCCATTGAAGACATCGAGGTTCGGATCCTGCCGATTAAATGCCGTCACCACGCGCATTCCGGTGATGTTCTCAGCCAGGTTGGTGCTGACCCGTGTGAAACCCTCGCGGGCAATTTGGTATCCCCTGGCCGCCTTGCGGTGATATGCGCGGGTCAGCACGTAAAGTGCCGGCCCGAGCCACACGATCGCCAGGAACAGCCGGGCGTCTTCCCGAAGCATGTAGATCGCGGCGACGATCATGATCATTCCATTGGCCACGAGCTGCCAGATGCCCCAGACGTTCACTTCGCGCAGGCTGTTCACGTCGGTGGTGCAGCGGCTGATGATGCGGCCGAGCTTCGTGCGGTCGTAAAAGCTCATCGACAGCCGCTGGAGTTGCGCGAAGATTTTCCGGCGAAATTCGAACTGCACGCTCTCCCCCGCGCGCGTCATGATGATGATCGTGAACCGCTGAAGCACGACCGATCCGAGGAATACGAGCGTCCAGATCCCTATGATGTGCACGATGTGCCACGACGCCGCGGTCGTTGAAACACCCGGGAGTTTGCCTCCCGCATAATCGGCGCCGTAATTGACGAGCCACTTGATGAACTGCGGCCCTTGCATATCCAGCAGGACCTGACACAACCCCAGCCCGATCGCCGTGAAATACCACCACTTGAAGGTCGCCAGCGACATCAGCAGCCGCTTGACCAGCGGCCATTGAATCGGGCGATAACGGTCCTCATCCTCCGATTCGATCTGCGCAGCGCGGGCCACGGCCGCCGACATCGCCAGCGGCTTCTTCGATCGGGATGTGTTTCCGAAAACAGACATAACAACAATAAATCCGAAACCAGAAACCCGAATGACGAATCAAATTCGAAACCAGAAACCAGAAACGAGGGCTGTTTCGTCATTCTGATTTCGGGCTTGATTCGCCGTTCGGCCCAGAGGCTCTCGACGGGTCATTCTGGTTTCAGATTTCTGGTTTTCCATCATCCCATCTTCTCCACTTCCAGCACGGCCGCTTCCACCTCGCCCGCCGACTGCACCCGCGTCATATGCGACGGCGCCTCCGCCGGGTTCTCCATTCTCTCGTCGCCGAAAAGCTGCGCCTCGGCTATCTCGCGGTAATGCCCGTCTTGCGCCATCAACTCGGCGTGCGTGCCCGTCTGCGTCACTTTGCCCTGCTCCACCACCACCACCAAATCGGCCTGCTTCACCGTGCTGATTCGATGGGCGATGATGAACGTCGTTCGGCCTTCCATGACAAACCGCATCCCCCGGCGGATCAGAGCTTCCGTCTCCGGATCCACCGCCGCCATCGCGTCGTCCAGGATCAGCACGCGCGGATTGGTGACGATCGCCCGCGCGATCGCCAGCCGCTGTCGCTGGCCGCCCGAAAGCGACGCGCCGCGCTCGCCCAGGATCGTCTGATATCCGCGCGGAAGGTTCTCGATGAATTCGTGCGCCTGCGCCAGCCGCGCCGCGGCTTCGATGTCTCCGTCGCTGATGTTCGGGCGGCCGTAGGCGATGTTCCCCGCGACCGTATCGCTGAAGAGATAGGTCTCCTGGAACACCACGGCCACCTGCGTCCGCAAGCTCGCCAGCGTCAAATCGCGCACGTCCACGCCATCGATCAGCACCCGCCCCTGCTGCACGTCGTAGAACCGCGCGATCAGATTCACCAGCGTCGTCTTTCCCGCTCCGGTCGGCCCCACGATCGCCACCACGCTGCCCCCCTTGATGCCAAAGCTCACGTCGCGCAGCGCCGGCTTGCTTGGGTCATATCCGAAACTGACGGAATCAAACGTCACCGTGCCGGGACCGGCGGGCAGCTTCCGAGCGCCGGGCCGATCCTGCACCGTCGGCGTGGCCATCACCACTTCGTACAGCCGCCGCGAGGAGACCATCGCGTCCTGATACTGCTCGTTGATGTTCGCCACCTGCTGCAAGCGGCCGAGGATCGCCCCCATCGCTCCGCCGAGGATGAACAAATCCCCCGCTTTCATCTTGCCGTGGATCATCAGAATCCCCGCCGCCAGGAACAGCGAGAGATGCGATGCCATCGCGATGGATCGGATGATCGGCTGAAAATCCGCGAACATGCGGATGCGCTTGAGGACGCGATCCTTGAACGTATCGCAGTTCGCCTGATATTTGCCGATTTCCTGCTCTTCCGTCGCGAACGCCTTCACCACATGAACGCCCGCGATGTTCTCTGTGATGATCGAGACGTTGCGGTCCTCCGCCTCCATCACGCTCCGCGCCACCGGCTGCACTTTTCGGCTGAATCGCAGGATGTAGTATGTCCAGATCGGCAGCGGAACCAGCGACAACAAGGCCACCCATTTGTTCAGCGTCGCGATCAGCACGATGTTGAACGCCACCGTCAGCGCGATTTCCAGCGTGACCAGCACGGCCGTCTGCACGAAGGCGCGCACGCGCTGCAAGTCCGATAGCGCCCGGTTGATCAATTGCCCGGAACTGTGGATATCGTGGAAGGCGAACCCCGCTCGCTGAACCTTGTCGTACACCGCCTCGCGGATGTAATAGACCATGTTCATGCTCATGCGCGTATTGGCCGTTTCCTTGAAGTAGCGCACGACCAGCATGAGCACGATCAGACCGCCCAGCCACTTCAGAAGCCAAAGCAACCGCCGCGTTCTCGCGTCCGGGGTTTGCAGCCACTGCCCGAACGACAGCGGCTGATTCTTGTTCACCTGCCGCATGTCCTGAATGGTGTCAATCGCCTTGCCCGAGACGCCGATCGTCAGCGTGTCTGTCGCCGACGCCGACGCCACCCACCAGCAGGCGAGAATCACCAGCAGCATTACCGGCCGAATGAACCGGAACATCCACCGCAACAACGTCGCGTTGGACGGATTCAGCGGCTCGCGCGCGGAAGGATCCTTCCCCGGAGGTAAATCCCCGGCGGCACCGGGACTTGAATCCTTTCCACCTTTGGTGCGGACACCTGACTGACTGGTCACTTTACAAACCGGTTCTTGTAAATCGCTCACGCTATCTTTCCCGGCGGCTCCGTCAACCCCCGCCATGGACAAATTGTCGGCTATCCCCTAAAACTACCCCACTTTACAATTCGACGAGCCCTTTTTATTGGAACCGATCGCTAGCCCCCGCCCGCTCAGCGGGTCTGTCAATTGATGCAACGGCAATCGTCAGACCGATAAAAACCAATATGGCGACATCAGCACCCGCGACTGGAGTAGCACGTTTTTTCCTGGAAGCCGTCGGCAAATTCGCCGCCGCCCGCCTCCGCGGCGTCGGCGCCCTGACGGTCCATCCCGATTGGCAAGTCCGCGCCGCCATCTGCGAACGCTGCCCGCTTCGCGTCATCCGTTGCGGCGTTTCCTATTGCGGCAACCCACTGCTCCAACAGATCGACCGCGACCCCGCCATGGACGGCTGCGGCTGCGCCTGCCGCGATAAGGCAAAAAGTCCCAGCGAGCATTGCCCGATTGACCACCGCCATGGTCCCGCGCGGCGCGGCGGCGCGGACTGCTCGTGCAAATGGTGTGCGCGGGTAAATCCGAAACCAGAAACCAGAACCCCCGCGCGCCGGGATCTGGCGATGACGAATCAAATCCGAAACCAGAAATCAGAAGCGGCCGTGGTTTCGTCATTCTGAATTTGGTTTTCCCCACTCCACGTCCCGCACGCTCGCCCGCGCGTTCGCCCATCGCGCCTGCACGAATAGCCAATCACTCAGCCGATTCAAGTAAGTCAGCGCGACGGTCGGCACCGGCCGATCGTGCGAGAATCCCACCACCGCCCGCTCCGCCCGGCGGCAAACCCCCCGCGCCACGTGCAGGCGCGCGCCGATCTCGCTTCCACCCGGCAAAATGAAATTCCGCAAGGGCGCCAACTCGGCGGTCGCCGCGTCGATTTCCATTTCCAGCCGGCCGATGCTCGATTCTTCCAGCGGCGGCAAATGCGCCGGCGGCCGCTCGTCAGGCCAAGCCAATAACGAGCCAATCACAAACAGCTCGTTCTGCACCGGCCGCAGCCTGGCGAGCCATTGGCTATCTCCCGCCACGGCCGTCCAGCCGATGGCCGCGTTCAATTCATCGACCGCTCCGATACATTCCATTCGCGGGTCCGCCTTGGAAATTCGCTGCCCGCCGATCAATCCGGTCGTGCCGTCGTCGCCGGCTTTGGTGTAAATCTTCATGCCGGTATTGTCAGTTGTCATTCGTCACTTGTCACTTGTCATTGGTCATTCGTCATTTGTCATTTGCACCAATACCGGATAACAAATGACCAGTGACAAATGACAAGTGACTAATGACCAATGACCACATCCTACTGATCCTGATCCCGCTGGCGTACGTGGTCGGATCAATCCCCGTCGGCCTGATCGTCGGCAGGGCCAAGGGGATCGATCCGCGCGCCAGCGGCAGCGGGAACATCGGAGCCACCAATCTCGGCCGACTGCTGGGCGCGAAATATTTCGCGTTGGTCTTCACCCTCGACCTGTTGAAAGGCGCCCTGCCGACGCTCGCCGCCGGCGCGGTCATCGGCTTTGGCATCGACGATCGCCAAACCTGCCTGCTTTGGATCGCCGTGGCAGCCGCCGCCGTGCTTGGCCACGTCTTCAGTCTTTTCCTCAAATTCAAAGGGGGCAAGGGCGTCGCCACCACCGCCGGCATTGTTCTGGGCATCTATCCCTATTTCACTTTCGCCGGCCTCATCGCCATCTTCATCTTCATCATCGTCTTTCGCTTCACCCGCTATATCAGCGTGGGTTCCATCCTCGCCGCCCTGAGCTTCCCGGCCGCCTACATTTCCATCGGCCTGGGCCGCTGGCCGTTGACCGGCGCACAGCTTCCCCTGCTTTGTTTTGCGATTTTCATTCCGCTGCTGATCATCTACAAACACCGCGGCAACATCGCCCGCCTCCGCGCCGGCACCGAGCTGCGCGCCGGCCCCAAATCATCATGCGCATCAAAGTAAACGGACAAGATTACGACCTGCCCGATGGCGCGGACATCCACGCCCTGCTGGCCGCGCATAAGCTCGCCCCCGACAAAGTCGCGATCGAGCTGAACCGCCGGCTCATCCGCGCCGCAAAATACGATACGCCGCTGAAGCCCGGAGACGAGGTGGAAATCGTCACGTTCGTCGGGGGAGGATGAGGGGAAATGCCGAATGCCAAATGCCAAATGCCGAATGGAAGAGGCGGAATGACCTCCTTCCATTCGGCATTTGGCATTCGGCATTCGGCATTCTACTATTCCCCCATGCAATCCCTTCGCATCGCCAAGTTCGACATCCGCAGCCCGCTTTTCGTCGGCACGGGCAAATACGCCACCTACGAAATCATGCAGCAGGCCCTCGCGGCCAGCGGCTGTCAGGTCGTCACCGTCGCCGTCCGCCGCGAGCGGCTGGTCGATCAACAGGGCCGGAGCATCCTGGATTTCCTGGACCTCGCCAAATACATCATTTTGCCCAACACGGCGGGTTGCTTCAGCGCCGATGACGCCGTCCGCGTCGCGCTTCTGGGCCGCGATCTGCTCGAAAAACAAAAAAATCCCGGTGCCGACTGGGTTAAGCTCGAAGTTCTCGGCGACAAGAAGACGCTCCTGCCCGATCCCATCGACTCTTTGGAAGCCACCAAGGAACTGGTCAAGGAGGGTTTCACCGTCCTGTGCTACACCAGCGACGATCCCATAGCCGCTCTGCGAATCAAGGAAGCCGGCGCCGCCAGCGTCATGCCCGCCGGCAGCCCCATCGGTTCCGGCCAGGGCGTGCTGAACCCCCTCAACATCTCGCTTTGCCTGGAAACCCTCAAGGAAAACGATCCGAATTATCCGGTCATCGTTGATGCCGGCGTCGGCACCGCCAGCGATGTCGCCATCGCCATGGAACTGGGCGCTGACGGCGTGCTGCTCAACACCGGCGTCGCACATGCCAAAGACCCCGTGAAAATGGCCGTCGCCATGCGTTATGCGATTGAGGCCGGCCAGCTTGCCTACCGGGCGGGCCGAATCGCCAAAAAGCGCTACGCCACCGCCAGCAGCCCCTTTGACGGCATCATCAGCCACGTCCCCGGCGAATGAATCGTCAATCATGTCCCAAGAACTCTGGAACACGCTGGCGCAGCGGGCAGGTTTGACGCTTGACACGCGCCATCACGCACAGATCAACTCTTTTCTCGATCTGCTCCTGTCCGCCAACCAGCGGATGAACCTCACGCGCATCACCGATCGCCCCCAGGCGGAAATCCTGCACGTTGCCGATGCCCTCACGCTGCTGCCGCATCTTCCGCCCCGGCCACATCGGCTGGCCGACGTGGGCAGCGGCGGCGGGATCCCCGGCATCATCCTGGCCATCGTCCGCGCGGACGCCCAAATCGTTTTGATCGAGTCCACGCAAAAAAAGGCGAATTTTCTGCGCACGGCCGCCGCGGAACTGAATCTGGCCAACGTAACCGTCGAGCCGCTGCGCGCGGAGGATGTCGCTCGCTCCGCCAGCCGGGAAACTTTCGACATCGCCGTCGCCCGTGCCGTGGCTGTCCTGCCCATTCTGGTTGAATGGCTGCTGCCGCTGGTGAAACTCGGCGGCCATGCCTTGGCCATGAAAGGCCCCAAGGGAAAGGATGAACTGGACCAGGCTCAACAATTAATCGGGCTTCTCGGCGGCGATCGCCCCTTGATTATCCCGGCCGATCTGCCCGATCGCGCCGGTCACGTCATCATCAAGATGTCCAAAATCTCGCCAACCCATCCCCGTTACCCTCGCCTCGGAAGCCGAACGGGCAATGATCGCATATAATTGTCAGGCTCCGCCGTAGGTTGCGTTCACCGCAGAAAGGTGCCAAATGCTTGTTCTGACTCGCTCGCGCGATGAGACGATCATGATCGGCGACGACGTCGAAGTGACGGTTGTCGATATCCGCGGGGACAAGGTGCGCATCGGCATCAGCGCCCCCAGAAGGATTGCCGTCCATCGCAAAGAGGTGTACGACCAGATCCGAGCGGAAAACAAGGCGGCGGCCGAGGTGAAGCCGGCCGACCTCACGCATCTTCCCTCCATACCCCCTCAGCCAATTGCCCTGAATCAGCCCGACCCATCTTTTCCCCGACTGGCCGAAGATCGCCGCGATCCTTTTCTCGTGGCCGCGATTGAAGAAGCCCGCCTGGGCCTGAAAGAAGGAGGTCTGCCCATTGGCTCGGTCCTGGTTCGCGGCAACCAGATCATCGGCCGCGGACATAACCGGCGCGTGCAGCGGGGCGATCCAATGGCTCACGCGGAGATCGACTGCCTCACCAACGCCGGTCGCCTGAGCACTTATCACGACACGATTCTCTATTCCACGCTCATGCCCTGTTATTTGTGCAGCGGCGCGGCTGTTCAGTTCGGTATCCCAAAGATCCTCGTCGGCGAAAGCGTCAACTTTGCCGGCGCGCCCTCCTTCATGCAATCCAAGGGCATTGAGGTCATCGACCTGCACGATCAGGAATGCATCGACATGATGGCCCAATTCATCCGCGAGCATCCCCAGTTGTGGTACGAAGACATCGGCAAATGACTCGCAAGTTTAGCCGCGTCGGCCTCGACGCGCTTCTGAATGCCCGAACTCCCCCCGCAAAGTCGCATCACTTGCCGGATCAATGGAGAGATTCTGACCATCACGATCCCGCGTTCCCCCACGCGCGTGGGCTGCATCGGCGGAAGCTGGTCGGCGGCCGCCGTTTGCGGTTTCCTGGCCGTTTGCTTCACCGCTCAGGGAATGCTCGGCGGCAATCTCCTTTGGACGGCCGCGGGATTCTTCTTTTTTCTGATCACCGGCTGGCAATTGCTGGCGCTGCGCGGCGGCCTCCTGCACGCTCCCGGGGCGATCAAACTTGAAGTCACCCCCGAATCGCTCGCCAGGATCAGCGGTCCCGCCGAAACCCCCCACCGCCGCCATTGGCCGCGATCCGCCATCATCGCCATCCGCGTCGAGCCGCAATCCCCCTCCGGCCCGGCTTCACTTTGTCTTCAACTTCGTGATGATCCGCCGTCGATTTGCCTTTATTCCTGTGACGATCCCGACGAGCTGGAATGGCTCGCCGACCAAATTCGCCGGCGCCTGTCCGGCACGGCTCGTTAGATCAAAAACCCGAAAGTGCGAAACCAGAATGACTGAAACGGTCTTTGTTCGCCCTTCTGGTTTTGGTCATTCATTCGTCATTCTGGTTTCGCACTTTCGGGTTTCCGTCTCTTTCTCCGCGCCGTGAATCATCCAGCTCAATGCGCCGGCCGCGTCGACGGCAGGCTGTAATCCGGCTGCATCAGCGGCGTCAAATCGTACCCCGTCGTTTTCTTGACGACGTCGATCAGTTCCTGCGGCGTCGCCGGCGTGTGCCCGTGCAAAGCCGGCAACACCTTCGCCAGCGCCCCATCCCCCTCGGCGGCGAACCAGGAATCAATCACCAGCGCCCCTTTCGGGAGCAGCGCCCGGTCGTAGTCGTCCAAATACTCCGGCCGAATCTCCGCCGGATCGAGCGCGTTGATCAAATCCAGCCGCACGAAGGGCCTGAGTTCATCCGGCCGGCCGATCAGTCCCTCCGTCCATTGGCGCCGTGACATCCCCGTCACGATCGCCGCGTACTTAATCGCAAAAATGTTCGCCACGCCGAAATCAAACCAATTTTCGCGGGCCGGAAGTTTCAGCGGCTCCAGCACGTTGTCGTGAACGAACCGCTCGAAAAGATGCTCGGCTTCGTTCGTGCCGTACATGGAAAGGTGATCGGCCATTCCGCCTTCGAAATAGCGGACCGCCGCCGCCAGAGCGTCGCGCTGTGTGGCGGCATTGTCGCCGTCGCGAATCTCCACCCACCAGAGCAGATCATCCATCGGCTTGTCGGTCGTCAGCATCGCGACGGTGGAATACGACACGTCATGAGCAAAGCGAATGTAATGGAACCGCGGATCGCTCCACCCCGCGGCCAGCGCGTCCGCCACCTGTGACCGCGTCGCGACGAAATAATAAATCGTCGGCCTCAGCGCCGCAATTTTCCCGAGCTGCGGCAAGAGCTTGTTGTCCAGAAAGTCATCCACCGGCTTGCGGTCCCCCAGGGCCAGGTCCTGCATCATCGTGCCGGTTAGCTCCTGGCGGCGCTGTCGGATCAGGCCGGTGATATCGGAGGGCATCGTCGTCGGGCGCGTCGCCGGCGCAACCGACGCCAGCACGGTCTTGATCCACGCATCGTCCTGTGGCCGGCAAATCGCCGAGCGATCCCCGCTGGTCACGAGATGAAATCCCGGCGGAATCTCGGCCTTGTGCGGCGCGGTCGCGGGCTCGGTTGTCGGCCCTGTCGCCGCGCCGCTTTCCCCTCCCTGTGCCGCCGCAACCCAAATCAGCGTCGCCAGCAGCGGCGCAATTGTCAGGGGCCTTCCCTTCATTTTGGCCTTGCCGGCAATACCAGGCTCTTCACCTTCAAAATGTTCGGCCGGCTCTTCAGCCGCTCCAGCAGGCTCGCCGGCGGCTCGCTGTCGGTCTTGATCACCATCAGCGCCGTCGCCTTCCCGTCGGCTTCAAATTCCCGGCTGATCACCATGTCCGCGATGTTCACCTTCGCGTCGCCAAAGCTCGAGCCCACCACGCCAATCACGCCGGGCTGGTCCTGGTTCACGATCAGCACCATGTTCCCCTCGGGAATCATGTCCATGGAGTACCCGTCCACCCGCAGCACGCGCGGAAGACCATCGGCGTAAACCGTGCCCAGCACGCGGTGGCTCTGGCCGTCCGGTCCGTCGGCGCGCACCCCGACGATGTCCCCCACCAATCCCGCCGGCGGGTTCGGCTCGTGGATGGTGGCCAGTTCGATGCCCCGCGCCCGAGCCAGATGTTCCACGTTGATCACGTTCACCTCCGTGTCCAGATGCGGGCGCAACAGCTCCACCGTCGCCAGGCGCAGAAGCGTGTTCATGTGCTTGGGAGCGCGCGTCCCGCTGGCTCGAAGCGTGATTGTGCGATATCCTCCCTCGCACAATGCCGCCAGCAGCGCCCCGATCCGCCGCGCCAGTTCCACGAAGGGCTTTTCATCCGCCGGCAAATCCAGCTTCAACCCCCCCGCGTTGACCGCCCCGCGAATCTCGCCCGTGTTCAGATACGCCACGATCGCCTTGCACGCCTCCACCGACACCGCCGTCTGGGCCTCGTCGGTGCTGGCGCCCAGGTGCGGCGTCAATACCACATTCTCCAAACCGAACAGCGGATGGTCCTTCGCCGGCGGCTCCGTCGCGTAGACGTCGATCGCCGCTCCCGCGATCTTCTTCTCCTTGATCGCATCGGCCAGGGCAAATTCATCCACCACTTCCCCGCGCGAATCGTTGATCACCAGCAGATTCGGCCGGCATTTGTTCATCAGTCGATCGCGGTTCAGCAGGTGCTTGGTCTGTTCGCCGCCGGGAACATGGAAGGTGATCACGTCGATTTGAGAAAGGAATTCGTCGAAATCGCGGACCAGTTTCACCTTCCCATCCAGGGCCGTCGGGCCGGTGAAATAGGGATCGAATGCCACGACGTTCATCTCCATCGCCAGCGCCCGCGTCGCGACGGTCCGGCCGATCCGGCCGAGCCCCACGACCCCCAACGTTTTCCCCGCCAGCTGCGTGCCCTGGTAGGCGCTGCGCTTCTTCCATTCCAGTTGCCCCGATTTCAGGCTGGCGTGTGCCTGCGGGACCTTTCTCGCCAGGGACAAAAGCAGCGCCAGAGCGTGCTCGGCCGTCGAGAGCGTGCTCGCCTCGGCGGTGTTCAGCACCAGGATTCCCCGGGCCGTCGCCGCTTCCAGATCGATGTTGTCCACCCCGACGCCGGCGCGGGCGATCGCCTTCACCTTCCCCGGCTTTTCCAGCACCCGCGCGGTCACCTTCGCCCCCGACCGCACGATCACGGCGTCATATTCCCCCACCGCCGCGGCAAGCTCCTCCTCTTTCAAACCGATCTTCACGTCGAAAGCCGCTTGACTCCGCTTCAGAAACTCCAGGCCTTCTTCCGCGAGTTTGTCAGCCACCAGAATACGCATATTTGAACCTCCAGTTTGAACCATGGCCAGAGATAGTAAGGAACCCGGCGATTCGCTTCAAGCCGGCGCCTATCATCTTCAGCCGCCCCTATGACGGACCGAACTCATAGATGGAGCAGGCTATCCATGAAAACGACCGTTAAAACGTCCCTATGCCTCGTTCTGCTGGTGGTCATTGTGGCTGCCATGGGCTCCATTACCCATCGCCAAGGCGGCCAGGAATCAACCGGGCAGGACCTCAAGGGTCTGATCCCATGGCGAGGCGATATGGATTCCGCCCGCCGCGACGCAATCGCCGCGAATAAACCGCTGCTCGTTGAATTCATGGCCAGTTGGTGCCCCGATTGCCAGGAAATGGCTCGACAAACCTGGACCCAGCCCCCCATCGCCGCCGCCATGCGCACCTTTGTCCCCGTCCTGATTGATGTGGATGCACAGCCGGAATTGACGCGGCAATACAACATCGCGGCAATCCCATCCCTTTTCGTCGTCGATCCCAAAAGTGGAACGATTACCCGCGAAATCCGCGATCGTGTCCTGTCCCCCGAAGAATTGCTCGCCTGGCTGAAGTAATCGACTTAACGCTTCGCTTCCCCGGCCTCATCGGCCTGGTCCCCGCCCGGCAGCGCGTCGATTTGCCGCACCCGATCCATCAACTCCGGCTTCCCCAGCCGCTCGGCACAATAGGTTGCAATCGCCTTCAATCCTTTCCCGTACCATCGCTTCAACATCGGGCTGGATTGAATCTCCGGCGGCACCTTCGCCCAGATCATTCCCTGCTCGAAAATCGACTTCTCGTGGACCTGACATAGGCAGGTCAATTTTTCCTCATCCCCCGCCGCCGCCGCGTCGAACAATTCCTTCCGAAGCCGATCCGGCGTTATCGTCGGCTCATTCACTCGCGGAATGCGCAGCTCGATCAGCAACGGTTGCTCCGCCGGCGGAGGTTTCGATCGTTTCAGGAAGCCAAATAGCGCCATAAGAGAATGTGGCGGAAAAATACTCGACCACGCATCGGCTGGCAACCGACCCTTACGCCCATTGCAGTTCTAATTGCCGGAACACCGGCCTCTTCCGGGCTGGCAGCCACGGCGTGGGCCGATTCTGCTCAGCCAGGACCAGCCGCCGGCCGATCCGCCGATCGGCGCTGAACAGTTCGCGGAGCAATTTCGGACAGTTGCACTGCCGGCTGCGATGAAGCAGCACGATATGTCCGGGCAGCGCCTGCCCTTGCCGCTGGCCCTGATCGAGGATCTGGCGCACGGCATCCAGCGCCTCCGCGTTGGAAAGGTGCCCGCGCCCTCCCATGATTCTCCGTTTCAAAAACGCCGGCCGATTGCTGTTCAATTGCATTTGCGGATCGTAGTTGCTCTCGATCGCCAGCACGTCCACGCCGCGGAATCGCCGCACCAGTTCCGCGCTGGCGCGACCCAAATCCGTCGCGTATCCGATCCGGCCGCCGAATCCCTCGATGACGAATCCATGCGACCCCAACTCATCGTGCGGGAGCCGAATGGCGCGCAGTTCAATTCCATCCGCCGGCGAAAACGGCCGCCCGTTGAATGGCCGAATAAGACCGGCGAATTCACATTCGCCCGCGCCGAGGCCGGCCAATTCGTCGATCCGCTTTTCGTGACAGAATACGAAAATCCCCTGCCGCACGATTTGCCCGATCCAATTGGGATTGAAATGATCGCGATCGAGATGGGTCAGACAGATCGCCGCGACCTCGCCGAGATCCGCTCCCAGCGCGGTCATGCGCCCGGCGGCGGTTCGCGGCCCGATCCCGCAGTCGATCAGGATCGTGCCCCCGTCCCCGCGCAGCACCGAGCAATTCCCCGCTGATCCGCTGGCCAGAATGCAAAGTGATAGCGACATCCGTGTCCTCAGCGCGCTCAGCTAAGCAATCTTCAGACCGAATCCCCTGATCTCAACTTGCACGCCGGCGCAAACCGCTTCTTCAGCTGCCCGCAGCAACCGTCGTGTTACGTCTTCCGAAACGTATTGCTCTCCGCAGTTGTCGCAAACATTGGCGGGCACCGATTTGAACACCAGGGTCGTGGCGCCCCGTTCCAGCGTGACCGTTACCCGCGCGGGCGCCGTCTTGCCATTCTTGCAAATCACACATTTCATTTTTTCCTCGGCCCATCACACCGCCGCCAGGATCGCCTTCAGGCCCAAACCCAAATAATCCAGCACGTCCTGCGGCTCGCGGCCGCTCTTGGGGATCTGATGCACGTTCAGCGACTTGAGCGTCACGTCCGCGCCGCCGACGGCAATCTGCATCGCCAGCTCGCTGTCCAGTCCGCCCGTGTAATTGTCCTCCACGGTAATGATTCGCCCGCCCGATTTGGCCGCGATCTTGATGATCCCGTCATCCTTCAGCGGCAAACCATACGCGTCGATCACCCCCGCTTTCTTTCCGCTCTTGGCCAGCTCATCCGCCGCCTTCAGGCATTCGTGAACCATGTAACCGGCCGACACGAACACCAGGTCCTTCCCCTCGCGGAGCACCTTGTATCCGCCGGCCTCGAACGAATCTTCCGGCTTGTACAGCGTCTTGGTCTCCGCGCGCAGAGCGCGCTGATAACATGCCCCATCCAGGTTCGCCATCAATTCGGTGATCTGGTAGCAACTCACCGCGTCGGCCGGGAAGAAATACCTCACCGCCGGCTGGCCGTTGAAATTCCTCACATGGCAGAAGCTGCGGAAGAACGCCACGTCCGGCAGGGACATCTGGCTCGGCCCATCCGCGGCCAAAGTCACGCCCGCGTGCGTTCCGGTGATCTTCAGATTTGCCCCGCTGATGATCGCCATCTCAACCTGGTCGTACGCCCGCTCCACGAACTTGCCGAACGTCGAGCAAAATGGGATTTTCCCAGCCGCGCTGGCGCCCGCCGCGACGCTGATCATGTTCTGCTCGGCGATCTTGCATTCCAGATATTGGGCCGGGAATTTCTTGGCAAACCATTCCGCATGCGTCGAGTTCTTTACATCCGCATCCAGCCCGATCACGCGCTTATCCGCCTCCCCCAGCGCCACCAGCGCCGCACCATACGCCTTGCGCGGGGCGATCGGCTTGCCCGCCGCCAATTCCTTCTCCATTCCCACCGCCGCCAACCCCTCGGCATACGACTTGATCTTGATCGCCTTCTTCTCCCGGGCCGGCGCCTTGGCCGTGATTGCGCCCGGCTTCAACTCCCCGCTGGTCTTGTAATCCAAAACTCCCAAATCCTTCGCCGTGCGATCCAATTCACCGAGGATTTCGCCCAGTTGATCTTTCTTGACGGGAGTTCCGTGCTTGCCCATTCCCTGCTCGTGCGGCGCGCCCCAGCCCTTGATCGTCCGGGCCACGATCGCCAGCGGCCTCTGCCCGTTCTGCACCACGTGCAATTCCTTCAGCGCCTCGTCGATCTCCTCCGCCTCGTGCCCGTCGATCACCCGCACGATGAATCCGAACGCCTTCAGCTTGTCGGCAAGCCCCTGATAGCTCTGTTGCGGCGAAACCCAATCGCTCTGGGCCAATTCATTGCAATTGAAGATCGCAACGACGTTGGTCAGCGCATGATCGACGATGAAATCCGCCGCCTCCCAGATCTGCCCTTCCCGGCTCTCGCCGTCGCCGATGATGCAGTAGATGTTCCGATCGATCTTGTCCATGCGTGCCGCGGCCGCGAGCCCCGCCGCCACGGACAGGCCCTGCCCGAGGCTTCCGGTGGCCGCGTCGAAAAACGGCACGCCCACCTGCGGATTGGGATGCCCGTCGATCGGGCTATCGATCGCCCGCAGGGTCAGCGCATCCGCCGTGGTCATCGGCCGCGCCGATTCCCGCCCCTTGCCCAGCGGCACGATCATCGCCCCCAGATCGGCCAGTGCGGCGTAAATAATCGGCACCGCGTGTCCTTCGGAAAGCACGAGCCGATCTGAAGCCGGGTTCCACGGGTCTTTCGGATCCCACCGCATCTGACGGTACATAAGCACGGTGACCAGATGCGCCAGCGACAAAGCCGTCGAAGGATGCCCGCTGCCCGCGGACGTGGTCATCTCCACGCTCAATTTGCCGATATCGATCGCCTTCCGATTGACCGCGGACTCGAATCCCATGTTGGCGCTCCGGTGAAAGACTGACCCGCGAGAATACTATCCGGCGGAAACGGACGCAATTCTCCAGACTCGCAGCGCGGTGTTTTCCCGTTCCCCATGCGCAGAGCAAGAAACCACGAAGGCGCCGCGGAGGCTTTGCCTTCAGGCGGGAGCAGATGGCAAAGGAGTTTGCGACCGGGAAGAAAAGGCGATGGCGGCCGCCTGCTCGGCCCCCGCGGGCGATGGCCCATACCTTTCCCGCCGCAGCAGCTCGCAAATCAATAGAATGGTCAAAACCACGCACGCCAGCGGCTTAAGCCAGGGATCGGTCAGATGGTAGGCCCAGCCGTCGCAACTGAACCAGATGCCGATGCCCACCAGCGTCGCACCCCCGGACAGGCGACGATGGTCCAGGTACACGACGGCCGCGGGAATCGCCAGGATTCCCGCCAGAATCACGTAGGAATTCTCCTCGGTTCGCGGATTGAAGAGCATCAAATAGCAGGCGCTCAGCGCCGCCACGAATACGGACCGTTGCGGCTCATTCCACCGGCGTTTGGCCAGCAGGCACAACCCCAGCGTCCCGATCGCCGCCATAATCTGCATCATCGCCAGGAGTGATTGCGGGATGATCCAGCCGATCGTCCAGAGAAGCCCGCGCAGGTCGCAAAACGCCCGATCCGGCAGCGCCGCCACCAAAAGCTTGGCGGCGCAAGCATGATATTGTGCCATCACATAATGCGGATTGCTCGTCGCAAATGGAAACAGCACAAACACCGCCAGCCCCACCGCCAGCCGCCAGATCATCCGCCAATAAACCGCCGCCGCCAGGAGCAGCATGACGAAAATGATCGGCTTGACCGCCAGCGCGACGATCAAATAAATCGTCGCGGCCGACCATCGCTTTCGGGCCAACTCCACCGTCGTATTCAACAGAAACCCCGCGATGTGCAGATTCGCCTGTCCACATCGGATGCTCGAAAGGGCCGGCGCAAACACCGCGAACGTGCCAAGCGCAAAGACCAGCGCAGCGTTTTGCGGCGACAATAACTTGGCCAGTCGCAACAGCCCGACGCAGTACAGCGCCAGCCCCGCCAGCCGCCATGCCATATCCCCCACCGGGTTGCCGGCAAACGCGAACGGCGAAAAGATGATCGCGAATTGGGGGAAATACAGGAACCCGTCAATTGACGCGGTAAAGTACAGGTCCCGTCCCGCCCACCAGTTGCGGGAACTCGGCGAAAACGTGGAACACAGGTTGGTGTTGAACGGATGAATGTACACCAGTGTCGACACCAGGATGACCGCAAACCCCCAAAGTCCCCAGGCGATCCACATCAGGCGACGCTTATTGGGCATCCGTAATTCGTCCAGATTCTTCATGGATGTCGGGCCTCGGGGATTTAGGGTTCGGGAAGAATTCCCGCCGCCAATTGAGGCGAGCTTTGCCGGCGACTGGAAACGCGACTCCTGGCTTCCCGACCGTCTCAACGACGCGCTGCACCGGTGTCCCCGCCATGATTCGAGATCCCTTGGCCGTTTTTCGCATGCGATGGCGAAGCCTCACGGTATCTTTAATCATCTGCCAGCCGTGGCTCACCATGCGCACCGTCGTTAGATCAACGTATTTGAAACAGACCGCCGTCTCTTCAATCCGCAATTGCGCCGCCGCGGCCCGCGCCAGAAGCTCGACGTCAAAGAAAAAGCCGTCGTTGGACATGGTCGGTGCCAGGATCTGCCACGCCCGCGCCGTCATCCCCTTAAGGCCCGCCTGGGTGTCCAGAGCGGTGATCGGCAGCATGCGCCGCAGCCACCAGTTGAAACTCCTGCTCATCAGGTGCCGCCAGTAAATACTCGGGAAATCGCGCGGGTTGATCAAAAACTCCGATTGGGCGCTGACGCGGTTGGCTACCGTGATGTCCGCGCCCTCCTCCAGCACCTTTACGATCTTGATCGCCTCCTCCGGGTCGTAGGCGAAATCGACATCCGTATAGACGAGGTACGGCGTGTCGCTCGCATTCAGCCCGTGCCGCACCACGCTGCCCTTGCCCCGGTTCGTGCCGCAGGAAATCACGCGAATCCGCGGATCGGCCCGTCCCACCAGACGGTAAAGCATTTCAACCGTGCCATCGGTGCAGCCGTCGCACACGAATAACGCGCACCAGTCATCATGACGCCGCAAGAAACCAGTCAACCGCTCAACCGTAAATTCAATAAAATCAGCGGCGTTGTACGTCGGCAGAATCAACGTGCAGCAAAATTGACCTTTGGATTCCAATTGCTCCGCTCGAGGCAACATAGGCCGGGGTTCTCAAAACTAATACGACATGCGCGAACGTCGATCCGTGCATCTGCGAATTGTACAGACCCTACGCATCGTCGCAAGCTCGGTCTCGCTTTGCCAAGCCACTGGCTGACATCGCTCGCCGCGCCGCTTCGCAAGCGGCAGCCGATTCCAATTTACTCCTGAATGTGAAGCGCACATGAAAAACACCGCTGTGTTCCCTTCTTTATTTCCGGTGCAACGCGATATTCCGCCGTAGCGATTTGTCGGACAACATCTATTGACCACAAGACTGGCCGGAAATTCCCCTGAGCGGAATTAATACGTTTTGAACGCCCAAATCCATCTTTTGAATATGGATGGCGTGCTCGCCGTCGATATCCAGACGAACCTGCACTTCAACCCGATCGTTGAATTTCCACGCCGACAGCGCCGGCGGCAAGGCGATCGCCGGCGGGAGCGCTGCCAGCCATTTCGCAATATCCACCGATCCCCGCAATTCGACCGCCGCCTGGCGTCCGGCCAGGGCCGGGCAATCAACCGAGAGGCGAAAGCCACCGGCGAATTGCAACTCGGCCCGGATCGGGGAGCCCCCAAGGTCCTTGATGCTTTCGGCGCCGCTGATTTGTCCCGTCAACTCCAGCGGTCCCAATTCCGTCGCCCGATCGCGCCGGCCGATCGAGCCGACGCTGAAATTAAAATCCATCTGCCCGGCCGATCGTTTCAGCTCGCCATTGATCTGCTCCGCCGATGCGCTGTAGCCGGATTCGCCGAGCCGATCTTCGAAAGAAACCCGGCCATTGACCACGCGAATCGACTGCGCTTCCAGTTGCCAACCGTCGGCTTCGTCCGCTTCCCCGCCTGCGGCCGGCGGCTCGCCGCCACGCCGAAGATCGACCGAACCATCGCGCTGGCGCGTGATGTTCAGCATTGGACCTTCGATCACCAAAGACTTGATGACGATTCGTCCGGCGATGGCCATGCCTACCGATATCTTCGCGCCGATCCGAAGAACCGACAGCAGCGGCCGATTCGGCTCGTCGCCGGCCACCGTCATGCCTTCGGCTTCAATCTGCCCCGCCAGGGGCGAGGCATTCAGCCGCGCAAAGCTCACTCGCCTTCGCAGCAGTCGCGAGAGGTTTCGCTCGATTGGATCTTGCAGAAATTTCATGAATCGCGCGTCCGTTGCCGCACCACCAGATTGCACGGCGGCAGGGCCTCGAGAAACCGCTTCCCATATCGCTTCGTTTTTATCCGGCTGTCGAGAATCACGACGATCCCGCGATCGGTCCTGCTGCGAATCAACCGGCCGAACCCCTGCTTGAGCCGAATGATCGCCTCCGGCACGGAATAATCGACAAATGGATTTCCGCCGGCGCGGGTGATTGCTTCCAGCCGCGCTTCGATCACCGGTTCATCGGGAACGGAAAATGGCAGCTTGACGATGATGACGTTCCGCAGCGCGTCGCCGCGCACGTCGATGCCTTGCCAGAAGCTGGACGTGCCGAGAAGGACCGCGTTCGGCGTGGATCGAAACCGCTCGAGCAGGGCTTTTCGCGGCGTGCCTTCCCCGTGCACGAGCATCGGATAACCCAGCCCCGCCAGCGGCCCCTTCAGTCGCTTCGCCGCGTCGAGCAGCGCGCTGTAGCTCGTGAACAGCACGAACGCGCCGCCGCTGGTCTGCTTGAGATATTCGACGATTCTTCCGCACGCCGCCGGCGCAAACCGCGCCGTGTCGTTCGGCTCGGGAAGATCCGATTCGATGTAAAGCGTCACCTGCTTCGTGTAATCAAACGGCGAGCCCAGCGATAACGATCTTGTCCCCTCGGCGCCGAGCCGCGAGATCATGTACTTAAACGACGAATCCGGCGCCGGATCGCCCGCGGCTTGCGTCTCCTGCTCATGCGGAGGAGGCTTTTTCGCGGTACACAACGTCGCGGAGCACATGATGACGCTGGGCAGCTTCCCAAACAGATGCGCTCGCAACCCCTGGGCCACGTTCACCGGCGCCGCGTGCAGGCTGACGTTCCGGTGCAGGCGCCCGCCCACCTCTATCCAGTAAACCGCATCCGGCATCTTCTGCGAAACGATCGCCTCCAACTCCTCCCCCAGGAGGCTTACCTTCTCGGCCATCGCGGACAGCTCCGAGATTTCCTCCAGGTTCTGAATCTTGGACAGCGCGGCCTTCAGATGCAGCGACAACTTGTAAAGCAGCGGCGAGAGATTGTTCTCCACGACTCCCGCTTCATGCACCCGCCCGTTGGATCGGCCATGCTCTCGCTGCCATTCCACGCAGTTCCCGAAAAATCCGTCCAGCCGCTGGTGAATGTCCACGATGTCGTCGATGGCATCGTTCACCGCCGCGCCGTGGGTGCTCAGGAGTCCCTTGCCGCGCATCGGATCATACAGAATTCGCAGTTGATATTTCAGCCGGTGTTCCGAAACGTTCAGTCCGAAGTGGCTGGCCGCCACGTCCTCGACGGTGTGCGCTTCATCCAGGATGACCACATCATATTTGGGAAGATAATTGACGCCCGAAATTCGCAGCGCCAAATCCGCGAAAAACAGCGCGTGATTGACCACGAGGATATTTCCACTGTTCATCCGCCGCTTGGCCGACTGCCAAAAGCAATCGTTGAAGAACTTGCATTTCTTTCCCAGGCAGTTGCCGTGTTCAGCGCAGACGCGCTCCCAAACGGACGGATCCGGAAGCGCCGGCACGGTCGCCAGCGTCCCATCATTCGTCGATTGGGCCCATTGCCCGATGATCCGGAGCGATTCGAGCTGGCGCGGTTGGTCCATCAGCATCCCTTGGCGCCCCCGCGCCTGTTCCAGCCGCCGCCGGCACAGAAAATTTCCCCTCCCTTTCACCAGGACCGCCGTGAATTCGTCCGGATACACCGCGCGAAGCAGCGGAATGTCCTTCTCGATCAATTGTTCCTGAAGCGAAATCGTGTGCGTGGAAATAACCACCCGCTTTTTGCTTTGCACGGCGTATTCGATGGCCGGAAGAAGATAGGCGAACGACTTCCCAACCCCCGTGCCCGCCTCGACCATGAGATGTTGTTCGTCCGTGATGGCGCTGCGCACCGCCGACGCCATCTCGATTTGCTGCGGGCGGAATTCGTACAGTTTTCCAAGGCGGCGGGCCACCCCGCCGTCCTTGCCGAGAATCGTGTCTAACGTCGGCGCCTGCGGCATGAAGTCTTCAGCCTATCAGCCCGCAAGCTGAAAAGCCTGCCGCTCGAAGAAATTATCCTTGTACGGCCGCCTTCCGGTCACCCACGCCCACAGCGAAGCGAAAAGATAGGCTGGAATAAACAGCGGCCCCCATCGCTCGCATTGCCGAACGTGAACACGTTCGTGCGCCCGCGTAATCAAAAGCAGTTCGGAATTCCTGGCCAGTACGACATGCCCCAATGTCATCGCCGACGCCCCACCGCGCATAACCAATCCCACGATCCGCCGCAGATAAAAGTCCGTGGCGCCCCCGCAGACTTCCAGGACGCCATCCACCACGCGCGCTTCCCCACCGCTGAGCACCGCGATCGCCGCCACCAGCAACCCCAGTGCCGTGACCGGAAACGCCCACAGATAAACGAGCCAACGAGCGCTCATGTTCCGATTATGCCTTACGTTTGGCGGCACGGTCGGCCCAACGCCAAGCTGGTGCCGATAACTCGTGGAAAACTTGATCTAACCTGCCGCGAGCACGGTGCGAGAACTGAGGCTTACGAACAGCCCAATGGTTCCCGCTCGACCGATTGTCGCCAAAACCCTGTGCTGACGACTGCTCCGTGAAATTAAAGCCAACACCTTATCCACCTTCAGAGTCCCATAATAGCAGATTCATCCCTATGTATTAAAGAGACTTATACGCAATCACCTAAACTTATCCACAAAGCAACGCCCACCACCACTACGGCTACTATTCTATAAAGTTCCATTATCAAAGCAGTGTAGTTACACTCCACAATCCTCGTTTCCCCCATGGAGGGGATGCGAATCGCCTCGGTCCGGAGAGCAACGAAAGGTCCTGCTCATGAAAGTGAACTGTAATCGCGGAGCGCTCCTTGATGCCCTGAACCTGACCGGCAATGTCGTCGCCGCGCGCACTCCCAAGCCCGTATTGCAGTGTCTGAAACTCACAGCGGAAGACAATGCCCTGATCGTCGCGGCCACCGATTTGGAAGTCGCCATCCGATATCGCGACGAACAGGTGCAGATCGAGCAAGGCGGTGAGACCCTCGTTCCGGCTGACAAGCTTCGTGACATCGTTCGGGAAAGCATTGACGATACCCTCGCGCTCGAGACCGCCGGTGACACGGCCAACATTCGGGGCCAGGATTCACATTTCAAAATCTTCACTCAAAAGACGGCAGACTTTCCACCCATTCCGGATTTCGAAGGCGATGCGGATGTCCAATTGCCCGGTGGCGCGCTGAAGCAACTCATCAGCCAGACCCTTTTTGCCGCCGCCAAGGAAAGCACCCGATACGCCTTCAATGGCGTGCTAGTGGTGGTGAAGGCAAAGAAAATCTCGCTGGTTTCAACCGATGGCCGACGGCTCGCGATGGCCAAAGGCGACTTGGCAGCCGGCGACAAGCTCGACAAAGACGGCAAGAAGGCCATCATTCCAGCCAAGGCGCTGAATCTCATCGAGAAGCTCGTCGATGATCCGCAGGAAATGGTTGATATTCAGATCCGCGAAAACCAGGTGATCTTCCACACCAGCCGCGCAACCCTCACCAGCAACCTCGTGGAAGGACAGTTTCCGCCCTACGACGACGTGATTCCCAAGGATGCGGACAAGAAAATGACTGCCTCGAGGGACGACTTCCTCAGCGCCGTCCGTCGCGCCGCGCTGCTGACCACCGAGGAAAGCCGCGGCGTGCGCCTCGCCTTTACCAAAAAGGGTGTCGTTCTCACCAGCCGCTCGCCGGAAAGCGGCGAGGCGACCGTCAATTTTCCCTGCAAATTCGAGGGTTCGGACGTCGAGATCGGTTTCAATCCGATCTTCCTCGTCGATGCCCTGCGCGTCGTGGATACCGATGAGATCAGCCTGGAATTGACTGCCCCAAACCGGCCGGGCCTGCTGAAAGCCGGGCCGAATTTCCTGTACGTCATCATGCCCGTGAATCTGCAGTGAACGAAGCAGCCGGCGGCTCTCGCGGGCGAATTGCCGCCAGCGATGTCTTGACCGTCGGCGCGGCCGCGTCGCTGGTTCATCTGGCAATATTCCTCACGGTCGTTTCGCTCTTCCACGTCTCACTGCCAGCCTATACCGACAAAGGCGACGGAGCGAGCTACAAACACATGGCCGCGGCGCTGCTCGGCCAGCGGGGGGCGCTGGACGAATACGACGCGCGCGTCTTTCCCGGCTATCCGATGCTCATCGCCGTGACCCACCTGATCACTCGCCTGTCCATCGCCGCATCCTCGTTGCTCGTGACATTCATCAGTGCCGGCGCGGCTGCGGTGCTGTCCGCCGTCGTGTTCCAGGACCGCCGCGTCGGCTGGGCGGTGGGCTTGGCCCTGCCCCATGCGTGGATCAACATGTCCCTGGCCATGAGCGAAGCGCCCGTGCTGGCGCTGGCGATGACGGGATTACTCCTGGCCCGCCGAAATCGGGCCGCCGCCGCGGGAATGATCTTCGGCTTGTCCGTGCTCACCCGCCCCGTGGCAGGCTTTGCGCTGATGGGACTTCTGTTGGATCAAATCGCGCGCGGTCGCGCCCGCCGCGGGTTGCTCGCCGCCGCCTGGGCCGCGCTCATCTTTCTCCTCGGAATGTTGATCGTTCATCCCATTACCGGCGGTTTATTCCACGGCATCAATGTCTATGCCAATTCGCCGCGGACCTACGCCGGACAGCCATTCACCTGGCCGACGCACTCAATTCTGTGGATGACCCTGCACGGTCAGGTCGGCTGGCCCCGATGGATTTACATCACCGCCCACGTGGCAGCTTGCGTCGGCGGATGCATCGTCTTGTCACGGCAGAATTCACCCACTGATTTGCTCGCATTCACCTGGCTCGCGCTGAACACGCTCTTCGTTCTTTGCCTTGGACTCGGCCCCGGCGCCTGGGGATTCAACCATTTCCCCAGATTCACGATCCCCGCTCTGCCGGCGCTGGCGTACGCATGGCGAAGATTTCTGCCCGCCAGCCCTTGGTTGTATATTCCGCTCATCGCGGTGCTGTTCTACATCGGTGTCGTCGGCGTCCGCGCCAGCAACTAGGTTTTCGCCATGCCGAGCAGAGCTTCCCATTCCACCGACGAACTCCGGAGAATGCACCGCTTCAAATCGCAATCCAAGCCGATCGCCGCCGCGCTCGGACA
Organism: Tepidisphaeraceae bacterium; assembly: GCA_050012375.1. Lineage (GTDB taxonomy): Bacteria > Planctomycetota > Phycisphaerae > Tepidisphaerales > Tepidisphaeraceae > PALSA-1353. The sequence goes on from JBEKHH010000028.1 coordinate 31,913, forward strand.
GGAGATGATCGATTTTTTCAAGCAGTCCGTCGCCAAGCGGCAGACCAAGCTGGAGAAATTGGCCGAATCCTGGGGCCGGCTGGTTCCACAAATCCTCAGCGAGCATTGCGCCCTGGAAAGTTTCACGCGCGGGACGCTGACGGTGATGGTGGACAGTTCATCGCATCTGTACGAATTGAAACAACTCCTCCTTTCCGGCCTCGAGCAGCAATTGCTCATCGCCTGCAAAAGCGCCGGTTTGCGAAAGATCACACTGCGTCCCGGCCGATGGTACGACGGCGAATCATCGAGCGACCGGAAGATTCGGTTTTCCCGGTGATTTTGCGTGAAAACGCTGGTATAATTACTCTCAACCATGCCCCTCTCAAAAGAGCAAATCAAGACCGCCGCATTGCAACTCGATCCCGCCGAACGGGAGGCGCTGGCCGAGGAGTTGCTGCTCAGCATCTCGGACACCGAGCGTAAGGCGGTTGACGCGGCTTGGCTGGAAGAAGCGAAGCGCCGCGACGCGGTATTCCGTCAACGCGGAGGAACCGCAAAGCGAGTGGACGAAGTGATTGGCCGCCTGAAGGACAGCATCCGGCCATGATGGCCAATATCCTTCCAGGGGCCGAGGAAGACATCGAGACGGCGTTCCGCTATTACGAGGCAGAGCACCGTGGTCTGGGCGTTGAATTGCTCGACGAGTTCCGCAGTGGCATCGAACAAATCCTTCGCTTCCCTCAAGCGTGGCACCCGATGGATGAGACCTATCGGCGCTATCGCCAGCATCGGTTTCCATACGGCATCGTGTACAGGACAATAGAAAACAGCGGCGGCTTTCTTGTCGTTGCCGTCATGCACCTGAGCCGGAAGCCGGGATCGTGGTATCAGCGCGACAGGTGATACCTGAAATTTCGCGTCCTCTTGTAGGCGCCGCCGATCGCTTCGTTATTCCCTTGACAACGCGCTGGCCCGTGTGTACTATTCGTACTAGTACACAAAGGGCATCATGGGGTTCGAATTCGATGTTTCTCCGGGAAGCGGCAACCCGATCTTCAAACAGATCGCGGACCAGGTCCGCCTGGCCGTCGCGACCGGAAGACTCAAGCCGGGCGAGCAGTTGCCCAGCGTGCGGGCGCTGGCGGAGCGTCTGGTCGTCAATCCCAACACTATCGCCAAGGCTTACGGGGAATTGTCCAGGGAGGGAATCATCGACGGCCAGCAGGGACGCGGCGTCTTCATCACGCCGCCCCGCCAGATCTACACCAAGACCGAACGCCTGCGGCGGATCAGCCCCTTGGTCGATGCGCTGATCAATGAGGGACTGTCCCTTGGGTTCTCATCCAATGAACTCGTTGAGTCCCTCCAGCAGAAATTGGCCAAGCTCACCCCCGGCGGCGGAAGGAAAACGCTATGAGCCAGTACGTGATCGAAACCTCGAGATTGACCCGGTATTTCGGGCCGAAATGCGCGGTGGACCAACTGTCACTCCAGGTGCCGCGCGGCTCGGTTTTCGCATTGCTCGGCCGCAACGGCTCGGGCAAGACCACCCTCATCTGTATGTTGATGGGGCTGCTATGGCCGACGCGCGGATCCGCCAATGTGCTGGGGGACGATTGCCGGCGGATTCAACCGGCCACGCGCGGGCGCATCGCCTATGTGGCCGAAGGCCATCCGCTGATCGACTGGATGCGGGTTTCCGATCTGGAAGCATTTCAAAAAAGCTTTTATCCAAACTGGGACGGCGGAGTGTTTCGGACGGTTGTGGAACAGTTCGATCTGGCATCCAATGCGCGCGCTTCGGCGATTTCGCGCGGGCAACGGGCGGGCCTGTCGCTGGCGATCGCGCTGGCGACACGGCCCGAACTCCTCGTCATGGACGATCCGGCCATGGGCCTGGACCCCGTCGCCCGCCGAACGCTCCTGGAGGCGATGATCCTCCTTACGCGGGATGCCGGGCACACCATCTTTTTCTCGTCGCACATCCTCGACGACGTGGAACGGGTGGCCGACCACGTCGCCATCCTCGACCGCAGCGTGCTGCGAGTCAGTTGCCCGGTGGACACGTTCCGCGCCCGGGTGAATCGGCTGACGCTGACGTTCGCGGGCCTGGCCCCGCCGGCGCCGAACATTCCCGGTTTGCTGGAGGTTCGCCGGGAGGGCAACGAACTGCGGCTGACGCTGGCGAATTCTTCCGCCGAAACCGAGCGGGCCATCGCGTCCCTCGGAGCGATCTCAATGCGTGAATCGGTTCTGACGCTGGAAGACGCGGTGATCGCCTATCTCGGCGATCGCTCCCGGCAGGTTTCTCTGCTGGAAAAAACTCGGGAAGCCGGGGTGATCCAATGAAAGCGATTGTTTTCAAAGAGCTTCGTGAAAACATTGTGTGGGCGCTGCTGATCCTGCCGGTCCTGGGCGCGCTGATGGCTTCTGTGATTTACAAGTCGCCAAACGAAACGCTGCTGGTGGGGGATATGTTCCATCTGGTGACGGCGATGGGCTTCCCGGCCGCGGGATTCGTGTTCGGGTTGACGCAAGTGCTCGTGGATCGCCGGCGGGGGCGATGGGATTTCGTGACGCATCGGCCGATTTCGCGGACACGGATTTTTTTCGCCAAGGTAATCGCCGGGGTCGCGTTGTACGCTCTGACCTGTGGTATTCCTCTCGCCGCTGCCATCGGGTGGATAGCGAGCCCGGGAAACGTGGCGGCGCCATTCGACTGGCACATGATCCTCCCGCGGCTGGCCGATCTCTTCAGCGGTCTCGTATGGTACGTCGGTGGACTGCTCGTCGCCGGGCGACAAGCGCGGTGGATCGGAAGCCGGCTCATGCCGGCCGGCTTGGCGTTTTTTGCGTCGATCGCTGCGGTTGGATTCGCGATGAATCTGTGGGAGGCGATGGCCATTTTTGCGGGGGCGATCGTCATCCTTCTACCGGCGGCGTGGGGAGCATTCATTTTCGGCGGGGAATACGAACCGCAACCGCTTGCCGTTCGCCTGACGCAGGGAATAGCCGTCGGCCTCGGCGTGGTGATCGCGCTCACCTTTGGAGTCGCACTATTGGGCAGGATGCTGGATGCCACCCTGGGTCGCGGAGGAAGCACCTATTATTTCGGCGATTATGAAGTCGATACGAACGGACGGGTCGCCTACAGCCACTTTGCCCGGAACGGCGAGCAGGTGCTGACGGATTTGCAGGGACACCGGCTTTCGGAAGCCGAAGTCCTGAATTTCTTGAATTGGCGAGGTTACACGGCATATCTCAGGCTGGACGGATACGGAGGGGCCTCTTCGATGACTCCGGCGGGACTTCAATCCCAAGAGCGTTATCGTCTGGATCTGGGGCAAGGCTGGGCCGGAGTTGGGCATCAGATCAACTGGTCTTATCTCGTGAATCGACGGACGATTGAGGGATTTGATACCCGCACGCGACGGTATATCGGGGGCACCGGGCCGGATGGCTTTGTGCCGGCGCCGGCGCTGCCGCTAGCGTTTCCCGAGCCGCTCGAACGCAAGGACTGGTCGACAAGCATCGTGTGGGGCCGGACCACGGCTTATGAACTCGACCTAAACGATCGCAAGATTGCCAGGTTATTTGTCGGCACGGCCCAGGATCCCATTCTGGATGCCGAGAAAATGTATTTTTCTAACTCACTTCGGTTTGATCTGGTCGCGACGCGGTCTACCGTGCATGTCTTCACAAGCGGACGGGAATTGTTCGTTGTGCCGCTGGAGCGCGGGTATCCGCAGTATCAGTCGCTCTATGTCGGCCGGCCCGGCCCGGGACGCGTCATCTTCCACTATACCGGTGCGTACTGGCCGGGTCCGCGAGAGTATGATTTGATCGTGGAAACGGACGAGCATGGGAATATTCTGGAGCGCATGGAACTTCCTTTGCCGCGGACCGAGATCGAAAAACAGGCTTGGTGGGTGAGTGCGCTGCACATTGTTGGTGATCCACCTGCGTATGGATGGATGAAGCTCATCGCACTTCAAACAGCGAAAGGACCGCGCCGGACTAGAGCTTTGGCTGAGTGGATCGGCATCGGATTCGTGTGCGCGATCGTGGCAATCCCGCTGCTTCGCCCCCGCCATCAAACGCGCGGGACGAAGATCGTTTGGATGCTGATTGCATCGCTGATGGGGATTTCGGGCGTGCTGCTTCTGCTGTCATTGCGGCAGCGCGTCGCGACGGTTCGCTGCCCATCCTGCGGCAAACAGCGGCTCGTGACACGCCAGACCTGCGAGCATTGCCAGGCCCCGTTCGCCGAGCCGGCCAGGCAGGGAATCGAGATTTTCGAGTTGGTGTAGACGCCGCCGCGCCCGCTCGTACGATTGAGGCTCATGTGTGGCATCGCCGGCGTGGTGGCGTGGGACGAGCGATATCGCGTGCAGCGCGAGATCGTCGCGAGCATGGGCGAAGCGATCGCTCATCGGGGTCCGGATGGACGCGACATTTGGATGGACGGGCAATGCGGCCTGGCGTTCGCCCGCCTGGCGATCCTGGACCTCGATCCGCGGGCCATGCAGCCGATGACCGACGGCAAGCGCTGGCTCGTCTTCAACGGGGAAATCTACAATTTCCGTGAGTTGCGGGCGGAACTGGACAAGCTGTCATCTGGATATCAGTGGAAAACCACCGGCGACAGCGAAGTGATTCTCCGCGCGTTCGACCACTGGGGAGAGGCCTGCGTCGAAAAATTGAGCGGCATGTTCGCCCTGGCGATTTGGGAGCCGCACACCGGCTCGATCTTCCTGGCCCGCGATCGAATGGGACAAAAACCGCTGTATCTCGCCGTCCAGACCGGCCGCGGGCTGGCGTTCGCCAGCGAACTCTCCGCCCTGCGGGCCGTGCCGTGGATCAACTGGGAGATCGATTCGGCCTCCGTGGACGAATATCTGCTCGCGGGATACATCGCGGCGCCGGCCACCATTTATCGCGACGTGGCCAAATTATCACCAGGGCATTGGATGCGTTGCGGAGCCGATGGATCGATCGTCTTGCGGCGCTATTTCGATCCCAACGATTCCGCGGGCGGCGCATCCGCAACCGCCGCCGATGTGAAGGTGGCCGTGCTGCGCGCGGTGCGGCGGCAACTGGTCTCGGACGTGCCGCTCGGATGTTTCCTTTCCGGCGGCATCGACAGCAGCGTCATCGCCGCGGCCATGAAAGCCGCCGCCGGCGATCAGCCGGTCCTCACCTTCTCCATCGGGTTTGATGATCCGCGCTACGACGAAACGAAATATGCCGCCCAGGTCGCCAGGCATCTGGCTACCGAGCACAGGACATTTACGGTCCGCGTCGAGGCGGCCGAGGATTTGCCGAAGCTGGCCAGAGTTTTCGGCGAACCGTTCGGGGATTCCTCGGCCTTGCCGACGCATTACCTCTCGCGCCAAACGCGCCGGCACGTGAAGGTGGCGCTCAGCGGCGACGGTGGCGATGAATTATTCGGAGGATATGACCGCTATCGCGCGATACGGCTGGGCGGCGGGGGAGGCGCGATCCCAGGCGTCCTGGGCAGGATGGCCGAGGCGATCCCAAGCACGCATCCCAAATCCTCCATTGCCCGGGCCAGACGGTTCCTGACGGCGATGCGCTTGCCGCCCGCCCAGCGCTACGCCGCCTATGTCGCCCTGTTCGATCCCGATCTGCTCGGCGCGCTCCATCCCGACCAATCACCCCGCCGGCGAAATGTGGTCGCCGAAACATTTGAGCGGCTCAGCCACAACCGCGACCGGGTTCAGACCGCCCTGGCGACCGATCGCGAAACCTATTTGCCCGGCGATTTGCTCACCAAGCTGGATCGCGCTTCCATGCTTCACGCCCTGGAGGTCCGATCCCCTTTCATGGATCACGAGTTGGTGCGCATGGCCGCGGGCTTTTCGACCGCCCAGCTGCTCAAGGGAGGACCCAAGCGAATGCTTCGCGAGGCCTTTGCCGCCGATTTGCCCGATTTCGTGTTCCGGCGAAAGAAGATGGGGTTTGCCCTGCCCATCGGCCAGTGGCTGCGCGAGTCCCTGCGGCCGATGATGGAGAATTTGCTGGGCGCCGGCGATTCCTTCGCGTCGGGGCATTTCCAAACCAAGGTGTGGCGGGAAATGATCGATAAACATTGTGGCGGTAAATTCGATCATTCACAGCGGCTTTACGCCTTGGTGATGCTGGAATTATGGTGGCGCGACCAAAGAACATGAATCGTTTAAAACGCGGATATCGGCCATGCCGGGCCGCTCTCCGCTTATGGGTCGGAAAACCGAGTCGCAAGCGGCAAATTTTCTTTTGGGACAGAGGCCAAAGGATGATATAGTGTGAAGGCAGCAAATCTCGTGCCCATTGTGGGCATTATGTCGGTAAGCATTTTCGCAATATGCAGTTAACACAATCAACATCGATGCGAACGGAGATGCGGCAGCTTTTGACGCCCCGCATGATCCAGAGCATGGAGATCCTTCAGCTTCCGCTGATGGCATTGGAAGAGCGCATCGAGGAGGAACTTCAGAACAACCCCGTGCTGGAGATGCGCGAGTCCGATGCCGAGCCGGGCGCCGAGCCGGGGGCGGAGCCGGGTGAGAACGCCCCGATAGACGGCGAGCGGCAAGGCCGGAGCGAGGATGACTCCGAGGGCGAACGCGCCCTGGTCGTGAAGGAGAATTCCGATCAATCCGAGGACTTCGACCGCCTTGAAAAGATCAGCGAATATCTCGAGAGCGAAGAGTTCAGCCCCGAAGGCAATCGTTTCCGCCAGGCCTCGTCCTACGACGGGGACCGCGACAAGAAGCTCGATGCGATGAACAACACCGCCGCGCGCAGCGGAACCCTTGCCGAGTATCTCCTGGGCCAGTGGACTTTCATCGAATGCTCCCCGCAGGTGCGTAAGGCCGGCGAGATCCTTATCAACTACATCGATGCCGAGGGGTATTTCCGGCCCAAGTTTGAGGACGTTCAGAAGGAATCCAAAGCGCCGGTGGCGACCGCGGAATTGCAGGAAGCGCTGAAATTGGTTCAGACGCTGCTGCCGCCTGGCGTCGGGGCGACGACCCTTCAGGAATGCCTCTTGCTTCAGCTTGACGCGCTGGAAGAGGACGAAGAACTGTCCGAAGGCCACGATTTTCCGCTGGAGCGGGCTTTGATCACCGAGCATCTGAAAGACCTGGAGATGAATCGCTATCCGCAGATCAGCCGCAAGATCGGCCGGCCGATCGACGAGATTCAGCGGGCCGTCAAGCGCTTGTCGCGATTGAATCCCTATCCTGGCAAACAGATCGGCGGCAGCGACGCCCCGCCGATCACGCCCGATGCCATCATCTATTACGATGAGGACCAGGACACGTACGAGATCGAGATGACCAACGATCCGGCCCCGAACCTGTACATCAGCGGGATGTACCGCAAGATGATCAAGGACCGGACCCAGGACAAGAAAACCCGCGAATTCCTTTCCAATAACGTGCGAAACGCCCGCTGGCTCATCGAAAGCATCGAGCAGCGCCGCAGCACCATCATGCGAGTGATCCGCAAGGTCGTGGACGCCCAGCGGGAGTTTTTCGACAAAGGCGCGGAATACTTAAAACCCCTGCCGATGATTCACGTGGCCGATCAATTGGGGATTCACGTCGCCACCGTCTCGCGCGCGGTCTCTGAAAAATGGATTCAAACCCCCCGCGGCGTGTTTCCATTGCGCCGCTTTTTCTCCGGCGGCACAACCAGTTCCGAGGGCGAAGACATGAGCTGGGACGCGGTGAAGGAAAAGCTCAAGGCGATCATCGGCAACGAGGATCCGAAGAATCCGCTGAACGACGAGGAGATTGTGGAAAGGCTGAAAGCGCAGGGGATCGACCTGGCCCGCCGAACGGTGGCGAAGTACCGGAAAATCCTGAGCATCCCAACGGCGCGGCAGAGGAAGACCTTCTGAGACTGACTTTGGAAATGCACTTCGCTGACGAGAAATTTTGCGGTTCGTGCAGCTTTCTATTAAATTAAGCGGGTTGCCCTTCCATCGAAATGGAGAAGCCCGATGGCGACGGAGATGCTTTTTTCGCAAACCCGAGGATGCATCCTATCACGAGGCATCAGCAAACTTGGAAATGATTTTGGCCAGCTTTTTTTCCCGGGATCAACCGATTCGATTTTGATTGCTGGTGATAGTGTCAAGGTTCTCGCGCGTCTCCCGAACAAGGTTTTCCAGACCTGCGTGACGTCGCCTCCCTATTGGTCGCTTCGCGATTACAACATCGAGGGTCAAATTGGCTTAGAGAGATCGCTTGATTCTTACTTGAAAAAGCTGGTCGAGGTTTTTGACCAGGTGAAGCGAGTCTTGCGCGATGATGGGACCCTTTGGCTTAACATCGGAGATTCCTACACGTCGGGCGGTCGGACTTGGCGCGCCCCCGACCGAAAAAATCCTGTCCGAGCGATGGAGGAGCGCCCGCCGACCCCTCAAGGTCTCAAAGCGAAGGATTTGATTGGAGTTCCCTGGCGGCTGGCATTTGCGCTGCAAACGGCCGGTTGGTATTTGCGCGCCGATATTGTTTGGAACAAGCCCAACTGTCAGCCGGAGAGCGTAAAGGACCGTCCGACGCGGAGCCATGAATACCTGTTCCTGTTCAGTAAGTCGGAACATTACCGATACGACCATCGAGCGGTACGTGGACCCAATAACCGCAACACAAGGACGGTGTGGGATATCAATACGTTTGCGATTCGCGCGGCGCACTTCGCGACCTTTCCGCCGGCATTGGTTAAGCCGTGCATCGGCCTTTCAACCCGACCCGGGGACTTGGTTTTGGATCCGTTCATTGGCTCGGGGACGACCGGGGTCGTCGCCTACGATCTCGGGCGTCGGTTCGTCGGAATTGAATTGAATCCCGAATATATCCATATCGCGGAGAGGCGGTTGAATGGCGCGGTCCTCCGATAAAGTCGCTGTCATTCGATGCCCGAGTATCCATCGACAGATCGCGTTTCAGCAACTTCTCGCCGCCGCCAGGAAAACCTGGCTTCACGAGGCTCTTTCCGAAGCGCTGTCGGCCGCCGATCCTGCGGAAGTTAAGCAACAGTTGATCTTGTACGCACCGGAAGATGCTCAGAGATTGCTCGCCGCGGCGCGCATCCGAGACGAGCACGTCTTTCCGGTCCCAATCATTTTAGAGACGAAGCCAACTTTGGTTGGATACTATCGATTGCTCGCGGGCATTCCTCAAAAGAGCTTCTATGCCGGCGGTACGGGTATGGCACGCTTTAAATCAATGGAGACTTCCGGAATCCTGCGTGAAAATCAGCGCGACCTTTTGCCCACCTTCTGCCGCGAACTGGGACGAGCCCTTGGCGAGATCATTAAGCAGATTTCCCCCGCGATCAAACAGCAAGACGTCGATCAACTGCCGATACTCACCTTGGGCGCGCAGTTTCAAGGGGCCAATAATGTCCTCATCGGGCAACAGGCGACCAGGGGTGTCTTTCTTGTCATCGGAAAGCTCACAAGACACGCGATTGTTGAAAGGACAAATACGAAGATTGTTCTGCAAAATTCCTCGGGCAATACGGTCGTTATCTCGCTGGCCCATGATCCCGACGTTCGCGTGCAACTTAAGCAAGGCGAATCATTACGGAATAAGCTCGCCATCGAGATCAAGGGTGGGACAGATCGCAGCAACGCCCATAACCGGGCGGGGGAAGCCGAAAAGTCGCATCAAAAAGCGCGCTCGCAGGATTTTCGCGAATGCTGGACCCTCATTGCAATGAAGGGATTGAAGAAGTCGAGGTTGAAAGAAGAATCTCCATCCACCGATCAGTGGTTCGATGTCGCACAGGTACTTTCGGGCGAAGGAGAAGATTGGGAGGAGTTCAGAGCGCGCTTGGCAGACGCTGTTGGAATCCCAATCATGCATAATCGGCGACGCGGTGGGCGCAAATAATTGCACTCTTCAGTTTTTCGACTGCGGCGCTAACAGGCCCCTTATACCGACGCTGGAACACGCGGAATGGCGCTCGCCGGTGGATCCGTCACTCTCTGCGGCACTGGATGCAACTCCGATTCAACCGCCGCTCTCGCCGCGTCCATCTTCGGATACCTCACCTCGCGATAGCCGCTCACCTGCTCCGGGCAGCGGAGAATACGCACGGCCTTTTCGTATGCCTCGTCCGTGTTCAGGCTCACGCGATCCAGCAAATCGATGTACCACTCGCGGAACGCGACCTCGCGCTTGTGCCAGCCGGGCAGTTTTCGCCACCATTTCATGTGACGAACCAACGCCAATTGCCAATCGGTCGTGGTCAGCCGCAGACGGATGCGCCAAGGCCCGATGTTGAATTCGGGGCTGGTGTGATGGCGATACTTCAGCCGGTCGCCGTTGAGCGCGTCCACGTTGTACTTGGCGATGTCGCGCTGCTTTTTCTCATAGCGCGTCAGCAGGTACGAAACGTACGGCTCATCTTTAATGAGCGAGACTTTCGCCAGGTTCCAGATCACCGCCTGCGTCGCCGCGAAGCGGGCCTCGCCGCGGTCGCGGCGATAGATGCGCCGCACCGCCTCGACGTATCGCCTGGCAAACGCCACGTCCTGATATTGCATCAGATCGTAGATTCGCAGGGCCAGATCGTATTTTGCGGTTTCCGGCAGATCGGGCATTTGTTGCATCGCCGAGTTTACGAGCTGCTCGAATTGCTCGGACAGCACGTGCCCGCGATAGCGCGTCTTGCGAAGGATGCGGACTTTGTTGGTCAGCAGTTGGCCCCAGGTCTGGGGTTCAGGTTTGCGAGGCAAAGCCCGCGGCTCGAGGGCCAGCTTGCGACCGATGTTGAACGCCTTGAGGTTCCGGCGATGCTCGCGGCGAATGGTGTCCTTGATCGCCCAGGCGATGCTTCGGGGTGATACCGGAATCAGCCCCAACTGATACGCCACGCCCAGCATCATGATGTTCACAAACTGCTTGCTGCCCAGCCGCCGCTCGCATATTTCCGCGAGGTTCGACGCGAAGCTGTGCTGCAAATCGCATTGCTCGAAGATCTGTTCGCGAAGCTGGTCGGGATCGAAATCATCCTTGCCCAGGAGGGTGTAAACCGTGGACTGCTTATGCGTATTCAGCACGGCCGTCGTGTGCTCGGGCGAGGCGACGCGGAACTGTTCCCGCGGATCGATCGCCCGCGACGCTTCGAGAATATCGATGCCCAGCAGCAGATCGGCTTTGCCGTATGGAATGGAACCGGTGATGGGGAAAGGAGAGGCACGGAGGCGCGAAGGCACGGAGGCGCCAAGGGAGGAATCGGTTGCCTCCAAAGATTGTCTCGGGTCTTCCCCTTCGTGCCTTCGTGCCTCCGTGCCTTCGTGCCTCGCATTCACAAACGTAATTTGCGCAAACACGCCCCCATTACGAATCGCCAGCCCCTTCTTGTCCTGAAAAATGACGTGATACCCTTCCTTGTGTCCGGCTCGCACGAGGATGGCTCCGACCACGCCGATGCCCATTCCGCCCACGCCGCTCATGTGCACGCGCCACACGCTGCCGGCCGCGCTCAGATCATGCACGCGCCCGGCGTCGGGGAGCTTGGCCAGCTCCAGATTCGGCAGAATATATCGCCGGCGCTTTTTGCGGAGGACCGTCACCTGTTCGAAGCTCGGGCACGGCTTGACCGAATCGGCGATCTCGTTGCTCGTCCGCACGCGCTCGCACGCCCCGTCGTTCACGCACCACGTCAGGTCCGTGTCGATCTTCTTGCCATAGTCCGTGTCGATGCTCGTCAGCCCGGGGCAGGCCGTCGCCTTCGTGCATTCCAGGCAATTCTCGCACGCCTCCGGGGTGATGTTCATGTGCGTCTTGCTTGGCAAATAGCCGTGCTTTTTGATCGTCTTGCGCTCTTCCTTGAATTGCCGGCGGTGATAGGTGATGCCGCATTCCTTGTCCGCGATCACCACCTTCACCCCGTCCCCCAGAATCGCATGCTCCAGCGCCGCCTTGTACGCCGATCGATCCGCCGGCGAGAGTTTCACAACCGTCAGCGGGCTCGTGCCGGCCATCCCGCGCAGGACCTCCTCGATGTCCTGCATGTACGAGCGGTTGCCCACCACGTCGAGTTCCGTGCCGGCATGTTCCTGATGCCCCGTCATCGCCGTCGTCTTGTTTTCCAGGATGATGTACGTGATGTCCTGATTGGCCTTGATGGAATTGCTGATGGCGATCTGGCCCGAATGGAAAAACGTTCCATCGCCCATGAAGACAATCTGCTTGTTGGTGATGAACGGATCGATCCCGGAGCCCGTTCCCCCGCCCAGGCCCATGCCGCTGTAGTTGTGCATGAGCTGTTCGGTCGGCGCGAACATCAGCATGGTGTAGCAGCCCGTGTCCCCGTGCGCCACCAGGTCCACCGGGCCCATCTGATGGTGCTTGGCCATGTATCTCGGATCGGCCAGGTTTTGGCGCAGCTCCAGCAGCGTCGAAGAGCTGTCGCGGTGCGGACAACCGGGGCAGAACGTCGGCGTGCGCGATACCACGTTCTTATTGAAGACTTCCAGATGCGGCTTGCTCGCGCGGCGAAGCCGATTCATTTCCTCCGTCAACCGCCCGTTGCGGTGATGCGGATCGATCTGCGCCGTCCCTTGGATCAGTGGAATAATCTTCTGCGCCAGCACCGAAAAATTCAGCCCGCGCGTTTCGGGAATGCCTTCCACCCCCTTGGGGAATACTTTTCCATACAGCCGGCCGCAAATTTCCGACGCCTCCTGCTGCCCCAAGGCGTGGAACAGCCCGTCACGGATGTTCCTCTCCAGAAAGCTTCGCCGCTCTTCGATGACGATCATGTTCCCGCACAGCGCGGAGAATTCCTTGACCAGCCCCACGTCAACGGGATAACTCATCCCCATTTGCAGCACCGGGAACACCCCCGAGAGGCCCAGATCGAACAGCAAATGCTGAAGATACGGCCCGCCCATGCCGGTCACGATGAAACCCAGGGGCGCGGGCGAAGACGCCGATGCCCCATCGCTCGCCGGAATGATTCCGTTAATCCCCACCTCGCGGGCCACCCGCATCGTGGTCGCGAAGCGCTGCCCAAAGAGCAATTCCCGTCGCCACGTTCGCGGCGGAAGCAATACTCTTTCCAAATCAATCCGCTGCGTCTCCAGCGCGACCTTCTCATGCGTATTGATGGCCGGATATTGATTCGGTCGGCACGAAACGCTGCCGCCGCCGTCGGCATGCGCTACCGTCACGATATAGCCGATGTACAAACCCGCCGATTGGCTCAGCTTGAACGAAAGATCGACCCAGTCCTTCAATTGCTGCGGCGATCCCGGCTCAACCGCGGGCATGCGAAGATGCTCGCATAAAAATCGGCTGTCGGCCGGCACCTGCGTGCTCTCGCACCAAGGGTCTTCGCCCATGACGATGACGGCCCCGCCCTGCGGATGTGCCCCGCCCAGATTTCCCAGCGCCAGCGCATCGGATGCGACGTGAACGCCCACGCTCTTGAACACCGCGATCGCACGGGTCGGCAGCATCTGGCTTCCGTTCACCGCCGCCACCGAAAGCGCCTCGTTGTTCGCCTGAAACGCCCGGATTCCCTTGGACTTCAGTAGCTCGGCGACGTCCCCCATGGCATCAAAGAACCCCGCCACCGGCGAGCCGGGATACCCCGTGAGCAAATGAACCCCGCCCTCGGTTTCCAGGGCCCCCTTCATCAGAAGCTCATTGCCGGTAAATATCTCAGGGCCGGAATCGGCCAGAAAGCGCGGATCGGTAGCCATGTTTCAGTCTGCCTTTCGCGGGCCCTTCGACAAGCTCAGGGTCGGCATGGCTTATCCCGATCAATCGGGACAGGAGACGCCGTTGAAACACCGCAAAGTAAAAGACTCTTGGCCTCGCCGGGATTTTCGGGCCGGACGAAGCCGCGTTTGCCCACGCCCCTTATCGGACGTACGGGCCAATCGTGTTGAAATTGTATCCTATGGATGTCGCAATGTCACAGCCTTTTCGGGAAACTTCATTGCGACGTAAGCGGTTGCGCCGTCATCGCACGTGACAGGACACAGGTTGAACTTTTCGCGGCTGGCGGCGTGGAAATGAGCCTGCCCAGGCTTCTCCAAGACCCTGCCGCGCTTCAATATCGCCTTGGCGTCGCTTCATTCTGACGCATCGGATGAATTCTTCGGGAATGCGCGAAAATCATCGTATCTCTGGTCTGGATGGAGTATGATGGCCATTCCTTTTATGAATGCGCTCCTCCTGTATCCGCGGTTTCCCGATACGTTCTGGAGTCTTAAGCACGCCCTGCGATTCATCCGAAAGCGGGCCGCTTCGCCGCCGTTGGGTCTTCTCACCGTCGCGGCGATGCTTCCTCCAGCCTGGGCCAAGCGGCTGGTGGACGTAAACGTTTCGAACCTGGAGGACCGCGATCTGGCGTGGGCGGACATCGTCTTGCTCAGCGGCATGATCGTCCAGCAGGAATCCGCTTGCGAGATCATCGCTCGCTGCCAGCGCGCCGGCGTTAAGGTTGTCGCCGGCGGACCCCTGTTTACCGGTGATCCGGACCGATTCGCTCATGTCGATCACCTCGTTCTCAACGAAGCGGAATTGACGCTGCCGCTGTTCCTGGCGGATCTGGAGCAGGGACGGCCGCAGCATCTTTACAGCACGGATGAGTTCGCGGACGTGCGACATACTCCGCGCCCGCTCTGGCGCATCACCGACCTGCGCCGCTACGCGTCGATGAGCATTCAATTCTCGCGAGGCTGTCCGTTCAACTGCGAGTTCTGCAACGTCACCTCGCTGTTTGGCCGCCGCCCACGAACCAAATCCCCCCAGCAGGTCATCGCCGAACTTAACGATTTGTATGACTTGGGTTGGCGCGGGCCGGTCTTCTTCGTCGATGACAACCTGATCGGCAACAGGAAGGAACTTAAAACGCTCCTCGCGGCGCTGATCGAGTGGCGCAAAACCCGGCGCGGATTTGTGTTCAATACCCAGGTTTCCATCAATCTGGCGGATGACGAGCAACTCATGCGCATGATGGCCGACGCGGGGTTCGATACGGTCTTCATCGGCATTGAGACGCCCGACAACGACAGTCTGATCGAGTGCAGCAAAGTGCAAAACAAGAACCGCGACCTTGTGGCCGACGTCAAGCGCATCCAGCGAGTTGGGATGCAGGTGCAGGGCGGATTTATCGTCGGTTTCGACAGCGATCGGCCATCGATCTTCCAGCGGCAGATCGACTTTATCCAAACCAGCGGCATCGTGACCGCGATGGTCGGGCTTCTCCAGGCGCCTCCCGGAACGCGTTTGTTCGAGCGGCTGCGCCAGCAAGGCCGGTTGCTCGGCGCCATCACCGGCGATAACGTTGATGGCACCACCAACATCCAGCCCAGCATGGGCTTGAAAGCGCTCCGCGAGGGATATCGCAGCATCTTAAGTCAAATCTACTCGCCCCGGAATTATTACCAGCGGATCCGCACCTTCTTGCGCGAGTACCGGCCGCCGAGCGTCAGGGCGCCGTTCGGGTTCCAGCGACCCATGGCTTTTGCAAGATCAGTCGTCAGGTTGGGCGTGATTGGCCGTGAGCGCGTACAATTCTGGTACCTGCTATTGTGGACCTTGTTGCACCGTCCCCGATTGTTCGGCCACGCAGTCACCCTGGCGATTTTGGGCTATCACTTCCGACTGGTGTGCGAGGCACAAGTGACGTGACCGTTGCGTTGTGCCGGATCTGGCTCCTCCAGTTCTTTGCCATCCGCGATAACTGTCGCCCGGTGCCAATCTAACATGCTAAAACCGACCTTTTTTGTAGGGAGTTTTGTTGACAATTGATGACCCGCGCCGGTATTCTGCAAATAGTAGCGGAATTAGTTCCCCTTCGTCGGATTTGCTGAAGCTTAGGCATTTTCGGCGGAATTTTGGCATTTCGGAAAGGGAGAATGCACCATGCGGCACACGTCTTTGAAGAGCATATTGATCGTCGCGTTCGCGGGTTTGTTTGTCGCAAATCGAGCATCAGGTCAAATTTACAATCTCGTTGCTAATCTGGACCCTTTCCAGGAAATCCCTCCGCACAACACTCCGGGCTATGGGGACGCCGACCTCACGCTGAATGCCACAACCGGCTTGGTGACGATCGTCGCCGGCACGGGGACTTATGCCGATCTGCTCGCCGGCGCCAGTACTGTCCGGCTTCAAGATGCGGCGGTCGGCGCTAACGGCCCGACTCAGTTTCTGCTGACCCTTGATACTCCAGGCAACACCACCGGCACATTCAGCGGCAGCGGCACGCTCGTGGGCGGCGCGATCACGGACATGATCAATGGCAATACCTATTTGAACATCACCGATCCGGTCTTCCCCAGCGGCGAAATCCGCGGCCAGATCTTCGTCGTTCCGGAACCAGGTTCGTTGGCCATCCTCGCTGGCGTGGGATTGCTGGCCATGCGCCGACGCCGGACGCTGGCATAAGCCGCAGACGAAAAGCAGGGGCATCCGCCGATTTCAAATTCCATCGGCTCCCATTTGAAAATGGGCGGCCGCCCCTATTCATTTCTCGTAGGAAAACCAGAAGTTAGTGCACACTACATAATAATCGCAAAAGTGTTCAGAAGTGTTCGGTTCTGTTCAGTCACGTCGGCAGATCCCCCCGCCAGGGCTGTCAAAACAGCTTAATCACCGGACCAAGATCGCTGTGACCCATGAGAAACGCATCCACCCCGCGGGCGGCCTGGCGGCCTTCGCTGATGGCCCAAACGATCAGGCTCTGTCCTCGCCGCACGTCGCCGGCGGCGAAGACGCCCCCAACGCTCGTCGCATAATCGTCGTCGCATTGCACGTTGCCGCGGGCGTCGAGCTTTAATCCCAATTGGCCGATCGGGCCGTCGTGTTCGGGGTGCACGAATCCCAGGGCCAACAGGCACAGATCACAATCCAACTCGAATTCGCTGGCGGGGATTGGCTTCATCGTCTCCCGGCCGGTGTGGTTCTTCGACCATTCCAGGCGGACGCCGTGCAGTTTTTTGACCACCCCGTTTTCGCCGCTGAAGGCCTTGGTGTTGATGGAGAAATCGCGGATTTCGCCGCCGGCCAGTTCATTGGCCTCCTCGTGGGCGCTGCTGGTGCGGAAGATCATCGGCCATTCCGGCCAGGGTTTTACCTTGCCATCGATCACCGCTTCGAGCGAGCGATGGTCCACCGGACGCGGGAGCAGCTCGAACTGCTTGACCGATTTGCATCCCTGGCGAAGCGCCGTGCCCAGGCAATCCGCCCCGGTGTCGCCGCCGCCGAGGATGATGACGTGCTTGCCCTTGGCGTCGATCATCTCCTCTTCGCTGATTCGATCGCCGAGATTCTTTTTATTCTGCAGCGGCAGATAGTCCATCGCCAAGTGGATGCCCTTGAGTTCACGGCCCGGCACGTCGAGGTCGCGGGCCTTGGCGGCGCCCCCGCACAGAACGATCGCGTCGTAATCCCGGCGCAGATCGTCCACCTTGATGTTTTGGCCGACATTGGCGCTGGTGACGAACTTAATCCCCTCGGCCTCCAGGAGCTTGACGCGCCGCTCCACGAACCGTTTTTCCAGCTTGAAATTGGGGATGCCGTACATCAGCAATCCGCCCACGCGGTCGGCACGCTCGAAAACGGTGACGGCATGGCCCGCCTTATTGAGTTGGGCCGCGCACGCCAGTCCGGCCGGACCGGAGCCGACGACCGCCACTTTTTTCCCGCTGCGCTTTTCCGGAGGCTCGGGCTTGATCCAACCCTGCTCGAAGGCGTGCTCGACGATGCTCAGCTCGATGTTTTTGATCGTCACCGGCTTATCGTTGATCCCCAGCACGCAGGCTTCCTCGCACGGAGCGGGGCAGACCCGGCCCGTGAATTCCGGGAAATTGTTGGTTTTGGACAGCATGTTCAGCGCTTCGCGCCAGTGATTGCGAAAGATCAGGTCGTTCCATTCCGGAATGATATTGCCGAGCGGACAGCCGTTTGGGCCGTTGCAGAACGGCACCCCGCAGTCCATGCACCGCGCCCCCTGTTTGCGCAGCTTGTCTTCGGGAAAATTACTGTAGACCTCGTCCCAGTCGAGCAGGCGCAGCCTCACCGCCCGCCGCGACGGCGTCTCGCGATTGAACTCCTTGAAGCCCGTAGGTTTGCCCATGCTTGGAATTCCTGGGAATTCGTCATTTGTCGCTTATCATTGGCAAATACAAATGACAAATGACCAGTGACAAATGACATTTCCTTCAGACTTGCCTCTGCGCCAACATCCGCGCTTTCTCCTCCACCTCCGCACGGTGTTCCAGCACTCGGCGATAATCCGTCGGCATGACCTTCACGAACCACTTCAGTTCCTGCTCGAAATCATCCAGGATTGCCTTGGCCACGGTGCTTCCCGTGTGTTTCCGGTGATTTTCCAGCAGTCGGCGGATCGTCTTGACGTCCTCGGCCCTGTCGGGACGCTCGAGTTCGACCATCTCCGGGTTGCAAAGGTCTTTGAACTGGCCCGAGGTGTCGTATACGTAGGCGATTCCGCCGGACATGCCCGCGGCGAAATTGCGCCCCGTCGGCCCGATCACCACAACCCGGCCGCCCGTCATGTATTCGCACCCGTGATCGCCGACGCCTTCGACAACGGCCTCGGCGCCGCTGTTGCGCACGCAGAATCGCTCGCCGACGACGCCGCGGAGATAGATTTCTCCGGCGATCGCGCCGTAGCCGATGACGTTGCCGGCGACGATATTCTCCTCCGCCTTGAACGTTGAATTCCTGGGCGGATAGACGATCACACGCCCGCCGGAAATTCCCTTGGCGCAGTAATCGTTGGCGTCGCCTTCCAACTCCAGCGTCACGCCGCGGGCCAGGAAGCATCCGAAGCTTTGCCCGGCCGAGCCCGTCAATTTGAAGTGGATCGTGCCATCGGGCAACCCGGCGTGGCCGTGTTTTTTCGCGATTTCGCTGGACAGGATCGCGCCGACCGTGCGATTGACGTTGTTGATCGGCAACTCCGCCCGCACCTTCTCGCCGCGATCCAGGGCCGGCGCCGCCAGCTTCAGCAACCGATTATCCAGCGCGGCCCCCAGCCCGTGATCCTGCTTCTGCACGTTGCGGATGGCGACGTTCGGGCCCACCACCGGCTTGTGAAGGATCACCGACAGATCCAGGCTCTTGGCCTTCCAGTGGTTGCTGAGATCGGCGAATTCCAGCATCTGGCTCTGCCCGACCATCTCGTCGAATTTGCGAAATCCCATCTGGGCCATGAATTGCCGAACTTCCTCGGCGATGAAGAACATGAAATTGATGACATGCTCCGGCTTGCCGGTGAATTTGCGGCGAAGCTCCGGGTCCTGCGTGGCGATGCCGACGGGACAGGTATTGAGGTGGCAGACGCGCATCATGATGCATCCGGTTGCGATGAGCGGAGCGGTGCTGAATCCGAATTCCTCCGCGCCGAGCAAAGCGGCGATGACCACGTCGCGTCCGGTCTTGAACTGGCCGTCGGTCTGCAAAATGATCCGCCCGCGCAAATCGTTCAGCACCAGGGTTTGCTGCGCTTCCGACACGCCCAGTTCCCACGGAATGCCCGCATATTTGATGCTGGTCAGGGGCGAAGCGCCCGTTCCGCCGCTGTCGCCGCTGATCAGGATGTGATCGGCCTTGGCCTTGGCGACGCCGGCCGCCACCGTCCCCACCCCCACTTCGCTCACCAGCTTCACGCTGATCCGCGCCTCGCGGTTGCTGTTTTTCAGATCGTGAATGAGCTGGGCCAGGTCTTCGATCGAATAAATATCGTGATGCGGCGGCGGGGAGATGAGCGCCACCCCCGGCGTGCTGTGACGGATTTTTCCGATGTATTCATCCACCTTGTGACCGGGAAGTTGGCCGCCCTCGCCCGGTTTGGCGCCCTGCGCCATCTTGATCTGCAACTCCGCGGCGTTGATGAGATACTCCGCCGTCACCCCGAAACGCGCCGACGCCACCTGCTTGATCGCCGACCGGCGCAACACCGGCGCCGCCGGAAGCGAATCGTTCAAGAGCTTCAATGCCGGCATGGAAATCGGCTTGCCGGTCTTGTCGCGATCCGGCAGGAAGCGCTCGGCGTCCTCGCCCCCTTCCCCGGTATTGCTCTTGCCCCCGATCCGATTCATCGCGATCGCCAGATTCTCATGCGCCTCCTTGCTGATCGATCCGAAGCTCATCGCCCCGGTGACGAAGCGCTTGACGATCTCCTTGGCCGGCTCGACTTCTTCCAGCGGGATCGGCTTTGGGGCTTGCTTGATTTTCAGCAGCCCGCGCAACGTGCAGAGATGCCGGGCCTCGTCGTCGCACAACCGCGTGTACTCCTGGAACGCTTTGAATCCGTCGATCGGCTTGGTGATGCCCAGGCGGACGGCATGTTGCATTTTGCCGATCGTGTCGGGGTTCCACATGTGGTATTCCCCGTCGCGACGCCATTGGTAAAACCCGCCGTTGTCCAATACCTGTCCGTTCACGCGGATCGGCGGAAATCCATGCCGATGCCGCATCAGCGATTCTCGGGCGATCACGTCCAGATCGACGCCGCTGATGCGGCTGGCGGTGTTGGTGAAGAACTTGTCCACCAGCCGCCGGCTCAGGCCGATCGCCTCGAAAATCTGCGCGCCCCGATAACTCTGCACCGTGCTGATGCCCATCTTGCTGGCGACCTTGAGGATCCCTTTGTTCGCGGCCTTGATGAAGTTTTTCTTGGCATCTTCCAGCGCCAAACCCTCGGGGAGCATGCCGTTTTTGTGCAGATCGGCCAGCGTTTCAAACGCCAAATAGGGATTGATCGCGCCGGCCCCGTAGCCGATGAGCAGACAGAAATGGTGTGATTCGCGCGCTTCGCCGGTCTCAATCACCAGCCCGCATTGCGTGCGAGTTCCCTCGCGGATGAGGTGATGATGCACGGCCGCCGTCGCCAGCAGGCTGGGAATCGGGACATGCTTTGCATCCACGCCGCGATCCGACAGCACCAGGATCGACGCCCCATCGCGAACGGCCTTGGCCGCCGCGACGCACAGGGCATCCACCGCCTTTTCCAGCCCCGCTTCCCCGTCGGCAGCGCTGAACAGCATCCCAAGAGTGACGGCGCGAAAATCGCCATGCGCAACTTCCCGCAGCTTCTCCAGGTCGCTGTTGGAAAGGATCGGCTGCTTGAGCTTGATGAGATGGCAGTTCTTCGGCTCCTCGCTGAGCAGATTGCCCTCCCGGCCCAGATACGTGTAAAGGCTCGTGACCAATTCCTCGCGAATGGCATCCAGCGGCGGATTCGTCACCTGCGCAAACAGTTGCCGGAAATACGTGTACAAAAGCTGCGGCTTATCGCTCAAACAGGCCAGCGGCGTGTCGGCGCCCATGCTGCCGATCGCTTCCTGGCCGCTGGCGGCCATCGGCATCATAATCATCTTCAAATCTTCAACCGTGTACCCGAAGGCGTGTTGCCGCACGCGCAGCGTTTCATGGTCCGGCTGATGAACGTGGCGCGGGGCCGGAAGGTCGTCCAGCGGGATCATGTACTGGTTGAGCCATTCCTTCCACGGCCGCTTTTCGACGAGATTGCGCTTGATCTCGTTGTCGTCGATGATCCGGCCCTGCTTGAAATCGATCAGGAAAATCTTGCCCGGCTGAAGCCGCCATTTGCGCGCCACGTTTTCCGGCTTGATCGGCAGCACCCCCACCTCGCTGGCCATCACCACCATATCGTCTTTGGTGACGTAATACCGGCTCGGCCGCAGCCCGTTACGGTCCAGCACCGCCCCAACCTGCGCGCCGTTGGTGAACACGATGCTCGCTGGCCCGTCCCACGGCTCCATCAGGCAGGCGTGGTATTCGTAAAAGGCCTTCAGTTCCTCATCCATCTTGTGATTGTTCTGCCACGCTTCGGGAATCAGCATCAGCATGCTGTGGGCCAGGCTTCGGCCGTTGATCGTGAGGAATTGCAGGGCATTGTCGATGGTGGCCGTATCCGAGCCGGATTCGGTCAGGATCGGGAACATCTTTTGCAACTCGTCGCCGAAGATGTCCGATTGCAGCGAGCCGTACCGCGCCCGCATCCAGTTGCGGTTGCCGCGCAGCGTGTTGATCTCGCCGTTGTGCGCGATGTATCGGTACGGATGGGCACGGTCCCACGATGGGAACGTGTTGGTGCTGAACCGCGAATGAATCACCGCCAGCGCGCTTTCAAAATCCGGCTCGCTGAGATCCGGGAAATACTGACGAATCTGATCGGCTGTCAGCATTCCCTTGTAGATGATGCGGGATGCGCTTAAAGCGCAGATGTAAAACGTGCTACGAGCGTTTTCGGGAAGATTGCTGAATTCAATGCTGTTCTCGGCCCGTTGCCGCACCAGGTAAAGCCGGCGGTCGAAATCCTGCCTGTTGTAAAACGAACCGCCCATCCCGACGAAGATTTGCCGGATTCGCGGCTCACAGCGCCGAGGGGTGGGGCCGATGCGGCGGTTGTCCACCGGCACGTCACGCCACCCCAGCGTCACCATGCCGTAGTCCGACACGACCTTTTCCAGTATCCGCTGGCACTCGTTGCGCTGAACCATGTCCTGGGGCAAGAAGATGTTGGCCACGCCATATTGGTTCAGCGGCGGAAGGGTAAACCCAAGCTCGGCGCATTTGCGGCGAAAGAAGCGGTCGGGCAGGTGCACCAGGATGCCGGCCCCGTCGCCGCTGTTCGGCTCGCACCCGCAGGCGCCGCGGTGGTTCATGTTTTCCAGCATCTCCAGGGCCTGCGAGATGATGCGGTTGCTCGCTTTGCCCTTGATGTGGCAAAGAAAGCCGACGCCGCAGGCGTCGTGTTCCAACCGTGGATCGTACAGGCCCTGTGCGGGCGGGTAGCCTCTCATGGCGGTACTTCTGGATTAAAAACCAGTGCAGAACGACTCGGAATGCTCTTTTATAGCGATTTGCAGCGGGGTCCACAAACTTTATTTAGAGCGGTCGGTTACTCAAAGATTAAGCGCGTTGGGGGGAATAGTCAATTATAACCCGAGGGTGTGGTAATCCCATGGAAGGCCTTCCATGGGCTTGGTATGGGCGAATCACCATTTGACCAAAACGGCTGTCGCATCGTCCGAGAGCGTTTGCGTTCCCGCGAATTCGTAAACCGCTTCGAACAACCGCGACACCGCGTCATCTTCGCTTTTCGTCGCCGCCAGGGCCGATTGGACGCGACTCATCTGAAATTGCTCGCGCGGCTGGTCCGGACCCCGATCGGACTGGGTTTGTTCCACCAACCCGTCGCTGATCACCAAGGCCCGTCCATGAGCCGGCAACGCCTTGGTCACCACGCCATAAATGGAATCGGGCATGATTCCGATGGGCATGGCGTCGCCCTCGCTGAGGGATTGGAACGTCTGATCGGGATTGGCCAGCAGAGCATATCCGTGGCCCCCGTCAACGTAGCTCACCGTCATGTTCTTCGGATCGAACAGGCCGACCCATAGCGTGACGAATATTGTTACCGGCCGACGCGGATGGAGGAACGCGTTCAAATCCTTGACGGCTCGAGCCAAGTCGCCGTGCAGCGTAATCGCCGCGTGCAAGAACCCCTGGGTGGCGGTCATCAGGACCGAGGCGGCGACCCCGTGGCCGGAAACATCGCCCAGCGCCACCACCAGCCGGCCGTCCGCCAGCACGATCGCGTCGAAAAAATCCCCGCCGACATATTCGCCCGGCCGGCTCGTGCCCGAGCAGGTGAACGATCCAGCCCGCACGATTCCGCGAGGCAGGATCCATCGCTGCGCCGCCATCGCCGCGGTCATTTCCGCTTCGATCTGAGCCCCGCGACGCTCCATGTCCAGACGCTTGAGATTTGCCAATGCCAGTCCCGCAATTTTGGCCAGCGCCAGGCAAAACCCCGAGGCGTTCGGCCGCAACGTCCGGGGAGCATGTGACCCGCCGCGCGAATCCAGGTACAGATACGCCGCCACAGTGGAACCCAGCATCAGCGGCACGCAAATCGCCGCATCAACGTTCATCCGGATGATGCTCTGGGAAAAGTCCTCGCTGGATGTGGCCGACATTTCCGCCAGCACGCCCTGCGACGCCGTCGTCAGCAGCGATCGGCTGAATCCCATGGCGGTCGGTTCGTGCAGCGTCGGCCCAAGTCGGCTGGCAACGATTTCAATCCGTCCCGCGGCATCCAGTGCCCGAAGCACCGCCGCGTTTGGCAGGCCCGTGCCCCGGCACGCGCTGTCCATCAGCACATTCGCCAGCGATTTGTCGTCCTCCGCCGCATGGATGGCCGAGGCGCTATCGAGGAGCAGATTGAGCAGATCATCCTCCAGCGCTTCGACCCCGCCGCTCTGAGCATGGCTCCGGACCATCACGGCAGCCGTGGCCGCGTCATCCACCAACTGAAGCGCGCGCTGAGGCACTCCCCGCGTCGAGAAACTGAAAGTCCACGGGACGATCCGCAGCAAATCCCCCTCGCTGAGCGGCATATCCCGATTGGGCGGAATCTTCACGCCATTGAGAAATGTTCCCCATCGGCTGTGCAGATCGGTCACGCGCCAATGCTCGGCATGTTCGCTGAACCGGGCATGACGGCGAGAGACCTGGTCGGCGTCAGCGGGAAGGCGAAGCGGACAGAGTTCATGTCTGCCGATAACAATCCCGCCCGCCGCCGGCTTGATTTCCAGTGGATCGATAGCCGGCCCGCCGGGGAGAGGGATGAGCCAAGCTGATTTGCCGGCGGTATGCATGGGGAAATAAATCTACGCCCGGCGGCGAGCGGAGCAAGGACATTTATGACGGATAGTGCGATCCCGACGGCCAATCCAATAGTTCTCCTTGGCCTTTTAGTATGCTGCCCAGAACCCCCCATTTCTGCTCCCAAAGTGACCCTTCTGAAGGGGCTTTCGTGCCAAACCCCCGCCGCCCTTGATATCGCACTCCCGCAGTCCTATATTCGTTGAGACGCGGTATCAACTATGCTTTCGCTCTCCAGAAAAGCCGATTATGCTCTGGTAGCCCTTGGTCATCTGGCCGAGCGGCCGGAGTTCGTTGTATCCGCTCGGGATGTGGCCCTGGCGTACGGCCTGCCCCAGGCACTGCTGATGAACATTCTCAAACGCTTGCAGAAGCACGGCATTGTGGTCAGCACTCGTGGCATCAGGGGCGGATATCGGATCGGCGCGGATTTGGATGCCGTTTCGTTGCATGAACTGATTCGAATCCTGCAAGACGATGTCGAGCCGGGTTGCGATCACGAATGCGAGCCCGACGGTCCGATCGGCTCGGCCGGCGGTTCGGCCCAGGCGCCCATCCAGGCGCTGCATTACAAGCTGACGCGGTTCCTGCACGATGTCTCGCTGGCGGACCTTGTGCTGCCGGGTCGGCGGATCGATGTGCCGGCTGAGATGCTGCGGAGAACCAAGCGCGAAGCAAATCCCGGCCACGGGGCCGGCGAGATGATCGAAACAGCAGTGGAGATTTAACCCCAAAGGAGCAGGTTCATGGCGATCATATTGTCCGAAACGGCGGCCCGCGAAATCAAGACGATCATCAAGCAGCAGGAGTTGCCTGAAGGGGCGACGAAGCTGCGCGTCGGCGTCAAAGGCGGCGGTTGCAGCGGATTCAGCTACATGCTCGACCTCACCGAAGAGGGCAAGGGCGACACCGACGAGGAAATCGAATCGCAGGGGATCAAGATTCTCTGCGATATGAAGTCGTACCTTTATCTCAACGGAACCGAGATTGATTTCAAGGATGAGGTCATGGGCCGCGGCTTCGTGTTCAAGAACCCCAATGCCACCAGCACCTGCGGCTGTGGAAGCAGCTTTACGGCCTAAGAGCGAAGCTAAGGGCGTGTGTAATGCCTACCGCTGAAACTGAAATCGAGACCCTCGCCAATCGCGAGTACAAGTGGGGCTTCATCAGCAACATCGAGGCCGATGAGGCCCCGCCCGGGTTGAACGAAGAAGTCATCCGCTTCATCTCCCTCAAGAAAAAGGAGCCGGCGTGGATGCTCCAATGGCGGCTGAAGGCCTATCGGCATTGGCTCACCATGACCGAGCCGAACTGGGCCATGGTGCATCACGCGCCCATCGACTATCAGGCGACGATCTACTATTCGGCCCCCAAGCCGAAATTGAAGAGCCTGGACGAGGTCGATCCGGAGTTGCTGAAGATTTATGAAAAGCTCGGCGTGCCGCTGAACGAGCGCGAGGCACTGCTTGGCGTGGAGCAACCGTCCGTCGCGGTGGATGCCGTCTTCGACAGCGTTTCCGTGACCACGACGTTCAAGAAAACCCTGGCGGAAAAGGGGATCATTTTCTGCTCCTTCGGCGAGGCGGTGCAGGAGCATCCCGATCTCGTGCAGAAATACATGGGGTCGGTGGTTCCCTATTCCGACAATTATTTCGCGACGCTGAACAGCGCCGTCTTCACCGATGGAAGTTTCTGCTACGTTCCCAAGGGCGTGAAATGCCCGATGGAGCTGAGCACCTATTTCCGCATCAACGCCCGGAACACGGGGCAGTTCGAGCGGACGCTGATCATCGCCGATGAAGGCGCCTCGGTGAGTTATCTGGAAGGATGCACCGCCCCGATGCGCGATGAAAACCAGCTTCACGCCGCCGTGGTGGAATTGGTGGCCCTGGACAATGCCAGCATTAAATACTCCACGGTGCAGAACTGGTATCCGGGCGACAAGGATGGCAAGGGCGGGATTTACAACTTCGTGACCAAGCGCGGCGCTTGCCGCGGCCGCGCCAGCAAGATCAGTTGGACCCAGGTCGAGACCGGATCGGCCATCACCTGGAAATATCCAAGCTGCATTCTCCAGGGCGATGACAGCATCGGCGAGTTTTACAGCGTGGCCCTGACCAACCATCGCCAGCAGGCCGACACCGGGACCAAGATGATCCACATCGGCAAAAACACGCGAAGCACGATCGTGAGCAAGGGCATCAGCGCCGGCCGTGGACAGAATTGCTATCGCGGGCTGGTGAAGATTCTCAAAGGCGCCACCGGCAGCCGGAATTACACGCAGTGCGATTCGCTGCTGCTCGGCGACAAGTGCGGGGCGCACACGGTTCCGTATATCGAGGTCCGCAACACCACCAGCCGGGCGGAACACGAGGCCAGCACCAGCAAGATCGGCGAGGACCAGTTGTTCTATTGCAAGAGCCGAGGCATCAGCCTTGAGGACGCCATCAGCATGATCGTAAGCGGGTTCTGCAAGGAAGTTTTCCGCGAGTTGCCCATGGAGTTCGCCGTCGAGGCGCAGAAGTTATTGGGAGTGAGTCTGGAAGGCAGCGTTGGGTGACGCATGCCCAGGCGCAGTCGGCTTAACCGTCGCTTGAAAGCATTGGAAGGAATTCATGGCATTTCTTGAAATCACCAATCTCCACGCCCGCGTCGCCGCCCCGGGCGGGCGCGACATTCTCAAGGGCGTGAATCTCTCCATCAATGCCGGCGAGGTCCACGCCATCATGGGAAAAAACGGCTCCGGCAAGAGCACGCTCGTGCAGGTGATGGCCGGCCGCGAAACCTATGAGGTGACCGAGGGAACCGTCGCCTACGACGGCAAGGACCTTCTGGAACTCTCCGCCGAGGAGCGGGCTCGCGAAGGCGTCTTCCTCGCGTTTCAGTATCCCGTGGAGATTCCCGGCGTCAGCACCAGCTATTTCCTCAAGGCCGCCGTCAACGCCGTCCGCAAGCATCACGGCAAGCCGGAAATCAACACCGTTGCCTTCCTCAAGCTCGTCAAGGAAAAGATGGCTCTGCTGAAGATGGATCAGAGCTTCATGAACCGCGCCGTCAACGAGGGATTCTCCGGCGGAGAAAAGAAGCGAAACGAAATTTTCCAGATGGCGGTGTGCGATCCGCGCCTTGCCCTGATGGATGAGACCGATTCGGGTCTGGACATCGACGCCCTGAAGGTCGTGGCCAACGGCGCTCAGAGCCTGCGCGGTCCCGACCGCGCCATCCTCATCGTCACCCATTACCAGCGACTGCTCAATTACATCGAGCCGGATTTCGTCCATGTGATGCTCGACGGCAGGATCGTAAAATCCGGCGACAAGAACCTGGCCCTGGAGCTTGAAGAGCGCGGATACGATTGGGTCGAACGCCAGGTGGCCGCGGAAGTTTGAATTTTCCCCGGAGCACGGTTTGAACATGACAAAATTGGCATCGGGAAAATCTGAAACAGCGGACGTGCCCGGCGGCGACGACGCCTCGGGACGGTCGTGGCTTGAAGCGCTGCGCCGCGCCGGCGCCGACCGCTTCGCATCCGTGGGGTACCCGACCATCAAGGAAGAAGAATGGCGGCTCACTAACGTCACCCCGATCGCCAAGACCCAATTCGTCCCGGCGACGCCACAGATCGACGAAGAAGCGATCGAGCTGGCGAAGCGATCGAGCTTCGGGACCGACGCGGTGGTGGAACTGGTATTCGTCAACGGACATTTTGCTCCATCGCTCTCGCGCGCCGGCAAGCTGCCGCGCGGCGCAATCGTCGGCGCCTTCGCGCAGGCCGCCGACAGCCCCGCGCTCCAGCGGCATTTGGGCCACGTCGCCAGTATCTCCGCCAATCCATTCGTGGCTCTGAATACCGGCTCGATGCGCGCCGGGGCCTTTGTCCACATCGGCAAGGGAATCAACGTCGAGCTTCCGATCCATCTGCTGTTCATTTCGACATCCCCTTCCGAGCCAACGCGATCCTTCCCGCGGGTCCTGGCGGTCGCCGAGGAAAACAGTCAGCTCACCCTGGTGGAAAGCTTCATCGGCGGGTCCGGCATGCATTTCACCGCGGCCGTCACCGAGATCGTCGCCGCCAATGATTCCCGGATCGATCACAACCATCTTCATGTCGGCGCCGACGAGGCGTATGCGGTGTCCGCACTCGCCGCCCGGCTCGGACGCGCCAGCCGATTCATCAGCCACGCCGCCACGCTTGGCGGGAAGCTGACGAGGAACGACCTGACGGTTGTCCTGGCCGGCGAGGGAGCGGACGCGACGCTCAACGGCCTGGTGATCGTCGGCAAGCAGCAGCATTGCGACAACCACACGCTGCTCGATCACGCCGCCGCCCACTGCCCCAGCCATGAACTGTACAAGCACGTGCTGGATGACCGGGCGACCTGCGCGTTCAAGGGAAAGATTCTGGTTCGGCCCGATTCGCAGAAAACGGATTCGAAGCAGACCTGCAAGTCGCTGCTGCTCAGCGATGATGCCCAGATGAACAGCCAGCCCGCGCTGGAGATTTACGCCGACGACGTCAAGTGCACGCACGGAAGCACCACCGGTCCGGTGGATGAGGAGATGGTGTTTTACCTGCGCTCGCGCGGCGTCGGCCTCGAAGCGGCGCGGCACCTGCTGACCTACGCCTTCGCCGCCGACATCACCCGGCGAATCAAGGTCGAGCCCGTCCGCCGCCGGCTGGAAGATTTCCTCGCCGCCCAGCACGGTCTGCCCCGGGATTTGCGCATCACGGATTTGGGCCAGCACGATGAAAAGGCGCGATAAGTAAGATTGCGGCGCGGGCTTAGCCGTCCGCTCCAAACGATCATGCCACTCGAAGCAACCATTTTGAGCGAGGCTCGAACTCCTGCCCTGGATGTTGAGAAACTCCGTGGCCAGTTCCCCATTCTCAGCCGGAAAATCCACGGCAAGCCGCTGGTTTATTTCGACAACGCGGCGACGACGCAGAAACCGCGCATCGTCATCGACGCCATCCGCAATTACTACCAATCCGAAAACGCCAACATTCATCGCGGCGTCCACACCCTGAGCCAGGACGCGACCTCGGCTTACGAGCTGGCCCGCCAGAAGGTCGCGCACTTCATCAACGCCCCCGACCCGCGCCAAATCATCTTTACGCGCGGAACCACCGAGAGCATCAACCTGGTCGCATCCGCGTACGGCCGAAAGTTCCTGCGAGCCGGCGACGAGATCATCCTCTCGGCGATGGAGCACCATTCCAACATTGTTCCCTGGCAACTTTTGGCCGAGGAGATCGGCGCGAAAATCCGCGTGATCCCGATGAACGATCGCGGTGAACTATTGATGGACGAATTCGTCCGCCTGCTGAACGACCGGACGAAACTCGTGTCGATCGTGCATCTGTCCAATTCGCTGGGGACGGTGAATCCGGTGCGGGAGATCATTGCCAAGGCGCACCAGCGCGGCGCCGTTGTGCTGGTGGACGGGGCGCAATGGGTTGCCCACCTCCCCACCGACGTGCGCGAACTGGACGCGGATTTTTATGCCTTCTCCGGTCACAAGCTCTATGGCCCGACCGGCATCGGCGTGTTGTACGGCAACGCCCAGCTTTTGGAAGCGATGCCCCCCTACCAAGGCGGCGGGGACATGATCAGCTCGGTCACCTTCGAGAAAACGACGTATAACGTGCTGCCGCACAAATTCGAGGCCGGCACGCCCCACATCGCCGGCGGCATCGGCCTCGGCGCGGCAATCGATTTTGTCGGCTCGGTGGGATTGGAGAATATCGCGCTTCACGAGCGGGAGCTTTTGGCCCATGGGACCCGGCTCCTGGAAGCGATTCCGCGCGTCCGGATCGTCGGGACCGCCCGCGACAAGGGCGGCGTGATTTCTTTTGTCTTTGAAAATCCCTCGCTTGCGCCGCTGGATGTGGGCACCCGGCTCGACGCCGATGGCATAGCGGTCAGAACCGGCCATCACTGTTGCCAGCCGGTGATGGATCGGCTCCAGATCTCCGCGACCACGCGAGCCTCGTTTGCGATGTACAACACCAAGCAGGAGATCGAATCCCTGGCGGCGTCGTTGCGGAAAATCCTGGAGACGGACGCGAACAAAACGACTCAGCGACGCCTCAATGCCGCCAGCGCCAAGGCGGCGCGAAACCCCCAATCCGATTCCGTACAGTTTCCAAGCGCCGCCGCGCCTTCGCCGCAGGCCGCGGCCGATGAATTGATCGAGACCTTCGATCTCCTGGGTGATTGGGAGCAACGCCATCAGTACCTCATTGACGAGGGAGACAAATTGCTGCCGATGCCGCCCGAGATGAAATCCGAGGCCAATCGCGTTCGCGGCTGCATGAGCACGGTGCATCTGGTTGCCCGCAAACGCCCGGGGACGGCCGATGTGATGGAATTCCTGGCCGACAGCGACGCAGCCATCGTGCGCGGATTGATCTGGACGTTGCAGCGCGTCTACTGCGGCCAAACCGCAGCCGCCATTTTGGCTTTCGACATCGAGGGTTTTTTGAAACGGCTGGGGCTGAATCGGCAACTGAGCATGGGCCGCCGCAACGGCTTATCCAGCATGATCGGCCGCATCCGCGCCGAAGCGGCGGGTCTGTGCGGACAAAAGCCCACCTGAAGGCCATGTCGTCGCAATCACCTCAATCTCCCCTGCCCGAACCTCAGTCGCTGCCGCTGCTGCCGCACCCGGCAATGGTGAACCGATTGAAGGAACAGCCCTGGAATGAACCGGCGCCCGGCGGCCACCCCACGCCGCTGGACTTCGGACATGCGATGCACAAGACCGCTGGGGAATTCTCCCCCGCCCAGCGGGCGCTGGAGGCGACCATCGTCGAGGTGCTGCGAACGGTTTACGATCCGGAAATCCCCGTCAATATTTACGAGCTGGGCCTGATCTACGAGATCGCCATCAATCCCGACAACCAGGTGAAGATAAAAATGACGCTCACCTCGCCGGCATGCCCGGTGGCCGGCTCGCTGCCCGGCGAAGTCGAGCGCAGGATCGAAAGCATCCCCGAGGTCAAGGATGCGGAGATCGAGCTGGTCTGGGAGCCGGCCTGGGACAAATCGCGGATGTCGGAAACCGCGCTGTTGGATTTGGGGCTGGTCTGAGTTCCGCGTAATGGGGTCTTTTCGAACCCGCGTGCGCAATCATCCGCCTGACTTCCCAGGCAGAATGTGCGTGCGCGTGAGTTCAAATCTTGTTGTCCCGAGTTTATAGGGCAGAATCAGCGATTCCGAGTGGTGCCTACGCATATCGTTGTCAGACCTAGAGTTAGCGAGTAAATGTGGGTTCAATAGTTCACAGGGGACTGGCTCAATAATCAGCACTTACGCGGGACTGGCAACTGGATTTGAACTATCCTGTGTTTTCGAGCGAATTTTGCGGCAATGCGAGTGGCTGGGTGCCAATGGGACAAGCTTCAATCCTTCTCCTTCGCTCACCGAGAAACCCATCAATGTCCTTCTGACCTGAACGCAGGAACTTCAGGAAACTGCCGCCCTTCCGTCGAAGTGTACAGAAGATGCTTAAGAACAGCAGGTAGTCCCCAATACCCCGTTCCGAGAACCCACCACCGATTACTTTCCTGCGTGCGGCAAACAATTTGATGGCGTTCTCGGCTGCATTATTGTTCCATGCAACACTGTCATGGGACAGAAACGTGAACATTCGCGCGCCATATTTACCGAGGCGTCGCTGATAACTGATTGCTACCTTGGATTTGTACTCGCAACCTGAGATTTGCGTCAGGTACTTTTCCGCATCGGACTTGTGCTTCTTCAAATAATGGTGAGCCAGACCGTGCCTATCTATTGTGGCGATGATCGGCGTGAACACGCCCGTAAACCCTCTTGCCAGTGCAGCCAGTTCAACATCAAGAGGATGCTGTTTAAGGTCATCGTTGAGATCACGGACGAAGTGGACAACACAATTCTGCTGCTCACAAGCAGGTGCATCGTAGATACTGTAAAAGTCCGATACGAGCACACCGTTGAAGCCGTTCAGAACCCGGTCTAGGACCGTCCCGTCCCTGGCTGCGTTAAGGGCTAAGGGAAAAAACCCTGCCGCATGAAGATTATACAGCTGGCCAATTGAACCCAAGCCAGGTATCTGCGGTCGATGCGGTCCAACCGTCG
>JBEKHH010000029.1:0-62930 GCA_050012375.1 Tepidisphaeraceae bacterium
CGCCGGCAATGTGGATGCCGGTAAGAAAACCGGAAGCTCCTCGAAGGCGGATATCCTCCAGCCCAGCTATCTCGGTCTGTCCACCCTCAGCATCAAGGTTCCCTCGACCGATCTGAATGCCAGCAAGCTTGCTCCGCAAACTACCGGTACTCCCAGCTCAACTTTCGCGGGGGCACCCGACTATCAAGATAGCATTTCACTCAATCAAACCCAAGCAGGTTTCGCCAGTGAGGTCGGCCCCAACCTCACCAATACCTATGTAAGTGGCCAGGTGCTTAGCAGCGCCACTGCTCCAAATGGTGGTGGCATAACTACCACCGGCTTTGTTCCCTCGTGGGGTAACATCACCCAAGGCGACACATCTCCCACAAGCACCACCGCCGGAGACGTTGGAGATCACTTCGCTATCTTCCAGGGCAACGGAGCTGTAGGCGCAACCACGACGGCTGGCGTCAATACCATCGCGGAGTATGGTGCCGCAACGGCGAGCTATGGCACTGCAACTGATTTCTTCGACTCCCTCGCCTACACCGCGGTGGGTGTTGGGACCGTGACTCTTTCGCCTGCGGTTGACCCCACGGGATCGAGCTATTGGACAAACTCCCTGTCCGGAACCTCCACTACCGCATCCGGCTATATCGCCCAGAAATTCACCCTGCAGGGCGATCTCGTTGGCACCTTGCCGGTCTTGGTGATTAACGTCACCACTGGTGTAACCCAGAAGGCTCAGCCGATCCTCTCGCTGCTCGTCTCGACCAACACCCCGCCGTCCACCTACGGCACCAATGAAGGCACGGTGACTGTCAAGGCCACACCTGGCAACAACCACTACCAACCCGGCTATTTGGCCGTCACCCCCGCCGCGACCAGTTATGTCCAAGTCAATGGATTCAATCCAGAGGGCGACGAAGAAATCTACGCCTTGGATGTTCTGGTGGGCGGAACCGAGGCCAGCCCGTCGCAGATCAGCACATTGATCGCTGCCATCGATGGCGATGGGACAGCCACGGCTTCTGCGGGCGTGGCGGCGGCTTCTGGTACCTGGGCCGGCTTGGCGCCGACCGTCACAGGCCCCAATCCGTTCCTCGCTTCGCAAAGCGTCAGCCCGTTCAATCTGTACCTGGATATGGGCCTCGCCACGGATTTGGGTACCGGCTCAGCCACCTATTTCGGCTGGGATGTGAGCAGTCAGGACTCCAACCTCGTCGGTTACACCATCGAAGAGGTCGCGGTGGTTCCGGAGCCGATGAGTCTGGGCCTGCTGGCCCTCGGCGGCTTGGGTCTGATGAGCCGTCGGCATCGTAAGCTCTGATTCTGAAGGATTCTGCTTCGTGATATCTGCCGGCTGGACTTCCGTCCAGCCGGCTTTGTTTCGTTGCAACATGACTCGATGGATGAGTGAACAGAAGGTTTTCCGATGGTAATCCGCCCGCCGCAACCCACTGAACTTACGCCGTCGCGGGAGATATCCTCGCAGGCGCGCCATTGCCGCGCACGGGAAAACAGGCGGGATCAATGCTCGCGGCTTGGCGAAGCATCTGTGAAAGGTTCTCGATATCCCTGGCCGTCGAATCGATCGCGGCGGTTTCGATGAGCCGCATCTCGGATTGAGCGGCCAACTCGCTGACCTTCCGAAGGCCGAACAACCCGCACGTTCCCTTCAAATCGTGGAGCAACTTTCGGAGTTGGGCAATGTCGGCGTCGCGCACGGCGGACATGAGTTTCTCCGTCTGCCTGGGGATGTCCGCCAGAAAGGTGGGCAGAAACTTGATGCAAGCGGCCTGAATGGGCTCAAGCTCCATCGATAAGTTGTTGGAACCGGATGCCACGGGCGGCGGGGCGGCCTCGGCCGCTGGCTTGGCATCGACCCTTGCGCCAGCCGGTTCGTCGCGGCCAGCCGCAACATAATGGCTCACAACCGCCAGCAGCAGTTCCCGATCGACGGGCTTGCTCAGATGATCGTTGCACCCGGCCGCCAGGCATTTCTCCCGGTCCCCGGCCATCGCGTGGGCGGTCACCGCGATGATCGGTCCGGCATATCCCTCGTTGCGAAGCATCGCCGTGGCGCCGTAGCCATCCAGCTCCGGCATCTGCATGTCCATGAGGATGACGTCATATGGCTTCCCGTCGTTTTTGGCGCGCAGCGCCTCTTCGCAGGCGGACCGGCCGTTGTCTGCCACCGCCACTTCCAATCCCGCGGATTCCAGGAAATAACGAATGACTCGCTGGTTGTGGATGCCATCTTCGCCCAGGAGTATTCGCCCCTTCAATCGTGATCCCTTGGACGATCTTGCATCGGATGGCGATGCATTTTCCGCCGCAGGCGCCGCGGTGAAGTGGGATTGGCCGGTCGCTTCCTGGGGATTCACGGCCATCGACACTCCCTGCAAATCTCCGACTCCGACGGTGACGATGAATCGGCTGCCGAATCCGGGCCGGCTCTGCACCTTGATGTCTCCGCCCAGCATTTGCGCCAATCGCTTGCAGATCGAGAGTCCCAGGCCGGTTCCCCCGAATCGCCGCGTGGTGGAACTATCCCCTTGTGCGAAAGGCTGGAAAAGGCCTTCGAGCTGCGCAGCCGTCAATCCAATCCCGCTGTCGATGACATCGATCCGCAGCCGCGGTTCGGTGGGAGATTCGGTGTCCATGCTGACGGCGATCTGAATGCCGCCCCTCTCCGTGAATTTGACGGAGTTGCCGATCAGGTTCAACAGGATTTGCCGCAGCCGAGTTGGATCGGACTTGATCGTCTGCGGAATCGGACCGAGATAATTGATTTCGCAATGCAGGTTCTTCTCCCGGGCCCGCACGCGCATCAGCGAAACGGCTTCATTGACGATCTGGCACGGGTTGCACGGAATCAACTCGATTTGAAGCTTGTTGGCTTCGATCTTGGAAAGGTCGAGGATGTCGTTGAGGATTGTCAGGAGATGTTCTCCCTCATGCCGAATCGTCTGAACCCATTCCATCTGCTCGCTGGTGAACTGTCCGTTGTCCAGCAGCATGTCCGCATAACCGAGAATGGCGGACATCGGCGTACGAATCTCGTGGCTCATGTTGGCGAGGAACTCGGATTTGGCTCGGCTGGCGGCTTTGGCCTGTTCCACCATCGCCCGCATCGCCGCCGTTCGCTCCGTCACACGTCTCTCCAACTCCTCGTGCGATTTGCGAAGATCGTGCTCCACTTTTAGAAGCTCCTGGTTCTTCAGCAGAAGCTGGCGGTTGCGATCTTCCAATTCCTCCGACGCCAACTGCATCGATCGTTCCACGATATCGCGATCGACGCCGAAGGCGACGTAGGCTTCGTCCACCAGGGCGAGGAATCGGTCCCACGGCGGTGGAAACGAGGCCGGATCGTTCCCGGCCGCGCCGCCGACCGCCCGCCTCAATTGTTTGGCAAGCAGTGGGTGCATCGTTATGCCGCTTCGCAAAGAACGGTGACGGTCATCGTCTGATTGTGAAGTTCACATTTGGCGCTGGCGTGGAATGGAGAGATTTCGCCGTAAGAATAGAACCCCGTGAGGACGGCGTCCTTACCCAGAACCGCGCGGACGGCGTCGACTTCCTCTTCCGTTCGCTGTTGCATAATGAGCTTGCGGCCGACGCAACTGATCAGAATCGCCAGCTCCGCTGAATCGCTGCCGAGGGCCTCCTGGCTTCGCGTCGCCGCGGTGGTGGCGCCGTTGACCAGCCGATCGAAGCTGCATCGCATCAGCCGGGAGTACGAGCCTTGCGGAATGTCTCCCGCGAAGGTCATGCTCTGCTGATTCTCGTCGATCGCCAGGATCGTGCGAACGACCGGCGTTTCGGAAAGCGACGCTCTGATGCTCAGCGGGAAACGCAATCCGCTTGCCGGCAGATCCGCGGCGTACGGGCCGAGGTAACGCTTATACAATGCCAGTGCGGATTCACCGTCGAGTTCATACAGCACGTTTCCGGCGGAACGGGTGACGATCCGTTCGGGGCCAAATGGGTCCCAGCCGCCCAGCGATCCATAGCCGGCTCGCAAGTGGCTGCCGTAAAGCCCCACCGCGACCACCACTCGGTCCCCCAGCGCTCCGTTGCAGTAGGTCAGCGTGCGCTGAAACTTCGACCCGTCGCCGGACAACCCGCCTGTCACCGCGACCTTCGCCGTCAATTTCGCCGACAAACCTTTGACCAACTCGCTGCCGTTGACATTCAGTCCGTCGGAAAGCACCAGGACATGCACCAAGTCTTCGGCGGCAAGCTCGGAGGCAAGCATCTGGCCGGCGGCAAAACTGTTGCTCGATTCGCCGAAATTGGTCTGCGCCACCTGAACTTGCGTCTGCTGAAATGCCATGGCGGTTACCACCAGCGAATCGTCATTGACGCAGTTGCCGAAGATTTCGCCGGCGGTGGAACAACCGACCACCTGCGCCGCGGGATGCGCTTTACGGATCTCGTCCATGAGTTGCGTGTTGGAAAGAATCTGTCCGGTCCCGAACGCAAGGACAAGCTGGGCTGAGCGCCCCAGCGACCAGCCATCCTTCGGATCCCACGCACCACGCATCCAACAACGCTGCTGAATTTTCATAAAATGCCACCTGCTTTCGGCGGAATGGAAAGAATCCAAAATCTATCGGAATATCCACATCTGTGCTTAATGACCGCGAACACAAAGACTTCCAAAAAATTGCTGGACCAGCCTTCGCACCAAGGCCTTCGGGGATGGGCGCCATTACCTCAGCCGCCACGGCTGAGTTTTGTGGTGCATCCCAATCCGGCCCCGCGGTGGCACGGAGGCCGTCGTCCGATTTCGGATTTCTAGTTTCCGCCCCCCATCGGTATGGTAACGCCGTGCTGCTCCCGCTTCTGCTATTGGTTTGCGCCGCCATGCCGGCTGCCGTCGTCGCCTTTGGAATCGATCCGTTCTGGGCCCAGTATCCACATGGAATTGAACTCATCCTGCTGTCCCGTCGATTCCAGGGGCCGTTGATTGCACTCGCCCTGATCCTTTGCGTCGCGCTGATCGGCGTCATCATCGCCGGCAAGCGACGGGCGTGGTGGCTGATCGGACTGGCGCCGATCGTGGCGCTGCTCGGCCATCGCTTCGCGCTAAATCCGCAAAACGCCTTCCTCGTCAATGGCCGGCCCAGCTTTGTCACGGCGGATCAGGCGTCGTTCATGGCCAATGACGATTGGGTCGTGGGCCTGATCGACGGCCCGGATGCGGTGGCGTTTCCATACGCATCGCTCTATTCGCGGCCGCTGGTGGTGCGCGGCAATCAGCCGGAGCCGATGATCCTCATGTGGTCCCCCTTCGCCAACTGCGCCTTCGCCCAGCGCGTCGATCGATCCATTCGAGCCGAGGAATTGGAAGTGGTCTGCATGCCGGCCAACGCGCTGCTGGTGTACAACTCCCGCGTCGGGCAGTTCCTCAACGGTGTCACCGGCAAGACGATGAGCGGCCAAACGCCCGCCGGATTCATTTCGGAAATTCCAACGATCAAAACCACCTGGGGTCGCTGGGTTGCATTGCATCCGGGCACGTTGGTTCTGTCGCCGCCGGCACAAGGCGGCGTCGCGCCGCGGCGGGCAGTCCTGCCCTATTTTCCGATGCCCAGGAATTCCACCGATCTTTCCCCCCAACTTTCCCCCCAGACGAGGATCGCCTTGATCCGCGCCTCAATGCCGGCCGCGGTGCTCGACACCGATCTCATCGCCGCCGTGACGAATTTTTCCAATCCGCTTGTGGTGCTGATTCGCGACCCCGCCACCGGATCGCTCGCCGCCTTTGATCGCCATGTCGATGAGGACCTGATCCCCGCCTTCGCCGCCAAAACTTTCAGCAAGCTCCCGCAGGCGATGATGACCGATTCAGACAGCGGCAGCGCTTGGACTGCCGACGGCCGCGCCGTGGACGGGCCTCTCAAGGGCAAAAAGTTGGCGCCCGTCGAAATTGAAGAGGGTGTTTACTACGGCGTGACCCGATTTTGGCTTGGGAATTTGCCGCTCATCAGCCCGCTGCCGCCGCCGGTGATTCACGATGCAAGTGTTCTTCATCCCGCGCGCCGCCACCGAACAAAATAGCGGCTTTCTTGCCGTACGCGCACGGTCATATCCGCGTTTTGATCCCCATTGCCCGGAGCGCGCACCATCCGGCTCGGGCCTCGAAAACCGCGAACGCGCCCGCGATCCCCAGCAGCGACGCCAATATCCATGCCAGGATCGAACTGGAACCCCACAGCGCGGCAACTCCGACAGCCGCCGCGAGTTGCAGGATGCCGCTGATGAGGCGGGCGCGTTTCCCGCGAGCGTCAATATTGCACGTCAAAGCCATTTGATTCCTCGCCGATTATAGGACGATTGGGATTTCCTGCTATAATTCCGGTTTAATCCACATGACGACGATGAATTGATCGACCAACATCGGGTGAATCAATGCAATACGGCGTGATCATGGCAGGGGGATCAGGGACGCGGCTCTGGCCGCTCTCGCGAACTAATCTGCCCAAGCAGATCCTTCCTGTCGTTAACGGAAAGAGTCTGCTGCAACTGAGTTACGAACGTCTTGGCGGATTGTTTCCGCCGGAGCGGATTTTCGTTTGCACCGGCGCGGTTCACGCCGCGGGAGTGCTGGAAAATCTGCCGGAATTGCCCAAGGAAAACCTTTTAGGCGAGCCGATGGGCCGCGACACCGCCAACGCCGTGGGATTTTCCGCCGCCGTCCTGCAGCATCGCGATCCCGACGCCGTCTGTGCCGTCGTCACCGCCGATCACGTCATCGAGCCTGTCGCCGTATTTCAGCAGAGCGTGAAATCGGCGTTCCAGGTCGCTGCCGATCGGCCCAAGTCCCTCGTCACATTCGGCATTGTGCCCACCTACGGCCACACCGGCCTTGGCTACATTCATCGTGGCGATGCCCTCGGTGTGCCGGGGGCCTACCATGTCCTGGGCTTTCACGAAAAACCGGACAAGGCCCTGGCCGACCGATTCGTCGAATCCGGCCGATACTACTGGAACAGCGGAATGTTCGTCTGGCGCTGTGATACGGTCTTGAGCGAACTGGCGATTCATCTGCCCGGCTCGCACAAGGGGCTGACGCAGATTGCCGAGGCCTGGGGGACGCCCCAGCAGGAATCGGTCCTTCGCGAAGTCTATCCGCGATTGCCCAGAATCAGCGTTGACTACGCCGTGATGGAACCGGTCAGCCGGCAGAAGGGCCACGCTTCCGTCGTCGTTGTCGAAATGCCGGTGGACTGGACCGATATCGGATCGTGGCCCGCGCTGGCGGAAATCCTCCCCGTCGATGAGCATAACAACGCGCTGAGCTGCAGCACCGGGCTGTTTCTCGACTCCGACGACAATGTGATTTTCAGCCACGACCCCGAGCATCTGATTTCCACCATCGGTCTGAGTGACATGATTGTCGTCCATGCCCGCGATGCCACGCTGATCTGCCCCAAGGATCAGGCCCAGCGCGTCAAAGAACTGGTTGGGAAGGTCAAAGAGAAATTCGGCGACAAGTTCCAATGACCTTATGCGAACGCTGGCGATAGACTTGGGCGCACGCCGCACCGGCCTGGCCCTCAGCGACGCCGGCGGCAAGCTGGCCACGCCTTACGATGTCCTGCAAGTTCCCGCCTCCCAGGCGCTTGAGCGAATTCTCGAAATCATCAAGGCCCAGGATGTCCAGCGCATCGTGGTGGGATTACCGCTGAACATGGACGGCACGCGCGGCCCGGCGGCGCGGCAAGCCGTCGAGTTTGGCCAGCGGCTCTTCGCCCGCGCCGCCAAGAAGGTGATTTTCGTGGACGAGCGCCTCTCCAGCTTCCAGGCCGAGCAGGACTTGACGGCCCGTCGCCGCGG
Organism: Tepidisphaeraceae bacterium; assembly: GCA_050012375.1. Lineage (GTDB taxonomy): Bacteria > Planctomycetota > Phycisphaerae > Tepidisphaerales > Tepidisphaeraceae > PALSA-1353. Next base: position 7,831 of record JBEKHH010000029.1, read on the forward strand.
CGGCGAAAAGATCACGCGAAAAGCAAAAAAGCGGCGGCTCGACGCCCTGGCCGCCGCCCAATTCCTCCAGGAATTCCTGGACGGAAAACTTGCCCGCATTGATGCTTAGCGCCCGAGTTCATGCTCCCACCCGCGCGGCTCCAGCGGCCGCATGGCGCCGTTTTCCATTAAATAAATTCCCGGTTCCCGGGTGATTCGGCCGACCCGAATCGCGCCGCCGATCCCCGCGGGGCCGGTCAAAAGCAGCTCGTAATCCTCCCCATCATTCAGCGCATGGTCCAGCGCGGTAACACCGTCGCGACGGGAAAGCTCCACCGCGTCAGGATGGATCGGCACCCGCTGCGCTTCGATGACGGCCCCGACTCCGCTCGCCCGGCATATCTGCGCCAAATCGCGCGACAGGCCGTCGCTGAGATCAATCATCGACGTCGCGGCGCCCGCCAATTTGCGGCCAAGCGCCACAGGCGGCTCGAAGGTAAGATGTCGGCCAAGAACGCTTCCGCCCAGCGGGCCGGTGACGTAGATCTCATCGCCCGGGCGCGCTCCGCCCCGCGTGACGGGCCGGATGCCGCCGCTGCGCCCCAGGATCGTCACGCCGATCACCAGCTTCCCGCCCCAGGTCGCCGTGTCGCCTCCGACGATCGGGCATTCAAACGCATCCCCCGCTTCGCGCAAACCGACATACAGTCGCTTGGCGTATTCGATCGACGCGGTCTTCGGCAGGGCCACGGCGACAACAGCCGCGGCCGGCAAGCAGCCCATCGCGGCGCAATCCGACAGATTGCGGTTCATCGCCTTGCGGCCGATTTGCTCCGGGGAATGCACCGAAGAATCGAAATGAACGGCGTCGATGACCTGGTCAACGCCCACCAGCAGCAGGTCATTCGTCGGCCAATTCAGCACCGCCAGGTCGTCCCCAATACCCGTTGAAATCAGCGGCGAGGTTGCCTGATTGCTTCGAATCCAATCGATGAGATCGAATTCACCCGCCATGACAGAGGACCTACTTGCTGAGGCGGTCTCGAACCACCGGCCATGCCGCCGGCGGCTGGCCGTCGATGCACTCGTACAGCGCCACATGATCCGCCGCCATGGCATTGAAATCCGTCACGCCCGCCAGGCGCGTGCTGAACAGACTCACCGGTCCATCATCGTCGCCCACCTGGCCAAGCAACCAGCGCGATTCGTCACTAGCGGCGGATTTCAGTTGCCGAACTCCCCACCACCGGGCGATGCCCTCGCCAATGAGTTCGCCCGACCCATCCAGCAATTCCGCCGCGAAGCGGTATTGCACGGGCCGCTCGCCCGCGATGATCGTATAGCGCACCCCGGCCCGGCGCGGCTGGGAATTCAGATCGGCTAGAAATTTCGATTCCGGGCGAAGGTCATCCCCCGCCTGGCAAATCCCTTCCATGATCATCCAGGCCGGACTCCATTCCGGGTCGTGTCCCCATTTCCAGATGTTCATACGCAGCTTTAACAAGAACGAAAACGGCGTCCATGTCGAACCGGCGTTCGGCGGGGCGATCATAATGAAATGATCCACTCCCCCCGCATATTCGGGGCCTTCAACGTATTTTCGGGCGACAAGGCCTCCCATGCTCTCGGTGACAAGATCGATTTGCAGGGAAGGGAACTGCTCGTGCAGTAACCGCATAGGGCGGGCGAACAGGTCGGCGGATTGGGCCAACGGCCGCTCCGACGGGTATACGAAAAATGCCGTTTGGAAGCCGTCGCCGTTAAGCAGTTTTGCCAGATCCTCGCAACAAGCGCGATCTCCATCGAGGCCGTGGATGAGTATCACCAGCGGCCTATGCGGATCGACCACCGGCGGCAAGTGCAATCCAAATCGCCGATTTTGCCTTGCCACCGCCTCGGGCGCGGCCACCTCCGTGAATCGGCCGAGGGCGTCACAGGATTGGTTCCAATCCCGCGGCAGTTTATCGGCGTCAAACCGGACGAGCAGGCCCTGGTCCGTAACCCCAGCGTGAAATCCATCCCCCATCGCGCTGTTAAGACCTCGCACCAGCAGCCAGTCGTTGATGCTCCGAAGGTCCACGGCAACATTCATGGTGGGAAGGAAAGCCATCGCAGTTGGCGGGAGGTGCAAATCCTCTTCCAGCGCCTCCTGCAATTGCGCGACGGTAAGACAACCCTTCCGCAGCGGGACCGATATCCGGCTTTCCGCCGCCGTGCATACGTCCGGCAAGAACAACGCTAACACAATGATACCAATGGCTCGACGCATCTGGGCTCATCTTAATCGTCAGCATTCATTTGCGCAAATCATGAACACGCATCAATCGGAGGTGAAAAAATTGGATCACCCCAAAGCAGGCCTTTGCCGATGATGAATGTGAGGTGCCTCACGGAATCCCAAACGTCAAAAACCGGCGGAACCACGAATCCCTATCCGCTTATTTATCAAGGACTTGCACATGCACGATGCCATGCGCCGTCAACCACGAGTTTCAGAATTGAGCTATAAATTCCAACGATTGCGCGAAAAAATTCGCCAGGCGGTGGCTTCAGGCGAACTAAGCGGCAAACTTCCCGGCGAACGCGAACTCGCCCGCCGATTTCAGGTCAATGCCAAGACCCTCAGCAAGGCCCTGAGCGACCTGGCGGCTGAAGGACTGCTCTACCGACGCGTCGGACGTGGAACCTTCGTCAAAGGTTCGGAAATCGAAGACCACGCAACGGGACCATGGTTGCTCGTCGTGGACGGCAGCACGGACCAAGCCCTCGTGGAACATCTCAGAGATCAGAGCGGCAGCGCGGAAATCTGCTCCGATACTTCTTCGATTCGCCCGAGCTTTCTGAATCAATTCGCCGCCGTAATCGATCTGGGCGACCGGACGCCGGAGGCGCTGGTCCGCGATCTTTTGATCCGGGGCATCCCCTTCGTCTCCGCCGCTCAGGAAGCGCGAGCCTATTCGACCAACGCCGTGGTTTTGGATGCGATGCTGGGCGCCACTCACTTGACGCGCCAACTGGTGCTGGGCGGTCATCGGCGTTTCCTGGCGATCGAAGATCGAACCAAAACCAGCATCGCCGAGGCCATCCGCTGCGCGGCTTCGCGGTACTGCTCTGATTTTTGCGTGGACATCTGTTCGGCGTCGAATTGGGTCTGGGCGCTCGATTCCGGCGCGACCGCCTGGATTTGCGATTCGGTGCGCGGCGCGGTTCAAACGCTGCAAAATCTGAAGCGCGCCGGCGTGGAGGTGCCGCAAACGATATCGGTTGCCGCCGTCGGTTGGGCGGATGGAGATTATCCCTGCACCGGGTATTTTGCCGACCCGCAGGACCAGGCCGCCGCCATCGCCGAGATTCTGCGAAACAGCCAACCGGGCCGGCCCACCACGCTCTGGCTCACGGGCAAGTTGATCAACTGCGGCACGACGGCTTCGATCGGCCCAGGCGCGGAGGAGCGCATGGGCATCTCTATCATGCCTGACGCTCGGGCGCTTGTCGCGCATTGAAGGCGCGTATCGAGTGTGTAAGGCGGGGCGCAGTTTCATTCATAGCGGAGGGCATCGATGGGATCGAGCCGGGAAGCCCGCCGGGCGGGGTAGAATCCGAAGAATATTCCCACGGCCGCGGCAAATCCCAGGGCCAGCAGCACGCTGGACAACTGAACGGCCGTGTGAAAGACGGTCAGATGCTCGACCAGCCAGGCCGTCCCGATCCCCAGCCCCACGCCGCTGACGCCGCCGCCGCAACTGATGATGACCGCCTCGATGAGAAACTGGCACAGGATGTCGAAATCCCGCGCCCCGACGGCCTTGCGCACGCCGATCTCGTGCGTCCGCTCGGTGACGCTGGCGAGCATGATGTTCATGATCCCCACGCCGCCGACGAGCAGGGAGAGCGTCGCCACCGATCCCAGCAGGATCGCCGCCGTTTTGCTCCACTGGTTCACCGTTTCGATGAACCGCGCCTGATTGAACACGTGAACGTCGTCGGGTGCGCCGGGCAGGATTTTATGGCGGTTGCGCAGGGTCTCGACCAGATCATGCTCGACCGCGATCAGATCGCTGCCGTCCTCGGCTTCAACGAAAACATAGTTAAGCGAAGGCCTTCCGAGCAGCGCGTGCATGGCCGTGGTGTAGGGCACGAAGATCTCGTTATCCCCCTCGAAGCCGCCGCGATTTTTCACCAGGCCCACCGCGCGAAAGCTCAGACTCCCGATCTTGAAGAATTTGCCGATCGGGTCGGACTTTCCGAACAGTTGCTCGGCCATCCGCGGCGTCAGCACCGCCACGTGAGCCGTCCGGTCCACGTCGTCGTCGCTGAACATGACGCCGTGGTCGATCTGGTAATTGGCGATCAAAAGGAAAGTCGGCGCCACGCCGGAGACATCGGCGACGGCATTGCGGTTGAGATATTTCGCCTGGAAATCTCCTTCTGAAACGGGGGAGACGTCTTGGACGTTGGCGAGGTCGCACAGCGCCAGGGCGTCGGGGACCGTGAGATTCTGCTGCGTGCCGCTGATCACGCCGCCGCTGCCGCGCCCACCCGGCACGATCACCAACTGGTTGGCGCCGAACGATTTGATTCGCTGCATCGCCCAGCGGTGAAATCCGTTGACGATCGCCAGCATGGCGATCACCGCCGCCACCCCCACGATCACGCCCAGCACCGACAGCGCCGAGCGAAGCTTGTTGGCCAGTAAACTTCTGAACGCGACCTTGATGACCATCTGGAAAAGCATCGCCTGGCCTCAATCCCGGCTACCGGCTGTCCTGCGAGGAATCGTCCTTCGTTTTGCGGGATGAATGCTTCCCGGCGTCGTGGGACGAATCCTTGTCCTTCTTCTGCTTGCCGCTCTTGGTGGAATCGTCCGCGGAATCGTCGCTTTTCGCGTGGGCGTCGGATTTCTTCTTGGCGGCGGAATGTTTGGAGGCGGCGCCGGCGCTCTTGCCGCGCAGGCCCGTCCATTTGCTCGCCGCGTCGTTGTGATGGACCAGGATTTTCTCGCCGGCGCTCAGGCCGGAAATGATTTCGGCGTTGTCCCCGTCGTCGATGCCGGCTTGCACCAGCCGGTCCTCGGGTGCGTTGTTGTCCTTGACGATCGTCACGTAGGTTTTGTCGTCCCGGTCGAACAGCGACAGCATCGGGGCCAAAACCGCATCGTGCCGCGTCTCCTCGAGGATCTGAACGTTGGCGGTCATCTCCGGGCGAAGCAGTTCTTTGTCATCGTCGATCACTTCGATTTTCACCTCGAAGGTGACGACATTACGCGTGTTCTGTCCCTGGGGGGCGATGCGCACGACGGCGCCGGAAAAGTCCCGGCGCGGGAAGGCGTCGGCGGTGATCCGGCAGCTCTGCCCGAGCCGCACCCCGCCCACGTCCGCTTCATCCACCGACGCCAGCACGAAAATCCTCGACAAATCCGACAGGGTCATCACCGTCGTGCCCCCGACGGTGCTGATCGCCGACGAAATCATCGAGCCTTTCTGCGTCTCCAAATCGGAAAGAACACCGTCCAGCGGCGCGGTCACCGTGGTGTAGGCCAATTGCAGATTGGCGTTGTCCAGGGCGATCTGATCCAGTTCCACCTGTTGCTCGGCCTGCTTGGCCTGCTCCTTCTTCACGTCCAGATCGACGGCCTGACTCTTGAGTTGGCGCTGCGCGACCAGGGCGGCCTGAAAATCATCCTCGGCCTGCACCGCGTCGGTTTGGGCGTCCTCATATTGTTCCTGGGACGCCAGCTTCTGCGCCAGGAGGTCACGCTGGCGATCCGCCTTTCTGTGGATATTGGCGTCCTTGACCTTCTGGGCTTCCACGTCGGCCGCGGCTTTGTCCGTGCCGGTCGCCAGGTCCAGTTCCGCCATCTGCACAGTTTTGCGGGCGACCTCCAGCTTCGAGTGGTCCTGATCCAGGGTGACGCGCGCCGCCTGCAACGCCACCAGTTCATCCGCCGGATCGAGCTTCATCAGCACGTCACCTTTTTTGACGCGATCGCCGATGTCATAAGGCAATTCGATGACTTCGCCGCTGGCGCGGCAACGGATTTCCACGTCCAGATTGGACGCAACCGTGCCGGGGGCGTTGACTTCCTGATTCAAATCGCGGCGCTGCACGGTGGCGACATAAGTATCGTCCGGCAACGCCGCCCCCGCCTCCGGCTTGTGCAGTCCGCGGACCACCGCCCCCGCGGAGATGATCCCCGCTGCCGCCACGCCGATGATGATCCAGCGTCGTCTCATCGATCTTCCGCCATAATAAGGCGGAGCCGAACGCTCCAAGTTGCACCTCAGGGTGCGGATATTCCGCCATTTGGCCGGTTTCGTTTGCGAGCCGGGTTCATCCCGCCGAGACATTTGGGTACCCTATCCCCGCCAACATGCCCAACCGATCCTTTAAAGTCGTGGCCGACGCAAGCGCCGTCGCCGCTGCCGCCGCGCGGCGAATCGCCGATCTCGCCGATGAGGCCATCTCCACTGGCGGCAGCTTTTCCATCGCCCTTTCCGGCGGGAGCACGCCCAAAACCCTGTTCCAGCTTCTGGCCGGCGATCCTTATCTGAAGCGCATCGATTGGAAGAACTGGCGGATCTATTTCGGCGACGAGCGTTGCGTTGGGCCGACGCATCCCGACAGCAATTTCCGCATGGCCGGCGAAGCGCTGCTCGATCGAGTGCCCCTCTTGCCCGATCACATCCACCGGATGCGCGGCGAGATCGACCCCCATCAGGCCGCGATGGAATATGGCCAGCTTCTCAAGCAACACTTCGGCGAGGGTGGATTGGACGTCATTCTTCTGGGCATGGGCGACGATGGCCATACCGCGTCGCTTTTTCCGCACACGGCCGCGCTGAGGGAAACGCACCATCGCTGCGTCGCGAATTTCGTTGAAAAGCTCGGCGTATGGCGGATCACGATGACGGCCCCGTTCATCAACCGCGCCAGGCAGATCATTGTCATGGCCACCGGCGCCGCCAAGGCCGATCGCCTCCACCAAGTTCTGGAGCTTGGGCCTGACACGCAAAACTTGCCGATCCAGTTGATCGACCCCCCCGATGGCCAGGCCCTGTGGCTCCTGGACGCCGCGGCCGCGGCGAAGCTGGGAACGAATTGATTGATTTCAGCGGGCATGACGCTTGTTGTTGGCTCCGTTTGCCGCAATTCCAATTGCCAATTGCCTATTGCCTATTGAGCGGAGGCACGACGCAATAGGCAATTGGCAATAGGCAATCGTTCCCGGACCAAAGCGTTACACCCAATCTCAGCCTGACCCGGCATTCGATCTTGGCAAAATCGTTCGCAGTCGCTAAGTTGATTCAAGCAAGGAGGCCCGGATCGTGTCGATGCAAGAATCCAGCACGCGCAGCATCTACGATTTTCATTCGATGTTCTACGACGTGACATTCGGACGCCTGGTCCGGCGCCGCATCGCCGGCGCGATCTCCCACATGAGCATCAAAGCCGGCGACCGCGTGCTCGACCTGGGCATCGGCACCGGCGCTTCGCTCGATTATTATCCCCGCCACGCCCGCGTCATCGGCATCGATCTGTCCGGCGGCATGTTGCGAGAGTGCCGCAAGAAGCTGGAGCATCGCCGCCTCGCCCCGGCCCTGCTTTTCCAGGCCAACGCCCTTCAGCTTCCCTTCAGCGACGACGCCTTCGATCACGTCTTCATCAGCCATGTCATCAGCGTCGTCAGCGATCCGTATTTGCTGATCCGGGAGGCCCAGCGCGTCGCCAAGCCCGGCGCGCGCATCGTCATCGTCAATCATTTTCAGTCCACCAATCGCTTTATCGCCATGGTCGAGAAATTCCTCTGTCCGTTATGCACGAAGCTGGGCTGGCGCCCCGATCTGCCGTTGCAGGACCTGGTCCGGCGCACGGGCGTCGAGGTCGATTACCGTTACAAGCTCGACAGCATCGACCTATGGGAGACGGTGGTTTTCTCCAATGGCAAGAATGGGGAGGTTCGGCCTTTCGCCGCCGCCGCCGCCGATGTGGCCGCCGCCGCGTGTGAAGTCGCCGCTTAACGGATATCGTGTCTTGATCCGCGTATCGTGCGCCGAGTGTGGGGCCATTTTTGAAATCGGGGAGGAATTCGCAGGCCTCACCGAATTCTGCCCTGTCTGCGGCGCCCTAAGCGATATACCCTCGACCCAAGACCAAGAGCCGCAATCCTTCCCCGAAGAAGCCCCGGCCGCCTCGCCGGACCAGCCGGAATCCCCTGGCCCCTCGCCCCGGGTATTTGCCCCGGCGCTGCCCCGCGGGATTCCCTCGCCGCTCTGGTGGGCGCTGATCGTGGGCGGCGTGGTATTTTTCATCGTCGCCTGCGCGCTCTTGTTCTCGGATACCTGGGAGATGCGCAATCTTCAAGCGCTGAACGATGCCGCCAATCGCGGCGACGTGCTGATGGGGGACGAAGACTTCACCGGCGCCGCCGCCCAATACCGGTTCGTGCTGAATACCGTGGCGGATCGCCAGATCGACAGCATCTACATTCGCCAATTGCTTGAGCGCGCCCGCCGCGGCGCGGCGCTGGCCCAGGCCGGCGAAGCGCAGGCCCAAAATCATCCGCGCATCGCGGCCACATCCGCGCCGACCGTCGCCGCGGCGCCGGCGACCCCCGCCGACGATCACCTGGCCCTGAAGGATTTCCAACGCGATAGCGAAGCGTTTCCACTGTACGTGCACAACCGGCCCCTGGTCTTTCAGGATGACCAGGGCCATTGGCGTCGGCGTCAGTTCACCGTCTGGGATGTCAGCTACCAGCGGCAGCCCGACTCGGATCGACCGCGTATTTTGCTGCTATATTCCTGCGCTTCGCGCATCACCGAGCCCCACGACAATCGCCGCGAGGCCGACAACGACGGCGATTTCATGAACGATGAATCCCCCAAAACCGTTCATGGCCAGACCCTGTTCGAACTCTTCGCCGGACAATGGATCATACTGCACCAAGACGTTGACTCAGGCGTCACGACCCGTCCGTCCTCGGATGATTTTTACGAACTCGAGCGGCAGGCTTTCCACGCCGCGGTGATTCCTCAGTGAGGCGAAGCGGCGCGTCGCCTGGCCGTGTCCAACATCTTTTGCGTATCCGCATCGGGCAGGACCTGAAGCGATCGCTTGAGACTGGCGAGAGCCTCGGGATATTGCCCATTCTTCAGATAAAGCGAGCCGAGCAGGGCCTCCAGGCTGCCCGGCTTTTCCCGCAGTTTCTCGTCGACCTGCGGCTCGATGGCGATCCATTGCCGGACCACATCAATCGCCTCGGGAATCCGATTCAATCGAAGCAGGTCCCGCGCCAGCCGGTCGTAGCCATTGGAGTTCGTCGGCTCGAGCCGGATCGCCTCCCTGTACAAATCCGCCGCCTGCTCGAAATAGGCTTGCTGGTCCTTGACCGATTCCGCCGCCTCGGCAACATGATCCTTGTAATCCCCGAAAATCAGATAATGAAGCCCGCGCGTTTCGTTCAACCGCAGTCCGAAATCATAAAGCGTTTCGGTGTCCTTCCACCGGCCCGCCTGGACAAATGAAAGCGATCCCATCACCGCGACGAGGGCAACGAAACCACCGATGACGGTGCGATTGCGGCAGCAGTCCATCAACCATCCCACCGCCAGGGCCGCGCCGAGCATCGAGATGTAAACGTACCGATCCGCGACGGTCGTGTAATACTGAAACACGAAAGTCTTGAGCCCCAGGACCGGCAAAAGTCCGAGCAGGAAGATCAGCCCCGCGACCGTCAGCGCCGGCCGGCTGATTCGCCAGAGGACAACCGCCGCGGCCAGCGGGAAAATCCACGTCCAATACAGCGGATGATGCAGCATCGGATCGCTCAGCACCGCCGTCGGGTTCCGGCCGTAGTCAAAGCTCAATCGAATCGGCAGAAGAATCTTGTAGAGATAAAACGCCAGCGCATCCATCGCGATCAGCGGCCGCGCCCATGGCGGCCCGACGTAAACCTTATGCGGCGGTTGAACCCAGATCGTCAGTGCCGCGCAGCCCAATGCGAGCAAAAGCCACGGCCCGATCCATTTGCCGATTTCGCGCCACGATCGGCCGTACATGATCCGGTCAATCACCGCGACGATCGCCGGGACGATCACGGTGGAAGGCTTGGACAGCAGCGCGGCGGCGAAGCAGATTGTCGCCAGCAGATAATTTCTCTTTCGGCGCCCATCGGGCGATTGAAGCGCGGCGATATATCGCCAGATCGCCAGCAGCGCCAGCAGGCCGCTGAGCAGGTCTTTCATCGCCGTTGCCCAAACGACCGCTTCGGTCTGAATGGGGTGGATTGCGAAGATCAAAGCGCCGGCGAGAGCGGCCCAGTCGCCGATTTTCAGTCGCCGCAGAATCTCCAGCACCACCCATGCGCTGAGCCAATGAACCAGCAGACTCGCCGCGTGGTAAACGTACGGATTCAGCTTCGAGCCCAGAAAATCGGGAGTCTCCGTCCGAGCGACGTGGGCCAGCGACCACCAGAGCGTGAACACCAGCGGGTCGTACATCTCCGAATTGCTCGGGTCCTTCGGGTTCAAGTGGTGCAACAGGCCCGCAAACGTTGGGCTGGCGATATTCGGGTTGGAATAAATCAGCGGATTGTCATCCCAGTTCACGAAGTCGTTGCTCAGGATGCGGCCAAACACCAGCAGAACGGCCGTCAGCAGGATGAGCCGAATCCACATCAGACGCCGGCCGGGGCTGGATTCGACGTTCGAGCGGGTGATGGAAAGCTTGCCCATCGGCTTCAAAGCGGCATGTTGACTCAGCGAGGGGCCTGGCCCGCGTCGCCCAGGAATTTCAAATCCAGCGAAAGTTGCTCGTGTCCCTCAATATCCTTGGGATCATATTTGATCTCTTCCCGGCGGAATTCGACGGCCTTCCGCAGGAAGCGCCGGGCATTCTCGTCTTCGGCATGCGCCTTCTCGGCGTTGCCCTGCGTCATCGCCAGGCTCCTCCGCCGCAGCGCCAGCTCCGCTTCCTTTTCCTCATATTCTGCAACAAACAGGTAATGCGTGCCATTGGTTGGATTGAGGCTCAGCGCACGCGCGTAAAGCGTGTCGGTATCCTTCCAGATTCCCGCCTGGAGAAATGACAGCGACATCAGGACCGCCAAAACGCCGCCCGCGGCGCACCAAACGACCCGGTTGCCGAAGCGCGCCAGCGCCCACGCCGCAGCCATTGCCGTCCCGAGCATCGACACATACACATAGCGATCGGCCACGGTCGAAAAGTATTGATAAGCGAAAGGGACCAATCCGAGCACCGGCAGCACGCCGAGGAAAAAGACCAGCGCCGCCACCGCGAGCATCGGGCGTCGCAGCCGCCAGACGAATAGCGCGCCAATCGCGGGAAACATCCAGCTCCAATACAGCGTGCGGTGCAGCCATGGATCGTTCAGCATCGCCAGCGGGGTGCGGCCATAGTCGAAGCTCAAATGGACCGGCAGCAGCAGCTTGCAGAGATAAAAGTTCAGGGCATCGCCGGCAATCAGCGGGCGGCTCCAAAGCGGCCAGGGATTTAGCCGCGCGCCGGCTGGTTGAATGGACGCGTTGATAGCCGTTGCCGCGGCGGCCATCAGCAGCCAGAGTCCGATCCACGGCAGGCTGCGCCGCAGTGGCCGACGATACAGAACCACATCGAAGCTCACGACGATCAGCGGCAAAACGACGGTCGACGGCTTGGACAGCAGCGCCGCCAAGCAGAGCGCACTGGCGGCGAGGTAATTGTTCCGTCGCGCCGCGCCCTCGGATTGCGCCGCGACGAGATACCGCCAGATCGCCGCAAAGGCGAACAATCCGCCCAGCAGGTCCTTCATCCCCGTCGCCCACGCGACCGCTTCGGTTTGCAGAGGATGGACGGCAAACAGCAGCGCACCCGCCGCGGCGGGCCATCCGCCGATGCCGATCCGAGCCAGAATCTCCAGCACCACGCACCCGGCCAGCCAGTGCACGATCAGATTGGCGGCATGAAAGACCTGCGGATTGATCGTCGCCCCCAGGGCGTCGGGGGTCTGAATCTTTGCCGCGTGCGCCAGCAGCCACCAGGTCGTGTAAACCAGCGGGTCATACAAATTAAAAGCATTCGGATCTCGCCAATTCCACTGCCGGGCCAATCCGTCAAGCGTCCCCCGCGTGATATTGGAGTTGTCATAGATCAACTTGCCGTCGTCCCAATCGACGAACTCATTGGAAAGAATTCGCCCGAAGGTCAGCGCGATCGCGGCCAGCAGCAGCAGTCGCATTGAGCCTCGGCTGGGAATCTGACGAGCCTGGGTCGCCATCAGGCATGCTCCGAACCGTTGGCTGCAATAATGGCCGCCATCCGGCCGGTGACGCCATGATCCCGGCGGTGGGAGAAGAACTCATCTTGATGAGTGGCTGTGCAGCGATCGGCGGAATCGAGGTGCCGCTCGTCGATGCCGCAGTTCAGCAGTTGAAGCCGCGCCGCGGCGCCAAGGTCAACGTTGCCCTTCCCATCGACGCCGTTTGGGCGCGACCCGAAGGGAAGCGCCTTCTCGCGCGGTTCCCCACCGGCCATTTGGCGAGCAAAGACCTTTTCAAATTCCGCCAGCACATCCGCTGCGACTTCAAACGCCCCCATTCCAATGCACGGCCCAATGGCCGCCCGGAACGTCGTTGCCGGCTGCCCCGCGGCCGCCGTCATCCGCTTCACAGTTGCCGGGATAACTCCCGCGATGATTCCCCGCCAACCGGCGTGGACGGCCGCCACTACGCTTCCGTCGGCGCTGCCGAGCAGGATCGGCACGCAATCCGCCGTCCGCACCGAAATCGCCCGGTGACTGTCGCGGCTTACCAGCGCATCGGCCTGGCATCCCGTGTCAAAGCTCTTGCCGGTCTGAACCTCCGTCACCGCATTGCCGTGCACCTGATGGACGCGCAGCGGCGGCTCGGTGGGACAGCCGATACACGACAACAAGAGCGCGTAATTTGTCCAGATGCGATCGTAGTCATCCTGGACCGCGCAGCCGCTCGGATTTCCCAGATTCAGTGAATCGAACGGCGGCGGACTGATGCCCCCGATGCGCGTGCTGAAAGCGTGCCGAACCCCGATGGCCTCCAATATAGCCGAGGCATAGTAGACCACCCCGTTGCTGCTTGAGCGCCGGTGGAGCACGACTGACACGTTACGACGCTGTACCGCGGAAGTAAAACGGGGCGCGGAAATCCGAAAGTGCGAAACCAGAATACCGAATCAAATCCGAAACCAGAAATCCGAAACGAAGCCCGCTTCAGTCATTCAGGTTTCGGGCTTGATTCGTCATTCTGGTTTCGGATTTCTGGTTTCCCCATGTTATGATTGCCAGTCCAATGTCCCGACGATCCATCGCCGTCTTCCCGGGCCAGTTCGATCCCATCACCAATGGCCACATTGACGTGATCCGCCGCGGCGTGAAGCTTTTTGACCAGCTCATCGTCGCCGTCGGCATCAATCCGGAAAAGAGCGAGCTTTTTCCGCTCACCGAGCGTGTCACCATGATCCGGACCCTGCTGAAAGCCGTCCCGGGCGTGAGCGTTGAGAGATACACCGGTCTGACCGTTGATTTCGTCAAACAGTGCAACGCCACCGCGATTCTCCGCGGCATCCGAGATGTGTCAGACCTTCGACATGAATTCCAACTGGCGCTGGCCAACCGGGCGGTAGGGGGGGTGGAAACGGTTTTCATCATGACTGGCGACCATTACGCCCTGACCAGCAGCAGCCTGATCCGACAGGTGGTCTCCCTCGGAGGCGATATCCATCAGCTTCGCGGCTTGCTCCCGGAATTGGTGATTGAACGCCTCCGCGCCTACCAGCGGAAGGGCCGCCGGCACCGCTCTGGTCCCGATGCACCGACCTGTTGATCCCCCAGGCAAGTCGGTAATTTGCACTAATCGCCTCCGAGCCTTCTTCGATGCCGATTGATGCCCGGACGCATTCGGCTATAAATGCCGCGTTTGAAACAAGTTGGCATTAAATTGCTCGCCCTTGTCAGCGCCGGGCATTTTACTTGACCTGACCGCTTCGATATCGTTAAACTGACTGTTGCTCGCCGTTAAATCGAGCATTGGTATTTGTTTTGCTCAAACTCATGGCGGAATTTCGAAGTATAAACCAATAGATATCAAGCGTCCGGCGACGTTCGCCGGCGCGTTTTTTACCCATGTCACACTCCATTGATGCATCAGTGATCGAAGGGGTCGTCTCCTCAGGGAGTACGATACGGCACTCATATCTATATTTCCGTACGATCGCTCCCGATGCGTGTTTGAATGTGACGCAGTCCGAAAGGAGCTTCGTATGAAGCGTTTATGTAAGACGAAGGGCTCCGCCCCCGTTGGGGCGAGAGGATTCACCCTCGTCGAATTGCTGGTGGTCATCGGGATCATCGCTCTGCTGATCTCGATTCTGCTGCCCAGCTTGAACCGCGCCCGTGAAACGGCCAACCGCGTCAAGTGTTCCAGCAACCTCCGCCAGATCGGCCAGGCCATTCTTCTCTATTCCAACGATAACAAGGGGCCCTATCCCCGAACGGCCTACTCCGGTGAGGGACAGATGGACCTCCACAACATCGGTGTGCAGGGATATGTGGGAACCGGTGCGTCCACGGCGGTCTCGGGAGGATACACTGATCCGTTTGCGTCCGGCGCCACCACCTACGAAGCCGCTGGCGGCGCTAGCATGGTCAACAACGTTCCACAGGCGTTGTACCTCCTGCTGCGCACCGAGGACATTACCTCCTCGGTCATGGTCTGCCCCAGCGCCAATCAGACGGCTGATCAGTATGGCGGCGGCACCAATACCGCCCTCAATCAGATCAATTTCACCAACATCCAGAACAACCTGAGCTATTCCTATGCCAATCCCTACCCGGACAGCACCGCGCTGGGGAGCGGCTATAAGATGGTGCAGGGTCTGGAGCCCACGTTTGCCGTCGCTGCTGACATCAATCCCGGCACGTCCGGAAACGGCAACGACAACGTCTTGGCGCCGAACACCAGCAGTTCCGGTTCGTCGATGCGCGAGGGCAACAGCAACAATCACGGCCAAGATGGCCAGAATGTGTTGTATGGCGACGGTCACGTCGAATTCCAGAACAACCCGTTCTGCGGCACCAGCCGTGACAACATCTACACCCGTGGTGGCCCGACCTGGACCACAGTGACGACCAACAACCAGGACTTGATTGGCTCTCCCTACACCGCCAACGACAGCGTCCTGCTGCCGACCGACAAGAACCAGTAAGCCGGCTTGTCGATTAGTGCAGAGCAGAAATTCGGGGCCCGCCTCACCGGCGGGCCCCTTTCCTTGGTTTGTCGTCATGGGTCATTTGCCGCTTGCGAAAAACATCCAAAGTCCTTTACAAATGTCGGGTGACAAATGACAAATGACATTCATGGAGAGTGTGCTTCCTCCACAGACCGAACGGGGCGCCGGCTTCGAGCCGGCGCGCGTGCGCCAGTTCACCATCTTTCTCGAAAACCGCGTCGGACGCCTTCAGGCCCTTCTCAGCGCCCTTGAGTCCGGCAACCATTCCGTCCGGGCGCTATCGATCGAGGAGTCGGCCGATTCGGCGCTGGTTCGTCTCGTTTGCGCCAGACCCGATTCCGCACGCCAGACCCTTTCACAAGCCGGCTTTCCCTTTGGTGAAATCGATCTTCTGGCCGTCCAGATCCCCAAGCGAACCGCCCACCCGCTGATCGCCATCTGCTCGGCGCTGCTGGCGGCTGAAATCAATATCCATTACGTCTATCCATTTCTGACCGGACCGCACGGGCCGGCATTGGCGCTTTACGTCGATGATCCCGTCCTCTCCGCACAATTGCTCATGCGAAAGGGATTTACCCTCATTGGCCAAAGCGATCTGCAAGGCTGAGAGCTTCTATCGTTGGAAGCTCCGAGCAATGTGCAGCGGGCTCTTCTTTCTTGCCGATATCTCCACCAACCGCGACGGAGATTTCGTTGAAGGTTCCGATAACACATGGCTTCTCGATCCACGGCTCGGCGGTGAGCGTGGCCAACTCGTTCGCTGCGCTTGACGAGCAGATCCAGTTCTTCCTCAATCCATTCGCTTCAGTCTCGCAGCCGCCAATGGCCCCCACGCGCGGCGAGATTCGGCCCTTTGATCTGGCCGAGGTCACTCACTCCCTTTCCCCTGCCGCCGCCAGCGTGCGACAAAGCGATGATCTGGTGGACATCTACTCGCTTGGCGAGAGAAACTGGATCCTCGACGATCGCTGGGGAATGTGCGAAATCGACCTGCTGAAACGTCGCTGGCAAAGCTGGGTCCTTCCTCATCCGACGCTCGATCCGGTTCGCCTGGCGGAGGCGGCGGTCCTCTGGCCGCTGGCCCAATTGCTGCGATTGCGCGGGATCGAACTCACTAGCGCCATCTCCGTCGAACGCGGCGGTTGGGGCGCGCTGATCGTGACCCCTTATCCAATCACCGCCGAAATCTCGCGCCTGCTGCGCGCCGGCTATCGCATCATCGGCCAGCGCTGGACGATCCTGCTCCGCCAGCACGACCGCCTCGTGCTCCGCCGTATGCCCGGCGTGGTCGAATCGCTCGAAGCGGGGAACAAATTGATCGGCCGGGAAACGGCCTGGATCGACCTCACCGCCGAGAACCCCTGGCAAACCGCGGAACTCGCCTCGTGCGATGCGGTCATCGTCATCGCCTCGGGACGCCGCTGCACGTCACACGGCCGGGTGATCGGCACGTCGGAGTCGCGATCCCTTCTTCGCCATCATTGGCCGATGACCGAACTGCCGCTGAATCGCTGGCGCTTTCAGCAGACCGCCGCGACGCTTGCCTCGCAATGCCTTTGTCTTTCGATGCAATTGTCCGGAGACGTCGATGAGTTCCTGCAACTCGTCGAATTCGCCCGGCAGCGCACGGCGTCGAGGGTTCAGGTGGCCATCAGCGGCGCCCTGCGGCGGCATTTCGTACCCGGCTCGCGAAAACCCAGGGCCGCGCGGATGGCCGGTTAATGCGACCGCGGAGACGCGAAGATCGCGAAGATAGACGCGAAGTCCCGGCGCGCCGGGATTGCCACAGATGAACAATCAGATGGACGCAGATAAGAACCAAGGCAATTGCATTTTCATCCGCGTGCATCTGCCTTTCATCTGTGGCTAAAAATTCCTCTCCGCGTTTTGCTCCCCGTACTGAGCTTGTCGAAGTGCTTAGTTTCATCTGGTCTGGTCCGTCATAGGGGGGCAATGCCCGAGATTCGGAGCGAAAAAGATGTCACACTCGATCCCAGAATATCCCACAGGGGGGGAGGGGGGCGATTCGCGAGATAGTTGATAAGTTGAAAGCAGAACAGTAGATAAGACGCAAAAGATGGATCCGGCTTCGGGAACGGTGGGACATTTGTCGGAAAGTTGTTTTTTTCGTGGAAATCGGCGGACATGGCGGTGGCTCCTTGAAGATTCCGGCCTGCGGCGCGAGCCGGCTTCGGACCACGCGCGGAGTGGACATCACGATGGTGCGCATCGGCGCATCAATGCGAACAGTTACCTAACTTTCGTGAACTTTGCAAGGGGAAAACTGGGGAATTCAATAATCGAGATTAGCGCCAAAATCCGGAATCTCGCCGGCTTTGACGGTGCGAGTCCACAAATCGAGCTTGTCGGTTCCCATTGTCCAGAACTTGGCACATAGGCTGAAGTATTGGAGGACCACATCCCTTTCGCGCTTTTGCAGAAGGTCGCGGGCCAGTTCCATGTTCGGTCCGAAGGAATCGAGTTGAGGCGAACCAGGCGTTTTTCCTGCCTCCAGAAGCCGGGCTTTGGCCGTGTCAATATCGCCGGAGGCCAGGGCAACGCGTCCCAGGATCAGATTGGCGGTGTGAACCGCGTTGCCATAATTCCAATCTCCCTTAAAACTCCGGGCCTGGACAAGAAGTTGTATGGCGTAATTCGTGGCCTTGGCATTGTCGCCAGCGGCAAATGCAGCCTTGGGAAGCGGCGTTAGATTATAAAATCGATCCTCGGGGGAGACCGACAGCGCAAAGGCTTTTTCGAATTCAGCAAGTGCGAGCTGAGCGAGGTCCGTTTGGCCGGCAGGCTTGGTGCTGGGCATCGGGCGCGAGTGCAACGAAGCCAAATCCGATGGCCACTGCGGATTTTTCGGGTCGACGGCTTCGGCGCGTTTCAAAAGATCCGCCGCAGCGGTGGGATCATGTAAGCGCAGGAATTCGGCGGCGTTTCCCAACACCGCCGCCGATGGGGGAAGCTGCTCCGCTTGCTGTTTCCAGAGTTCTTCGGCGGCGACGTAGCCATCGGGATCGATGACCGGATCAATACTACAAAACGGCGATCCAGTGAACCGATCAGCCGGACGATTGTGAATCATCCAGAGAACGTGGGCGCGCCGAGCCTCAACAGTATCAGGCTGTTTATATTCGCGAACAAAGTAATATCCCAGGAGTTGCGCTCGCAGATGGGCGTTGTCGGGGTTGACCTTAATCCGTTCCTCGAGCGCCTGCGCTTGGGCATCGGTCAGATTGGTGGTTCTTATGTCAAATTCGACAGGGGGCGGGGATCCTGCGGGCGCGCTGGGCTCTGTGGTTGCGCCCCGGGCGGCAGCGCCGCAGCATAAAACGAAGGACAGCAACATTCCTCTCAGGCCAATGCCGCTCGCGATCCGCACAGTCGTTTGATCGGTTTTATCCGTATGAGCGGGCATTCTAATAGGGAATCGGAAGAAAGCCATCACAAGGCGCTAGTCATTGGTGGCTCCTTGTCGATTGTCCGGATGCGACAATAACGTGGAGGCATGAGCCGGAAATGCCGAGCGATCCTAGCGGTTTTCGTAATCGCTTCGACGATCATGCCCGTCGCGGCCTCTCGGCCGAGCTACACTACCGATTCGGGGCCGATCGCGGTCGATGTTTGGCGACGGGTTATGCTACACGACGAGTGAGAAAGGGGTCAGAGTGAAAAAGGGGTCATAAGCCATTTCGTAATGGCTTATGACCCCTTTTTCCGCTCAATTCTCTGCGTTCATCTCCGCGGTCCAATTGTTTTCGCATTTCTTCGCGGTTCCTCACTTACGAAGGGCCCTTTTCTTCCATTTGATACAGCCTCGGGCCGATGCGCTGGTCGGCCCATTTGAGGGATTTGTGCAAGGCGTAGCCAAATACGCAGAGAACCACGATCAGGGCCAGAACGGTGATGGAGTGTCTGGGATGCCAGTGGCGAAGCGTCGATCCGTAGGCGATCAGGGCCAGGACCGAGGCGATGGTGACGACGGCGTCGTAACTGGCTCTTTGCCAATATGGGCCGCCGAGGTGAAGCCACATGCCGAATTCGTCGAACGTCAGGCCCAGGCCGATGCCGTAAACTATTGCCGTCAGGGAAAGTACTTTGCCGGTGGGACGGGCGAAAATCGAGACGGCGCCGGTGATGCTGAGGAGGAATATTCCGTAGTTCAAATGGTGAACGTGGGTTCCGCTGACGTGAAAGAAAAGCTCGGGCGGAAGCTTGCCGTCCATGATGAAGATCACCAGTATGCGCGCGGTGACGAAGGTGAAGACGAAGGCCGCCAGGACCAGCCGGGCGAGGTGGTTCCGCAATCTGATGGCCGCTTCGGGCGAGTCCACTGTGATGTTTTCTTCCATTGCTTGGCCTCATTCCCTGTTAATGTGGGCTGCCAACTCTTCCGGGAACAAAGACGATTGAACCCCGGCGCGCCGGGATGAAGGACACCGCCAAGACGCCAAGAACGCCAAGAAAAGCATATTTGCCACAGATGAAAAATCAGATGGACACAGATGGAAACGCAATTTGTAACGTCTTTTATCTGTGTGCATCGGCCTTTCATCTGTGGCTAATCCCGGCGCGCCGGGACTCTGCTGCTTACTCCGCGTCTTGGCATCTTGGCGGTTCATTTATGTTCGCCGGAAAATGCGCGGGCGGCCTGGGCCAATTCCTCGGCCGTTCCCAATCGCCGCAATTTCGTCAACCCGCCGCGATCGTACAGATAGAATACACGCTTGGGATCGATCCGGGCATAGTATGCGTACAAGGGTTGATCCAAATCCCCCGGCTTGCCGATGGCCGATACGTTCGGGTTCAGATCGTGAGCGCGAATGATGGCCGCATCGTCCGGCCAGGCCACGCTGGAATTAAAAACCGGTTCAATCGATGGATCATCGGTAACTGTTCTGCCGCGAATGAGGGTGTCGCGGTTGAAGTGAAACATCACGACGGCCGGGGGGGACACTTCGCGCGAGAGCGTCCAATCGATCGCTTCCAACTCCGGCGTCTCGAAATATTGGTCGTGCACGACTCGATTCAACTGCGGCATCGCGGCAATCGTCAGGGCGATCATTCCCAAGCCGATCATGGTGCGGATCATTGCCGCGCGTTTGGGAAATGTGTCGGTTAGAAATCGAATCGGCAGTAGGCAGAGCAGGATCATGGCCGGCATGACGACCACGACGTAATGCGGCAAGACGGCCGCGAAGGAATATCCGGCCAGAACCAGCAGATAAAGGGGGAGCATTCCCCACACGGCCCAGAGGCGGCGGTCCCACAGGGCCAGGATCGACATCGGCACGATGAGCCAGAAGAAGGCGTCCGGCATGGCGGCGGTGGATGCCGCGGCCCATTCTCCGCTGAGTTCGACGGCGAATAGGTTCTTGAGTTGGTGCTGTTCGATGACGCCCTTGGCATATAGCTCGTAAAACAGTTGTTTTTCCGGAACATTCGAGACGTGCGGCGGGGCTGATCCTTGGTGGAATCCGATTGCGCCGGGGTAATTCAGGTCGGTATAGCGAGCGAACGGCGTGGTGAGCCAGTGGCCGGTGACGTTTCGATTCAGCGTCAATTGAATCGCCAGAAACGGGAGGGCCGGCACGATGACCCATGCCGCGGTCTTTGCCCAGGCCTGCCAGGGCCTGGGGCGCAAATCCATCGCCATGACGATGGCCAGGACGATGGCGAAACAGAGGGCGTCGGCGGGTCGGGTGATGGCGGCCCATCCCGCGGCGAGTCCCAGGATCACCAGCCATCGCGCTTGGTTCCCACGCCGCCAATGCAAGACGGACCAGATCATGGCCAAGCCCAAAAGCAGCGTCGGCGTCTGGGCCATGAGCATGATGGACATCATCCGGAACATTCCCATCGAGAGGAGGATCAGCACGGCCAGGAGTGCGGATGCGCCGTCGAGGATGTCGGTGAAAATCAGATAGAGCAGAGCCGCGCACAGGCCCGATGCCGCCAGGGGCGCGATGAAATACGGCAGGTGCAGAAGCAGGGCGGGCACATACATCATGGCCGCGCCGGGAAAATACATGGAGGCGTAGACCGGGCTCACGAAGAGATAGAAGGTGTCGAAAAAATCCGGGCAGGGAATGGCCGGCATCCACAGACGCCCGTGGGCGAGCATGCGCATCTGAATCAGGTAACTGAATTCGTCGTGAAATTTCGGGTGAAACGGGGTCTTTTCGAATCGCTGCGTCCAATAGAGGAACAGGCTGGAGCCGAGGCCTATGGCGATGGCGAGGCACAGGCGCGTCCGGGGAGACGGTCGCTCGAGCGCTTTCCACAGCCAGTTGAACGCCTGGCGAATCGGCGGGAGAAATCCGCAAACCACGGCGGCGAGAATCAGCAGCGGCTGATGCTGATGTCCGTAATTTCCCTTTCCCACCACCAGCCAGCATTCGACGCCGACGAAAAGAAAGACGGGCGTGAGCCAGGCGGCCGTTCGGGGGGAAAGCCACGGGAGCGTGCTGGTCTGGGGTTCGGGTGGTTGGCGGTTATCGGCGGGCATGGTTTGCGGCCAGATCTCCGGCCGCTGCGAGGAATTTTAGCGGCCGCGGGTCATCGGGGGTCGATCGATCGTAAAGATAAAATTCCCGCTGGGGCTGGAGGCGAGCGTAATAGTCGAACAGCTTCCAGTTGTGATCTTCGCCAAGGTCATTTGCACGGATCACCGTCGCCTCATCGGGCCAAGCGACATCGTCGTTGTACACGGGGAAGCAATTGACGGGAATCCGTGACTCATCGAAGGGAAAGAGGACAACCGAAGGTTTGGTTAAAACCGAAAGGTCGCGGGTGATTTGCTTGAGCGGCTCGCACGCCAGCAGAATACTGGAGGCGTTGCGATTGAATTCGGGCAACGCGCCCAGCGCGGTTGCCGTCAAGGCAACGGTTGTGAAGGCGGCGATTCGCTGGCGATAGCTCGGCCAGGCCCGTTCCAGCGCCTCCCAACCCATGAGCAGGGCACAAATCATCAGCGGGATGATGGGCACCATGTGGTAGAGCAAGGGAAGAAGGAAGGCGAGATAGCCGGCAAGGAACAGGGGGATCACCGCCAGAAGAACGATTCGCCGCGGGTCGTTGGCGGCCAAAAGCGCCAGCGGGAGAAGTGCAACCAGCATCGTCGCCGGCAGGGTCACGTAAATCAGATCGACAAAACGGGCCGGATACCACGCCTTCAGCTCCTCGCTGAGCGTATGGTGCCGATATCGATCCAATTGTTCGAGGGCGAACGCCTTTTTCGCGTTGCTCCATCCCGTCGGAAAGCGGGTGAGATCGAATGGACCAAACCCCATGACCGGCGCGGGAAAGTTCTCGGCGGTGTAATACTGCTCGGCGCACTGCCACCATTTTCCGGTGACGCCGACATTCTGAGCAATCTGGAGCGCGGCGAAAGGCAGGGCCGACAGCGCCACCGCCGCCGACATTTTCAAAATCGCCTTGGGCTGTGTCCGCAATTCGAAAAGCATGGCGAGGGCAATCGGCACGGCAAAGCACAGGGCATCAAGCGGGCGGGTGATCGCTCCCCACGCGGCCGAAGCGCCGATTAGCAGCGCCCAGGCGAGGCGTCTTTGCCGTCGCCATCGCAGCCAGGCCCAGATGAGGATCATCATCGCCAGCAGCGAAGGCGTTTCGGACATCAGCATCACAGACATCGCACGAAAATAGGGACGCGACACGAGCAGGAGCACGGCGATCAGGGCGCGGATGGGGCCGAAGAGTTCCAGAGCGATGGCGTAAAAGACCGCCGCCGCCGCCGCGCCGCAAATCAGCGGGCTGGTCCAATAGGGCAATCGCAGCCAAAGGGCCGGGGCTGCCGCCAGGGCCGTGCCGGGGAAATACATCGGCGCATACACGCGATCGACAATCACGTAAAAAGTGTCGAAAAATGGGGAAACCCCCGGCGGATAGGCGGGCATCCAAAGCCGGCCCTGGGCCAGCATGCGTGCCTGGATCATGTAGGAATGCTCGTCGTGGAGCCGCAGAAACATTTCTCCTCGGCCGAGCCAGACTTGAAGGAGCAGATAGGCGCAGACCGCCATCCCAACGGCCAGGGCCGACATCAGGCGGTGGGCTTCGAGCTTCAAGCGGATTGGAGTCACCGCGGATTTCAAGGCACGATGCAAAGGTGCGAACAGCGCCGCGCACAACCCCAGGCCGCATCCCACCGCCGGACCCCACGACGGCATCGGATTGGGCGGCAGCGACAGCGACCACGCCACGCCCAGCAGGAGGACGAGCAAGATCAACCAGCGGCGGTTGGCGAATGGCAGCATCATTGGTGGGACAATTCACGCGTCGTGCCCAGGGGAGTCAGCGGATTCCGCCCATTCCTGGCCGCCCGGTCGTACAGGTACACGTCGCGATCCTGATGGCGCTGGGTGTAGTAACGATAAAGCCTGATGTTTTCATTCTCGCCCAGATCGCGGGCGCGGACAATGAGGGCATCATCCGGCCAGGCGACATCGGTGTTGTAAACCGGCTCGGCATGGTAGGAGTTGATTTTGGGATCGAATCGAAACATCACCAGGGAGGGGCGGCGGGGGAGGTTTTGCAAAGCTCGATCGACGATGCGGTTTTCATCGGTGGCGGTTCCAAGCGGCGCTGCCCAGGGGTTGAACTCCGGCAGGGCGCAGGTGGCCATCGCGCCGGTGGCGAGCAACATGAACGTGAAAATCACTCCGCGGGCCCGTGGAAACGGGCGCTCGAGGGATTCCCAGCCCATGAGAACCAGGCAGATCATCGCCGGTGCGATGGCCAGCAGGTAATGTTTCAGAAAGACGGCGTCGGCGGTGTAGACCGCGAAGAAGAGGAGCATGGCCCCGACGATCGCCGCCCGGCGAATCTCGCCCAGCGAGAGCAGCGCCAGGGGAAGAAAAATCACCAGGAGGACATGCGGCAGGGTTTGATGAATCGCTTCCTGGATGCGATCGGGATACCAGATTTGCCACAGGTTCGAGCGCCAGTGCTCCTCGTATGCGGGCAGGATCCATTGTTTCATCGCGACTTGCTTGGGGAGGCAATTCGTGTGGGGGACATCGGCGGCATTGACGTGGCGGAAGCCGAGGATCGGGGCGGGATAGTTGGCGTCGGTGTAATAGCGCACGGCGGTCTCGTCCCATTTTCCGGCGACGCCGATGTTCTGCGCCAACTGAATCGCCAGAAACGGCGAGGCGGCGATCGCGATCGCCCCGGCAACTTTGAGAAGCTTCGCCGGCTCGCGGCGAAGTTCCCAGGCGATTGCAAGGCCAATGGCGGCGGCAACGCAAAACATGTCGGCCGGGCGCGTGATGGCGCCGTATCCCGCCGCCGCGCCGAGCGGCAACAGCCAGGCGATCTTGCGGGCTTTTCGCCAGCGCATCCAGGCCCAGAAGCACAGGAGTTGTGCCAGCAGAAGCGGCGTCTCGGAGAGGGCCATGAACGACATCGACATGTATAGATTCAAGCTGACCAGAAGCAGCACGCCGGCCAACGCGCGAACGGGGCCGAACAGTTCCTCCAGCACCAGATAAAATAGCGCCGACGCAGCCGCGGCGGTCAAAATCGGCATGAACCCGCTCCCCAATTCCAGCCAGATTCCCGGGAGCAACATGATCGCCGTTCCCGGTGGATACATGCCGGCATAGACGCGATCGGAGATCAGGTAGAACGAATCAAAGAAGTCGCGGAGGGAAGGTGGGTAGGGCGGCATCCATAGCCGGCCCTGGGCGAGCATGCGGGCCTCGATCAGGTAAACCGATTCATCGTGGAATTTAGGATACAGTTCGGCGCGAAACCGATGGGCCTGGATGAACAGATGCGTGGCGACGATGGCCGCGACGCAGATCGCCGCGGCGAAACGGCGCCGGCGGAGCCACGAATCTACTCGAAGCGAGATCGCGGCGATTCGATTGCTCAGCGGCCAGAGGATGGAGAAGGCAAGAATGCCGCCCAACGCCTTGAGCAGGGCATAGCTGCCCAATTCACCGTGCCCCACGGTGAACCAAAGATCGATCCCCACCAGCAGCAACGCGATGGGGACGATTTGCCGATGCCATGTCCGGATCATTTACAGTTTCGGATTCGCGTTTCCGGCAATCAGTCCCAGGACTTCGGCGCGGCTGGCGGGATTCTTCTTGAAGATTCCGCGCAGGGCGCTGGTGACCATCACGCTGCCGGGCTTGCGGGCCCCGCGGATGGTCATGCACGTATGGGTCGCCTCGATGACGCAGGCCGCTCCGAGGGCATTGAGTTCCTGCATCAGGGCATCGGCGACCTGGGTGGTGAGCCGCTCCTGCAGCTGCGGCCGCCGCGCGTATCCTTCCACCAGCCGGGCAAGTTTGCTCAATCCCACCACTTTTCCATCCGGTAGATAGGCCACGTGTGCCCGTCCCATGAACGGCAACAAATGATGCTCGCACAGGGAATGGAATTCGATGTCCCTGAGCAGGACGATTTCATCATACCGCTCGCTGAAAACGGTCTTGAGGTGCGAGCGCGGGTCCTCCTGCAGGCCGGCCATCAATTCCGCGTACGATTTGGCCACGCGCTGCGGCGTCAAGAGAAGTCCCTCGCGGTCGGGGTTTTCGCCAACGGCCAGCAGAATCTCCCGCACGGCGCGTTCGATGCGGCCCAGGTCCGGCGGGACCGGGTGGGATTTGACCGATGGGTTTTTCGGCATGTCAGCTCCTGCGACGCCTGAGAAGACGATTATAGGCGATTGCGCCCGCGTGCAAAACACCATGGCCAACAGGCTTACGCCGGCCGCAAGAGCGCTAAAACATCCGACGTTTTGTATCAATGCCGCTGATTTGCCTCCGTCGGCCGTACGCCTTAAGGTGTTGCTCCCGGCTTATGCTTAAGACAAAACTGCTGCATCCCGAAATTCTGGGATGCTTGGCGTCGGCGGGCCATCTGGCCAAGATTCTGATCAGCGACGGCAACTATCCCAGCAGCACCAAGCCCAATCCGCGCGCCAAAATCGTCTGGGCGAATTTCACGCCCGGCATCGTCGATGCCTGCACGATCCTGGGCCTGATCTGCGGGCTGGTCCCGATCGAGACCGTCGAAGTCATGGCCCCGGCGAAATCGGGCCTGTACGCCATGGCCCACGATCCGCCGATTTGGAAAAAATACCGGGAAATTCTCCGCCGCCACGGCGACTTCCGCGGCGAACTCGTGCCGCTTCAAAAGTTCCAGTTCAACGTTCAGGCCCAAAGCGAAGACCTGGGCCTGGTCATCGCCACCGCCGAAACGCAGATTTATGCCAACATTCTGATTACCATCGGGGTTGTTCGATAAGGAGGAATTGACCATGAAAAACGAAAACCGACCGACGACGCTGGGACTAGCGCCCAGTTTTGGATTTGGGGACCGCCTCGGCCTGGCCACTCCTGGCCACGCGGCGGCGCTGAAGCGATGCGGTTCGGGCATCGAGCCGATCTTTGCCCAGCAATCGATTCGAGAGATGACCCGCACGAATCGCACGCCGCAGCAGGTCATGGAGGACGCCCTCAATGGCGCGCGCCAGGCGGGCTACGCGGGCATTCAGGGCGCCGATGCCGATCACCTCAAAACCCCCGCCGACGTTGAGCGCACCGCGCTGGCGGGATTCGTGTTTTTCACGATCGATCCTTCGGGCGAAGTGGACGTCCACGCCGATGATTACAATTCCGACCAGCTCGCCGAAAAATTCAAGCCGCTGGCCGCGGAGGTTTCCTGGCTCGGCCAGTACGAGGGGAAACAGATCAAGCTGGGGAAGGCCACGACGATCGATTTTTCTCCGGCCGTTTGCCGCCGGGCCGCCGTGAAATATGGGCGCGCCATTGCCATGGCGGCAAAGCTGGCCAAGCACATCGAGCAGACCGCCCGCAAGCACAATCAGCCGTTTGAAATCGAACTCAGCGTGGACGAAACCCCCAGGCCGACAACCCTGGCGGAGCACTACATCATCGCGGATCAGTGTCTCAAGTCGGGGATGAAGCTCGTGAGCCTTGCCCCGCGATTCATCGGAGATTTTGAAAAGGGAGTGGACTACAAAGGCGACGTGGCCGCGCTGGAGAAATCACTGGCGGACCACGCGGCCATCGCCAAGCACCTGGGGCCGTACAAATTGAGCCTGCACAGCGGGTCGGACAAGCTTTCGATTTATCCATCGTTGGCTCGCGCGACCGCGGGGCTGTTCCACGTAAAAACCGCCGGCACCAGCTATCTCGAAGCCCTGCGCGTGGTGGTGCGCGTCGATCCCAAGCTCTTCCGCCAGATCGTCAGCCTCTCCCGCTCGCGCTACGATACCGACCGCGCCACCTATCACGTGTCGGCCACGCTGCAATCGGCCAAGCCGGCCGAGGAGATCGCGGACGCCCGCGGGCTGGAAAAGGCCTATCTGGGGTTCTGGCCGGATGTTCCCGCAGGCAAAGGCTTCAGCGATCCCGGGCGGCAGATCGTTCACTGCACGTTCGGCTCGGTTTTGTGCGATCCTACGCTCGGCCCGCAGGTCAAGCAGCTCGTTGCCGAGAATCAAAATCTTTACACCCAGATTCTCGATGAACATTTTGGAAAACATCTGGAGGCATTGAAGGCGGGGATGTGAAGGAAGATTTAATATTGCCTATTTCCTATTGCCTATTGAAAGACAGACAAGCCTTTCAATAGGCAATAGGCAATAGGCAATAAGTTGCCCAACGACAAAGGACTCCCATGCTAAATATTCGTAATCCCAAGGACACGAAGCTTGATTTAATAAGTCTCGGCGAATGCATGATTCGGCTTTCGCCGCCGGCGCACGGTCGCATCGAATTCGCCAATTCGCTGGAAGTCTGGGTCGGCGGCGGGGAATACAACGTCGCCTATGCGCTGGCTCGCCTGGGAATGCGCAGCGGATTTGCCAGCCGGCTGGTGGACAATCCCGTTGGCCGGATCATCCTCAACCACGCCCGCGGCGTGGGGATGGACGTGAGCCACGTCGTCATGGCCAAGTACGACGGCGTCGGGCGGGCTGATCGCATCGGTTTGAACTTCACGGAAGTCGGGACCGGCGTGCGGGCCAGCGTGACGATGTACGACCGCGGACACTCCGCCGCCAGCAATATCAAGCCCGGCATGATCGACTTCAAAAAGCTGTTCAAAGAGCAGGGCGCGCGCTGGTTTCACACCGGCGGAATCTTCACGGCACTGTCCGACGGCACGGCGGCAACGTGCAAAGAGGCGATCCTGGCCGCCCGGGAGGCCGGAACCATCGTCAGCTATGATCTGAATTTCCGCTCCAAGCTCTGGACCGCTCAAAAGGCCCAGGAGGTCACCCGCCAGCTCGTCGGCCATATCGACTGCCTCATCGGCAACGAGGAGGATTTTCAGAAAGTGCTGGGGTTTGAAGTTGAAGGCGTCGATGAAAATCTTTCCGCGCTGGATACGTCGGCGTACAAGAAAATGGTCGAGAAGGTGGTCAAGGCCTATCCGAACGTCAAGGTCGTCGGCACCACGCTTCGCGAAGTGAAATCGGGCCTGGTCAACAACTGGTCGGCGATCCTGTACGTGGACGGGAGATTCTACGAAAGCCGGCGATTCGAAAACCTGGAAATCGAAGACCGCGTGGGCGGCGGCGACGGTTTCTCCAGTGGGTTCGCGTATGGATTTCTAAACGGAAGAACCCCGCAGGAATGCGTGGACCTGGGGGCCGCTCACGGAGCGCTGCTGCAATCCACGCGCGGCGACACCAGTCAAATTGATCTGGAAGAATTGAATCATGTGTTCAAGGGCGGCAGCGCCCGGATCAAGCGGTAGAGGAGACTTACAGCCGTGCGAATTTTATTGACCACCACAAGTTTCCAGGACACGCCGGGCGCCCATCACGAGGCGCTGAAAAAATCCGGCTTTGAAATCGTCACCGCGCGCGGGCCGCTGAGCGAAAGCCAGATGCTCGATCTGGTCAAGAGCGGGTTCGACGGCCTGCTCAACGGCGACGATCAGATCACCGCCCGGGTGATCGACGCGGCGCTGCCCTGGCTGAGAGTCATCGCCAAGTATGGAATCGGGCTGGATTCCATCGACGTCAAACATGCCACGGCCAAAAAGATTCCGGTCCTTTTCACTCCCGGGGTGAATCACACGACGGTGGCGGAGCATTGTTTGGGCCTGATGATCGCGCTGGCCAAGCATTTCTGGCCGCACCTTCGCTCCACGAAAAAGGGAGAATGGAAGCGGATCACGGGCAACGAGCTGTTCGGCAAGACCATCGCCGTGCTGGGCATGGGCCGCATCGGCAAGGAGGTCATCAAGCGTGCCGCCGCGTTCGACATGAAGGCCATTGGATATGATTTGTTTTGGGACGAGGAGTTCGCAAAGCGGTACAAGGTCCCGCGCGCCCAGACGATCCTGGAGGCGATCAGGGAAGCCGATGTCGTCTCGCTCCACATGGACCTGAACGATGCCAACCGCGGCATGTTCAACAAGGATTTGCTGTCGAAGATGAAGAAGGGGGCTTACTTGATCAATACGGCCCGCGGCGGACTGGTGGTGGAAAAGGACATCGCCGATGCTTGCCGCAGCGGCCATCTCGGCGGATATGCCGCCGATGTGTTGGACAAGGAGCCTCCGGCGGCGGATCATCCATTCCGGGAGATCGACAACATTATCGTCACACCGCATGTCGGCAGCCGGACGTTCGAGAGCGTGGAACGGCAGGCGATGCGGGCGGTGATGAATTTAGTGAACTTTCTTAACGGCAATGAGGATTTTATTCAGGCAAATAGATTTTAGGTGATTGCCGATTGCCGATTGCCGATTGCCTATTTCCTATTGCCTATTTGGGGAGAAAGACTGTGGACGCGAGCGAGTTGAAGCAGCGGACGTTCGATTTTGGTCAGCGGGTGATTCGATTGGTTCGAGCGCTGCCCAAGAACGTGGAAGGTCGGGCGATTGGTGGACAACTGGTCCGGTGCGGCACGGCCGTCGGAGCCAACTACCGGGCCACGTGCAAGGCCCGAAGCAGGGCCGAATTCATCGCCAGGATTGGCGTCGTTGAAGAGGAAGCGGACGAGACCGCATATTGGCTTGAAACCATAATGACCAGCCAAATGTTGAAATCCTCTTTGGTCCAATCGCTTCTCGACGAAGCCCGAGCCTTAGAGCGAATCTTGGGCCAATCTCGCGTGACGGCCAGTCGCGCCAAGCCCCGAAAGATTTGACGATGGTCCCAAATAGGCAATAGGAAATAGGCAATAGGGAATTGAAGATAGGCAATTCATCACCGGAGCAACCATGTCCCCACAATCATCCGTCGCAGACATCGGCCTCATCGGCCTGGCCGTCATGGGCGAAAACCTCGCCTTGAACATCGCCGACCACGGATTCAAAGTGGCCGTCTACAACCGCACGACGGCGGTGATGAAGAGATTCATCGCCCGTGAAAATCCGCCCGGCGGATTGGTCGCGTGCGAAACGGTGAGAGAATTGGTCGCGGCCGTGAAGAGGCCGCGGAAGTTCATCATTCTCGTGAAGGCCGGCGCGGCCGTCGACGCCATCAGCAAGGAACTGATCGACGCGGGCGTGGAGCCGGATGACATCGTGGCCGATTGCGGCAACTCGCTGTGGACCGACACGATTCGCCGCGAGCGGGATTACGCCGCCAAATGCAAATTCTTCGGCTCGGGCGTTTCCGGCGGAGAAGTCGGGGCGCGCTTCGGTCCTTCCCTGATGCCCGGCGGAGATCCCGAATCCTGGAAACATCTCCAGCCCATCTGGGAAGCCATCGCGGCAAAAATCGATCCAAAAACCGGCAAGCCCATGGAGAATTACGCCCCCGGCAAGCCGGTCACCGGCGGAGTCCCCTGCACCGCGTACATTGGCCCCAACGGCGCGGGCCATTATGTCAAAATGGTCCACAACGGCATCGAATACATCGACATGCAATTGATTGGGGAGGCGTATTGGCTGATGACCAACCTGCTGGGCATGAAGGCGCCGGAACTGAGCAAGGTCTTCGCCCAGTGGAATCAGGGGGATCTGGATTCCTATCTGATCCAGATCACAGCCGACATCCTGCAACAGAAAGACCCGGTCCATCCGCAGGACTATCTGGTGGATCACATCCTGGACGCGGCGGGGCAGAAGGGCACCGGAAAGTGGACCAGCACCAACGCGCTGGACATGGGGATTCCGGCCAACGCGATCGCCGAGGCCGTCTTCGCGCGGTGCCTGTCGGCGTTGAAGGACGAGCGCGTGGAGGCGAGCAAAACGCTCAAAGGCCCCGACCCGGCATACAAGGGCAAGGGCGATGAGCTGATCAGCGCCGTCCGCGACGCCCTGTATTGCTCCAAGATTTGCGCCTACGCCCAGGGCTTCCAGCTCATGCGCGAGGCCCAGAAGGAATACAAGTGGAAGCTCAACTTCGCCGAAATCGCGGCGATCTGGCGCGGCGGGTGCATCATCCGCGCCCGCTTCCTCCAGAAGATCATGGACGCCTATGGCCGCAATCCCAATCTCGTAAACCTTCTGCTCGATCCGTATTTCAACGAACAGATCACCAAGGCCCAGAGCAACTGGCGGAAGGTTGTCGGCCTGTCCGCCACCAACGGCATCGCCGCTCCGGCGTTCATGAGCGCGCTGGCGTATTACGACGGCTATCGGAGCACTCGTTTGCCGGCGAACCTGCTCCAGGCCCAGCGAGATTATTTCGGGGCCCATACCTACGAGCGCGGCGACGCCCCGCGCGGGAAGTTTTTCCATCTCGATTGGCCGGAGCCGAAGCGTCCGCAGATCGACATCCAGCCCGGCAGCGGCGGGGGGCATTGATGTGGAAAACCGCCCCGAGGCCCGGGCGGCTAAACGAAATAGGGCCACTGTACAACCTGTGAACTCCGAGCTGACCGACGAATTTCCGAGCAACCATGGCTACCAACTACATCGTCCCTCATAAGCTTCACGACGATCTCGTCGCGGCGGCGTATTGTCATCGTGGATTCACCGCCGAGGAGGCGGCCGCCGCCGCCCGGTTCAGCAATATCACCGCGCGCCATGGGATAAAAACCCACAACGCGATCAAGGCCCTGCATCTGGATGAACATTTCGGATCGAAGGCCGGCGGATGCGTGCCGGGCGCGAAGATCGAAAAATTACCCTCCCGCTATAAAGCCGTTGCTCGTTGGAACGCCAACAAAAAGCTGGGCCAGGCGGTGGCGTTGGAAGCCATGGCGGAGGCGATGCGGCTGGCGGATGAATACGGCATGGGGGCGGTGGCGGTGGACAACGCGTTCCATTATTTGTGGGGCGGCGGGTATGTCATCGACGCCGCGGAGAAGGGATACATCGCCTATACCTGCTGCACGGCCGCGCTGGCGGAAGTTGTGCCGTACGGGGGAAAATTCCCGACGCTGGGGACCAATCCGCATTCGTGGGGATTTCCGACCAAGGAAGCGGTGGGGTTTTGCGTTTGCATCGACTTTGCCACCAGCGTCGTCGCCATGGGACGCGTGCAGCAATTCCTCCGCGAAGGCAAAACGCTGCCGGGCGGCTGCGGCGTCGATAAGGACGGAAACGAAACCACCGATCCGGCGAAAATCGCCGCGCTCCTCCCCTTCGGCCAGCACAAGGGATTCGGATTGTCCCTGATCGATGAACTCCTGGCGGCCTATATCGGGGGATCGCTGCCAACGCTCCGAAGCCGTTGGAACACCGGCCCCGCCGACGAAAAGCGCACGCCGGCGTTCTATTTCCAATGCATGCGCCCGGAGGCCGTGGACTGCGGGAATTTCGTCCAGGGCCGCAAGCAAATCCAGAACGTCAAGGCCGTCATCCAGGACATTCTCGGACACGGAAACGACAAAAGCATCCTGCCGGGGCAGATCGAAGCCGACGCCGCCGGCTTGAGCGACAAGCACGGCGGCCTGCTGTTCACGGCGACGGAAGTGGATGCTCTCAGCCAGATCGCCGCGGAGGCCCAGTTCAAGTTCGACCGGGCAAAACTTCGCGCGGTGGAAATTTAATCAGGTGGAGGTCTAATCTCGCCATGGCCTACAAAGGTTTTGATATCGCGGGCAAGGTTTGTCTGATTACCGGCGGAACCAGCGGATTGGGCAAGGCCATCGCCCTGGGTTTGGCCAGCGCGGGAGCGAAAGTGGTTGCCGGCTCCAGCAGTGCGGCCAAGGTGGATGCGGCCCGGGCGGAATTGGGCGCCGGTCACGGCGCGGTGCAGTTGGACGTTGGAGACGAAAGCAGCGTCGCCGCCGCCGTGGATTTCACGGTCAAGCGTTATGGCCGGCTGGACGCGGTGGTCAACGCCGCCGGCGTCATCCAGCGCAAGCCGTCGCTCGAGGTTACGGTCGCCGAATTCGAGCGGATCGTGCGGATCAATCTGACCGGCTCGTTCATCGTGGCCCGCAGCGCCGCCCGCGTCATGAAGGATCAGCCTGCCGATGCCAAGGGTCAGCGCGGGTCGATCGTTTTTATCGCCTCGCTCAACAGCTTCATCTCGCTGAGCGAAGTTCTCGCCTATGCATCAAGCAAATCGGGCGTGCTGGGGCTGGTGCGAGGGCTGGCCAACGAATGGGCGCCGCTGGGGATCCGCGTCAATGCAATCGCTCCGGGGCTTTTCCCAACCGACCTCAATCGTCCGTTGATTGAAAACACCCCGCGCGGCGACTGGATGAGAGAGCATACTCCCCAGGGCCGTTTCGGCGACGCCGAGGAACTCGTGGGGGCGGCGATTTATTTGATTTCGCCCAGCGCCAGCTTTACCGCGGGCCATACGTTGATCGTTGACGGTGGATTTCTCTCGCGCGGGGTCGGAAATCCGGGGGCGGCTCGCTAAAATGCCGAAATGATCGAGGAACTCAAATCACATATCCGAGACATTCCCGATTTTCCCAAGCCCGGCGTCCTTTTTCGGGATATCACCCCGCTGCTTGCCAATCCTTCGGCGCTGGCACTGTCGATCGAGTTGCTGGCCAACCCGTTCCGCGGCAAGCGGATTGACCTGGTCGTCGGCGCCGAAAGCCGGGGGTTTATTTTCGGCACCGCCGTGGCCTGTTGTCTTTCAGCCGGCTTCGCCCTTGTGCGAAAGCCCGGCAAGCTTCCATACAAACGAATCTCAATGAATTACGACTTGGAATACGGCCAGGATACGTTGGAGATGCACGCCGACTCGATCGCGCGCGGCCAGCGCGTTCTCATCGTCGATGACCTTTTAGCCACCGGCGGGACGATGAGGGCCTGCTGCGATCTGGTGGATCGGCTGGGCGGGGATTTGGCCGGCATCGCCGTCCTGATCGAATTGGTGGGCCTCAACGGGCGGGCGAAGGTCGCGCCGCGAGCGGTCCATTCAGTGCTGCAATATTAGATCGTTTTCAGAAACAATGCAGCGGCCTGCCGATTTCAGTCGGCAGCCTCTTTGGCTATAGCTCGTCATCGTCCGACCCCTCGTCGGGCCGGCGGAGCCTGGTGATGCCCTGCCCTTTGACGCTGCCAAGTATTCCCCGTTTTGTGGTGCTGAGGAATTCCAGCAGCTCCTGGATTTCCGGCAACATCGGCACGTTTTCGCGAATCGCCGCCATTGCTGCCGGCAAGGTGCGGTTC
Organism: Tepidisphaeraceae bacterium; assembly: GCA_050012375.1. Classification (GTDB taxonomy): domain Bacteria; phylum Planctomycetota; class Phycisphaerae; order Tepidisphaerales; family Tepidisphaeraceae; genus PALSA-1353. Next base: position 42,622 of record JBEKHH010000029.1, read on the forward strand.
ATATGCAGACAATAAAACGCGGCTCGAACGGCATGAATGGTCTCCCGCGACATTCCCGCGCGCTTGCACCCGACAGCATTGTATGCCTTGAGCCCCCTGTATCGCGCCGCGGAAAATGGCGGCACGTCGTGAGTGATCGCCTCGTTGCCGGAGATAATGGCCAGCCTTCCGATCCTGACAAACTGATGGATCATCGCCCCGCCCCCGAAAAACGCCCGGTTCCCCACCACGCAATGGCCCCCCAGCCCCGAGCAGTTGGCCATCACAATTTCTTCACCCACCACGCAGTCGTGCCCCACATGGGAGCCGGCCATGAACATGCATCGGCTGCCGACGCGCGTGGCACACTCCGGATCCGGGTAGACCGAGCGATGGATGGAGGCCGTTTCGCGGATGATGACGTCGTCGCCGATGATCGCCCGTGTGACCGACCCGTCATATTTCTTGTGCTGCGGGGCCAGACCCACGAACGCCACCGGGCCAATCTGGCATCTCTGACCGATGGTCGTGTTTCCATGGATATGACAGTGTTCTTGAATGACGGTTCCCGGCCCGACGATGACGCCGCCCTTGATGATGCTGTAAGCCCCGACTGTCACGTCATCCGCCAACTCGGCATGACGATCGATGATCGCTGTTGGATGAATATCGCGCATTTGTGCCGTGGGCGGCGACCAAGAGACTGGGGAATTCTACGGGCCGGCGCGTCGCACCACAAATTCGGGCGGCCTCGCCCTGTACCGCAGCGCTGGAATCCGGTAAAAAATCAGCCGCATGCTTGATTCCTGGGTGATGTTTGGTGTCGCCGCCCTTTTGCTCCGCATCGGCTTCGCCCTCCACTCCGCCGGCATCTCCCGGTCCAAAAATACAATTTCTTGCCTGTTTCGGGCCACGGTCGAAATCGCCGTCGGAATTCTGGCATTTTGGCTGATCGGCAGCGCCATCCACGGTTCCTGGCGTGAGATCGCCCATCCCAGGGGCTCCACCGCCCTGTTTCTCGCCGCGACGTTTCTCATCGGGCCCGCGGTCGTTTCCGGCGCGACCCTCGAACGCGGCCGAGCCATCGTTGGCATTGCATCAGCCATTCTCCTCTCCGGAATTCTTACCCCGCTGGCCTGGAAATTACTGCAATGGAACTGGCTGGTCAGTCGCGGCTTTATCGACGAAGCCGGGGCAATATTCATCCATGTTTCAGCCGGCCTTACCGCCGCCATCGCCGCCATCGCCATCGGGCCGCGCATCGGCAAGTACAACCGTGATGGCTCGACCAACGTGATTCTCGGCCACAATCTTCCCCTGGCGTCGGGCGGGATTTTGCTCATTTTTGCGATGTGGATTCCTTACGTCGCCGCCTTTGCTTCCTACGGGGCTGACGCGGCGTTCAATGCCGTTCTCGCCGCCGCCGCCGCCATTGTCGCCGCCGCGATTTATTGCATCGCCCGCTACGGCCGGTCTGATGTCTTTTTGGTTTTTGCCGGCCTACTCGGCGGTCTGGTTGCAATCACCGCCGGCGCCGATCTGCTCACCCCGTCCCTTGCCGTCGTCGTCGGGGCGGTGGCCGGCCTCATCGTTCCCTATGCCGTGGTGAAACTGGATATGTTCTGGAAGATCGACGATCCAGCCGGAGGGATCGCCATCCACTGCATCGGCGGCATCTGGAGCGCCCTGGCCGTCGCGGTCCTGGCGCCGGGAACGTGGGACCAGCGCATCGGCCGCATCGGCGTTGAAGCCATCGGGCTGGGCATGGTGGTCGTGCTGACCCTGGCCGCTTCCTGCCTGGTCTTTTTCATCCTGCGCGCGACCGTCGGCGTGCGGCTGTCCGAAGCCGACGAATTTGAGGGCATGGACCTTGCAGAGTACGACCTGAACGCTTATCCCGATTTCCAGCAGACGATGATCAAGAGCTATCACCTTCGCGAGATGTAATTCAATGGCATTGGAAGTCGGAATCGTCGGATTGCCCAACGTCGGCAAGAGCACCGTTTTCAACGCCCTCACGGCGGCGGGGGCGCTGGCGACTAACTATCCCTTCGCAACGGTCAAGGCCAACGTCGGCGTCGTCGCGGTCCCCGACGATCGCCTGAAAATCATCAACCAGTTTCAGGAAACCGAAAAAATCGTCCCGGCGACCCTGCGCGTCGTGGACATCGCCGGCATCGCCCGCGGAGCCAGCACCGGCGAAGGGCTGGGCAACAAATTCCTCTCCTTCATCCGCGAGGTCGATGCCATCCTGCACGTCGTCCGATGTTTCGCCAGCGCCGATGTCATTCACGTCGAAGGAACCGTCGATCCCGTTCGTGACATCGAAACCATCGACACGGAATTGGCCCTGGCGGACCTGGAGACGGTCGGACCATCGCTGGACAAGGCCCAGCGCGTGGCCCGCAGCGGCGACAAGGAAGCCGCCCTCAAGGTCCAATTGCTCGAACGATGCGACAAAGTTCTCAATCAGGCCAAGCCCGTGCGCTCGCTCGAACTCGACGCCGACGAGCGGAAGCTGATCAAATCGCTCGGGCTGATTACCGCCAAGAAGGTTTTATACGTTGCCAACGTGGATGAATCGGACATTCACGGTCGGAGCGAGCTGGTGGAGGGTGTTCGCCGGCGGGCGGCTTTGGAAGGCGGCGCGGTCGTGCCGATCTGCGGAAAGCTCGAAGCGGAACTGACCGAGTTGGGCGAGGCGGATCGCCGCGAGATGCTGGCGGCGATGGATTTGAAGGAGCCGGCCCTGGCGACGCTGGCGCGCGAGGCCTATCGGTTGCTCGGACTGCACAGTTTCTTCACCACCGGGCCGGACGAAATTCGCGCCTGGACGATTCCGATCGGCGCCACCGCCCCGCAGGCGGCGGGGGTCATTCACACCGATTTCGAGCGCGGCTTCATCCGGGCCGAGGTGTACACGCTCGCCGACCTTCAGCAATACCACACCGAGCCGGCCATCAAAGCGGCCGGAAAAATGCGCGCCGAGGGCAAGTCGTACGTCGTGCGCGAGGGCGACATCGTGCATTTCTTGTTCAATGTTTAGAGGGGACCGATCTGGCGGGGAACGTCGTGCGGCGTCCAAAGCCCACGGATGGCCATCCGCCCGGAGCTTCGAATTTCGCTATCCCAGAAATAAAATTTGCACGGCGATCGCGCCAAAATAAATGCCGGTCGTCAGGACCAGTAATCCCACGCTGAGATCGACGAGATTCAGGCGATCCCGCTCCGCGGAATCCGAGAGCTTCACATCAGCCATCCTTGGCTCCTTTCAATTTCGAGCGACATTGTAAGTTATCGGACCCATCGGCACAAAATCTGTAAATTCCGCTGGGCCGGGAGGGTTTCTCGGATCATGGACGCTTGCCCGCCTATTGCGTACCATCACGCCGAAAGCCAACCGTTTGGGCGCGCTGCGACGTTAAATCCGCGGAAGAAAGCATGAGACATTTTGATTGCATCGCGATCGGATCCGGGCCGGCCGGCCAGAAAGCGGCAATTCAGGCGGCCAAGCTCGGCAAACAGGTCTGCATCATTGAAAAGAACAACGTCCTGGGCGGAGCGTCCATCAACACCGGAACCATTCCCTCCAAGGCTCTCCGGGAAGCAGTCCTGTATCTGACCGGCATGAACAAACGCGCCCTTTTCGGCGAGGGCTGCCGCATCAAGCGAAACATTACCATCGCCGACCTGATCTACGTCAGCCAGCAGGTGGTCCACAATGAATTGGCGTTGATCCGCGACCAACTCGAGCGCAACAACGTCGAATTGATCTGGGGCTCGGCGCGCTTCGAGCAGGCGACCGTCATCCGCGTCGAACGCTCCGACGATTTCGAGGTCGTCAGCGGCGACACGATCATCATTGCCAGCGGCACGCGGCCGGCCAAGCCCGCATCGGTGCCCTTCGATGACAAAACCATCTTCACCTCGGATGAGTTGCTCAAGCTGGAGTCCATCCCCAGGACGATGATCGTCGTCGGCGGGGGGGTCATCGGCATCGAATACGCCTGCATGCTGGCGGCGCTGGGCGTGAAAATCACCCTGGTCGAAGGCAAGCACGAAGTGCTCGGCTTTCTCGACAACGAAATCACCGAGGCCCTGCAATATCAAATGCGCCGGATGGGCGTGACCCTGCGGTTGGGCGAGAAAGTGGCCAAGATCGAGCATCTGGCCGCCGCCGAGGGTGGGATCAATGCGGCCATCGTGCAGGCGACGCTGGAAAGCGGCAAAACCCTTCGCGCCCAGACGCTGATGTACGCGGTGGGGCGGCAGGGAACGACCTCAGCGATGCAGCTCGATCGCGCCGGCCTCAAGGCCGACGACCGTGAACGCCTCAAGGTCAACGCCAACTACCAGACCGATGTCCCGCACATTTACGCCGTCGGCGACGTGATCGGCTTCCCGGCCCTGGCCAGCACCGCCATGGAGCAGGGCCGTCTGGCCGTCTGCCATGCCTTCGGAGTTCAAACGCGCAGCATTCCCGAGCTGTTCCCCTACGGCATTTACGCGATCCCGGAAATCTCCATGGTGGGCCGCACCGAGGATCAACTCACCACCGCGGGCATTCCCTACGAGGCGGGCATCGCCCAGTATCGCGAGTTGGCCCGCGGCCAACTCCTCGGCGACACCGACGGCATGCTCAAGCTCTTAATCCATCAGGAGAACCGCCAAATCCTGGGTGTCCATGCCATTGGCACCGGGGCAACGGAACTGATCCATATCGGTCAGGCGGTCATGGCCTTCCAGGGCACGCTCGATTATTTCGTCAACAGCGTTTTCAACTATCCAACGCTGGCCGAGGCGTACAAGGTCGCCGCGCTCAATGGGATGAACAAACTCGCGCACGTGTGATGGCCGTCAATGCGATGGGGAAGCGGGCGATGGCCGGCTTGCCGGAACAATTCGGCGGGGAATGTCGATTCGGTGATCGTTCAGCGCCCCCGCGGCCAGCCAGCCGCCCCATAGACCCAAAACGATCGCCAAGGTGCGAATAAGGATTCCCAAGCTGCGTCGAGGGCGTTTCACGCCGGGGAGTATACATCTGCCACGGTTTTGAGGTGAGCGATATGTAAAGTGCAGTCCGTGTATCGCTCGCAAAACATCTACTGGCCGTGCGTCGTCGGTTGCGTGGTGGGGGCCACCGCCGCCAACAGTTTGGTCGCCTCGTCTTTATTTACAAACTCGACGTGGCCGTCGCCGAAAAGGATGTTCATCCCGTCCCCACCGTGGTTTTCCAGCGGCTCGGCGGCGATCACACGGTTGGAGGCGACCGGCGTCGAAAGTCCCTTGCCGAAGTAAATGTACGAGCAGTGATTGGGTTGGTTGAAGTCGTCGCTAAGTTCTCGCGTCGTTGCGCCGGTGGCCGGCGAGTCGTTGCTGGATGGACACACGAAAACCGCGCCTGTCACATCCTCGTTGAGGAGCAGCGTCAGCAAATCATCCGGATAATGCCCGCCATGGTCGTTGGCATAGAGTTGCAGCACTTGGCCGATCCGTTGGAGATTGGAGTGGCATCTGACACGATTGGCGGTTTCGTAGGCGCGGTTGGAACGGTCGTAAACCAGCGGCACGGGCGAGGTAGCCAGCCATGCCGTCTGATGGACGACGCCGATGGCGCCAATTCCAGCGGAAAACATCAGCAGCACCAAAGCGGCCCCGGACAGCGTCCACCGCCAGTGCCAGCGGCGGGCATCGGGCGACGTGCCGTCAACACGAGTCTGGCGGTACAGCCAGCGCAGAAACAGATGCGAGCCGATCACCAGCACGACAGCGCATACGCCCGAACTCGCGGCAATGCCCCAGCGCATTTGAATTTGGGGCACTACTCGCTGGAGAAATCCGATCCACCCAAACGCCAACAGGGCCAACGTTTCGATGATTATCGGTGTGATCCCCACACAGGTGCCCAGAACAAGGAACAGGAGAACGCCGATAATCCAGCAAGATATCGTGCGAGCGCGGTTCATTTCGCTCCGTCTTTGAGCCGGTAGGTCGCCCCGTTATGTTCCCACGCACCGGGGGTCATCAGTTCGCGCGCGCCGGAGATCATGGTGAGAACGACGATAAACAGCAGGCCCCACAGCACGACCAAACCCAGCGCCCGCCAATAGCCCAGTCGCGGCAGACGCGGGAGGGTCGGCCGCAAGGCAAAATCCCAGATCAGTTGAATCAGCCCCGCCGACGCCAGCAGGATCATGAGGAAGAACGAGAGGGTCTGAAAGCGCAACCGCGCGATTTCGGTGAGTTCCGGATCCGGCATCCCCGCCAGGGCAACGCCAGGCAGCATTGCGATCACTGCCAGCAAGATCAGCCCGGTCATCCGCCCGATCCGCATCTGCGCTTCCATCAGCCCATGGCCCGTTTGAGCGGCTGCCCATGATATCAACTGTTGCCTCCCTGCGCGATGTCTGACCCTCTCCACCAGGTTGGGGAACGTCCGCACAGGCAGAAATGGAATGGGCGTTTCGTCGGCTGGACGATCGATTACGTTGAGGAGGCCGGATTCCGCCATTTCCACTGGTCCGGCAGCCATTGGTCGATCTGGTGAGAGCGATGTGTGAAGTGCAGTCCGTGTATCGCTCAGGTTTTGAGACATGAGCGAGCCGCTCCCTGCCATCTGCCATCTTGGCAACCGCCTTTGGTCGCACATCGGGCCTTCTGCCACGGTGACAGTTGAAGCTCAAAGGTGATCGGGACGCCCGCATAGTCGTAAGTGGTTTCAGCATAACGATTAGCATTCAATCGGCTCGCCATTTCCATTCGGCATTGCGTTTGTTCTAGGGCTTTTTAGTCGGGCGCGGATTCCTCGCCTGCATTCGAGGTAAACAACGTAAGGAGAACTGATATGGCGGCGAAGATGCTGTCCTTTGATATCGAGGCCCGGAAAAGCCTGCTGGCAGGCGTGGTCAAGCTCTCGCGGGCGGTGAAAGCCACCCTCGGGCCCAGGGGAAGAAACGCGGTGATCGACAAGGGATGGGGAGCGCCCACCATCACCAAGGATGGCGTGACGGTCGCCGAGGAGATCGAACTCCAGGACAAGTGCGAAAACATCGGAGCCAAGCTGGTCAAAGAGGCTGCAAGCAAGACCAGCGACGTTGCCGGCGACGGAACGACGACCGCAACCATTCTTGCCGAGGCGATCTTCAAGGAAGGATACCGCAATCTGGCCGCCGGCGCCGACGCCATGGCCCTGGCCCGCGGCATCCGCAAGGCCGTCGAAGCCGTCGTTGAGAACCTCAAGAAACAATCCAAGCCGATCAGCGGCAAGGCTGACATCGCCAGCGTCGCCTCGATCTCCGCCAACAACGACCGGGAAATCGGCAACATCATGGCCGATGCCTTCGAGCGCGTCGGCAAGGATGGAGTCATCACCGTCGAAGAGGGCAAGAGCCTCGAAACGTACGTCGATTTTGTCGAAGGAATGCAATTCGACCGCGGCTATCTTTCGCCCAACTTCATCACCAATCCTGATGAAATGACGGTGGAATTGGAAAAAGCGTTTGTCCTCGTCTACGAAGACAAAATCTCCGCCGCCACCAAGCTCCTCCCCCTCCTGGAAAAAATCCAGAAGGCCAAGCGCCCCCTGCTGATCATCGCTGAAGATATCGATGGAGAGGCCCTGGCCACGCTGGTGGTCAACAAGCTTCGCGGGATTCTCAACGTCGCGGCCGTCAAGGCCCCGGGCTATGGCGATCGCCGCAAGGCCATGTTGGAAGACATCGCCGTTCTCACCGGCGGCCAGGCCATCATGAAGGACCTCGGCATCGAGCTGGACAAGGTGGAAATCGATCAGCTTGGGCAGGCGAAGCTCGTTCGCATCGACAACGATAACACGACGATGATCGAAGGGGCCGGCGCTACCAAATCCATCCAGGGCCGAATCGAACTGATCCGCAAGGAAATCGAGATCACCACCAGCGATTACGATCGCGAGAAGCTGCAGGAGCGTCTGGCGAAGCTGGCCGGCGGGGTGGCGCAGATCAACGTCGGCGCCGCCACCGAGGCGGAATTGAAGGAAAAGAAGGCCCGCATCGAGGATGCTCTGCACGCGACCCGAGCGGCGGTCGAGGAAGGCGTCGTCGCCGGCGGCGGCGTGGCAATGATTCGCGCCATCAAAGCCCTCAACGGCGGAGCGAATCTCAAGCTCGAAGGCGACGAAGCCGCGGGCGTGAAAATCATCCGCCAAGCCCTGACCACTCCGCTGCGGCAGATCGCGGAAAACGCCGGCGTCAGCGGCAGCGTCGTCGTTCGCCGGGTGATGGAATCCCACGACAACGAAGGCTTCAACGCCCTGACCGGCGAATACGTCGATGTGGTCAAGGCGGGCATCATCACGCCCACCAAGGTCGAGCGCACGGCCCTGCAAAATGCGACCGAGGTGGCCATCCTGCTGCTCACCACGGATTGCATCGTGGCTGAAGCCCCGAAGAAGAAGGACGATCACGCCGGCCACGGCGGCCCCGAAGGCATGGGCGGCATGGGTGGCATGGGTGGGATGGGTGGGATGGATGACATGATGTGATATGGGCGCAACTGAAGAACCTATGTCGGACAGATGGTTTGCGCTAACCAACTTGCTGATCGGCGGTGTGTTTACACTGCTGGTCACGGGCGTTTCCGAGTATCTGTCGGGCCGCCGAGAAGCCTGGCGATTTAGGCGAGACGCGGCATTAGAAAGAATTCGGCAGACGCAGAAGCTCTTTAAGGATGTTCAGCTTGCGTTGGTTCGGGTGTCCCTACGAATCGGGAAAGGCGAGGAGGATCGTCGCAACGAAGTTCGGTTGTCCGCACAATTAAATATTGAGGGGGATGACGAAATAAATGATTTGTTCATTGAAACGGCAAACGGCTTATAACGAATGGCTTGCTTTCTGTGATGACGGTCCTGTCCAAAAACATGGAGGATTGGTTACGATTCGAAATGAAAGACCGTGAGATGCCGAACTCGAAATACAGACTAAAGGGTCTCTAGACAAGGCACATGACCTACACAAACAACTGACGTTACGGATGCGGAGTCGCCTAGCGCAATTGCGATCAAATATCAAGAGTGTATGAGCAGGGAAACGGTTTGAGGCATGAAAAAGATGGGCATATTTTACGTTGGGTGCAAAATTGAAAACGTCGCTGCTCGCGGCAGATCGGCGACGGTGGGAAAACTGTTGGTTGACACCGGCAGCGACTACACATGGCTCCCAGCTAAATCGCTTGAAAAGATCGGGATCAAACGAGAGAAAAAGGACGTCACTATAACGATGGCCAACGGCCAGACTGTCACGCGAAATGTCGGATTTGTCGTCATTCGAGCGGACAAATTCTTTACGGTCGACGAGGTCGTCTTCGCCGAACCGGGTGATCTGTTGCTGCTTGGGGCAAGAACGCTGGAAGGATTCAATGCTCGCGTCGATTCCAAGCAGAAGAAGTTAGTTGCGGCCGGGCCGCTAGTGGCTGCAGGAAATCGGTACAGCCGAATGGAATCATGATCTCGAAGGCAACACATAAAAGCGTGAAGTTTACGCCAGAAGAAATGGCATATGAACTTCCAGGCGACATTGATGTCACCAAGCTTCGGCATGTCGGCAAGGGCGCCGAAGTGGTGCAAAAGCTTCGTAAGGCGACAAGAGTTGGCGTAAAGGTTGCTGATGGTAGGCAACGCAAGCAATAAAGGACCAAGCGCAAAGGATCAATCTATGAAACTTCGACCCCTGCAAGATCGCGTCATCGTCAAGCAATCCGAAGCGGAAACCAAAACCGCCAGCGGAATCGTTCTGCCCGACTCGGCCAAGGAAAAGCCCACCAAGGGCAAAGTCATCGCCGCCGGCCCGGGCAAACTCGATGAAAAGGGCAAGCACATGGAGCTGGCGGTGCGGGCCGGCGACACGGTCTACTACGGCAAATACAGCGGAACCGATATCGAAGTGAACGGCGAGAAGTTCGTCATCCTGAGAGAGTCGGACATTCTCGGCGTGCTGGATTAATGTCAGGTGTCATTGGTCATTTGTCATTGGTCATTTGCAAAAACCCAATGACGGACAACCAATGACCAGTGACCAATGACCAAAACCCAAAGGAATCATCATGGCAGCGAAACAAATGAAATTTGAAAGCGACGCCCGGGCGGAAATCGCCAGCGGATTGTCGCAACTCTCCCGCGCGGTCAAGGCCACGCTCGGCCCGCGCGGACGGAACGTCGTATTGCAGAAATCCTACGGCAGCCCGCGCATCACCAAGGATGGCGTCACGGTCTCCAAGGAGATCGAGCTTCCTCAGCCCTTTGAAAACATGGGGGCCAAGCTCGTGAACATGGTGGCCAGCAAGACCAGCGACGTGGCCGGCGACGGAACCACCACCGCCACGGTTTTGGCCGAGGCCATCTACGTGCACGGATTGCGCTCGGTGACCATGGGGGTCAATCCCGTCATCATCCAGCGCGGAATCATCAAGGCCGCCGAAGTCGCCGCCGAGGCCATTACCCAGCAATCCAAAAAGGTCAAAGGACGTGAGGATTACAAACGCGTCGCCACCATCAGCGCCAATGGCGATGAGAAGATCGGCGATCTCATGGCCGACGCCATGGAAAAAGTCGGCAAGGAAGGCGTCATCACCGTCGACGAAGGCAAGAGCACCGATTCGGTCCTGGAGTACACCGAGGGGATGCAGTTCGACAAAGGGTATCTCTCCCCCTATTTCCTGACGAACACGACGACGCTCGAAGCCGTTCAGGAGAACGCCCTGATTCTGCTGCACGAGAAGAAGATTTCCAATCTTGCCGAGCTGCTCCCGCTGCTCAACAAGGTGGTCGCGGGCGGCCAGCCCCTGCTGATCATTGCCGAGGACGTCGAATCGGAAGCATTGGCGGCGCTGGTGGTCAACAAGCTCCGCGGCGTGCTGAATATCTGCGCCGTCAAAGCCCCCGGCTTCGGCGATCGCCGCAAGGCCATGATGGGCGATCTGGCGGTCGTCACCGGCGGTAAGTTCATCAGCGAAGACCTGGGATTGAAGCTGGAAAGCATCGAATTGTCCGATCTCGGCTCGGCCAAGCGCGTGGTGGTTGACAAAGACAAAACTCTCGTCGTGGAAGGCGGCGGCAAGAAGAGGGACATCGACGCCCGCGCCGAGCAGATTCGCAAGCAGATCGAAGCCACCACCAGCGATTACGATCGCGAAAAACTCGAAGAGCGTCTGGCCAAGCTGACGGGCGGCGTGGCGGTCATCAAGGCCGGCGCCGCCACCGAAACGGAAATGAAGGAGCGCAAGGACCTCATCGACGACGCCTTGCACGCCACCAAGGCCGCGGCCGAGGAAGGCATCGTTCCCGGCGGGGGCGTGGCGTTCCTCCGGGCCATCGACGCCGTTGAAAACGCCAAGGCCAAAGCCAGGGGCGACGAGAAGATCGGTTTCGACATCGTGGCGCAGGCGCTTCGCTGGCCGACGCGCCAGATCGCCGACAACGCCGGCGAGGATGGCGAGATCGTCGTGGACCAAATCCTCCAGAACAAGAACCCCGCCTGGGGTTACGATGCCGCCACCGACGAATACGTGGACATGTTCAAGGCCGGCATCATCGATCCGACAAAAGTCGCCCGCACCGCCTTGCTCAATGCCGCCAGCGTCAGCGGTTTGGCATTGACCACGGAGGTCTTGATCACCGAGTTGAAGGAAAAGAAAGGCGAGGAAGCGACGCCGGTGAGCGGGGCGGTGACCTGACCGTTTAGCGCGACTAGAATCAAAATATGCGGCGGCGAGGACACGAGGTGGGATTGTCAGCTTCGTGTCTCCGCGGCGTTTTATGGGTCCAATACTTGGATCTTGAAGGATTCGCGGGAGGCCCAGATGCCGACGATATTGCGGGTCGGCCCGTATCGGATCGGCTTTTGGTCCAGGGAGAATGACGAGCCGCCACATGTTCACGTGCGGCGTGAGCGTCTAACAGCCAAGTTTTGGCTCGACCCACGGGTGCGTTTGGCGCAATACCGTGGCTTTGCGAAGCATGAACTGAATGACATCCGCGAAATCATAGAGTTCAATCGCGGACTATTATTGAGAGCGTGGCATGAGCACTTTCGCCAAGGCAAATAAGATACCGGAACCCGTTGACGCGCGCGTCAAGAACGGCGCTCTCAGCGTTGATCTGGCGGATGGGCGAACCATTTCGGTGCCCTTGAAATGGTTTCCCCGCCTCTTTCACGGCACGCCAGCGGAACGCGCAAAATTCGAACTCAGCTTTGACGGGATCCATTGGCCGGACCTTAACGAAGATATTCCGGTGGAGGGGTTGCTTCGTGGCGAAAAATCGGGCGAATCAAGAAAATCAATACGCCGATGGCTGCGGTACCGGGCGAAGGGTCAGAAAGAGCCAATCCTTGAGCTTCCGTTGCCCCCGGAATTGGCCAAGTGGCTCGTGAAACATGGCGATAGCAAACAAGGAAAGAAGCTGCATCCTCGTCGCCAACGCGCTGCGTAGCCAGCTTTTCCGCTGAAGACTTTCAAATAATACGAACTATGCCCACCGCCAAGCGCGACTATTACGAAATCCTGGGCATCAAGCGAACCGCTGAGGCCGAGGAGATCAAGCGCGCGTATCGCCGGCAGGCGATGAAATTCCATCCCGACCGCTCCAACGGGGACAAGGCGGCGGCCGAGGCGAAATTCAAGGAATGCTCCGAGGCCTACGAAGTCCTCTCCGACGCCGGAAAACGCCGGCGCTACGATCAGTTCGGTCATGAAGGCGTCACCGGCCAGCACGATTTCTCACACATGGATGTGACGGACATCTTCTCGATGTTCGACGACATTTTCGGCGGGGCGCTGGGCGGCGGGGGGCGGGGCCGGGCACGACAAGCCGCTCGTGGTTACGACCTGGAGACGCGCATCGAAATGACGCTTCAGGAGGTGGCCACTGGGGCCGAAAAGGCAATCGATTTCGAGCGCCAGGACCGCTGCGAGCATTGCGCCGGGACCGGCGCCAAGCCCGGCACGGCGCCGGTGGTCTGCCTGCAATGCGGCGGACAGGGCCGCGTGGCGCAGCAGGGCTTCGGCGGAATGTTCCGGATGGTGGTGACGTGCCCCAATTGCCGCGGAAGGGGCACCGTGATTCGCGAGCATTGCCCGAATTGCGGCGGCACCGGCCGCCAACTTCGCAAGCGAACGGTTGTCGTCAAGATTCCCGCCGGCGTGCATGACGGCCAGGCGGTGCGTGTAACCAGCGAGGGCGAGGCGGGCGAAAATGGCGCTCCGGCGGGCGATCTTCACGTTTACATCGGCGTGAAGGAGCATCCCGTTTTTTCGCGGCACAACAATGACCTGGTTTGTCAGGTCCCCATTTCCTTTTCCGAAGCCGCCCTCGGAGCCCGGATCGAGGTTCCCACGCTCAAGGGCCCCGACGCCATCGACATACCGGCCGGCACGCAGCACGGCGAGGTCTTCAAGCTCAAGGGCAAGGGGTTACCTGATGTTCGCTCCTACCGTAGCGGGGACGAACTGGTGCAGATCGTCATCGAGGTGCCGAAGAAGCTGACCGATCGCCAGAAACACTTGCTGCGGGAATTCGCCGCCAGCGAAGACTCTCGTCTGGCGCAGCAGCGCAAGGGATTTTTCGACAAGTTGAAGGACCTGATCACGGGGGACGAGGCAAAGCACTAGGACCGAAGGCCAAATCATGAGACCCAAACCCGCCGACCCAAACGCCGATCCGACCGCAGAGGAGAACTCCGATCGCCTCCAACAGGATGGCGACGCGCCGCCTCAGGAGGGCGACGCGCCGCTTCAGGAGCGTGACGCGCTGCTTCAGGAGCGCAACGCGCTGCTTCAGGAGCGAGACAGTTTGTTTGACCGCCTGGCGCGCACAACCGCGGATTACCAGAATTCCCGCCGTCGGCTCGAGGCCGACAAGGATCAGTCTGTCGCGTTCGCCAACAGCGCCCTGATCAAAAGCCTGTTGCCGGCAATCGACAATTTTGGGCGGGCGCTGGCGGCGGGCGAAAAAGCGACCGATGCGGCGTCGATCCTCAAGGGCATGCAGATCGTCCACGATCAGTTGATGACTGTTTTGAACAGCCAGTTCGTCGAACCGATCGCTCCTGAGCCCGGCACGCCGTTTGATCCCGCCACGATGGAGGCGCTGATTCATCAGCCGGGCGGGGACTTCCCTCCCAATTCGGTCACCCAGTTGCTTCAACGGGGCTATTCGCTGCACGGCAGGACCCTGCGCCCCGCGCAGGTCGCGGTGAGCAAAGCCGAATGAACGGATTTGGCTATGCCCACCTACGAGTATAAATACGACGCCTGCGGCTTTGAGTTCGAGAAGTTTCAGTCCATTAAAGCCGCCGCGGTGAAGAAGTGTCCCCATTGCGGGAAAAGGCGCGCCCGGCGGCTGATGGGAACCGGCGTGGGTTTGATCTTCAAGGGCGGCGGGTTCTACACCACCGACTATCGCAGCGAGGCGTATAAATCCGCCGCCAAGGCTGACACTGGCGAGAAGCCCGCGGCGACGGCGGCCAAAGCCGGCGGGGCCGAATCCTCATCCAAGCCCGCTGCCGAATCAAAGCCCCCGACGGAATCGAAGCCCCGGACCGAATCCAAGCGGGTAACTGAATCGAAGCCCGACGCTAATTCGGCCGCTCCGCCCGCCAAGACCGGCAAATCTCCCAAATAATCCCCACATCGTGGTGAGGCCATGCTTTGTCCAATTTGCAAAAAAGAGGTGCTGGAGCGGGAGGATTCGGTCTCCGGCAACCCATTCTTTCCATTTTGCAGCGACCGTTGCCGGTTGATCGATCTGGGCCGCTGGCTGGGCGAAAAGTACCAGATTCCGGTCAAACCAGCGGAGGATTCAGAAGAACCAGAGCCTCCTGACCCCGGCGAAAACCGAAGCTAGTCACATTTTGCGGCGGGTGGCACATTTGAACCCTTCATGGCGGTCACTATATAATGCCGCCGCCAAGCAAGGGCCTGCAAGACGGCGCGTCGCGCACGCCCCATGACAGTGAGTCGAAATAGGGAAAGGAGCCTCGGCCGATGGCGGACGAAGGACAAGTGATTCGAGGCATTGATTGGCGTGAAACGTTTCCGTTCACGCACATTTTTCGCTCTTTTCGCATCGCGGTTCACCTCTCCAAGCTGGCATTAGGTCTGGCGCTGCTGCTGAGCGTTTACTTCGGCGGAAGGGTCCTGGACTGGGGCTGGCCCACACGGGCGCGGGCGGTGGTGGGGGAGGTCGCCGAATACCAGCGCATCGCCGATGGAGACGATCAAACCTCCCTGAGCGTCTGGCGAGAGCAAACTCAAAAGGCGATCGACCAGGACTACGCCGCAAAACTCACCAGCTACGGCATCCTCAGTAAAGACAGCAGCGAATCCGTGGATGCTTTCAACGCCCGAGTAATGGATCAGGCGCACGCGGCCCACTATCTGGGCGACGTGAAAGACAAGATCATCGGTAACCGCGATAGCGCCGTCGCCAGCGCAAGAAAGCAATACGAGGACTCCCTCAGGAACGCCAAAACCGACGAAGAGCGGGCCAGGATGCTGCATGACAGAAACGACGCAATCGTCGCGGCCTACACGGACGCCGAAGCCCAGTGGACACAGGTCAAGACCATCAAGGGCATTGGGCTGTTTGGCTCCTTTTTCGAGTACGAGATTGGCCAGATCACGGGCGTCGTGGACGGGGTTCTGCGAAATAACTGGGTGGGTACCGCCGGCGTCAAAGAGCACATCTACAACTTCTTCGCGGTCGGCCCGGTCTGGCTTATTTGGAACCACACCGTTTTCTTCATCGTCTTTGGAATTCTGTTTCTGCTGTGTTGGGCATTGTTCGGCGGGGCCATCAGCCGAATCGCCGCCGTGCACATCGCGCGCGACGAGAAGATATCCGTTCGGCAGGCGATGAACTTCGCCGTCGGCAAGGTGCTCTCGTTTGCCTCGGCGCCGGTCATTCCGCTGGTGATTGTCATTGTCATCGGATTGTTCGTTTCCCTCGTGGCCCTGATCGGCAATATCCCGTTCCTCGGGCCGATCACCATTGGCGCCATGTTCATCCTCGCCCTCCTTGCCGGGTTTGTGATGACGCTGGTTTTGCTCGGAACCGCCGGCGGATTCAATCTCATGTATCCGACCATTGCCGTCGAGGGCTCCGACAGCTTCGACGCCATCAGCCGCAGCTTCAGCTACATCTATGCCCGGCCCTGGCGAATGTTCTTCTACACCGCCATTGCCGTCGCCTACGGCGCCGCAACCTACTTGTTCATCCACATGTTCATCTGGCTCACGCTCGTGCTCACCCATCGTTTCGTCGGAATGGGCATCTTGACCCCGGCTGACAATACCCAGGACCTCCTCTCCACGATGTGGACAAACCCCATGACCACCGGCCGGCTTTCGTTCTTCTCCGATTACCTGGCGCTGACCGTCGGCCAAAAGATCGGCGCGTTCTTTATGAACTGTTGGGTCATGCTCCTCGTTTCTTTTCTCGGAGCATACACCATCAGTCTCTATTTCTCGGCCAACACGATCATCTATTACCTGATGCGCAGCGAGGTGGACTCAACTGAAATGGATGATGTCTATCTCGAACAATCGGAGGAGGAACTCGAGCCGGTGCTGAGCGCCCCCGCAACAAGCGTCGCCGTGACGACTGAAACAACAACCGTCAGCGTCACGCCGCCCGATTCCAACGCGCCGCCGCCCGCGCCGTCGCCGGGGTGAATCTTCTCCGGCCACGCTTATGAATCTGGTTGTTTTCGGCGCAACAGGGCCATCCGGTCGGGAACTGCTCAAGCAAGCGCTCGACCAGGGTCACCGCGTCACCGCCTCCGCTCGAAATCCAGAGAAGCTCACCTTCCAGCACGATCGGCTGAATATCATCAAAGGCGACATCCTCGATCCCGCGTCGGTCGAGGCAGCCATCGCCGGAGCCGACGTCGTCCTGTCCGTCCTCGGCGTGCGCAAGCTGGGGAAAAATACCATCCTTTCCGATGGCACCGGCAATATCATCGCGGCCATGCAGAGGCGCGGAGTGCGGCGATTCATCTGCGAGAGCAGTCTCGGCGTGGGCGACAGTCGCGGACAAATGAGTTGGCTATTTGAAAAAATCATTTTGCCATCGCTGCTCAGAAATGCCTTCGCCGACAAGGAGATTCAGGAGCGAACCATCATGCAAAGCGAAGTGGATTGGACGATCGTCCGGCCGGCGATGCTGACAAACGGACCAAGAACCGGCGTGTACAGGGCATGGGTGGGCAAGCCCAAAGAGGCGATCCGCGGCAAGATATCCCGAGCGGACGTGGCGGATTTCATGCTGAAGCAACTGAACAGTCCCGAATTCGTAAAGCGCGCTGTGGGATTGTCGCATTGACCGGACGCGCGGATAATCTCATCGGCGTGTTTTTCCTGAAGCGGCACCCGTAGCTCAATTGGACAGAGCATCGGTCTTCGGAACCGAGGGTTGCAGGTTCGAGTCCTGCCGGGTGCGTTTCATTTTATACTGTGTTTTCCGATGTATTCCGCGATTCTGGTCGAGTTGCCCTCGGGGACGGTCAAGATGCGTTGCTACCCTATTGCTACCGCCACTGAGGCCCCTGGCAGCGTTTCTGGGCGTCTTTGATGCTTCCAAGCGGCAAAACATCAGTACCCAGCATTCTGATCGGTTGTAGGGCGTGGCGTTGGGCTGGGCTAAATTTCCGGCCGTTTTCGCGTCATGATCCATGAGGGGGATTCCATAGCCATTATCCTGCATGTCTTCCACACTGCCCAGGACTGGCAGACGAAGCTGATCGAAGAGAAGCCGTAGAAATTTCCCTGCCTCCAATGCCGACACGGTGAGGCGGCATGGGAGGCATGGTCACGGGGCGTCGGCAAGGTCGATGCGAGGGAATGGTGTTGCTCCGGGCGGCGTTTGAAGTGGGGGTAGAGGCGGGAAAGCAGTCGCGCCCCCAGAGAGGATCATCGGGGGCAAGCTGAGCGACGGGATGCCTAAAGGGGGTTGACCGCCAATACGTTCGCAAAGCGGTGCGGGACCGCGTGCGCAGTTGCGGGCGGTCGTGCGTAGTTCTGCAGCTGGTCGAGGCGGCCGACGCAAACACGGGAGAGGTCGCGCTGCAGCGGCGCTTCGTGGCTGCCCTTCATATCGGTGTTGCGGAAGCGGCGAGGATTGCGGGCGAAGTACCTCCCAAAGGTAAGCGACGATTCGTGTTGGACGTGGGTGGCGTCGCGAAGATCGCGGAGCGCGTCAGCGTGGCGTTTTGGGACCCTCAGAGTTACGCTTGTGACTGAAAATGCGATTTGGCCCGTATCACTTGTCTTAGGACGGGAAGATCAAACGTAGATGCGAAAATGAAACTGTTTTACACGTTGCAAGCAGTAGTTCTTGTGACAGGGATCTCCGCAGTCTTGGCGGTGTGGGACGATATAGCGGGATGGAAGAGGAAGGCGTTCGTATGTTTGTTCGTGCTGGGGCTACTGTGTAGTCTGGCGGCACTGGCATGGCAATATAAAGACCAGAAGGATGCGATTGAGAAGGCTGCCGAAGAACAAAAAACTCGAAATCAGATATTGTCTGGCCAAATCAATGAAGCGAACGCAGCGATCATTCGTCAGGCAGAAATACTTACCCGTTTTGAACGACTCAGTTTCCCGCTTACAAGCGCTCGATTGACGCTTGTTATGGAATTAGACCCCAAGCAGAAAGATGTTCGCGAAATTGTTGGCCCAAGCGCAGCCGGTCGTCAAATCGTTGTCATTGCCTTGGCCGGAGACGATGAACCATCTCGAAGCGGTCAGCCAAGCGACTCGCGTCATGCTTTGGCAAAGTTCTTACGCGGCACCGTTGTCAACTTCGTGTTTGTTCATGAAATCCAGAGAGCGGACTTTCGCGATATTGACCAAACGCTATTCTTAACGGCCAATCTTGAAAACCATGAATTCACCAAAGCCGACCGGATATTGGTCTATCCATTCGGCGAACGTATCTTTTTTATAAGCTCAGAGATCACGCCCATAATAGGAGATCGTTCTCCTCAAACCAATGGAATTTATGACCTTCGGAGCTTCAGTTGGCGAGGCACGGTATACACTCCGGACAAGTCTCCGGCTCGGCTTCTCGGAGTTAAATTCAATGAAAACGGCGCAATGTTCACCCTGGAGGACTCGCTCCATGCTGTTACGTATGAAGGAGGCTCGGCCGGAATGGTGCCGGGCGATTGGGACGTCAACCAAAGAAGCTTGTGGGAACAGGATCTTTGTTTGGGCGCGGGATCATTCAGAAACCCGGCACGGTGATTTACTGAAGAGACGTATTGACGGGCTGGGTGCGGTTACATTGGAAGGTGGACGACAATGTTATAAACGCCGTGTGCAGAGCTTGGAGCGCGCTATCACTCTGGTTCCGCGCATAGGCCGCTATCACATCATCTAAACGATTGTCCATTATCCCGCTCTTCCCGGAACTCAAGAGCTACCTGCTCCAGGCGTTCGCGCAAACCCGCCACCCGACCGCCGTGCCTTCCAAGCCAAGGGCTTGAGGCAGTATTGTCCGCTTTCCCTGGGAAAGAGGACCCATAGACGCCCTCAACTAGAGCGTGGCCGCCGTCTGGTCCGCCATCCCGGCCGGCAACTTCCACCCCAGCCCCTCGCCCCAGAACTGCACCGCCTGCCCGTACCGCAGCCGCTGCCCGGTGTTCGCCAAGCAATAAGGCTCAAGTATTCAATAACGTTATTGACTATGACGCCGAGCTTGGTTGTTGGCGGATGCGTTCGTTTCGCCGGCCGAATCGTGGATCTGTTGGTTTTCACGCCGGCCGCGTTGGACGCGGCGGCCTAAATTTCCGCGGTTTTCGCGTCACGATACGTGAACGGGATTCCGTAGCCCTCACGGGATCATTTCTTCAGTCGGTGTTCAACATTTCGCAGCCCCGTTTCGGGGCAAAGGAGACTCTCTATGCCCTTATCCATCAACGTTGGCCTCAGCCGGAAGGCCAGCAAGGACTATCAGTCCACCGGCGTGTCCATCAATGTCACTGCGGAACTGGATCAGGCGCTGCTGGCCAGGCCGGACGAGCTTCAGAGGCAGATCGGCGACCTGTACTGTCAGGCCCAGAATGCCTTGGACCACCAGGCGGATGCTTTGGGCGATCCGCAACCCCGTCGCAACGGCCAGAATGATCGAGGCCGTGATCGACACAACGGCTATGACCGCCACAAAGGCTATGACCGCCACGATGACCGTCGTGATGCCGCGATGACCGCCAGCCAGCGCCGGGCCATCCTGGCCATCGTCAAAAGGTGGGACATCAACCTGGATGCCGAGTGCCGAGATTACACCGGCGAGGAGTTTG
>JBEKHH010000030.1:0-60029 GCA_050012375.1 Tepidisphaeraceae bacterium
GGCAAGCTGGTGTCGGGGTGGGATCAGGGCGATTTCCTGTACACCGGCACGGTCACCGGCGCCGACTTCACCGCCTTGGTCGCCAACCTCGGCAAGGAGGCCAACGGGGGATCCGTGGTGTTGCCAGCGGCCGACTGGGCCGCGGTTGACGCCTTCGCGGCCGCCAATGGATTGATGAGCGATGTACCGGAACCAGGGGCAATAATCCTGCTATTGCCAGCCGGCGTGTTGTTCCTGTCGCGGCAAAGGCGAATCGACCCGGGTCGAGTTTGACGCGGCAGGCAACCAGAGCAACGGCCGTATTTCCTCGCCCGGGGCGCATAGCGCCTTGCCGTCCCGGATGCCCCGGAACGATTCGAGTAAACCAGGTCCATCACATTTGGAACCCGCCATACGACCATGCCTGATTCATCCGCTCAGGAATCGCCGGACTCGAATATGTTGTCCCAATTGGCTGCTCGGACGCAAACAGGTTGGGGGGTTAGCGTTATGGGATTCGGTCCGACCTAAAGACATTGACGAAATGTAAATGTTATGTGAATAGCCAAAAATCTCTTGACTGTTGAAGCGCGCTGTCGTAAACAATGTCCCTCTTGTCGTCTTTGACATACTGACTGATCGAGTTGGATTGACGCTGAAATGTTGCGTTTTCAGACGATTTGGCCGCTTGAGCATTCGGCGATCGATCAATCGGTGATTGTATTTTGAACCTGTTTTGGCCAAGCATTTTGGAGCGGGAATCTCCGGTACCGCTTCCGAAAGGTCCGGAATCCGGAGGGAGAAAAGAGCACAACCATGAAAGAGAAGGACAATCGATCTGCGTCCATCAATGCGTCGCTGGCTGCGGCGGCGATGGCGGCGGTGGGTTTCTGCAACTCTGCCCACGCGGCCGTGCTGCTGCAAACTATTTATGGTGATGGGGCGTTCCCGAAAACCGGCAACCCGTATTTTCAGTACGACTATATCGAGTTGTACAACTCGGGCGCTTCTTCGGCGAGCCTCAATGGCCTCTGGCTTGATATGAGTGGCTTTGCCACCGAACCTATCGCGTTGGGCGCAAGGAACGAGATACCGCTTCCCAGCTCAGCTACGATTGGGGCCGGCGGCTACTACCTGGTCCAGATTAATAACGGCACCTCTAGCCCGGCGTTCACCGGCGTCGCCGGGTTCATAGCGCCCACTCCAGACCTCGTCTTGGTGTATAACAGCACGCAGGCCAACTACTCGTCCGCTTATGGGAACCCGGGCTGGACGGCCGGCAACTTGTTCAGCCAGCCTTACTTTGGCGCTGGGAAAGAGGCGTTGGTCAGCGGCGGGTCGAACGGAACAATGCTCGACTACGTTGGCTATGGCAGCGGTTTGGCCAGCGGATCAGTAGCCGCTACGACTTTCGGTACGAATAATTACTGGTCCAGCTTTCCGGGCTTCGTTGGAAGCGAGTACGCAGGTTACAACTATTACCAGGGACTGTACGGAACGGCCATCCCCACCAACGCCGACATTTTGGGCAGCACCCAGGCGCTGGTCCGGACCAACGACGGCGATTCCTATCCGAGTGAGGACAACAATTTGGACTGGGCCGTTGAGACCACCTTCTCGCTGACCAACAGCGAGGGACAGACCGTGTCCGTTCCGGAACCGGTGAGCGCTGGTCTCCTTGGCGCGGGTGCAGCCCTTTTGATGGCGCGGCGTCGACAACGCCAGGGCTGATCCAAAGCGATCCTATATTCGAACTTCGGGCGGCACAGGCCTTTAATGATCCTGTGCCGTCCTTTTTTGCGGTATAACCATGCAGGTGGATTCCTGTGATGCCCTGATGGACTCGGGACTGAAGCGATTGCACGGGGGTGATCCCGCCTCGGCCGAGGCGATGTTTCGTCAGGCGCTTGAAGTGCGGCCCGACAATTCCGAAGCACTCGGGCTTTTGGGCGTCTGTCTTTTCAAGCAAGACAGGAAAGCCGATGCCTGTGAAGTTCTTACACAAGCGGTGAGCTTGGATCCCGGCGACGCCGATGCGCATTACAACCTGGCCGAGGTGCTCGCTGCCATGGATCAGACCGAGGCGGCCCAGAAGAGTTATTTCCGTTGCATTGAGGTGGACTCGTCTCATCCGACGGCTTTGCGGCGGCTGGCGGAGCTGCGCGCTCGCAAAAAAGACTACGCGGGTGCGGTCGATGCCGCCCAGCAGGCTCTCGGGCAAACGCCCGAGGATGCCGAGTTGATGTTTTGGACCGCTCAGCAGATGATCCTCGCCGGGCAAATTAAGGACGCGTCCGCGCTGTTGCGCCGTGCAACTTCGCTCGCTCCGGAAAACCTCAGAGGGCAAGTATTTCAATTCAACACGGCGATCTCGAACAACGACATTGATGGCGCAACGGAAACCATCGAACGAGCCTGTAAGCTGGCGCCGGACAATCAGCAAGTATTGCTTGCGCGATTCCTGCTGTACTACCGGATTCGTTGGCTCAAGGAAGCGGCCGACGCAGGCAGCGAATATGTCAAACGTTTTCCGGACGACGCGGACGCCCATTACACGCTGGCGTGTGCGTTCCAGGAACAGAAAGAGCTTGGAGGCGCCGCGTTGGGCTTCGCGCGATACATCGAGCTTCGGCCGGAGCGTGCGGTGGGTTACGCGCGGCTCGGGCACGTTCTGCTTCATGTCGGACATCTGAAGGACGCCGAGACCCAGTTGAAAAAGGCGCTCGAGCTTGACCCGAAGCTGATTCCCGCCCACATGCATTTGAGTTACGTCCTGGACCGGATTCCCACCCGCCAAGCCGAAGCCGTGGCCGCGGTTCGCGCGGCATTGGAGATTGATCCTCGCGACACCGAGGCGCTCAACTGGCTGGCGATGTTGCTGACCAAGCAAGGAAAGCACACCGAAGCCGCGCAAACCTACCGCCAAGCCCTGCAAATTGATCCGAAGAGCATCGGGGCGCTGCTGGGATATGGCAACCTTCTCGCCGGACAGGGACGGATCGAAACCGCCTGGGAGAATTTTGAGAAAGCATGGGACCTTGCCCCTGACAAAGCGTATGTCAGAGCGTCCGGTCTGTTTTTCGCCAACGCGCATCCGGATGTTAGCCAGGACCAATTGTTCGTCCTGCACCAACAATGGGCTTCTCTTTGCCATCGGGAGGTGCCGAAGACTTTTGATAATTGGGACAACGATCGGTCTCCCGACCGCGTGCTGAGGATCGGGTATTTGTCGCCCGACTTGCGGGGCCACTCGGTCGCTTATTTTCTGCAGCCGATTCTATCGGCGCATGATACATCGGCCGTGGAAGTCGTCGTCTACGACTGCACACCGGTGTCCGATCAGATATCCGTCCACCTACACGCCCTGGCCAGTCGTTGGTATCGGATCGTCGGCGGCAGCGTGGAACGAGTGTCGGAAATGATCCGCGAGCATCAGATTGACATCCTGGTGGATCTGGCGGGGCATACAGCCGAGAGCCGGCTTGACGTTTTCGCGTGTCATCCGGCGCCGGTGCAAGTCAGCTACATCGGTTATCCAAACACCACAGGGTTGCCGGAAATCGAGTATCGCTTCACCGACGCCTTGGCGGATCCCGTTGGGGCGGATACCTATTACACGGAACGGCTGGTCAGACTTGACGGAGGCTTTCTCTGCTTCAATCCGCCGCCGCCTTCGCCGGATGTCGCGCCCTTGCCGGCCGGCGAGTCGGGCGCCGTCAGCTTCGCATCCTTCAATGCCGTGCACAAGATAAACCGAAAGGTGGTCGCGCTGTGGTCCTCGGTTCTGCGCGCGCTGCCGGGATCGAGGTTGATGTTGAAGGCCGGGGGATTGGCCGATCCTGAAACGCGCGCGGCACTGTTGGAAAATTTTGCGAACCAGGGCATTGATGAAAGCCAGATCGTTTTTGTCGAACGCACGGTCGGCTACCGGGAGCATCTCCTCACGTACAACCAATGCGATATCGCCTTGGACACATTCCCGTACAATGGAACGACAACCACATGCGAGGCGCTATGGATGGGCGTTCCGGTAATTGCCCTTGCGGGCGACCGCCACAGCGCCCGGGTCAGCATGAGCATCTTGAGCCGGCTGGACTTGAACGAGTTGATCGCTCAGTCACCCGAGGAGTTTATCGCGATCGCCACTCGCCTCGCTGGCGACCGGGCGCATCTCGCCCATCTCAGGTCCACTCTGCGTACGCGCATGTCACAGTCGCGGCTCATGGATGCCAAGGCCCACGCCAGGGCCGTGGAGGCCGCCTATCGCGATATCTGGCGCGAGTGGTGCGCGAAACACCCATTGTAATGGGCCGCCACGCGATGATTTCGTCAGCGATTCGAACCGCGAGCAATGGTTTTGCGCGCAAATACCATCAACAGGAAACCGAAGAACCCGAACGGGGCCATAAAATAGAAGAAGTATCCCCAGCTCTCATCCAGAGGGGCATTACAAGCCTTTTGCGACCTGCTCCAACACCGCGGCCAGGCGATATCCCGCCAAAGCCATTCGCTCGTCCGCGGTTGCCAGCGCTTGCTGCGGATATCCCGCCGGAAGCTCCGGCACGGAATTCGGATCGGAAATGGCCTCGGTCTTGGTCACGTGCGGTAGCGTGCCATTGATGTAAACCACGCTCTTGGCCAGATCGAAACTTTCCTTCGCCCAATCGAGGACGGACAGGTCCGACACCCGATCTTTGAGTTGGGCGGCGGGATGCTCGGCTTCGATCCGGTCGGCGGTCTTTCGGATGGTGTCGTAGTCCAGAGCCAACCCTTCCACGTCGTCCCAGTAGGTGTGCAGCGGCAGGGAGACGTTTTCGGCGTTTTTTATGAAGACCAGATTTCCGCCCTGGTCGCCCTGCGGAAATTCCTTTGAAAACATGCTGGTGGCGTGCAGCGGCTGATGAATATCGCCGACGAGATGCTCCACCCAGCACAGATCGATTGCCTTGCGGTCCTTGGGGGTTTGCGGGTCCTTCAATTCCGCAAGCGCCTTGTCCAACGCTTGCGGCAGATTGGCCGGATCGCTCTGGCCATCCCACTGAAGGTCCGGCTTGGGACCCTGAACGCCGTCCAACTCGAACGGGTAATCCATATAATGCCACCTGGGATGGTTCTCCGTATGGTTCAAAGGGTGCAACAGGTATCGCACCATGTCTGGCCACGTCGCCGAGCGAAGAAACATTGCCAGGTCCGCGTCCTTGGCCCTGCCCGGGTCACTGAGCAAATCCTCATTGAGCCGCGGATGATTCCTCAAAACCGCGAAAATTGCCGACTTGGCCTGCGGCGAGAGTTGATCGTAGGCGATTTGCGCGATGATCTCATGGCCGGTGCTGTTCCAGGCGTTGCAGCGGGGCGCGCACAGCCCGATGAAGGAAAGGATCGTCAACGCGATGACTGAGGGTCGTAGAAACATTGCGATTATCCGGTGAAAAAAACCGGTGGAAGGAGGAGGCTCCGATCGGCGGATGGGTCACTCGATGCCACGGTGGTCAAATTCGTCCTCCAATTGAGCGCACGCAATGGTATCGAGCGTCCTGCCTGCATACAAATGATAAATACAGACCGGGACTCGCATTGCGGCGGGAGCAGCGGCTCGCTGCTTTACCGGATGTATTTCTTGCCCCGAAAATAGTCCAGCGCTTCGTCGGTGCGATGAAAAACTCTGGTGGCCGTCTCCGTGATGAATGGCGAGGGCATCGCCTCGCATGCCCAGATCACGTACACTTCCTTGCCGCCCTCGAACGCGTGATGCAATTCCCTTTCCACGCCGCTGGACAAGCCCGGCTTACCATCCGGCAATTCCGGAACCAGGCTGATGATCATGTCGCTTTGATCGATCGTCTTAAAATCGCGTGCGTAAATCTGTCCCAGGATGTCCCCGCTGATCTGCGCCACCTCCGTCGTTTTCAGGGCGATCGGGCCTTCGGCTCCCGGCACCTCGATCAGCGTTCGTCCCTCCTCCAGGGCCTTGAGCGACATCGTATGCAAAACGAATTCATCCACTTCTCCCGGATCAAAGCAAACGAAATGCTCGGCAAGGTCCGATTTGAAGCGGTCGATCTCCGCCAACGTTTGCGGCAGGTCCATCACATGGCTCATGGGAAAGCTTAGATACACGCGTTTTTTTTTCGGCTCGAATAACAGCCCATACATTGTTTTTATGGTCATCGCCTTTCTTCCCCGGCATATCAGGTAAAAGTGCCCGTACCCGCTGGTGATGTTGGCGATGATCTCCGTTGCCAGCAATTCTTCCTCGCGCCAGACCATGATGTCCTTCAGCGAGTGATCCAGTTCGTGATCGCGCAAAAGCCGCTGATGGATCGACTCGGCATTGTCCAGCAGGGTGAGATAGTAATCGGCCCGCAGGGCCTTGATCTGATCGAAGTCGAATCCTGAAAACAGCCCGTGCCGCCACCGGAACGTCGCGTGCGAATTCACCACCACGTGTTCGTGCCGGTCGGCAATCCGCAGAATTTCCTTAAACACCGACCGCCGCAGCGCATTGAGCCGGGTAATCGGCAAATTCAGGATTCTCCCCGCCGGCACGTCCGGCGCCTCGGCATACATCATCTTTCCCACGTGGCAGGCTTCGACGTCCAATCCGTTGCGCATCGCCTCGGCCTTCAGCGCTTCAAGGTAGGGGCCCTTGTCCACTCCGACTTGTCCGGCGATGAAAGCTCTCATATCGAAATAACATACCAACCTAGCGATAATCTTCCATCGCGGCCGCGTTCCAGCGCGACGCCAGCGGCAGCGTGACCGCCACGAAGGCCAAGACGCTCGCCGCATTTTATCTCGCGGACACTCGGAATCAGGCCCGGGAAGTCCACGCGGTGGGTTTCATCGGAACCACCGATCTCTCGGACTCGATGGGGGAGATCAAATTCAACCAGCGCCAAGTCAAGACGATTTTCACGCTGAACAGTTCGTGACGCCCGCATTCTCCACTTCTAGAGCACTTTTCATTCGCCTATAGCGCGATTTGAATCAATCGGTTACGCTGCGGCCTCTTCGACAAGGAGGTCTGCGGCATGACGTATTCGATGGAATTCCGTCGGGCAGTGGCCAGGGTGTATGACGAATGCGGATCGTCCATTGAAGTCGCTGAATAAATGGAATGCAGCGAATCCTGGGTGCGACGGCTGATCCAACGTCGTCGGGAGATGGGATCGCTTCAGCCCCTGCCGCCCAAGCGGCCGGACAACCACAAACTCGACCGGGACGATCTGGAACACCTGCGGCGGCTCATCGAGGGCAAGCCGGACCTGACGCTGGGCGAACTGGCCGAGGCGTTGGGGAACAAGGTGAGCGTGCCGACGGTCTGGCGGGCGACGATGGCGCTGGGTCTGCCGCTAAAAAAAAGACCCGATACGCCAGCGAGCAGGACCGCCCCGACGTCAAGGAGGCGCGGGCGAATTGGTTTGCGCGATTCGCGCACGTGAGAGTCGACCAGCTTGTTTTTCTCGATGAATTCGGGGCCACGACCACGATGGCTCGCCTGTATGCCCGTGGGCCGCGGGGCCGGCGGGTGGTCTGCAAAACGCCCCACGGACACTGGAAGATCCTCAGCACCATCGCCGCGCTGACGGTGGAGGGAATGCTGGGCTTCGACACGTTCGACGGCGCGACCGACACCCAGACCTTCCTGACGTTCCTGAGCGACGGCCTGGTGCCCCATCTCCAGCCCGGACATGTGGTGGTCCTCGACAATTTGCCGGCCCATAAGTCGCCGAAGGTCGATGCGTTGATCGAGTCGGCCGGGGCGCGGGTGTTGCGGCTTCCCCCGTATTCCCCGGACTTCAATCCCACCGAGATGGCGATCTCCAAGATCAAATCGATTTTACGCAAGCTGGCCCGGCGAAGTCTCGACGCCCTATTCGAAGCCGTTGACCAGGCGATGGATCAAATCACCGCGGAGGACGCACTCGGTTTCATTCACCATTGTGGATATGCCGCTACGAGCGGATGAAAAACGCTCTGGTTCCAGATTTTCCAGATTTTCCTATTGTTCACAAGCAATTGGCTCGCCAATGGTTCGAAACTGATTCACTGATAGGACAGGTGAATTAGCACCTGTTATTGCGCAAGCCTATCGATGTGGCCTACGACTGAGATGAACGTAAAGCAGAAAAACGGGATAGCCCTGAGATTTCACCGAGATGCCAGATTCACCTTCCGAAGTTTCCCTGCGACGATTTTGAAAGCGCTTTCAAAATTGCGATTGGCGTACTTGTCGCACCGATCAACGTTGTGCCGGGGTCAATGGGTCATCGAAGATCGCATTGTCCGGCGAATCAGATTGCCAGCGCCGCATCCGGCTGAAGCTGGGCTGATAACGCCATAAGCACCCGCTCTCCGGTCGCCGGAATCGCCAGCGCGCCCGGCTGTGTCACCCCGGCCTGTGCCAGCGCGTCCTTCACCGCCAACCACACGCTGAGGCCGAGCAAAAGCGGAGGTTCACCAACCGCCTTGGACCGATACAGACTCACCTCGTTGTTCGGATTATCCAGATATCGAATGTTGAACGCTTCCGGCACGTCGGTGATGGCCGGAATCTTGTACGTGGTTGGTGAGCACGACAAAAGATTTCCCTTTGCGCTGTAAACCAACTCTTCGGTCGTAACCCAACCCATTCCCTGCACGAATCCGCCGACGATCTGTCCCCGGTCTATTCCCGGATTGATGGATTGCCCGAGATCCATCGTCAAGTCCACGCGTATGACCTTGATCTCGCCCGTGAGCCGGTCGATCAGAACTTCGCTGCAAGCCACGCCGTTGGTGAAATACAGAAATGGGGTTCCCGTTCCGGTCTCGCGATTGAAATCCACACCGGGGGTCGCATAGAAACCACGCTCCCCAAGGCTCAGGCGCAATTCGTACGCCTGCCGCACCACGTCGGCAAACGCCAGCCTTTGTTCCGGAGCGCGCTGGTCGAATACGAACCCCTGTTCGAAACGAATGGAGAGCGGATCAAGGCCCAATCTATCACCCGGTTTGGAAAGCATGCCCACAGCCACTTTTGCCATTCGATCGCGCAGCCGCTTGCAGGCATCAACTGCCGCCGCTCCATTGAGATCGGTCCCGCTTGATGCGGCGGTGGGAGAAGTATTGTTGTTCTTATCCGTGGCGGCAGCCGTGACAATCACCCGGTCGTACCCAATGCCCAGTTCTTCGGCGACGATTTGCCTCACCCGCGTATTAATGCCCTGACCCATTTCCGTGGCCCCGGTGCTGACGATGACCGACCCGTCCAGATAAATATTGACCAGCGCGTTCGCCTGGTTCATCGTTCGCCGGGTGAATGAGATGCCAAATTTGACCGGCGACAGGGCCATTCCGCGCAAATGAGTCGATGATTCCGCGTTGAACTGTCGCACCCTCTGGCGGCGAGAGTCGTAATCGCAATCACGCCGCAGCGACGAGAACAGTACCGGCAACGTGTTGTTTCGCACAATCTGTCCATAGGGCGTCGTGTTGCGGTCTTCTGTCCCGTAGCAATTGGCCTGGCGTACATCCAGAGCGTCGATTCCCAGCGCCTGCGCGATTTCCTCGATGACGTTTTCGATGCCCGCGACTCCCTGCGGTCCGCCAAATCCCCGAAAGGCCGTGTTGCTCGGCAGATTCGTCCTGCAAATCCGGCCCTCAATTGAAATATTCGGGATGAAATACGCGTTGTCGCCATGCAGCATCGCCCGCTCCATGACTGCGATCGACAAATCCGTGGAACATCCCCCGTTGGAATACAGCTTGGTATCCAGGGCGGTGATAATCCCTTCGCGGCTGAACCCCGCGCGATATACTACCTTGAAGGGATGGCGCTTGCCGGTAAAGCGCATGTCGTCGTCTTTCGAATACGAGAACCGCACGGGCCGGCGCGTACGTGCGGCGAGCAGAGCGGCCATCATCGCCGGCGGGGCCGCCTGTGTTTCCTTCCCGCCAAATCCCCCGCCCATCCGCTTGCAAATCACCACAACCTGATTGAACGCAATGCCCAGCACTTCCGCGACCATCTCCTGCACCTCGGTCGGATGCTGCGTCGAGGAATGCACCACCATCGTTTTGCCCTCGCCGGGGACGGCAATGCAAACCATCGATTCCAGGTAAAAATGCTCCTGCCCGCCGATTTCCAACACACCTTCGATGCAGTGATGCGCTTCGGAAAATCCCCTGGCAAGATTGCCTCGCTTGATCGTTCGCGGAACTCCGATGTACGAGTTGGCCGCGATCGCTTCATCAGTGCTCAAGATCGGTTGCAACTCTTCGACCTGGTGGACCACCGCGCGCCGGGCCAATTCCAACGCCTCCGGATTCTCGGCGGCGATAATCGCGAGCGGCTGGCCAATAAAGCTGGCCTCATCCTCGACCAGCAGAAGTTCATCCTTGATGACCGGTCCGAACCGATTGTGCCCTGGAATATCGTGATGCGTCAGCACGGCCTTCACGCCCGGCACGAGCAGCGCCGGCGCCACGTTCAGATGAGCCAATCTCCCGTGCGCCACCGGGCACGGCACGATCCCCGCCAGAAGCTCGCCCGACAACGGCGCCACATCGTCGAGAAACTGCGATTCCCCGCTGACGTGGCCGGCCGCGGAATCGTGCGGAATATCCTTTCCAACAACGTGCTTCATGCGCGAATTCCTGAAGCATGGCTATTCGATCCGGACGGCATCGGCGGCCAACTCTCGCCGCCTTCAATGTCCTGCCAGAACCTGACCAGAATATTCTTCGCCAGAACTCGCCGATAGCCTTCCGTTCCGCGCACATCGGAGATCGGGCTGATTTCGCCGCAGGCGATATTTCCAGCCTCCGCGAACAATTCTCTCGATCCGATTTTACCGGACAAAAACGCCTCGGCCCGCGGCAAACGGACCACCACCGGTGCGATGCCGCCGAATGCGATACGAATTTGTTCGACCCTCGCGCCGGACATCTTCATCCAGATTGCAGCGCCGAAACTCGAGATGTCCAAATCCTTTCGTTTCGAGACCTTGTAGATTTTGAAAACTTCGCCCTGGGCCGGGATCGGCAGGCGCATCCTCGTCACGATTTCATCGCTTTTCAGCACGGTCTGGCGATACCCCCTATAAAACTTGTCAATATTGATCCATCGTCGGGAATTCGCGCCCGCGATTTCGACTTCGCCGTCCAGGACAAAAAACGCCGGAATGGTGTCGCCGATCGGCGAGGCGTTCACCAGGTTACCCGCCAAGGTTGCCGTGTTCCTGATCAGCGGCGATCCGAATTGCGCCAGCGACCGGCTCAATTCCGGAAGATGTGTCGCGCTCACGCGTTCGAGCTGCGAAAGAGTCGCGCCCGCTCCAATGCAAAGGCCCCGCGGGGTAATCTCAATCCCTTGAAGCTCACGAATGGCGGTGCAGCTCATCACTGCGCCGAACCGGCGGGTCCCCTTATTGCGCTGAACCCCCAGATCGGTGGCGCCCGACACGATCAAACAATTCGCGTTTTCCCGGCGGAAGTACACCGCGCTTTCGATCGACACGGGTTTGAAAAACGTCGCGCAGGTCGCCTGAATACCCACTTCCTGCAATCCGGCCCTCGTCAGTTCCGCAAGCATATTTCCAGGCGGATAAAGTTCATCAAGCGATTTCATCGCGGATCGGTCGGCCTGCATCGCCGCTCGAACGATCGAATCGTATCCCGTGCACCTGCATAGGTTCCCAACCAGCGCACGCCGAACATCGTACGCAACCACCGGCTCGGCTTTCTGCATCAAATCGCAAAGGCTCACGACGAACCCCGGCGTGCAGAATCCGCATTGGGTTCCATGGCAACTCACCATCGTTTTCTGGATCGGGTTTAGCTCTTCGCCGTGCTTCAGGCCCTCGACCGTAACGACATGCGTCGCATCCAGTTGAAACATGAGTTGAATGCACGAATTAACCGAAACATATCGGATTCGGCTTCCCTCCGCCGAAACCCTGCCGACGAGCACAGCGCACGCTCCGCAATCTCCCTCGGCACAGACCACCTTGGTTCCGGTCAACTGGCGCTGACGTCGTAAAAACTCCGCGAGCGTCAAGAAGGCATCGTCGCCGCGGAGGCGCAACGCACGGCCGTTCAAATAAATCAGGAGATGGTCACGCATGACGTCCATTGCTTTCAAATGCCGTTTTGCCTCCAAGCGTTACACGCAGAATCGTTGGCCGCGGATTGTCGATATTGCTCGGCAACAGCGAGCGAATCACCTCATCGGCTGACGGGCTCGATGCCGGCTCGGCCGGTTCAACTTCAATGAACGAAGCCGGTCGGCCCGGTTCAAGCCGGCCAACGATTTGCTCGAGCCCCAGAATCCTCGACGGAGAAATCGTCGCGCGCCACAGCGCCTCGCTCGGCGTCGCTCGCGACGATCGGCCGGAATGCACCTGCAGAAATCGCTTGATCTCCGCCAACATCGAAACGGTAGGGGATGCCCCCATGTCGGTCGCAATCGCAAACGGGATCTTGTGCTCAAGCACCCGATCCAATGGCATCAGTCCCGATCCGAGCAAGAAATTCGACGTTGGACAGTGCGCGATCGCCGCACCGTTGGAAACAAGCATTTGCCATTCATCCGGCCTCATGTGAATGCAATGCGCCAGTATGGCTTGGTGGTCAAGCAATCCATCCCCGCGATACACATCCGTGTAGCTGGAGGCCTCGGGATAAAGCTCGCGTTCCACGAGATGTTTTTCCTGCGTCTGTTCGTTCAAATGCGTTTGGGTCCGCAGGCCGAATCGCCCGGCCAACCGGCTCCCCGCGCGGCGCAGCGGAGTATTGGTTGCCACGGCAAACCTGTCGGTGACGATCAGCCTTCGGCCAAATCGCCCGGCTATTCTCGCAACGTTCGCGTCCAGATTGATCTCGTCGGTCCGCAAATCCTGGGGACAATTCTGGTTCATCAGCACAAGCCCCACGCTCCAAGTTGCCGGCAGAATTTCCAGCGCCATTTCCGTGACCTCGGCCGACACCGTCATAAAAGCCGCGCCTCCGATGATTCCATTGGCCAGCACGTCCGTCGCAAACGATTCGATCACCGCACGCCCGTGGTCCGTTGCGTTGCACTTCGCCTCCGCCGGAAAAACATTTCGCTTCAGTGAATTGAGCAGCCGTCCGCCGGGGGCACCTTCGCTGACCCCTTCGGCGAACCTTCCGCG
The DNA here is from genome assembly GCA_050012375.1 of Tepidisphaeraceae bacterium. Taxonomy (GTDB): domain Bacteria; phylum Planctomycetota; class Phycisphaerae; order Tepidisphaerales; family Tepidisphaeraceae; genus PALSA-1353. The sequence goes on from JBEKHH010000030.1 coordinate 13,134, forward strand.
GATCGGATGCTGCGGGATATGCGTGTGCAGATCGAGCAGCGGGGGAAGGATCACGCCCCGGCTGATTCGCGTCGGCGGCGAATCTGCCGGTAACTGACTCCGGAGATTCTCCCACGCTCCGGCAAACAGAAGAATCCCTCGTTCATCGAATGCCAGCGCCCCCTGGGCATGAAACGCGACGCTGCCATCGGCCGAAGGAGCCAGAAGTGGTCCTCGCACAATCTGCTTAATCATGGCCGCCCTCCCTGGAAGGCGAGATCAGGCGGGCCTTTTTGGCGGCATAAATGCGGCCATCGCTGAAAATCGTGCTGCCGCGGGCGATGGTTCTGTGAATCACCCCGCGAAACGTTCTCCCCGCATACGGGCTGAATTTGTGCCGGTCCAAGAGGTCCGCTGAACTCAATGTGGTTGAACCCGCCAGGCCTACCAGCGTCAAATCGGCATCGCATCCGAGAGCGATTCGGCCCTTGCGATTCAATCTAAACCGCCGCGCCACACGCTCGGCGACCAGCCCAGCCACTCGAGTCGGGGGTAACCCCTCCCGCCCGAGCATCGACAGCAACGTGGATTGCACGCCGGCGATGCCGCCCCAGATTTTCATGGCGTCGTCGCCGCTTTTCATCGATGGCGGCGCCGGCGAATGATCCGAGGCCACGAATTGAATCGCGCCTTCCCGGACCAATTCCCACAGACGCGCGTTTTCGTCTTTCGCGCGCAACGGGGGGGCACATTTCGCCTTCGCTCCCAAGACAAGCAGATCCGCTTCGTTCAGCAGCAGATAATGGGGACATGTTTCGCACGTGACATCCTGTCTCGAATCTTCGCGTGCCCGGCGAACGATCTCGACGCCCGCCGACGAACTCACGTGAACAACGTGCAGCGAACAACCCGACTCCCGCGCGATCGCTACCGCACGGCCAATGGCATCGATCTCCGCCTGAATTGGCCGCGATGCCAGAAAGTCGGCCCATCCCCGCGCATTGCGGGAGCCAATCTCCGCCACCAGGCGCGACGTGATCTCCTGGCTCTCAGCATGCACTGCCACCGGAAGTTCAACCCGCCTGGCGATTTGCATTCCCCGGCGCAGCGTGACATCGTCCGCCCGGGCGAAATCCGCCGTCCCGCTGTCGCACATGAAGGCTTTGAAGCCCACGACGCCGCGCTCGGCCAACTCCTCCAGATGGTCCAAGTTATCGGGTGTCAGCCCGCCCCACAGCCCGAAATCGGTCAGACTGGATGCTTCCGCGGCCGCTTTCTTTGCGTCAAAGCTCGCGGCATCCAGCGTCGGAGGCGACGCGTTCAGCGGCATGTCAATGAAAAATGTGCCGCCACCCGCCGCCAGCGCCGCCGAGCCGGACGCGAATCCCTCCCACTCGGTTCGCCCTGGCTCGTTGAAATGAACGTGCGCATCCATCAACCCCGGAAATACATGCATTCCGCTCACGGAGATCTCCTCCTTAGCCGCCGCGGAAATGGCCGGGGACAACTCCGCAATCCTTCCGTCGCGCACGGCAATGTCGAGCACGCGCTCCCCCTGGGGGGTCAGCACGCGACCGCCGCGAATGATCAGATCGAATTGAAGCATGACGCTAGCTGCCGCGGTAGGCGGTGTAAGACCATGGCGAAACGAGTAACGGAACGTGGTAGTCGCGCCCCGAACCGTCAACGTTAAAAGCGATAGGAACGACATCCAGAAATCGCCGCTCGCTTTGGTCGCCTCGGGAGGCAAAATAATCCCCGACGCCAAATTCGAGCAGATAACCTCCCGGCGCAAATTGCTCCGCCGAAAGCAGCGGCGCGTCGAGGCGGCCCTCGCGGTTGGTCACGGCCGAATGGAGCCACTTGCCGTCTCGATAAACCGAAACCTTCATCCCGGCCGCGGGTACGCCCAGCGAAATGTCCAGCACGTGCGTCGTGAGCTTTCCCGGCATAATCTCAATCACTCCCGAGTGACCACTCCGGTGATCATCCCAAACGGCTCATCGCATGGAACAAACAACTCATTGTCGTTCTTGATCCCCAACGGCTCCAGATCAAATGGAATTCGATGCTGGTTGGGCATCTTCAAATCAATAGATCGAATCGAGGGACAAGCCGTCAGCGCCGCCTCGCCCATCGCCAGCAGCGTTTGCTGGACCGCCAGACTGTGATGCGTTGCAAACGTTGCCAGCAACGCCGCTCGAATTGCGGTAAAACAACTGTTGAACTCGGGTTTTCCGGTTCCATACGCCCAGTTTGCATCGACGCTGGTTGCGAAGATGCGATCCCGGGTGTCTTTCAATGTTCGGTACCGATCCGAAACAAAACCCGTAAATTCCGAATCGGTTGTCTTGAGCAACTGCAATCCCGTGATGCCGCCGCCAAGCGCCGCCCCCGCCGTTCCCGTTTCGACGCGCGCACAACACGTGCGCCGCTCCGTAGAGCCCCCGATGAACGCATGCGGATGCGGTCGATCCCCGAGCTCGATGCGGTCCCACTTGGTCTGCGAAATCGAGACCGTCGCCGTTTGCACCTGGGAATAGGTGGATTTGAAGTGCCGGCAAACCAGCGCCGCAAAATCCTCGATCGACTTGAAATTGTTCTCCTTGGCCAAAACGTACACCGTGTTTTTCATCGAATCGGTCGCGATCACCTTTCGGTTGTCGCCGCTGAGATACGAGTCCGCGAAATCGCCCTCGAGCATGATATCGATGGACAGTTCAACTAATTCGTGTCGATGGGGACCACGCACGACTTTCGTCAGGCGGATCGAGGACTTTCCATACGCGTTGTGCCGAAGGGTAGACGCCAATTCAATCCTCCCAAACCGAATCCGCCAGCCGAAGCCGGGCGATCTTGAATATTTCGGCCAGTGCGATTGCCAGTTCGGTTTCTCTTGAATTGGCAAGCCGGCGTCCGAGCGACTCAAGAATTGCCTCCTTGCGATTCTGACGGGCGCAGATCACGAAGGGAAAACCAAATTTTCCGCGATATTCGGCGTTGAATCGTTCAAATGCCGCGACTTCCTCGGCGCTGGGTTTCGCCAATCCCGCGGCCGCCTGCTCGCCGCCGGATTCCCGCGTCAGCTTCCCATCGCGAGCCAGCTTCCCGGCCAGATCGGGATGCGATCGCACCAGTGCCAGCTTCTCTTCCATGCTCGATTGCGCCACGACGCTCGTCAGTTTCTCGTAAAGACCTTGCACTGACGCGAACGGCCGGCTTTTCCATGCTCGCTGGGCAATCCACGGAGAATGCTCGAACGATGCGCCGCACGCGGACACGAATTCGTTCCGATCCATCCTGTTCAGTTGGGCAAGCATCGGCCGCCTGACAAGGCATTCGAGAACCTTCGCGGCCGTCGCGATGTCCTGAACCCGGCTGAACTCCGCCGGATTGTGGCTCATCCCGTCGCGGCTCGGAACGAAAAGCATGACCGTCGGCAGAAGCGGCGCGATCACGGCGCTGTCGTGCAAAGCGCCGCTGACGGTTGCGGGAATCGTTCCGACGCCCGCCAATCGTGCAGCCGTTGAAAGCCGTTGGCATAGCCTCTCACTCAGCGGACACGCATCAATGGATTCGGTCAGCTCGATCTCGCAATTCAGATTGCGGCGTCGGCAGATGTCCGCAGCAATTCGGCGCACTTCAAGATCGCCGCGACACAGCATGCCGTCCTCAGGCGCTCGCAGATCGACCGTCAGCTCAACGCGTTCGGGCACGACGTTGATCGCGTTGGGATGATTGAACAGTCTTCCAGCCGTGGCCACCGCTTCCGAAGAAATATCCGGCGTCATTTTTTCCAGCGCCAGCACGATTTCCGCCGCCCCGCAGAGGGCATCACGCCGCTGAGTCATCGGCGTCGCGCCGGCATGATTGGATTGGCCTTCCACGCGAATGGCATATTGTTTCCGACCCGCGATGGAACGGACCACGGCCAGGGGCTGATCGTTCCGCCACATCGCCGGGCCCTGTTCAATATGGACTTCAACGAATCCCAGATACTGCCGGCAACGAATTCGATCGTCCGGCAGACGGCCGGCGTCGGCGCCGAACGGCCGGCCCGCGTCGATATAGTTCCGACCCTGGGCGTTTCGCAGTTCCTGCAGACGATCCGCCCCAAGTGCGCCCACCCATGCGCGACTGCCGATCATGCCCAGACCAAACGTCGCGCCTTCCTCTTCGGCGAAAGCAATCATCTCGAGCGGGAGGGAGGCGATGCCGTCGTCCTTCGCCGAACGCAGAAGTTCCAGCGCGACAACCACGCCGACGACGCCGTCAAAATCACCGCCGTGCGGAACCGTATCGAGGTGAGAACCGCACAGCCACACCTGCCGCTCCCAACCCAGCCCCGCGGGCCGCGCGTGCGCGTTCCCCGCGGCATCGGATTTCAAATCACAACCCGCCGATCGCGCCTGATCGCCAATGTATTGCATCGCGGTTGCCCACGCGGGTGAGAACGTCGGTCGGGTCGCGCCCGAGCCGCGCGTTTCCGTGCATCGGGAGATCGCCTCGATGTCCTTGAGTATTCGTTCGACTCGAATCACTTGCCAAATTCCTTGCGCCAGGTTTTGCCGGTTTTTTCCATTTCGCTCTCGGCCGCGGTGCGGCGAAGACGATGCAGCATTGGCATGCCAAGGCTCCACTCCTGCATCCAATCCCGGGCGAAGACGCCTCTTTCGGTCTCGTCGAATATTCTCCGCAGCTCGGCTTCGTTAATCACCCGCGGGCCGCGCGTGCGCACCGCAAACTCGCACGTTCGGCTGCATCGGCCGGCGAGGTAATCCTCAATTCCGCTCTCATCCATCACATCGATCACGCTGCGCAAACTGCGAATCGCCTTGGCGTACGCGAAGCTCGGCGGATACCCGTGCTCCACCATCACCGCAAAGCAAAGCTTCATCAACTGAATCGCGCCGCCGTACAGAACCTGCTCCTCGTAATTGTCTCCTTCGGTTTCGTGCTGAAATGAAAGCTCCACCACGCCCGCTCGGGTGCTGCCGACGGCCTTGGCGATCGCCAGCACGATCTGCTTGGAATCCCCCGTCGCGTCGTGGTCAACGCCGACGCAGCCGTAAACCCCCTGACCCTTCAAATATTTTTCGCGGACGAACGTTCCCGGAGCGTTCGGCACGAACAGCACCGTGTTCACATCCCTGGGCGGGACGATCTGCCCGTATAACACACTGAATCCGTGACAGAAGCAAAGCGTCTGGCCTGAGCGAAGATTCGGCGCGATTTCCTTCCTATACACCGACGGCTGAACCGGATCGGCCAGCTCAATAAGCAGCACGTCGGCCCGCCGAGTCGCATCCGCGACGGACATCGCCTCAAATCCATCCGCCTTCGCCTGCTCCCGGCTTTTCGATTCGGTCGATGGCCGAGCGCCGACGATCACCTTGCAACCGCTGTCCCGGCAATTCGCGGCCTGCACTTTTCCCTGGATGCCGTAACCGATCACGGCGATCAGTTTTTCCTTGAGCGCCGACAAATCGACATCCGCGTCCCGATAGATTTTTTCGGCTGTGCTCATACCAATATTTCCCGATTAACATTTTTGTAATAGATATAGCGCGAAGCCTTTGGCCCCGTGGCATAAAACGACTGCGGGCAAAATGGCCCCATCCAAATAAAGTCGTTCGCTTCCACTTCCATCCACTCATCGTCCAGGTAATAAAGCCCCTTGCCCTGAAGGAACAGCAGGCCATGTTCCATCACATGCGTTTCGACAATGGGTAGGCCAAACCCGGGATCGAACGCGAAAATGTTCACCGCCAGATCGAATTTCATCTCGTCGGGGATCAACGTCTGGAGCAGCGAATGGGGGTTGTCCGCCCAGGGCTTCCTTTCGATCTTCGATTCCTGGCCGTGAATGCTCTTGAAAACATCGATTCCGCGAGCCGGCTCATATCGCTTCTGCAGCGTGAGTAGCCGAAGCGACTCGCCCGCGGTGAATTGAAAAGCTGCCCCGGGCGGGAGCAGTCCAAACCCGCCTGTCTCCAGCGAATGTGTCGAGTCGCCCTCGCGCGATTTGCCTCGCCCCGACAGCACAAAATAAAACGTCTCGACATCCGCCTGCGGAGCGATCGGCAGAATTCTCCCGCCGGGAAGATCGATGAGCATCTGCACAAACCTCGCTCCGATCGCCGGCGACGCCAGCACCCGGACGTCCGCTTCCGGGCAGCCGGGCAGCCTGGAGACCGGAAACCCCTCCAACGGCATCAAGGCATAACGCGGCCTGACACGGGCTCGGCTGTGAACGAGTTGCTCGGGTGTTCGCATAAATTCTCTCACACAAACAGATCGACGACCTTAAACTTTTCCACGTCGATCAAACCATGGTCCGTCAGCTTCAGCGACGGAATCACTTCCAGCGCCATGAAGCTCATCGCCATGAACGGATCATTCAGGGCCGATCCCAATTCCCGGGTCGCGCCAATCAGCCGCCGATAACTCGCGGCAACTTCACCGATGGGTTGATCGCTCATCAGTCCGCCGATGGGCAGAGGCAGGCGGGCAACGATATTCTCACCGACGGCGACGGCAAGACCGCCTCCGTCGGCGGCCGCCGCGTGCGCCGCCGCCAGCATCGAAACATCGTCGGAGCCGATCGTCACCAGATTGTGATGGTCATGCGCCACCGTGCCTGCGATCGCGCCCCGTTTCATGCCGAATCCCTGAATGAACCCAACGCCCATGCCGCCGGAGCGCCGGTGACGCTCGATGACCGCCATCTTCAGGACATCGCGCGACACATCCGCGACCGCCCGGCTCTCGACGACTTTATTGCTAAGCACGCGGTGCTCCGTGATCAACTGGTCCTGCCGAGAACCGATCACGCGAATTCGATCCGATTTGGCCGGCACGGCAAATCGCACGCTATCCCACGCAACGTCGCATTTGCCCAGCGAAGCGTAAGCCGCGGTTGCGGTGCCATTCGCCTGGTGCAGCAAGACCCCGTCGCGCGCGGAAAAAACGCCGCGGCTGAACACCATTCTCGCCTGCGGCCGTTGCAAATCGTCAAACACGATCAGATCCGCCATGCGCCCCGGCCCAATCGCGCCGACATCGTCCAGCCCAAACCACTCCGCCGGGTTCAAAGTTGCCATCCGAATCGCATCCACCGGATCGATTCCGGCGGCAATCGCGCGGCGCACCATCTCATCGATCGAGCCCGTGTCCAGCAAATCGCGACTCGTCCGATCATCCGTGCAAAAGCAGATCCGCCGGCTATTGGCTGGGGTGATCGCCGGCAGCAGCGTGGCCAGATTGCGGGCGTTGGTCGCCTCCCGCACCAGCAGATACATGCCGCGCGCCAGCTTCTCCCGGGCCTCTTCCACCGTTGTCGCTTCATGATCGCTTCCCACGCCCGCCGCCACATACGCGTTGAGCGACCGGCCCGTAACCGCCGGACAATGCCCATCGACGGGTCTGCCCTTCATCGTTGCGATCTTGGCGAGCATCGCCGCCTCGCCGCTGGTGACCGCCCGATAGTTCATCACCTCGGCGAGTCCGCGAGCGATGCCCTGTTCGCGCAGCGCACGCAGATCGTCCACGTCGATTGCGCCGCCGCCGCTCGCCATCGGTGTCGCCGGCACACAGCTCGGCGCCATCAGCACCAGATTCAGTGGAAGGCGTTTGGCGCTTGTCGCCATAAACCGAACGCCCTCCGCGCCGGCGACGTTGGCGATCTCATGCGGATCGGTCACCACCGTCGTCACGCCGCGCGGAACCACCCCCGCCGCAAACTGCGCGGGTGTGCATAGGCTGCTCTCGATGTGGACATGGGCATCAATCAGCCCGGGAGCGATGAACGATCCCTTCAAATCCACGATTTGTTTCGCGTGATATCCGCTGCCGATACCGGCGATCTGGTTGCCGAGGAGGGCGATGTCCACCGATTCAATCTCGCCATTGAAAACATTGATAACTCGACCGCCCGTGATCAAAACGTCAGACGGGGCATCGCCGCGCGCGGCTGCCAGTAATCTCGAAATGTCGTCCATAGCCAGCCGGGAATTCTGCGCGGTAGGTGGTGCAGGATTATATGCCATCATCGGCCAGTGTGAAGCGGCTTTTTCACGGATTCCGGCTGAAGGCCGATATTCGCGAGAATTTTCCGATTCTGAGGGCTATACTTGGCACAATCGCGCTATTCAGTTCGCCGGGTTTTTGTCGTGATCAATCTCCTGTCTGAAATCGTTCGCCGGGCCGAACTCGGTGAGGTTGTCGCCCTCTGCACGGTGGTTGGCACCAAGGGGAGCACGCCCCAGGACAAGGGCGCTGCCATGGTGGTCCTGCGCAACGGCAATTCCATCGGAACCCTCGGAGGCGGCTGCGTCGAAGCCGAAGTCCGCATCCGCGCTCAGCGGCTCATGAGCGAAAACCAGAGCCGGCTGCTCCGCTTTCGCCTCGATCAGGATTATGGATGGGATGACGGCCTGGTCTGCGGCGGCACCATGGACATCGCCATTCAGGTATTCTCCTCTGCCCAGTCCGTGATTTCGATTCATCGCATCCTGGCCGATCTTGCCGCCAATCGCCCCGCATCGCTGCAGATTAACGTGGGGGACGAGTCCCTCAGGCTCGCCCGTTTTGAGATCGAGATTCCACCGACGCCGACCTTGCTCATTGCCGGCGCCGGACATGTTGGCCGCGCCCTGGCATTGGCTGCCAGCCAGATCGATTTCGAGGTCGTCATCGTGGACGATCGCGCCGATTGCCTCACACCGTCCGATTTCCCCGGCGCGCGGTGCATCCTCGGCGACATCGAGACTGAATTGTCGAAATACGACCTCAAGCCCTGGACTTATGTCGTGATCGTCACTCGGGGACATCAGCATGATGCGCAGGCGCTGGCCGCCGTGATCCGTTCACCCGCGGCTTACGTGGGACTCATCGGTTCGAAGCGGAAAATACACAAAATTTTCAATGAATTACGGCAGCAGGGTGTTCCGCGTGACCGCCTGGCAAGCGTCCACGCCCCCATCGGCCTGGAGATCGCGGCCGTATCGCCCGCGGAAATCGCCGTCAGCATCGCGGCTGAATTGATCGCCGTCCGCCGGGGCCGCGGAGATCTTCCCGCCCATCCGATGAAAGTCCCCTCCGACAAGCTCGACCGCTGGCTGCAAACAGCCAAACCCATTCAACCCGCAGGCGCGTTGCTCGATCGCCATACGGGATCGTGATGGGATTCCAGCGGCGATTCAAACCATCGCGTCATGATCGTTTTCTGTCGCGTGTAAAAACAAACGGATTCCATTCCCTGAATATGCAGGTCTCCGAAGAAAGATGTATTCCAGCCCGTAAACGAGAACCATGCCATGGGCGCGGGGACGCCGATGTTGATCCCGATCATGCCGGCGTTGAAGTGCCTCTTGAATTGCCGCGCCGTCCAGCCGCTGTTGGTGAAGATGCTGGCGCCGTTGCCGTGGGGGCAGTCGCTCGCCACGGCAATGGCTTCGTTCACGTCGTTCACTCGCAAGACCGACAGAACGGGCCCGAATATTTCCTCCTTTGCCAGACGCATCGGTTTGGCCACGCGATCGACGACGCTGGGACCGAGGAAAAATCCATCGCTTCGCACCGCCTCCACCTCGCGTCCATCCAGCGCGATCGTCGCTCCTTCGCGATGCGCGATGTCCAGGTAGCCGGCCACGCGCTGCTGATGCTGCCGTGTGATCAGCGGGCCCATGTCCACCGCGTCGCCCGTGTCGGTCGGACCGGTCCTGAGTTTCTGGGCCGCCTCGACCAGGCGCTCGACCAGCGGGTCGGCTATGGCGCCGACGGGAACGGCCACGGACCCCGCCATGCAGCGTTCGCCGGCGCAGCCAAAGGCCGACGCCCCAATCGCCGCCGCCGCCTGGTCCACGTCGGCGTCGGGCGCGACGATCAGGTGATTCTTGGCTCCTCCGGCGGCCTGCACCCGTTTGCCGTGCTTGGCCCCGGTTTCGTACACGTATTGGGCAACCGCCGTGGAACCGACAAAGCTGATCGCGGCCACCTGCGGATGCGCCAACAGCGCATCGACACACGGCTTGTCGCCGTGGACGATGCTGAACACGCCGGCCGGCAATCCAGCTTCGATCAACAGTTCTCCCAGCAGATGGGCGCTCAGCGGTACCCGCTCCGACGGCTTGAGCACGAACGTGTTGCCGCACACGATCGCAATCGGAAACATCCACAGCGGGACCATCACCGGGAAATTGAACGGCGTGATGCCGACGCAGACGCCGAGCGGATGTCGCGTCGTTTCGCTGTCCACATTGCGCACGATGTTGGACAGCGTGCAGCCCATGATGAGGCTGGGCAACCCACAGGCGAATTCGACGACTTCGATGCCCCGATTCACGGACGCCCGCGCCTCGCCCAGCGTTTTGCCGTTCTCACGCGTCACGCATTTGGCCAAATCCTCGGCTCGCTCCAGGCAAATCTGCCGGAACTTGAACATGACGCGGGCCCGCTCGACGACCGGCACGTCCGCCCAACCGTCCACCGCGGCGGCCGCGGCGCGCACGACGCGGTCCACCTCCTCCGCACCGCACATCGGAACCAGCGCGATCTTCTGCCCGCGCGACGGATTAAAAACGTCGCCCCAGCGCTGGGTCGTGCTTTCGATCCACTGACCGCCGCAGAGGATGGGGAGTTTTTTTGCGGGTTCAGTCAAACTCGTTGTCGGCATCGCCGCGTCTCGTTAAGCCACCTGGCTCGCCAGCGGTAGAACCTCGTCCAGGCAATCCGCGATGAAATTCGCGTCGTCGATGCTTAAGCACATCGGGGGCTTGATTCGCAGCACGTTGCCGTGCAGGCCGCCTTTGCCGATGAGTAGGCCGCGCTCGCGGGCCAGTTCCATCACCGCCGCGGCCTGTTTCTTCGCGGGGACTTTGGTCTTGCGATCGGTTACCAGTTCCACTCCCAACAGCAATCCCATTCCGCGCACTTCGCCGATATTCGCGTGTCTCTGTTGCAGATCGACCAGGCAGCTCTTCAGATGGGTGCCGACCTTCAGGGCATTGGCCTGGATGCCTTCGGCGTCGATCACCTCCAACGTGGCCAGGCCCTGCGTCATGCAGATCGGATTGCCGCCGAAGGTGTTGAACTGAACGCGGTTGGCCAGGGTCGCGGAAATTTCCGGCCGCGTCACCATCGCGCCCAGGGGAGCGCCGTTGCCGATTCCCTTGGCCATGGTGACCGCGTCGGGGGTCACGTTCCAGTTCTCGAAAGACCAGAATTTCGTGCCGGTACGGCCGAAACCGCCCTGGACCTCGTCGGCCACGCAGATTCCGCCGTGCTTGCGGACAATGTCGTAAACAATCTGAAAATACTCCTTCGGGGGCACCACCGTGCCGCCGACGCCCTGGATGCACTCGCCGATGAACAGGGCCACTTCGCCGCAGGTTTCGTACTCGATCAAATCCTTCACGTCGTGGGCACACTTCAGATCGCAGGATGGATAGCTCAGGCCGTACGGGCAGCGATAACAGTAGCCGGGCGTCGCGTTCTTGACCGTGAAACCGGAGTTGGATTTGAACTTCCAGTTGCCGTGCGCGGTCAGATTCATGGTCGCGCCGGTGCCGCCGTGATAGGCGTTGCGCAGGGAGATGACATCGACGTTCTTGGTGTATTCGCGCCCCGCCAACAGGGCCAGTTCGTTGGCCTCCGAACCGCTGTTCGTGAACGACCAGTTCGACAGATTCGACCCTGCGGGCATGTGCTCGGTCAGTTTCTTGGCGAACAGGCCGATCGTCGGATGAAAATAGATCGTCGTGACGTGCTGGAGCGTGCCGAGCTGTTTCTGTACGGCCTGCACGACCTTTGGATGGCAATGGCCGACCGACACCGTAACGATTCCGGCGAAGCCATCAAGATAGCGCTTGCCGGTTTCGTCCCACAGGTACTGCATGTGGCCTTCGACGACCATCAGCGGCTCCTGGTAATAGCGGATGAGCCCCGGCGAAAGATACTGCGCGCGCAGCGCCACGGCCGCGGCCTTGCTTGGGCCGTTGTAAGGCTGCGGCACGTGCGTGCACAGGGGCAATGAAAGTCGCTTGGGAGACGATTGCTTTGGACTGGAGACAGACTGCATGGTTTCCTCACGGCGCGACGATCATCCGATATGTCTCCGGACGACGGTCGCGATAAAATTGCCAGACGTTGCGCACCTGGCGGATCATGTCCAGATCGAGATCGGCGACAACCAAAGCATCCACGCTGCGCGGCCCCTGGGCGATGATCTGCCCGCGCGGATCGGCGAAGTACGAGCTTCCATAAAACTCCCCGATCCGCCAGGGCTCTTCGAAACCGGGCCGGTTGATCGCTCCGACGTAGTAAATGTTATTCGCCGCCGCCGCCGGTTGCTCGAGTTTCCACAGGTATTCCGAAAGCCCGGCGACCGTGGCCGACGGATTGAAAACGATCTCGGCGCCGCCCAGGCCCAATTCGCGCCAACCTTCGGGGAAATGCCGGTCGTAGCACGTGTACACGCCAACCTTGCCCACTCGCGTGTTGAAGACCGGGTACCCGAGATTGCCGGGTCGGAAATAAAACTTCTCCCAAAACCCCGGTTCGCAATGCGGAATGTGCATCTTGCGGAATTTGCCGAGGAACGTGCCGTCCGCGTCGATCACGGCGGCCGCGTTGTAATACACGCCGGTCAGGTCCTCTTCGTAGATCGGCAGCACGATTACCATCTGGTGCTTTTTGGCGAGTTGGCGGAAAAGATTTGTCGTCGGCCCGTCGGGGATTTTTTCCACCAGTTCGTACCACTTCGCCTTCTGCTCGGCACAGAAGTATGGCCCGTAGAATAGCTCCTGGTAGCACAGAACCTGCACGCCCTCGTCCGCCGCCTGCTCGGTCAGCTTCACGTGCTTGGCGATCATCGCTTCCTTGATCTTCGCCGTCGGCGATGTCGCCGGCTCACAGAGCGTTGCCTGAATCAGTCCCGCTTTGACCATCCGCGCCATACCTACACCTTTGCCACTTTCTTCGGCGCAATCTTCTCCACTTGCCCCGTTTTCAACATCGCTTGATACTGGTTCCAGCTCATCGGCGCGTTGCCGGTGGGAACTTCTTCCATCGTGATGCATCCCTCCACCGGACAGGCCAGCGCGCACATGTTGCAACCGACGCATGCGTCTTGGCGTATGGTGAACACGTCGATCGCCCGGCCGTCTTCGTTCAGTTGCAGATTCGGCGCCGCCTCGCCCTTGAAGCGCTTGGGTTCACCGAACTTCCTGGTGTAGTCCGCGGCTGAGAGCCTGTCCCATGCAATCGCCTGGTAACACCCATCTTCGCAACTGGCGTAGCAGATTCCGCAGTGAATGCACGTCGCCTCATTGATCTTCGCCACCACCTTGTAATTCAGATCGAGATCACCCCACTGCTTAATGCGCGGCAATGCCTTGCCGACCGCGGAGTCGATCGTGGCGAGCCCCGTCTCGTCCATCCATTTCTCCAGGCCGCGCGTCATCGCCTTGACGACGCCAAACCCGCGGTGCATCACCGCCGTGCAGACTTGCAGCGTCGTCGCCCCCAGCAGGATGAACTCCACGCAATCGTCCCATTTGCGTATCCCGCCAATGCCGCTGACAGGCAGACCGATCTTTTCGTCGCGCGCGATTTCGCTGACCATGTTGAGCGCGATCGGCTTGACGGCCGGACCGCAATAGCCGCCATGCGAGCCGAATCCGCCGACACTGGGTTTGGGAGCGAACGTCTTCACGTCCACGCCCATGATCGAGTTGATCGTATTGATCAGGCTGATGCCATCGGCTCCGCCGCGCTTCACGGCCCGGCCAATTTCGCGAATGCTTGTAACGTTGGGCGTCAGCTTGGCCAGCACCGGAACCGTCGCCACTTCCTTTACCCAGGCACAGATCCGCTCCGCATATTCCGGCACCTGCCCCACGGCCGACCCCATGCCGCGCTCGCTCATTCCGTGCGGGCAACCGAAGTTCAGCTCAAAGCCATCGATTCCGGTGTCCTGAATCCGCTTGACGATGCGATGCCACGCCTGGCACGTGGATTCGACCATGACTGAAGCGATCAACGCATGTTTGGGAAACCGCTTCTTCACTTCCGCGATTTCGCGCAGGTTGTCCTCCAACGGGCGGTCGGACACCAGCTCGATGTTGTTCAGGCCCATCAGCTTCTGATTGTTCAGCGCGACCCCGCCGTAGCGCGAGGCGACGTTGACGATCGGCTCATCCGTCAGCGTCTTCCAGACCGCCCCGCCCCAGCCCACCTCGAACGCGCGACACACTTGATGCGCGGTGTTTGTCGGCGGTCCGCTGGCCAGCCAGAAGGGATTGGGTGACCGGATTCCCGCGAAATTGCAACTTAAGTCAGCCATGAATTTCAAAAATGATTCGGATCGCGCTTGAGAAACCGGCCGCGTTTTTCCCTGCCGACGAACCCTCCGTTGCTGACAACCACCTGCCCGCGAACCGCGACGGTTTCCGCCCGCCCCTCGAAGCCCATCCCCTCAAAGGGGTTATAATCGACCGCCATCTGCTGCGCTTTTGCGCTGATCACGCCGCGGTATTTCGGATCGAAGATCACCAGATCCGCGTCGCTTCCCGTCCGGAGCGTGCCTTTCCGCGGATGCAGGCCGAACAATCTGGCCGCCTGAGTTGAAGCACAATCGACGAATCGGCACAGGTCCAGTTTGCCGGAGTTCACGCCCGCCGTGAACAACATGTTGATCCGATCTTCCAGGGACGGAATCCCGTTGGGAATCTTCGTGAAATCCCCGCGCCCCATCTCCTTCTGACCTTTGAAATCAAACGGCGCGTGATCCGTCGCCACCGTGCTGATGTTGCCGTTGGCCAAATTGTTCCACAGAAACGGCTGATTGCGTTTGTCGCGCAGGGGCGGGGACATGATGAATTTGCTGCCCTGAAAATCCGGCAGCTCGGCGCGCGTTTTATCCAGCGTCAGGTACTGAATGAGCGTCTCCACCCAGACGTGCCCGCCGCGCGCCCGCGCCTCCAGCGCTTGCCGCGCCGCCGGCTCGCAACTCGTATGCACGATGTAACAGTGCGCGTCATGCATCGCGGCGAACCCGGTGAGATGCTGCACGCCCATGGCCTCAACGGATTCGGGCCGCGACGGCTCGTGCCACTGCGGTCCGGTCTTCCCGGCCGCGATTAACTCTCTCTGCCGCATCGCGATCGCGTCGGCGTTCTCACAATGTGCCGTCACGATCACGCCCAGCGATTTCGCCAGGCGCATCACCTGAAACAGTTCCGCGTCATCGACGCCGAAGGCCCCCTTGTACGCCAGAAACACCTTGAAGCTGCTCACTCCCGCGGCGACGATTTCCGTCAACTGGCTCTCGGCCAGCGAGTCATAACGCGTCGCACCCATGTGGAACGTGAAATCGCAAAAGCTGTGCGTCTCCGCCTTGGATTTCCACAACTCAAACGCGGCCAGCGGTTCCTCGCTGCGCGCGGGACAGACCATTTCGATCAACGTGGTCGTTCCGCCGACAAGCGCGGCGCGCGAAGCGGTCTCATAGGTATCCTTCGCGTACGTCCCCATGAACGGCAGATGGATGTGCACGTGCGGATCGATAAATCCGGGGAAGACGTATTTGCCCCCGGCGTCGATGACGGCGGCCCCCGGCGGCACGCTCAAGTTACGGCCAATGCTGGTGATGGTCTCGTCCTGGCAATAGATGTCCGCCTGATAAACATCCGACGCCGTGACGATCTGACCATTCTGGATAAAAAGCGGCATGAGAATCGCCCGCGCTTGGCTACGACTGGATTACTGAGCCAAGAGCCGGTGCCATATAACCTCCAAGACCGAAATATTCAAATAAATCCTTGACGAATCCGGAACCCTGCATCCATAATCCCGCCGCCGTGATCGCAGGGCCGAACGAAGCCACCGCAGACATCGTCGAAGTAGCGGAGGACCTTTCCACCTTACAGTTCTACAACCGCGATATCGCTCCCACGCCTCGCTCCGGACGCAGATGGGGCACCTTCGATATGGCGGCCCTTTGGATCAGCATGTCGGCCTGCATCCCGACGTACATGCTCGCCTCGTCGCTCATCGGCGAAGGAATGAATTGGTGGCAGGCCGTCCTCACGATCACGCTCGGCAACACGATCGTGCTGATCCCGATGATCCTCAACGCTCACGCCGGGACGCGCTATGGCATCTCATTCCCCGTCTATTGCCGGGCCAGCTTCGGTATTCGCGGCGCCAATGTCCCCGCCGTTCTTCGCGCGCTGGTGGCATGCGGATGGTTCGGCATACAAACGTGGATCGGCGGCGAAGCCATCTACAAAATCACCGCGATCTTCATTCCCGCCATCGCTCAATGGCCCAGCACGTTCCTTTCGATCAACTTCGCCCAGTTTGGATGCTTCCTGATTTTTTGGGCGATCAACATGTTCGTGATTTACAAAGGCATCGAGTCGATCCGCATTCTGCTGAACATCAAAGCCCCGTTGCTCATCATTCTGGGCCTGATTCTGCTCCTCTGGGCCTACCGGGCCGCCCACGGCTTCGGGCCCATGCTCTCGCAACCCAGCGCTTTCGATCCCGGCCAGCCCAAGGCCGGCCAATTCTGGCACTTTTTCCCCGCCGCGCTGACGGGAATGATCGGCTTCTGGGCAACGCTCTCGCTGAACATCCCCGACTTTTCCCGGTACGCGTACTCGCAGAAAAGCCAGATGATCGGTCAAGCCATTGGCCTTCCAACCACCATGGCGCTCTACTCATTCATCGGAGTCGCCGTCACCAGCGCGACCATCGTGATCTACGGCCGCGCCATCTGGGACCCGGTCGATCTGCTGACGCGATTCCGCAGTCCGGCCGTTCTCCTGATCGCCATGATTTCTCTGTGCGTGGCGACCCTGGCGACCAACCTAGCAGCCAATGTGGTCTCTCCCGCCAACGATTTCTCGCACCTCGCCCCGCGCTTCATCAGCTTCCGCACGGGCGGCCTGATCACCGGCATCATCGGCATCCTCACCCAGCCTTGGAAACTCCTGGCCGATCCCAACGGATACATCTTCAAATGGTTGGTAGCGTATTCCGCCCTGCTCGGCGCCGTCGGCGGAATTCTCATCGTCGATTACTTCTTGGTCCGCCAGCGTCAACTGAACCTTGGCGGATTGTTCAAGCGATCCGGACCCTATTGGTATCAGGGCGGATTTAACGCCCGCGCCCTGCTCGCATTGTGTATGGGCATCGCGCCCTGCATCCCCGGCTTCCTCGGCACCGTCGGATTGGCGCACGTCGGCGCCGGTTGGATGCGGCTGTACGACTACGCCTGGTTCGGTAGTCTGGCGATTTCCGCGGCAGTTTACGCACTGCTAATGCCGCGATCGGCCATTCATCCGGGCGTGGCCGCGGTCCGCCGCGCTTTGTGATGCATTCAAAATATAGTATTCTACCGCGCCCATTCAGAACGCCGATCGCGATTGCCGAATGCTCGAAAATGAATCGGTCGAAAACCTTGACGACGAACATTCGCCGGCTTCTTCCAGAATGGCGACGATCGCGCTCATTCCGTCGGCCGTCGCGTTTAACATCGCGCTCTCGCAAATCGTCCTGGCGCTGAAATTGCCGGTTTATCTCGATTGCGTCGGCATCATCACCACCACCCTCATTGCCGGACTTGGGCCGGGACTGATCGTCACCGTGCTGGCGTTCGGCATGATGGCGCTGCTCTTCAATCACATCATCATTTTCTTCACCGGCACTGCCGCCATGATGGCGGTCGGCACGCATCTTCTGGCTAGCGTCGGCGGTTTCAGGACGATCCCTCGGACGGTGCTCAGTGGTCTGGTCCTCGGCGTCATTTCCGCGCTGGTTTCGCTGCCGATCTCGGTTTACCTTTTTGGCGGCGTCACCACGGCCGGGTCCACCTTCGTCACCGCATGGTTCATCCATCGTGGCTTGTCTCTGCCGGCGGCCGGATTCTTCTCCGGAATGATCTGCGATGCCTCCACCGACAAGGTTGCCGAGGCGTTGCTGGCCGCCTGGCTCGTGCGGGCCGTGCCCATCGATCTGCTCCGCCGATTTCGCGGGCCCACTTTGGCGAAAAACTTCAAGCTCAGCGAGTAGTCGATGACCCGAGTCCCCCCGGTGGCCCGCCTGGCCACACTTCTCATCCTCATCGTCGCGACCTTCATCAACCTGCGGCTCCAGCTCCTTCTGGCGGTGATCGCCGCCCTTGCGATCCTGTTGGCTACAGACCATCTCTTGCCAAAATTCCTTAAATTCCTGGCATTCGTTCAATTGCCGATGACCGTCATGCTCATCGCCGTTTGGGGATGGGTTGCCAAAGCGCCGCCCGGAATGCCGATGGGCTCCGACCCGCGCGGCGGCGCGATGTTTGCCCTTCTCATTTCCCTTCGCCTTACCGTGCTGGGGGGCGCGTTTCAGTTAATCATGCTCTCCATCCCTTCACGCCTTTTGCCCGCGACTCTGCGCGGATGGGGCCTCCGCGGCGAAGGACTCGTTGTCGCCCTCGGCGTTTTTGCCGTCGAGCCGGAACTCAAACTGCGCGCCGAACAAATCCTCGTCGCCCGCCGCGCTCGCGGACTCCTCGGCGGCAGCCGCTGGGCCGGACTCAAACAATTGCCCCGGCTCCTCCGCCCGCTGTTCGTCTGGTCCATTCGTTCCGCCGTCCACCGCGCCGAGGTATGGGAACAGCGCGCCATGCTTCTACGGGTTCAGCGGCTTCCCACCGAATCCCTCCCGTTTTCCCCCTTCGCGGGCGCCGTTTCGGTGACGTTCTCGCTTCTATGGCTCGCGGTCGCAATCGCCTTCCGCTGGCCGGGATTGCTGGGCACCCGATGAGCCGAAAATCCACCGAACTGCTTCTGGCCGCACTGAAGGGCAAGCGCATCCTCGCCATCAGCGGGCCGAATTTCTCCGGCCGCTCCGATCTTTTGCGTGGCCTTTGCCGCCTCGTTTCCGATGGCCGCATTTACCTCGGTCCGGAGGTCTATTTTGCACTCTCGGGCCTCACCACGTCCGTCCGCCAGGAACTTGAGCTCCACGCCGGCGGGGCACTGGAATCCTGTGATTGCCTTGAATCCGCCGAACAACTGAACCTCACAAGACTCTTCGAGCATCATCCCGCCACGCTTTCCGGCGGAGAGCAAACCTGTCTCGCCGTCTTGTGCGCGATCATTCTCAAGCCCAAAATCCTCGCCGTCGACTGCGCACTGGAGCAACTGGACAGCCACAAGCTGGAGACCTCGCTGGATCTGCTGCACGGCACAACCGGGCCGATGAGCGGCGCCGTCATTACCGACAATCGTCTGGATGAATGGACCCGTGCGATCCCAATCGTCGCCCTCGCCGACCTGTCGCCCGATCCGCGGCGTCATCCGCCCATCCCGCCGCTCGATCCATCTCAAATCGATCACCTCGACCCGGTTTCCGCCCCGGTGATCGAATTGCAAAATGTCACCGCCGGCTACGGCCGGGGTTCGGATGTTCTCCGGGGTGTCTCACTGACTCTGCAACCCGCCCGCGTTTACACTCTGCAAGGCCCCAACGGCAGCGGCAAAAGCACCCTGGCGAAAGTCTTGTCCGGCGTCCTTCGTCCGGTCGCCGGCCAGATTTTGGTGAACAACGTTGCTTCCAATTTATCGAAAACCCCCGGTCGAATCGCTGGATATCACCTTCAAAATCCCGACGTCGGGCTGTTCGAGGCAAGCGTCCGGGCCGAATTGGGATGCAAGACCGGCTCGATCACCGCGTTCGCGGCCACGGCCATTCGCGACGCCTTCGGGTTGCAGGGTTTCGCGGCGTCCAATCCCCTGGCTCTCCCCTTTCCCGTGCGCAAGCGAGTTTCTCTTGCCGCAACCATCGCGCGCCTGCCGCCGTGGATCATTCTCGATGAGCCCACGCTCGGCGCCGATGCCGCAACAATTGTCGCCCTCGCGCACATCATCCAAGGGCTGTCCAGAAAGCAGCATGGCGTCATCGTGATCTCACATTCGAGAAAGCTGCTGGAAGTGCTGCGGGGAAATGAATTGAAAATCGAAGATGGCCAGGTCAGGGAAAGTGTGCCGGCTTGAAATTGTTGCTGTAAAAGATTTGACGCGAATAGAGCCTCACGCCGTGATCGCGATTTTTTCGATCCTGTTGCGAACCTCGGCGATCCGGTCGGTGAGTGAAGGATACGCGGCGACCTTCTGGAAATGCGGGTGGCCGGACCACAACTTAGCCAGCGATTCGCCGCTGAGCACGGCGGCGGCGGCGTCCTCGAACCGGCAAGGGTTGGAATCGCTGCCATCGTAGATGCCGATGGCGGCGGCGGTTTGCATCCAGATGACGTTAGTGTAGCGCGCCAACTCGACGGCAAGGGAAGTTTTAAGATCGGCCCAATAGGCGTCCGGGCCGTCCGGCCAATAGGCGGCGCCGTCGATGGTTCCACGATCCAGAATCAGAATCTTATAGGGGTGCTGAGTTGCCAAGCGCTCTTCCTGGCTGCGTTGAAGGAGATAGATTTGCCGCTGAAGCTCGCGGCGACCCCCCGCATCAACCAGGTCCCATCGCGTGCGCGCGTTGGTATAAACCTGCGTGGCGGCCTCGGGGACGACGACAAATCGCTTTGGGTCGCCCTGGGCGATTGCATTGGAGACGGCCGTTTTTCCCGAGCCGGGACCGCCCGTGAGGACTACGCGCTTCATCTGCCGAGATATTCCCATTGTGATGGATGATCGGGCATACTGCAGTGTTTACCGCATTGCTTTATAGCATGACCGCTTCGGGGTTGCCCCGGCATCTTGGCGCGGCGCTAAAGCTGCATTGGTATCCGCGGGCAATAGGGCCTTTTGACCGCCGAATGGTTCGGACCGACACCTGCGCAAAGTGCAATGTACGCCTGCGCACTACAACAGTGTTTATGATTCGCGGGCGCCTTGGCAAACGGAGAGGGGGAGATTCGAACTCCCGCTACCCTTTCGGGCAGACCGGTTTTCGAAACCGGCGCATTCAACCACTCTGCCACCTCTCCAAGATACATCATTACCCCCTGCAAAACCGGGGTTTCCCTCGGTTTTTCCGGGTGTTCCGCGCGATGGTACAGTATCTGATTTCACTTCGCCAGACTGCACCGAGCTACGCGGAAATTCGCCGCTTAGTGACAAGTCAGGTGACAAGCGATTCTGCGCGGATTTCCCGTCCGTTCCGGTGGCCGCTGCCGCTTGTCGCGTAGGAGCGGACAGGTCCGGCAACACGTTTAGCGCCGATGTCAGGTTTCCCGCGTATAGGTGCGTGTAGCGATCCATCGTCAATGTAATCACCGAATGCCGGGCCAACGTCTGCGCCACTTTCGGATTTACTCCGCCTGTCACCAGCCCGGTAATAAACGTATGCCGCAGGGCATGGAAATCAACCCATCGGCCTGATTCATCCTTGTCGGCCAGGAGAGTCGAATTCTCCCGCTCACCGCGCTCCCGAGGCGTCTGCGCCGCCGCAATCCATTCCCGTCGGGCATCAGCCATGTCCGCCCGGAACATGCGGATGACTTCTGTGCGACGTGGCACCGCAAACGCCTGAGCATGGGGCATCTTGCCGGTCAAGTGAGTTGCCAATAGCGCCGCCGTGTCCACCTTCAACGGCAATGTATCCTGCCGACGATTCTTCGCGTAGGCCGCTGCAATGGTAACGCTCGGCTCATCGCCCTCAAGGTTAAAGCTCGCACGTGTAAGGCTGCGCAGCTCTGCCGCTCGCAAGCCGGATTCCACGGCCAGGCGATAGAGCATTGCCCGCGCCCCGCTGGTCATCCCGTAGCGCTCAGGGGCCTTGGCAGTTACATTAAGCAGCCATCGCATTTCATCGGGCGACAGCGCCCGCCGATCATGTCGCCGATCCGTCTTGACGTTCAGCCCTTGCAAGTGAACCAAGGCGCTTTCCGATGCCCGCCCGTCCCGAACCATCCACCGGCAGAATTGCTTGACCGCTTGCAAGTAGAAATTGAACGTCTGGGCGCTGATGCCCCGCTCAACGGTATCGTCGGTTTTGCGCCGATCCTCCCGCAGACCCGCAAGGTGAGATTGCAGCTTGCTGGCGGAAATGTCACTCCACAGCTTGAAGCCACAGGCATTGAATGCCTTGCGGGCGCGGCTTGTGACAAGCTCGGCATGGCGTTCGGTGTTCCCCTTGGCCGATAGCGCCCGCTTCCAATCGGCCAAATGTTCGACCAGCGGTTTGCCCGCCGCCACACGCGCCGCCGACAGGATTCCCCATTGGGCCAGCTTGGTTCGGATGCCCGGCGGCATGGTTTCGACGTAACGTGTCAGGTCCGCCGTCATCATGTCGCCGCCGGCGCGGATACTGTTCAGCCAGTCGATCTTCCGGGCAAGCTCGGTACTGGCCTTCTTGTCGTCCAGCAACGGCAGGCGGCGCAACGCTTCGGACCAATCGACAAAAACAGCGTACCATTTGGAAGACATCCGCTTGACCTTCTGGCCTTGCGCGTCCGTCTCGTAGAAGGGCATTTGCCGCAGTTTCATTTCTCACCAACCTTTCGCAATTCCAATTTGAGATACACGGCCAGGCGATCCGCAATGGCCATGCGCAAGCCGGTCTCGCCATTCACAAAACGCGATAGCACGGCCTCGGACACCCCCGCTTCCTTGGCCATTCGATACCGACTCACCGGAGCCGACAGAATCGCGGCCCGCAACTGTTCGCTCAACGTCTTGGCCCGTGTTGCCATGCACGCATGTTACCACGATACTTGCTGTTTAGCAAGTCTTAAACTCCTGTTTGCGCCGGGCAAAACAATTTCCTGTCGCTGTACGGTCGTTGCGTTGCTTCAATTGTTCGTCGCCCGCATCGCAAGCCAACGGCTCCGGGATGGACTACCCGCTTCAAACCAATCGACCAATTCCTTGTGCGACCAGCGGACAGCCCGGCCCATGCGAACCGGCAACGGCCCAAGCCGGCCGGTCCGGTGCAAGCTGTAGAAGTGTGATTCGGAAACACCCAGAAGCGCCGCCGCCTCGGCAGCCGATAGCCCAAGCGCTGTCGGGCCGATGCGCTGGTGATGGCCATTCGTCGCCACGCTGCGCGCATTTGACGATGGCTGATTTTCTCCCGGCATCGACACCATACGGCGCACCCATCAAAACCGAACAGATACCAAACACTCCCGGATGTTATGATCGCCTTCAAAAAAGTCAAAGGAATTTCGGCGCTTTGGTTTGGTGCCCAAGGCACAGAGTTTCGCTTCACCCCTGCGGCCAGAAAGGGGTGAAGTGAAACGGCAGATAGCAAAGGGATCGAGCGAAGGCCCGGCCGTCGCGCAGGGTTGCGGGACGGATGCCACGCGCAGGCGGTACTCCGTCGAGCATGGCGACCGGCACGCTTGCCCGGAGCGGGCCGGGCCGAAGCGGTCGAACGTCGGCCAGGCGTGTTCAGATCGTTGTGCATACGGGTCCGATCAAACTGTAGGGAGTCCAATTTGGTTCAAAATGGGTAAATGTGAAAACACATGGGTCGAAACGGTCACAGGTTGCGCCATGTCGTGACCAGACCTTGACTTGCCAATCTTCCCACTGGGTTTCTTTTACCTTGCCGTCCATTTTCATTATTGCATTCTTTCGTATAGCCGCTCTGGAGCGGCGATGGAAAGCCCACAACGGCTCTACAACTTCTGGGCGCATCGAGCGATACCCAATGAGAGCGGCTGACGCTTTTATCTTGCGGTTCCAAATCATCCGTTCGACCTTCTCGTTATGATCTTGTCGTCTTGTCGCCTTCGGCAATTTGTCACGTGAAATGGGCTGTTTCCATGCAGCTATTGCGAAGGCGACAAGTGGACAAGTTCTTCGATTCTCTGGCAACCTGTCATGTGCTCTTGTCTCCGTCACTGGCAACGGTTCCCGGCTTTGGAAAACGCCATTGCCAGCCACCGTCAAAGCTGTTCTTTTCATGGATAACTCCCAAGGCAACGGCCGCGCGCTGGACGGTGCGGTAAATCATTCCGGCTGCCTTCGCTTCAGCCTTCACCTTGGCTGCCGGCACTTCCCCAGTTGCCAACAACTTGCGCAACCAATCTTCGGCGGCCTTCCGGGCCTGGGGTTCGGGACCGGGTTTGGCGTCTTCCTTTCTATCATCATTTTCAATCGCCAAAGCATCGTCGGCGGACATCTGAACTGGATCACGTTCCCACGCAATGGCCGGTGGATCGCCCGCAATGGTGAACGCCAACCCGTTGCCTTCGCGCGCCAGATTGTTCTTTCCCGGCAGCAATAGTCGTCGCGCCTTGTTCTCCGAATCCCGCGTTAAATGCCAGACAGCACGCGCGATGCCGGTGAAGGCACGGCTTCCCAATGCCAGATCATCCGCGATGCTACCCGCGCTCTTGCGACGGTGCGCGACGACAAGAACGGCAGGACCATATTTCTCGGCCAGCTTGGCAACCGGGGCCAGGATCGACCGCACCTCGTTGTCTCGATGCGCATCAACATCACCTCCAAGGAACGATCCGATAGGGTCGATGACGATTAATTTGCAATCGGGAATGCGCTGCAAAGCGGCCTCAAGCGCGAGCAAGTCATGCAACGAAAAAATGACCTCGAACGGCTTACCGTCTTCACCGATCCGCCGAACCATCGACAGTAGATGCACGCGCAACACGTCGGCATGATGCGCATCGAGCCTTGGGCGGATCGTGTCTGCCGGATCATCTTCGCCACTGATGATGAGCACCGAACCGCGCTCGCATGGCGCATCATCAGGCCAGGGTGAGCCGGTTGAAACACGGGAAGCGGCATCCATCGTGAAGAATGACTTGCCTTCGCCGGGCCGCCCCACCAGCAGCGTAATGCGCCCCAAGGGAATCCGGCCGCGCCAGAGCCATCGCACTTCGCGCGACTCCACGTCAGCCATTCGCACCAACATCGGCCCCCCAACGACATCGGTGGCATCCATGAATGGCGTCTTGGCGACCAACTCCTCGACTGCGGCCTTGGTCGCGCCAGCTTCGCCGCCGATTTCGGCGTCGAATTCCACGATGTCGCCGCCCGGCGGGAGGTCCGGCAGGCGGGCCACTTTGATGCGCGCAGGCGGATTCAGCCGCAAGAGGATGGCTGTCACATCCCGCGCATAATGTTCGCCAGCGGAGTCATTGTCCGGCACAATCACCACGTCACGTCCGGCCAGCGGAGTCCAGTCGCTCTTGTCCGCAGCATTAGACCCGTGCGCGCTGGTGACGGCGGCCAAGCCAACAGACCGAGCGCAATCCGCTGTCTTTTCGCCCTCGCACACGTACACCTGCCCAGCGGTCGGCAATTCGTTACCACGATACAACGGCCACAAGCCCGGCGGATCGCCGATGGCCCACGCGCCATTGTTGAGCCGGTGGACGGGCCGAAATTCCTTGCTGCCGTCATTGAAATCGAATCGTGCGATGCGCGCCACGTCACCGGGATACTTCCATACTGCAACCAGCTTGCCACCTCTGACGGATTTCCCAGCGGCCTCAATTGCTGTATCCGCACTGATGTATGTTGGCCTGGGCCGCGTTCGCGGCGGATCGACGCGAAGGCGTTGACCGTTGCCGTTTGCGCCCGCGTGGCCATCTCGCCAAATCTCGGATGATCCGCTCCGCCAGCAGATGCCGGCCCGGCCATCGGGCGCGATCCGGCACCGATTGACCTTGCCACATTTCGGGCAGGGATTTTCGCGCGTCGCAGTAGGCCATTTCGTCTTATTCATTGCCGGTCCCCTTGCATCGCTTGCCATCGCGCGCGGGCCGGGCAGCCGGCATTCACCCATTCCTCCAGCTCGGCCACGCGATACCGGCAGCAACGCCCAAGGTGAACTGGAGCCGGTCCCAATCGGGCCGTGCGCTTCAATGCGTAGAAATGCGATTCGGAGATTCCCAACAGCTTTGCCGCGCCGGTAGCATCGACGGTAAGAGATTCCACGTCAGTCACGGGCAACCTGCCTTTGACCGGAGCGTTTTTGAATCGCGTCTGCCACCGCTTGCGGATCGAATGACTTTTGGCGATATTCGGATGGACGGGATTTTGCCGGCTCTGGCCATCTGCCGTACCGTCTCCGCCGACAGTCGAAGCAGCTTGGCCAGCTCTATCGCGGTCAGATATTCTGTTGCCATTTGGCCTCCAGTCTGGATCGGGGAGGAAAATCGCCGAAACCGACGATTTAACCCTCCCTTCCATCCTGGGCCGGATGCGCGCATAAAGCGCATAACCATGAATATCCACAGTATTTGTGAGAAATCCGGCGCATATCGCTAAACTTTGTGTGGCAATCTGCCGTACAATAGGTATGATGATGTGACTGGAGAACGTTATGGCTACTATTCCACACAGTGATGCCCGTATCGAGTTTCGCTTGCCGTCGGCAAGGAAATCGGAGATCGAGCGCGCGGCAGTTGCGCAGAATCGGTCGCTCACGGATTTCGCTACCGAAGTCTTGACCGAAGCGGCCAGGAAAGTTCTAGCGGATCAATCACGGTATGAGCACGTCCAGCTTTCCAATCGGGACAGGGACCGTTTTTTGGCGATGTTGGACGCCGACGCCGCGCCCAATGCGGCCTTGCGGGCGGCTGCCAAGCGGCAACGCCACCGCGTCGCCTGAACATCCTTTCGCGCGACGGGAGTATAGGTGCCCTGGTCCATCCAAAGGCTCACTTCGGCGTTTGATGTCAGCGGATTCGATTGTGGCGAGGTAAGCCTCAACTCTTTTCTACAGCGATACGCGCTCGGCAACGACAAGGCGGGGCTTGGTCGTACATTCATCGCCACCGAAACTGACCAAGCCCCAATCGCCGGATATTTCACGATGTCCACCGGATCGGTGCGATTCGACGTAATCCCCGATCACGCCAAGAAGCGGTTGCCGAAGTATCCAATTCCGACGGTACATATTGGTCGTCTGGCGGTAGACGTGAAATTTCAAGGCAAGGGATTGGGTGAAACTCTGTTGGTGGAAGCGCTGCGCAAAGCGGCCACGGCTTCAAGCAGTGTCGGTGTCTACGCCGTCGATGTCATTGCCTTGCATGATCGCGCCCGGAGCTTCTATTTGAAATATGGTTTTGTCGAGATGCTCGACCAGCCGCTTCATTTGTTCTTGCCAATTGCAGCGGCGCGCGCGGCGGCCAAAATGATCGACGAATGAAACTGCGATCAATCGTCCGTTCTGCCGCGTTGGTGCTTTGCGTGTCCATCCTGCCGCTCGCCCATGTCAATCACGGCAGGATCAACGCTTATAGGTTTCGTTTTAAGACCCTGCACGTCAAGATTCGGCAACACATTGCCCGCCTTAATCCAAGCCGCAACCTGTGTCACCCAGCGAGATACTTGTCCTTGGTTGACATTCAGTTCTGCTGCCACGTCAGCCTGTTTTTGTCCCAATATCCGGTAAGCGCGATAGGCAGCAAAGGCTTGTGGCGGAGGTTCGCGGAGATTGCCGACGACTGAATTAGGCATTTCCGCGTCTGATCCTGAAACGGCCACGCCAATAGCTTCGGCGCGATCGTCGCAAACAGAGGCCACTGCAAAGTTCTTGAGTCGTTGCGATGCCTCTTCGATCTTCTGCAAGTCCGCGTTATCAACTTCGTTTTCCGGCCACGAGACAAAGCCATTAAGCGGTATCGGTTCCCATCGCCTCAAAGGATTCGGACCGTCGCACAAATCTTGCCAGTCACACACGGTAATCACCTTGTCGAAGTGATGACGAATGTCGCGCAAATCGGACCACACGGCCGCAGGCCAATTGCGGGGCATGATGGAGATTCGTTGGGGATCATCGAATTTCAGCTTGTCGGGGTTCAGTGCCCGTTCCAATCGTTGCGCGCCGTCAGTTAACTCGACTTTGCCCGGTCCTGAGCATTCTCCGGGTCTGGCCAAGTGCCGCCGGATGCCTTGCACCAGCGTCACCGCCGCGTCGGCTACCTCTGTCAATTGTTCGGCAGTGATGTCTTCTAGATAGAACGTCGTGCGCACTGGTTCGACAGCCTGTGGCTCAACCGCACTTGTTTTGATGCGGTTGGAAGCCGGCTGCCGTGCCGCAGGGTCCAAAATAGCTTTTAATCGAACCTTGCCACGACCGATATCCCCGACATGCCAAATCAATATGCGGTCCAACAACTCATTGATTGCAATTTCACAAGCATCAAGCACATCCCTCGCGGTTTGCTCAAGCCCGGCGTTTGGATCAGTGCTGCCGAAATATCCGTCGTGTAGTCGCTGGTCGATGTTGTCGGTATCCGCCCCGGATTTCCAGCGTCCCCAAAGATGCCGCACGTTCTCAAGCTGCGAGCGACCATAGCTCACTTCCCTCCCATCGCCAGGCGCGCGAAGCGCCATGCAAAGTGCGTTTGAGCACCCCACATCAACCTGCTCGTTTTCGGCAGCGCCATTTCTCAAGCCGGCGAAAATACCATTCTTGTCCAACAGGATCGTGGTAATATCCGGCAAAAGCCACTTCAGCCGCTCCACCTGAAGATAGACATTTCCAAGAGAGGGATTCTTGGTTTCAAAGATCACCTCAAAACCTACCCACCCGTAGTCGAGCATCGTTGCGGCATCGTTGAGAAATGATATTCGTAGCCGTTCGATCAGCTTTTCGGCGTGCCGTTGCAATTCGGCCGTGGCACCTTCCGCCATTTCAGATTGAAGATCAGCCGATTTGATTCGCGCAACCAATTTTGCCCGTGCTTGGCGAATTGCCGGATGCTCCAACATACTCCGATAGGTCTGATACGTCCCCGCCGGAATTGCTGACGTCTGGATCGTCATAATTTTCAGTTTGCCGATTGCCAGCTCGGCTCCGGCCAAGGTACGCGGATTTGTTGTCGTAGGCTCGACCGCCAGTGCATCAATTCCAACGGCATCAATGCCGCGCTCTTGCGCAGCAACCGAAAGAACAGTGGACAGACGCTTGAATAGGTCGAGTTCATCCGCGCTTCTATTGGTGCCGACGATGCCGGATGAATATTCGTGCGTTACGGTGGGCCGCAAAGACTCCCATCGTTTAAGTATTTCGCGTACTTCACGATCAGAAATGTGTTCAGACATTTGTCACCTGTCCTTGGCCGGGCGGGGTCCGGGCGGTGCGGCCGACAGGTGACGCCAGCACCAACACCGCCAGGACCGTCGGCGTGGGATCAGCACGCCGCTCCCGATTCGATCATTTTATTACCATTTCGCCTGCTTCAATAGCTTTCCAACTTCTCTCGCCGACAGTCCCAATGGCGCGCCGACGACGGCAAGGCAAGCGTCATATTTATGCGATTCTTGGCAACTGGTGTACGTGAGGTCGTAACAATGCCGGCAGCCGAAATACCGCCCGCCGCCGGGCAGATAGAGTTTCCGCACACGCCGGCCGCACGCGCGGCCATTCATCACCAGCGGGCAGATAAACCACCACCGCAGTTTTCCCCACGGCGTTTTCGTGGTCGTCAGGCGGATCGGATAATCAAGCGGGATTTTCTCTTCTTGGCGGGTGATGGTGTAATTCAGGCGAATCGAGCCGAAAGTTTCGTCGCAATCGGATTGATACCCGATGCTGGCGCGCTCTTCCTTCGTAACGGGGTCCGACCAAATCCAGCGCCCGCCGTATGAGGAAAATGAAGGCCGGAGAAACCCTTCCCGCTGCCAGCGCGTAGCGTCGATGCTGCGGCAGTCCTCGACCGTCGTTTTCGCCGAATACCAATGGCGTCCGCTACCGTAGCCGCCCATGCAATAAGTGTAGGGCGCGGATTTTCCTAAATCATCGGGGGGTATCGAGATCGCCGCCCAAATCCCGTAAGATCAAATCCCCTATGGCGGCACCAGGGGACATTTCTGGCAAAGAGGCAAATCGAATTGATCTGAGCGCGCGGCTAGAGGAATGGCGTCGGCTGCTGCTTGATACGTCGAAACGAAGTCGGCTAGTCAATAGCAAATTTGGGCGCGGAGGCGTTCTCGGCATCGAGCATCCTGATTTCTATAAACTTTGGGAACAATTCGCCGTAGAAAGCAAACCTGCTGAGTTCCCATGGCCGTCACAGTGGATAGACATTGACGAACAGGTGAAAACCATGGGCGAAGAGGGCTTGGAAGAGCGCCCAAGTGACCCGCGCGTTCTGAGTGCAACTCAACTTGCGGCTATCAAGCAATCACCAGAACTGAACAACGAAACGCTCCTCACCAATTTACCGGATAAACCATTAGATGGCCGTCTTAAGCGATTGGCGCTCGTGGCCTCTACGTCACTGTCCGAACAAGGTGTCAATAGCCTGTTTTTGGCCTTCGGATTTCTTCAATGGTTCGAGTCAGCGGACAGTGACGTTCCCATCCTGTCGCCGCTCGTACTCTTGCCGGTTTCCCTTCGGAGGAAAAGCGCCGACTCGACTTGGGAACTAGCGCCCTTGGACGATGATGTGGCCTCCAATCACCCGTTGGCCGAGATATTGCGAGCCGATTTCCGGCTTACGCTTCCGCAAATCAGCGAAGATGAGCTTTCGGAATCTAGTGCTGCCCTGGAATCCCTGTTGTCGCAGATTGAAAGCGTAATTGCCGGCCATGACCGGTGGCAGGTACAGCGTAAGGTGGGTCTTGGCACCTTTGCCTTCCAGAAAATCTCGATGTGGCAAGACTTGGGAAAAAACGCAGACCGCATTACCGGTCATCCGTTGTGTCGCGGCATTGCCGGCGACTCATCGCAAATGCCCACCACGGATATGTCCGACGTGCTGAATTCCGATCTCGATCAAACGGTTCCCCCAGAAACCAGTTATCTGATCCTTGATTGTGACAGCAGTCAGTTGGCTGCCATCGAAATGATTCAGCGTGGCCATCATTTGATTTTGGATGGGCCGCCAGGGACCGGAAAAAGTCAAACCATTACGAACATCATTGCCAGATCCATCGCGAACAACAAAACCGTGTTGTTTGTGAGCGAAAAAGCGGCGGCACTTGAAGTTGTTAAGCGGCGACTGGATCAAAGCAAGCTCGGTGATTTCTGCCTGGAATGCCATAGTCACAAGGCCAACAAGCGCGCCGTTGTCGAGGAATTGGGCCGCTGCCTGAACCGTGAAGCAGAGGTCTATCCTCCGCAGGATCACAAGATGGCAGAGTTGCGCAGAACCCGCCAGAAGCTCAATGAATACGTCCGTGCGCTACACGCGAAGCGCTCAGCCCTGAATCAGACGGCCTACTCGATTCATGGTCGATTGGCGAAGATTCGCACTTCGCTGCAAACTCGACTGTCGATTGCGGATATTCACGCAATCGACGCTGCCCGCTTACAGGAAATGGAAGAGGGTGTAGCTCAATTAGCAAACTGCAAAGCAATTATCGTAGCTCGCGGAATCCACCCATGGCGCGGCTGCCGCGCCGAGTTTTACAGCCTGACGCTGCCGGATGATATTCGGTTTCATTTCAGCCGCGCCGCTGCGGGGCTTGGTAAACGTCTCGAAGCGTCTCGCCCACTGGAAGGTTTGGGATTTCTTTCCGCAAGGGCGACTTTGAAAGATTTGGCCGTCGCGCTGGACACTGCCGCCGCTGTGCTAACTCAGCCACCAATCCCACAATCTTGGGTTGAAGCCGGCCTAATGCAAACCGCCGAAAAATACATCGCCCTGCATGAGCTTGCGCAGGACTACCGAATTTTATGGTCGTCCTCGATGGCATATGTGGGCGATGCAACGATCAAGATTGACATGGAAAACGCGAAAGCGGTTTCGGCCAGCTTTACTAAGTTGAAGACCTGGATGTCCGCGCTGCCCGCGACATTACGCCAGCAGGCGGTTTACGTAGAGGGCATCTGCGCCCAACTCAAGATGATCGCAGAGCTGGCGGACAAACTTGACGGAGCCGCCCACA
This sequence comes from Tepidisphaeraceae bacterium, assembly GCA_050012375.1. Taxonomy (GTDB): domain Bacteria; phylum Planctomycetota; class Phycisphaerae; order Tepidisphaerales; family Tepidisphaeraceae; genus PALSA-1353. The sequence continues at coordinate 44,933 of JBEKHH010000030.1, forward strand.
AATTGCGCCAGTCGCTTGCGCTTTCTGCCACATATGCACCGACAAGCCGCGAAGCCGACGAATTAGCCGCCAACGCACTTCATTTAACGGGCCTTAGCCTGGCTAAACCTCAATGGTTCGATGCAACGGATCGGAAGCGATTGCGACCGATTGTCGCCGATGCAAAGCAGATTGCGGCAATGGCCGGAGCCACACGCCGGTCTTTGGAGTCAACGTTTCTTGCGACTGCGTTTGAGCCGATTGCCGTCGAGCAAATCGAAACGATCCTCCATCATCGTGGTTGGTTTGCTCGATTCGGAAATTCGTGGCGTCGTGCAAAGCAAAACTTCGGCTTACTTTACACAGGGCAGTCGCCGCAGAAATCACGGCAATTACTCGATGATGCGTTCCAACTGAACAGGTATCACCAGTATGCAAAGCAACTTGAAGCCAAGACGGTTCCTGACAGAGACACACTCGCTTGGGATGGGCAACTTAATTTCGATTGGGATTCGGTCCTCGCTCGCTTAGATGTAATAGACCTACTACCAACCGATCTGCAAAACAACGAATCTGCAAAGACAATCGCAACCGCAGTCGATTCTGCGCCGCGAGCGCAGCTTGCTTTGCAAGCCCAACGCATTCGAGAGCATTTCCGAGATTTGTCGAGCGCCGTGAACAAGGCCGCTCACGACATCACATTCCGCGAAGCATTCGAAACCGAAAGTTGCATTGAGCTGCCTCCCGCAACATTAAAGTTCCGAGCCACCGATCTGGCAATGGCGTGCCTGGAGCATATCGCTTTGTTGAAGGCTATATTCCCCTTGATCGAAGTCGAGCGGGATGTCGCGATTGACGCTCTGCCGAAGGATTTTGAGGTTCTTACAGAGTTACAGCACCTCTCGGATCGGGCAAAGGCTATCACTGCGGCGCTCGGAGAGAAGCTGCCCGAATTGAAAATGCGCTCCCTGGGTGATTGGAAGGATCGCGCCGATCTTGCGACTTCGGCAATCGCTTTTCTCAAGCAGCACAACGGCACGCCACCCGCCCATTTTGTTCGAGCCATTTCTGAGCACGCCGTGAGGACCGCATTGTCGGCCGCTGTCGAGAAAACCAATTTGGCGCATGATTCCGTTCTGCGAAACAGTTCCGCATTTGTTGATTCGTTATTTCCTCAGGACATTGAGGTTTCAGTTGGCGTTACCTTGAGCCATGTTCCAATTTCGGAGCTAATTGAATGGCTCAACGACCGAGCGCGCGATGCGGATCGTGTGAGTGAATGGGTCAACTATATAAATACCCGCGAAAAGTTACGCCACCTGGGGATGGAACTCCTCCACGACGAAATTCTCGATGGAAGCGTTAACGTCGATGAAGCTATCGCAGTGCTGCGCCAGCGATTTTATCGACTCTGGCTTGCGGAATCATATCGCTCCGAGCCGGCACTGAACGATTTCGATCCGGCCCAGCATGACCAGACTTTGAGTCGTTTTCAGGATGTAGATCGCTTTTGGGTAAAAAACGGATTTGCTCAGGTGCGATCAAAGGTTCTGAGTAACGCTCCGCGTCTATCCGGCAACGATGACAATGCGCCGGGAAATTCTGAAGTTGGCATTTTGCTTCGTGAGGTCAACAAGCGAAGGCGTCATTTACCCATCCGCCGCTTGTTTTCTTCGATGCCGTCACTACTTCAAAAGCTCAAGCCTTGTATAATGATGTCGCCGTTGGCTGTTAGCACATATCTTGACAATAGCGATATCCGCTTCGACGTGGTGATTTTCGACGAAGCCTCGCAGGTTCGGCCGCACGACGCAATCTGTGCGATTTATCGCGGTTCGCAACTTGTGGTAGCGGGCGACCAAAAGCAGTTGCCACCGACCAATTTCTTTGAGCGCCTTGGCAGCGAGGATGAGGACGATGACGAATTGGAAAATGCCAGCAGCGATTACGAGAGCATCCTTGACATGTGTAGAACATTGGGAATGCCGCGACAACGGCTCAAATGGCATTACCGAAGCCGGCGAGAATCGCTCATCGCATTCTCGAATCGGCATTTTTATGGAAGCGAGCTTGTAACCTTTCCTAGTGTTCAGGATGTGGATGGATCGAGCGGAGTTGCTTTTTGTCTGATCGAAAACGGACGCTGGGCTGGAGCCGGTGCCGGCGGAGTTAATCAAGTCGAGGCCGAGCGAATTGCCGACGCTGTGATTCGCCACGCTTCCGAGCAGCCGGATAAGTCGCTCGGCGTTATCACAATGAACCAGCCTCAGCAGATGCTAGTTATCGAATTGATTGACAAGCATCGTCGTGCATCCCTACACCTTGAACAATTTTTCTCCACCGAAAAACCAGAACCTTTTTTTGTGAAGAATTTGGAAAACGTCCAGGGAGACGAGCGAGACGTGATTTTCTTGGGCGTCGGATACGCCAAAAATGATACCGGTATCTTAAGTCACAATTTTGGGCCTTTGAATCGCCAAGGAGGCGAGCGGCGTTTGAATGTCGCCATCACCCGCGCAAGGCAGTCACTTACCGTCTTCACATCAATACAGGCAGCGGACATTGACCTGAGCCGCACTCAGGCCCGTGGCGCAGCGCTTCTTCGCGCTTATCTGGATTTTGCCGAACGCGGAAGAGTGGCTTTGGCAGCAACCGAAACTGAAGACAGTGCGCACGACTTCGATTCAGATTTTGAGGCCGAAGTCGCGCGGGCGCTCACCGAACAGGGCCTTGATGTTCGACGCCAGATTGGTTGTTCGGGGTTTAGAATTGATCTTGCGCTGATTCATCCCGATCATTCGGGGAAATACGTGCTGGGCATAGAATGCGACGGGGCCGCATACCACCGTTCTGCAACAGCGCGTGATCGAGATCGCTTAAGGCAAGAGGTGCTGGAGAACCTTGGGTGGAAAATCTGTCGAATTTGGTCAACCGATTGGATTCGAGATTCACGCCGGCAAATACAGAAGGTGCTCGATGCATATCAACGAGCGTTGGCGGTCACCGAAGTGGGTTCGCTTCCTGCCAAGGAAGTTGAGACGGTCACTCCCGTCCAAGCCGCAAACCGGCCGACAGGTAATGGTCCGATCGGCCCACAGTTTGATGCGATCGACGATGTACCGAGACGCTTGATGCAAAATGTGTTGACCGATGCGATTCAGTTATATGGGGCAATGCCAATTGAAGATTTGATCCAGGCGGCCGCAAGAAAGTTGGGATTTCATCGCACCGGATCGCGCATTCGCGACCGCCTTGCGGACGAAATAAAGATTCTCGAAAAAAATGGGGCCTTTCTCACTGGTAGTGATGGACGGTTGCGCTCACCCGCCAGCAAAGGCGGCGCGTAACTTAATTCAGGCTTGGGGCCATTGGGACCAATGGCTCAGGTCCGTTGCATCGGCAGGGATCGGCTGATAGGTATCGCTGGCGAAGGGCTGGAAATTGCTTGGCCAGCACGCTTCAAGCCGACAGAGCAAGCGCTGTTGCAATGGCGCGCTCGGGGGGTTCACCTGCGCGACATAACAATGGACGGTTTCACAGCCGTTTAACAAGTCGAAAGCATCCCCTATGAGATATCGCGGCATGTATCCGACGATGACTCGATCCACCGAGCGAAGCGCCAGCGCTGAGTGATCGGCGTCATTTTGGCAATCGCACATTAGCTTGAGGCGATCCCCCGGTTGCAGTTGCGAAATTCGCTGTAGGGATGACGGATGGAGATACCCAAGGCCATGCGCCAGGAAATGGGCACGATACGGATTCCCTTCGGTGTTGAGCCGGGGCACTTCAAACATTTCCACCGAATCCGTGGTACGGCCGCCACCACTGCGGGTGAGGATCGTCATTGCGTTGTCGTTGTCAGGGTCCAGCGCCAGGTTCGAGACGTACTGCTGATAATCGGCCCGGCCAGACGACATCACGCGATTCTCGAACATTGGAAACAGATCGTCCGCGCGGTACACGCGATTCAAATCATCGAACGACGGGAACGGCTGAAAGCCCGCTACTTGCGCCTTGGCAACGCCGCGCAGATAGCAGAATTCGTAGTTGGGCTGGTCTGGCCTTAGACCGCTGACCAGACGCCCGACGGGGAAATACTCCCGGCTGTTCGGTTCCTGCCAAGTGACATACAGGGCTTGAAGTTGTTGTTGAGCCGTCTGCATCATTGCTCCAGACCTAGAATTCTATCTCGATTTACCCTCAAAAGGGCAACCGCAAAATCGCGGGCCGGTTTCGACATAAGCTCGGTCGGAACACGGTCGATTATAGCCCACAAGTCATTATCGGCTATACGTCGCAAGCGATCAATCCACGCCCGCCGGGCCGCTGGCCGGTCTTTCGTCGTCTCTGCGAACGCCGCCAATGGGGTCAGGGGCCTGTCCGCCCCCGCAAGATACAGCTTTGACAGCGCCTTGTCGGCGAAGGTTTCAACCGAGCGGTTCCTGCCCGGCGTCATTCGGTCAGTCCGTTCGGCGTCGGAAAGATTGAAGCCAAGGCATGAGGCGTGGTCGAACGTCGGCGCGAGGCAAAGTTGACGCCCGGCTCGGATGATCGCCCAATTTTCGTGGTGGCGGTCGGTGTTTCCGATCAAGGCATCAAGCATCAAATACCCGGCAAACAAATCGCTGGCGCTGGCAACGCCCTCAATGTCGGCGTAATAGTTGGCCAGCGCAACTGACGTTTCCGCAAGCACACGGCGCGTAATCCATGCTTCGTCGAGAATACGCCGCACGCTCTGGACGGTGTGCTCGGTGACTTTGTAGTTTTGGTGCTTTGGATAAAGCGGATTGACGATGTTGGCCAGTAACTCATTGCCGTGAATCAGCGGGAATCTTCCGCGCTCCGTGAAATCGCGCGACAGGACACCGCGACTTTCCTCAAACATCGCCAGTTCAACATGGGCATGGGGCAGGTCAAGTTTCCCGGCGATTTCGCAGGCGATCTTTTCCGACCAATCGTCGCCGTGGCCTCGCCGGTTGTATTTGAACAGCCACCAGATTTCGGTTGCATCTTTGAACCAAAACTTTTCCTTCGTGCCCATCTGCTCGACGCGACTGCGGGCAGCAGGCGGAAGGTTGATGATCGGGTATGGTTGGTTCATGCTGACGGCCGACAATTATAGTCGGATCGTCGCCGAAGCCGGGCGCTCGTCAAGGCTTTTGCCATTATCTCTCAAGGTTGATTTTGGAGTTATGCAAGGCTGAATGAAATCGGCGCAGACGAGTGTTCGCCGCGTTAGTCTGCTTCGCCATGAAGATCACAAATCAACTATTCGACGCCTTCATTCGATGTAAATTCAAGTTCCATCTCTTGGCGACGGGCCACAAGGGCGTCACGGCAGAATACGGACAATTGCTTGAAGACCTGGACCGAAAGTACCGCCAAGAAGCGATTTTAAGGTTGCAGCAGCAGTCTAGCGCCAGTCAGGTTGTCAATAATCCAGCTTCGATTGTGGATGCGCAAACTGAAGGGTCGGAGCTGATGTTGGACGTTGCCCTCGCCAACGACCAGTTCTCGGTTGATTCCGTCGTGCTGAAAAAGATTGCGGATGATGGCCGCCTTGGAAGACCGGCATACGCGCCCATGCTGTTCTTTCAGCGAGAAAAGATAAGTCGGTGGGACAAATTGCGCATCGCGTTTCACGCCCTGGGCCTGTTTGACGTACTTGGTGACATGCCAGCCTTTGGAATAATCATTCACGGCCGCAGCGGAAAGGCGTCGAAGGTCAATTTCAAGACCCCGGCGGGAGTGACGGCGATAATCACAGACGCTCGCCGGGTAGTGAGCGAGCTTGCAAGACAAATCGAGGGGAAGCCGCCAGCGCTGACGCTCAACGACCATTGCACGGTCTGCGAATTCAGGGATCGGTGCAACGCCGACGCGCGCGAAAAAGACGACATTAGCCTGCTTCGCAGTTTGCCTGTTGGCGAAATCGAAAATTATCGAGAGCGCGGCGTTTTCACCGTACAGCAACTCTCTTACACGTTTAGAACTAAGAGCGTAATCGGCAAGCGGAATGTGAAGGCGGTGCGGCACTTGTCCGCCCTGCAAGCCCTGTCGATACGGGAAGGCAAAATATACGTGGTCCGCGATCCCGCGCTGCCAGCCGGTCAGCCAAAGGTGTTTCTTGATGTCGAGGGCATACCCGACAGGGATTTCTATTATCTCGTCGGCGTCGCTGTAGTGGAGAATGGCCAGACCACCACCCATTCATTCTGGGCCAATGATTCAGAGGGGGAACGCACGATCTGGCGCGACTTGCTGATGCTCTTGAGCGGCATGGGGAAGTTCAAAATCTATCACTACGGCTCTTACGACCGCAGGTTTTTGGATGACATGGCGCAGCGATATGGCGACTTATCCAAGCTCGAATCGCTGGCGCAGCGACTTAAATCTGACACGGTTGACGTACTGACCGCAATTACAGGCAACGTCTATTTCCCGGCATATTCGCGCAGCCTGAAGGCGATTGGGGCAGTTCTCGGAGCGAAATGGTCTGATCCGTCGGCATCCGGTATTCGAAGCATGGTGTGGCGGCGCGAGTGGGAACGGACTGGCAACCCAGCGTTCAAAGAATCCCTTGTCCAGTACAACCGCGAGGATTGTCTTGCCCTGAAACTCGTGACAGACAAGTTGGAAACAATCGCTCGTGGCGCGGCAGGTGATGCCCTAGAGATCGTCCACGCTCAAGACTTGCCGGCCGACCGTGATCGAAGATTCGGCCCGGTCAATGCCGCAATCCCGGAAATCGACCAAATCATTAAGTGCGCGTACTTCAAATATCAGATGACCAAGGTTTTCTTCCGCACGGATAAGGCGGTGCGCAAGAGTCTGCGCCGAAACAAAGTGCGGCGGCGCACGCTCAAGATTAACAAGCTTATCGAATGTCGTCGCTCACCACGACGCAAATGCCCCCGTTGCCGAATGGGTCCAAACTATCGTCGAGACACGAAGACCGTCTACAGACGAATTTACTATGATCTGCGATTTACGGGGTCGGGGATTCGTCGCTGGGTGGTCTGCCATGAGTCCAACCGCTACGTCTGCCAATTCTGCGGGAGCAGTACGACCGCCAGCCAATATCCGTCGAGCCGAGTGAAGGTTGGGCACGGCCTGGCCAGTTGGGCGATTCACGCCCACATCGTACTCAAACAATCATTCAGGGACGTAACTGCCGGTATCAATGACATTTTCGGTTATTCATTTGTAACTCAGATTCTGAATACGATTAAGCATCGGTTCGCCAGAAAATACGCCAAGACCCAGGAACAATTGCTCGCGAAACTGCGCGCCAGCCACGTTTTGTACGTGGATGAGACCAGAGTGAGCCTGCGGAGAAAACCAGCGTATGTTTGGGCGTTTACAAATCTTCACGAGGTGCTGTATCTCTGGAGCCTCAGCAGGGACGGAACCGTCTTGGACGGGGTCCTTCGTGGATTCGACGGCGTTCTCGTTTCTGACTTTTACGGTGTTTACGATTCGCCTTCATGCGCGCAGCAAAAATGCGTGGTCCATTTCATTCGTGATTTGAATGATGACCTGATGCGCGCACCTCAAGATGCGGAATTGGCCGACTTAGCCAAGGGGTTCACGGCTCTATTCACGCCGATCATCGGCACCATCGATAGATTCGGCTTAAAACGGCGATACCTTGCCAAGCACGGGCCGCCGGCGGACAGATTTCTCAAACAACTCGCGGGTAGAACATATCAGTCGAAGATTGCCGCCGGTTATCAACGTCGTTTGGCAAAATCGGGGACCAGGTTGTTCACGTTTTTGTCGCACGATGGAGTGTCATGGAACAACAACGCAGCCGAGAACGCGATCAAAGTGTTTGCATCCCGACGGCGCGTTATGGGATCGACATTTACCGAAAATGGCATCGGCGACTACCTGCTGTTTTTGAGCATCTATGCCACATTGCGTCGCAAGGGGGTCAGTTTCTTGAAATTTCTTCAATCTGCCGAAACGGACATGGATAAATTTGCATAATTCTAAAGACGGAAGTGCCCGCATTGTTTTCTTTGGTCCGCGACATGTGCCGTCCGTTGGTTCGGCGCTTCAATCGATTTGCAGATGCCTTCCGCGAGAAATCTCCGAATCACTTCGACATGGTCACCCTTCACTTTTTGCATTACAACTATTGCTGAATTCACCAGGCGCTCCACCGAAGCAGAGAGTTGGCAGAAGAATTCCATGCCTCCCCCGGCAATTATCACTGAAGAGACGTTCCGTGCTTATTTGAAGTGCAAGTACAAAGCTTATCTGAAGCTCCATGACGCCGTTGGGGAAGTGTCAGAATATGAGCGATTGCTGATAAGGATTGATGCCGAGTACCGAAAGACGGCCGGACGGGAGTTGCTTCGAACTCGGGGTAAGTCCGCAGTTGCCGAGAATCTACTCTCCTTGTCTGACACCATCCAAAGTGGAAAAGAGTTAATCCTGAACGTCTCAGTGAAAAGCGGTGAAACCTCCTGTCGTCTTGATGCCCTTTATCGCACCAGCAAGATCGACGTCGCTATGCCTCGGGTGTACAGCCCTATCCTGTTCATCCCGCATGAACGCGTGACAACAGACGACCGGCTACGGCTAGCGTTTGCAGCCGCAGTCATCAGCCAGGTTCAGGGTGCGCAGCCGGAGAGCGGGAGAATAATCCACGGTCCCAATTTCAAAGCATCAAGGGTTGCGCTTCCAACGCTCGTTGCAACGGTTCGTAGTGCGGTCGGCCAGATTCAGACCATCCAGCAATCAGTGACGCCACCGCCGCTGGTTCTCAATCGGCACTGTTCAGAGTGCGAATTTCGCCGGTCGTGCCGGGCTGTGGCCGTCGATAAGGACGACCTGAGTCTATTGCGCGGGCTGAACGCTAAAGAGATCGCGGGCCTGAACCAACGCGGGATATTCACCGTCACGCAATACTCTCACACGTTCCGCCCCGCGCGGATGAGGCACGTCGCAGAGAAATCGTTTCGAAAGCATGACGCCTCCCTTCAAGCACTGGCTATCCGGGAGAAAAAAGTCTACATCGCACAGAGGAAGCCAATCCTCGATGGAAAAGTCAGAATCTATCTGGATGTCGAAGCATTACCCGACCCAGACCGATACTATTTGATCGGACTTCTTATCGTCCAATCGGACTCGAGCCGGCAGATGAATAGCTTCTGGGCGGACCGGGCGACCGGCGAACCGGCAATATGGGCCGCATTCGTGCGGGCAATCGTGGAGGCCGGCGAAGACTTTGTGATCTTTCATTACGGCAGTTACGAATCACGTTTTCTTCGGCGGATGGCAAAACTTCATGGTGGGGATCCGGCCTTGATCGAGAGAATCGAATCCCGGAGCGTGAATGTACTCTCCCTGATTTACGGCCGTGTCTTTTTCCCCACCTACGCGAACGACCTGAAAAGCATCGCAGGTTTCCTGGGCTTCAGATGGTCATCCCCGGACGCATCCGGTCTCCAGTCGATGGTGTGGCGAACCGAGTGGGAGACGACCGGGAGTAAGGATGTCAAACAACTGCTCCTGACTTACAACCATGAGGATTGTTTGGCCCTTGAAACAGTTGTGGGCGCAATTCGTGTCCTCACTGGTGAAACCCCGCCCAGCGGCTCTTGCCCAAGCTCAGCCGACGTGAAGGACATCAAGACCCCACGCCACCACAAGTTCTGTGATCCGGAATATGTGCTGCCCGAGTTCGCTCGTATCACAAAATGTGCATATTTCGATTACCAACGGGATCGAGTGCTCTTTCGGACCAGCCCGGCAGTAAAACAAGCTAATCGCCGTAGGAAGCGCGCCTTGTATCCGACTTGCCGGATCAATCGGGTCGTTGAGTTTACCAGCCCCATACGTTGCCCTCAGTGCGGTTCGGAAGAACTCTACAGCCGCGGGCTCAACGAGAGGTCTGTGGTCGATTTGAAACCGACACGAGGTGGGTTGAAGCGATGGGTGACGCGCTACAAGGCGAAGCTATCCCAGTGCCGACGATGTACCCATACATTTCTTCCCGACGATTTTGTCGCGGTTCGTGGGCACAAGTATGGTTGGGCTCTTTGTGGATGGGCAGCCTACGCGTCTGTCGCCATGCGGCAGGTGAGCCGAGACACGGCTGCTTCTATGGGTGATATGTTTGGCGTGTCTATCCGATCCGGAGGTGTAGGGAGGCTTCGAGATCAGGCTTCTGAACGATACCGGGAGACGTATGAGTCATTATTGGCAGATTTAAGGCGAGGCCAACTGGTCCATGCGGATGAAACCTGGGTTCGGGTAAAGGGGCGCGAAGGCAAAGGTTACGTTTGGGTCTTCGCTAATCCGGAAGTCGCGGTGTACCTCTACTCTCCCTCGCGGGAGGGGAATATTGTCCGCGATGCGCTATCCGAATTCCGAGGCGTGCTAGTTTCGGACTTCTATGCGGCTTATGACACCCTGGATTGTCCGCAACAGAAATGCCATGTCCATCTGATCCGCGATCTCAACGACGATTTGGCCAAGAATCCGTTCGATGAGGAGCTTAAGAACGTGGCTGCAAGGTTCGCGTCCCTGATGCAGAGCGTCGTTGAAACAATCGACCGATATGGTCTGAAAAACTCCCATCTACGCAAACACAAGCAAGACGTGGACGGCTTCTTCCATCGGGTGTCTGAGGCATCCTACAAATCGGAGTTGGCAAGGTACTACCGGCACCGTTTTCTGAAGAACCGGAATAAGTTGTTCACTTTTCTGGATTATGATGGTGTGCCATGGAACAACAACAACGCCGAGAACGCGGTGAAGCGATTCGTGACCCGTCGGAGGGGAATGGGGGGAACTGCCGCCTTCTCCGAGAAAGGTATCCGAGACTATCTGGTCCTGCTGAGCATTTACCAGACATTACGCTTCCGACAGCTTAACTTCTGGCAGTTCCTACTCTCAGGCGAGACAAACATCGCGGCATTCACCGCCAAACATGGCTAACGTCTCAACCAATAGATTCTTGTAGCAAATCGGGTCCAATGTGTGCCCACGCAAGCCAATTCGCACACTGACGCGGTGACAGTGGAGCATACCTCGTAACTCATGGATGTGTTCATGAGCCGTTATTCAGGCAGGGCTGACATCTTGCGCGTTGCGGATTAGAAGCAAAACCTAATTGTCCACTTGCCGGCCAACCTATGGCTTGCGGCTATAAGTTTTGTGCAACAGTTGGATTTTCCTAAATCATCGGGGTTGACGTAAAGAGATGTAAAACCGGACCGGGCATTCTCGGATTTCGCCAAACAAACCCACCAGCCCTATTCCTGGGCCGGGCCGGTAAGGTTCACATCCACCGCCACCGGCAACGGGACGGCCTGGCCGTCGCGGGCAGCCTGTCGGCGCTCAAGCTCGTGCAAGGCTTTGTAAAGGCTCCGCTCCAGCGTCGTTTCGTACCGATTCACCCGGTCCAATGTAACGGTGTCGGGCATAAGTTGCTTGCGGCGATAACGCGAGAATTCCTCTTCCAATTCCGCCTTCTCTTGCTCCGCTTGTTGCAGGCGTCGGTGCGCTTTGTGGGTGACTGCCCCAAGTAGATCGCCTTTACTTCCGGCGCGGTAAGCGGCAATAGCGTTGATCGCCTTAATCAACTGACCCGCCGTCCAGTCCACTTCATCGAGCGCCGCGCCGTCAGGATAGTCGGGAAACTCCAAATCATCTTCATCGAGGTCCACCTGTGCCAAATTTGCGGCCGCATTCACCAGCCGCGCGGCCGTGTCAGGGTCAACTGGCTCTGTTTCGGGAAGTTCCTTCAACCGCTGCCCCAATTCCATGTCCTCCTTTGCGGCTTGTAGTTTGGAGTTCACTTCGACCAGCGGTGATTCCCGCCGCCGGGCATTGACAACGAATTCATCGCCAGCGCGGTATCTGGTCCATCCTGCCTCCGCCGTTTCAGCAGCGATTGCAACCGTCTCCCGCTCGTAGCGCGCAACTCGCCCTAATCGCCATAGCAGCAGCGCCACCCGTTCTGCCAACAAAGTTTCCGTGTAACCGACCGGCGCAATTGATTCCAAAGTTCTTTCGAGGTGGGCCTCCCAATCTTCGACACTTTCCAAGCCGGGGATTGTGGGCTTCCAACTCAACAGGCCGTGGCGGATCGCATTGCAGGAAACAATGGCTTTGCCTTCGACGGTCTGTGGGCCGGTGGAAGCCAGTGCGTTCTGGCGATTCGATTCAATCTTCAAAGCCGTGGTCATAGTGGTATCCTTTCATTCATTTCGCCGATTTGACCATCGCCAGAATGCCGGCGCGCAGCGCTTCCGGCAGGTCGGGCCAAGCTCGGATCAGATTCGCCAATTCGGGGTGATTCGTCACGTTTAGTGACAAGTCAGGTGACAAGTGAATTTCGGCGGGTTTGTAAGTGTCGGCGGGAACGTCGCTTGGTGTGGCATGTTTCCGGTTTTCGAAACCGGCGCATTCAACCACTCTGCCACCTCTCCAACGCCAGCGAACATTATTCGATGCACCCGTCAAATTCCAGCAATCCGACTCTATGTTCGCATCGTGTTCGGGTCCGGTCATTGAAATCCGGCACGGCCCAGTCTAATCTGTCCACGTTCAGTTCCTGATAATGACCGCTATGAGCGACGCACCGACCTTTTCAAGCGAAAATCCGGATCCAAGCCAACAGGGCGACGCTGTAAAGGGGTTGGCGGTCGGCGCTGCCCGGCATGTATTGGAATTCGAAAAGCCACTGGCAGTGATCGAGCGGCAGATCCAGGAACTCGAAGCCCTGCAGCACCAAAAACAGGTGGACTATGCCAAGGAATTGCGGCAGCTTCGGGTTAATTACACGTCGCTGCTGCGAAAGACGTATGAGAATCTGAGCGCGTGGGAGACGGTGCAGGTGTCGCGGCATCCGCAACGGCCGCAGTTGCGGGATTACATCGAGATGATTTGTCCTGAATTTCGGGAGCTGCACGGGGACAGGCATTTTGGGGACGATCCGGCGATCATCTGCGGGCTGGCGCGGCTGGGGGGGCATAAGGTCGTGCTCATCGGACATCACAAGGGGCGGGATACCAAGGAAAAGATCAAGTGCTTTTTCGGATTGGCCCATCCCGAGGGATATCGCAAGGCCCTTCGGTGCATGAAGCTGGCGGAGAAATTCGGCCTGCCCGTGGTGACCTGGATCGATACGCCGGGAGCGTATCCGGGCATTGGGGCCGAGGAGCGCGGCCAGGCCGAGAGCATCGCACGGAATCTCATGGAGATGAGCCGGCTGAAGACGCAGATCGTATCGGTGGTCCTGGGAGAAGGGGGCAGCGGCGGAGCGCTGGGGCTGGGCGTGGGGGATCGCGTGGCCATGATGGAATTCTCGTGGTATTCGGTGATCAGCCCGGAGGCCTGTTCCGCCATTTTATTCAAGGGGAACGACGGGGCCGCGCAGTTGGCCGACAGTCTTCGTCTGACCAGCCGCCATCTCAAGCTGTTGGGCGTGATTGATGCAATCATTCCGGAACCGCTGGGGGGCGCGCATCGCGATCCTCATACGGCTGCGCACAATCTCGAGCAGTACATCGCCAAGACGCTGCGCGACCTGAAGCGGTCGAAGATCGAGAAGACGGTGGAACGGCGATACCAGAAGTTCCGGGAGATGGGCATCACGCTGGAGAAAACCCGCCAGAGCGCCAAGGCCGCGGGATAGTTGGATTGACCCACGATTGGCTTTGGCGCTTTTCGCCGGTTCGGAGATACCTGGCCGGCGGCATATAATCTCGGGCAATGTCCAGCTACACCCAAAGCATTCAAACGTTGATGAACGAACTGGCGCGGCTTCCGGGGATCGGGACGCGGTCGGCCGAACGGATCGCTTTTCATCTCCTCAAGCAAAGCCCCGAAGAAGCGATGAAGCTGGCGGATGCCATTCGCGACGTCAAGACGCGCATTCGCCATTGCTCCATTTGCTATAACCTCACGGAGCAGGACCCGTGCGGCATCTGTGCCAGTCCGACCCGGGATCAGTCCGTGGTCTGCGTCGTCGAGCAGCCGAAGGATTTGCTGGCGCTGGAATCCACGGGGTTATACAACGGCGTTTACCACGTGCTGCTGGGTCGAATCGCGCCGCTGGAGGAATCGCATCCACAGGACCTGACGATCGACGCGCTGGCCAAGCGGCTGGAGGGGCAGAAGGTCCGCGAGGTCATCATGGGCACGAATCCCACGGTCGATGGCGATGGCACCGCTCTGTATATCCAGAACCTCATCGCATCCCGGTTTGGGCAGGTGCAGGTAACGCGGCTGGCGCGCGGGCTGCCGGCCGGCAGTAATATCGAATACGCCAACAAGAGCATCCTCGCCGATGCCATCGCCGGCCGGCAGAAAATGTGATTCCAAAGACAATGGCGAAGGAGTTCGCTTTGCGCGGCCAAAGTCGGCCATTGGCACGTCCGGGCACCAGAATGTCCCAGAAGTCCCACAATTTTTTATTGGGGGTCGTGGGACATCCCTCGGGAATGAGTGGTTCGCGGGCGGCTTGTAAATCGAGTCGGTGAACATAGATGGTCCTTGGCTGCTGGGTCGCCCAGGCGAGCGGCGATGTAAAAAAGCGTCGCTCTCTATTAGAGGGTCCAGGAGGTGAAGGTTTTGGACGTGTTTTGGAGAAATCCGGGGATTTTATGAAGTATTTTTTCGGGCGTAATCGCTTTTGGGTGTCATTCATAGGATGGGTCGCTGAAGCGCGGGATCGACCGCCGTGAGGGGATTATGCGCGTTTTGTCTCGTGCACCAATCGCGCCACATCTGCCGGTACGCGGCTTCAACTTCCGCGGCGAATCGCGGTGCATCCATCAGCGGGGACGCCTGCATCCGCGGACGCAGGGTGCGGCGCAGTTCAGCCAGCCGCGGCAGGTCCTTTGCAAGGTCCGTGGCGATCTGCACATATTGTTCGGGATTGAATGCAACCAGTTGCGGCAGGCCGAGGTTGCTCAGCAGGCTCACTCCGACACGGGAAACATGCGTTCGGCCGGCCAAGCTCACCACGGGCACGCCCATCCACAATGCTTCGCAGGTTGTCGTCGTTCCGTGATAGGGATAGGTGTCCAACGCCAGATCGACTCGGTGATAGAGTTCCAAATGCCCGCGTAGATGGTCAATCCGCCCAAGCATC
>JBEKHH010000031.1:0-57235 GCA_050012375.1 Tepidisphaeraceae bacterium
ATTGCCGCCGTGTCGGTTCTTTATACGTGGACTCCGCGGCCAACCGGGAAATCCGGGTTTATTGAACGAGTCGTCCCAACGCTGCCGCGCCGCTTGCGGCGGCGAAGCCCCGCGGAGATCAGGGGCCAGGAACGTTTATTCTGAAAATCTTCTTCACCCCTGATCTTTGCCAAAACCGCAAATAACGTCGGGTTCTTCAGGCATCGGTCGGCTTGGCGGCGTCTGGTTCCGGCCCCAACAACCACGTGTCCTCCTCCGCCCAATCGCTGAAGCGTTGCGCGATGTATTTTCGCAGCGGGCAAGCACACACCAGCATGCGCCCGGACAAACGCACGAATTTGCAGGGCGGCTTGCTCTGTTCCAGACATTCCAGGACGTCAATGTCGCCGTGATACCGCCCCTTGCACAGATCCGTGAGGGCCGGATCAAGACAGGCGAATTTCTTCAGGCAGGTCATCTGCGACCGCAATTCCTCAAGATGCTTTCGTTCTTCCGCTGTAATCATGGCCGCTGGCCTTCCGGTTCGCCGGTGACTTCCCAGGCGCGTCTCACCTCCATCGCGATTTCCCATTTGACCTTCCGCCCGCCATGGCGAGCCGCTGGTCATAATGATACCTCGTTTGGGCGCTCCGCCAAAGCATTTTCCGGCCTGAAGCCGTTGAAATCGCGATGGTTTGGACAGCAATCCGATCCGCCACCCATGATCGCAAAATATTGTGCGCCGCGGCAGATTGGGATATAATCCTCCCCAAACGCGGCGCGGGCGGCGTTTGAATTTTTTGCCGGGAGAACGGATGTCGCTGGATCGTAGTCTCAAGAGCGCCAATGCCTTGGTTCGTCATCGAAATGTCCTGACGCGAACGGAACGGCTTGCCAAGCTGGCCGAGGAAGAGCGTTGGACGGAATCCAAGAGCGTCTTCGGCTTGCCGAAGGTAGCGCATCGCAAGCAAGAGTTGGCGAAGGTGGAGAAGGAACCGACAGCCGAAACCGCCGAGGGCGCTGCCGCGGTGGGCGCCGCTGCTCCGGCGGGCGCAGCCGCTCCAGCCGCCGGCGCCAAGGGCGCTGCCGCCGTTGGCGCCAAGGGAGTTCCTGTCGCTGGCGTCAAGGGTGCTCCCGCCGCCGCCAAACCCGGCGCACCGGCCGCCGCTCCGGCCGCCAAGGCCGCCGCTCCCGCTGGAAAGAAGAAATAGCCGCTCTGGCGCGCTAGCGCGCTTGCACGCTGGCGCGACGGCTCAAATCCCCATGCCGTCTCATTGCGATTTCATCTCGCGGCGGGCATTGGCCGTGGACGCCTCCGGCATCCGCAAGGTCTTTGATCTGGCGGCCAAATTGTCCGATCCGATCAACCTGTCGATCGGCCTGCCCGATTTCGACGTGCCGGAAATCGCCAAGGCCGCCGCCATCGACGCCATCCACGCGGGTCACAATCGTTATACCCAGACGCAAGGCATTGCTCCGCTGCGCGAGCGGTTGCGGAAGGATTTGTCGGTCGAGTTCGGCCGGGACGTTGGCGAGGTGCTGATCACCAGCGGCGTCAGCGGGGGACTGTTGTTGGCGATTCTGGCGACCATCGACCCAGGCGACGAGGCCATTTTCCTCGATCCGTATTTCGTGATGTACAAGCACCTGCTCACGCTGGCCGGTGGAAAGCCGGTGATCGTGGACAGCTATCCCGATTTTCGCTTTCACGCGCCTCGCGTGGAGAAGGCGATCACGCCGCGCAGCAAGCTCCTTATTCTCAACAGTCCCAGCAATCCCACCGGCATCGTGATGACGGAGGCGGAGGTTGGCGCGGCCGTCGATCTGGCCAGGAAGCACGACCTGCTGATCGTCTCCGATGAGATCTACGAGCCATTTTTGTACGACGCCCCGCGCGGATTGCCGAGCGCGGCCCGGCTTTATGATGGCACGCTGGTGTTGCGTGGATTTTCAAAGAGTCATGCGATGACGGGCTGGCGGGTCGGATACGCGGCCGGTCCGGAGGCGATCATTTCGCAGATGACCAAGCTTCAGCAATACACGTTCGTGTGCGCCCCCAGCCCGCTTCAGTACGCGGCACTGAAAGCGCTGGACGTGCCGATGCGGCAGGCGGTCGATGCGTATCGTCGCAAGCGCGATCTGGTTTACGATCGCCTGAGCGGGAAATTCGAGATCGCCAGGCCCCAGGGGGCGTTTTACATTTTCCCCAAGGCGCCCGCCGGCCAATCGGGCGCCGATTTCGTCGCCAAGGCGATCCAGCGGAATGTGCTGATGATTCCGGGGAATGTTTTTTCAGAGCGAGACACGCATTTTCGCATCAGCTACGCGGCGAGCGACGAAAAGCTCGAGAAGGGTTGCGAGATATTGTTGTCGATGGCGTAGGGAAAAATCCGAAACCAGAAAACAGAATGACGAATCAAATCAGAAACCAGAATGACCGAAACGGCTTTTGTTTCGGGTTTCGGGCATTCGGGCTTGATTCGTCATTCGGATTTCTGGTTTCGGATTTCCCTTACTCGGGTTTCCCTCACCGCGTCTCGGCGAAATCCCGATACGGCGAAACCGATGCCTCGCCAACGCTCGCCGGTCCGGTCGTCGGTCGCAGGCTTAGCGTCACAACATTCGTCGATCCGGGTCCGAAATTCAGCCAGCATTCGGGCAAATAGAAATCCTTCTGCGGCCCAATCTCCCACCAGCGTCCAAGCGCATGGCCATTGACGTAAATAAATCCGTTGCCAGTGGCCTCGAGATGCAGTTTCCACGGGACCCATACATGCGCTTCCGGCGACGGCAACTCAAATCGAAGGCGATACCAAACCAGATTCACCGGCACGGTGGCCAACGATTCGGGGCCGGCGGCGGGGGGCGGATTCAGCTTGACCGTTTCCCATTTGGAGTCGTCCAGCGCGGGATCCTGCCATTTGCCCAAGCCGCCGGCGGTGTCGCCGGAAATCTGCCAATGCAACGCAAGGGCGTCGGGCGCTTTGCCCGTCTCGAGTTCGACGCCGTTGGCGAAGCCGGCGGGCCTTATTCCCGCTTTCACGAATGCGGCGACGGCGTTGCGACCGGGGCGGAGGAATGAACTGACCTCGAAGCGCGATCCGGCCTGCTTGGGCAGCTCTTGTCCGTTGACATACACCGTTCGCTCTCCCTCGAACCACCCGAAATCCAGAACGTGCGACGCCTTCAGATCCAAGGGCGTCAGATCAAAATCCGCTCGAAGGACAGCGCTGGTCTCGGGTCCAACCTGATCGGGCCGGCCATCGAATTTCACCGCTGGCCAGGAGGAATCGTCAAGGTCAGCCGCGATGTCGGCGGCCGGATCACCTTCTTCCTGCCTGAGTTTCCAATTCGTCAGTGTCTGCGGAAGAACGATACGGGTGCTGACGCCCAGATTGCGCAAACCGCAGCGGTCATCGATTCCGCTGCCATTATTCCGGCCGCCGTTCTCATAGAGGATGAGCAACCGATTGTTGTCGCTGGATTGGGCGGGCCAGATGGCGGCGACGGTTGCCTTGCCGTATTTCTGGGTATCGAGGCGGGCGTCGTTCAATTGGGCGATGAACGAATCCCGCCATGCAAGCTGGGCCGTCAGCATCGTCCGCGCCTGCGTCGTGCTGAATGGGCTCGAGCGGTAGAACACGTCGCGGCGGTCGAAAATGCCGGCGTCCTCGACGCTGGCGCCGTCGGGAAGATCGCGCCAGGAATCGGCGGCGGGGCCGGGGTCCACTTGCCGGCGCGCTTCGGCGATGGTCACGTCGGCCGGGAGATGGGTTGGCCGCCGCGGCGGGGCCACAGGCTCGGGAAACCACCGGCCCTTGGACGGCTCGCTCTGGCCCGGAGGCAGGTAAAGAATCCTGGCGTCAAACGGATCGAGATCGTAATGAACATCGCCTTCGCCGCCGCCGCTCTCTTTCAACGTCACATGCAGGTTTCCGCTGGCGCGGTCGTTCTGCTGGTCGTTGAAGATGAACAAGAAGCGGCTTCCATCCTTGCCCCTCCTCAGAACAGTGGAAACGTTCGCCGAATCCACGGTCATCGTGCTGACCATTTCCGACGAACGCGCCAGTTGCGCCCCATGCTCCTTCAGGAAATTGGCCATGGCCTGCACGGCAAAATATCTCGCTCCCACGCCGCCCCATTCGCGGATCGGCGCGGCATAGTCGTAGGTCGTCGTTTTCCCCATCGCCGCCCAGTCCCCGAGATTCGTTCCCCCGAACATCATGTAATAGTTGGTCCCCGTAAACCCGTGCGCCCACGCCAGCAGCGTCACGTGCGTCAGATGCTCGGGCGTGTACCCCATCTGATCGCTGAGTTGGTCGCCGACCTCCGAAAACCATCCGCCCTGGAGTTCGGTGATCATCCTCGGTTTTTCCGGCTGATAGGTTTCCAGGACCGTGATGTCGCGAAGCTCGCTGTCGGGGTCGAATTTTGGATACGAGTTGCGGCACTCGATCACGTTCTGAACCAGGAACGGATCGGTCCTGAACAGGGGATCATTGCTCATGCAGGTGATCAACGGCACGTCGATGCCGGCATCTCGTGAATCATGCGCCAGGGCCTGAAGCTGATGGAGTTTCACCTCCGCTGAAAAACCGGCGTAATTGTATTCGTTCTCGATTTGCCAAAGGATCACGCCGCTCTGTCCGGCGGGCCGGCGCGTGATCTGGAAGGGAACGGCCGCCTTGGCCGCCGCCAGATACCAGTGTTTGCACCAGTCGAGGTAGACCGGATCGTCGCCGCGGAGCCAGTTGTCCGGCGCGCCCGCGGGCTTCTTGGTCGCCAGCCATTGCGGATATCCGCCCCCGTCCCATTCGGCGCAAATATATGGCCCCGGCCGCAGGATCACGTAGAAGCCAAAGCGGTTGATCGCCATGTCCAGCCAGTCCGTCAGGTCGCTCATGTCGATCCTGGAGAAATCATCGAGAGAGGCCGGCGGCTGCTGTTCATGCCAGTTCCACGCCACATAAGTTTCAACGCAATTGAGTCCGGCATCCTTCATCTTCTGGAACCGGTCGGCCCACAGCGCCTTGGGGCAGCGGAAGTAGTGGAAAGACCCGCTGTAGAGAAACGTGTCTTTGCCGTCGATGATGAAACATTGGTTGTCGTATCCGATGCGAGCCGGCGAGGGGATTGGAGAGGCAGCCGGCGAGGGCTTTGCCTGGCAGCCCGCCAGGACAACGCATGCCAGCCCGCCGAGAATGGCGAGCGGCGAGGCAAGAAAACGCGGCATTATAGGGCTCCTAGTTGTTGCTCTGAAAGACCTGATCCACGGTGGTCGTCACCGTGCCGAAGGTGCTGGCGGTAACCTTCGGCTCCTCGATTGTGCCCTTGATGTGAATCCGAAGCAATTCCTGGTTCGCTCCGCCGATCAGCGGCCCGACGACCGGCAGCGCGACCAGCGCGGCATTTTTGGTCGTCAGCCAAAGACTGACGCTCTTCAGAGCGAAGTTCATCTCTCCGCTGCCGGACATCGTCATGTCTTTGCTCTTCAGATCGATCTGCTCGAAAACGACCTTCTCCCCGTCGAGGGAGTAACGCGTTGAGATTTCCGTAAACGGGCTGTTGAGCGGCAGGGCCAGGTTGGTGATCTGCATCAGCCCGAGCATCACGGGGATGTTGTACATCTTTTCGCCAACGACCGAGACATCGCCGTGCCCGCGCCGGCTTTGAGGCTCATTCCAGGTCCCGCGCAATTGCAGAGAGGCCGTCAGGCGGCCGCGAAGGTCCTTTTCATACGGCGTGGTAAGCTGCTGGACGTCGGCGTCGCGCAGCACCAGGCTCAGATCGTACTTGCTCGGAAGATCATCGGGGAAAGCATATTGCCCGTCGCCGGCGAGATCGCCCGAGGCGAATTTGCCCTCCACATGCGAGATCTGGATCAGAGCTTCGTCGGAGTCCTTCGCCAATGTCAGCTTGAAATCGGAACCCGCCCGGCCGGCGAGCAACAGCGAATCGGCGCCGCATCGGCCCGCCAGGCGATGGAGCCTCCCGCCGCGCATTAGCCCGGCCAGGTCGATATCACCCCGCACGTTCGTGGCGGGCAGGCCGATGTCCAGCGACGTGCCGAGCATGGTGATCTTGGCGGCGAAATCCACGTCCGCGCCGTCCGTGGTTCCCTGCGCCTGACCGGTGGGCCAATACGCCAGCTTCGATAATTCGACGTCAACCTTGCCGCGGACTTTCAATCCCTTCAGCACCGTCGCGACGGAATCCGGAACGGCGCCAACCAGCTCGTCATCCACCGTCAATTGCTGGGCCGACACCTTCAAGGCCCACGCCTGATGCTCCCCCAACTGGCCAGTCCCGGAAATGGAAATGCCCGCATTGCCATGCGTGGCTTTCAAATCGCGCAGGACCACCTGATGGGGAGAAATGAAAACGTCGCCCTGGACCAGGTCGAGCCGGTAGGGAATCGACGCCGGCGTCACCGAAAGATCGCGCGGCGTAATGAGCAGTTCCAGGCGGTCGGGGGCCGCGCCGATCGTGTCGGCAAACTCGAGCGTGGCATCAACCGTCCCGTGCGGATGGACCAGGTCCCAACCCTTGCGTCCGCCCTCCGGCAACATCCGGTACAGCGAAGGGCTCAACTGAAGTTCCTTTGCCGACGCGGTGATGGCGATCTTTGGCGGACCCGACGCCCAATCGATCAGGGCATGCCCTGCGACGGCGCTATCGCCGCGAACGCCCGACACCTCGCCCAGCTCCAACCGGCCAGGCGTGAGCCGCAGCCGGCCCGTCAACCCGGACATCGCCGCTTCGCCGCCGTCGGGCTGAACTTTCCCATCGTGCAGCGAAGCGTCGAAAACATAGTTCACCTCCGAGCCGCGGGCGTTGCCGGACTTGGGGAACACATGGCCGTCGATATCCAGCCTTCCCCCAAGGCCGGCCCCTTGCACCCACGCGCGTTGCCGCTCCGGGATGGCGTTGATCAGATCGTCGTCGATGGGGAGATTGCTCGCCGTGATCCGCAGGTCAGGCCCATACGGCTGGGTGGTCGGCAACACGTCCCTGTCCCACCACCGCACCGTTCCCTCGACATGGATCGTCGAGTCTCCGTGCGGCATTCGGCCGTTCACCACCTTCAGCAGGCCATCCTGAATCTCCAGCCGGGCCGTCAGATGCTTGATGGGATATGGGAATGCCGCCAGCGAGGCCTCGGCGTCGTAAAGATTCACGTCGGTTTCGACTCTGAAGTGTTTGTGCGGCCCGATCGGGCGGAAGATGTGGCAGGAAAAATCGCCCGTACCTCTTGGCAACTGTCCGCTTCCGTCGGGGTCGAACATTTTCAACGCCCGCCTGGCGGCCGGGGACAACGCGCCGCGGACAACCGCATCGCCGACCATATTCGAGCCATTCACCTCAAGCCAAACCCCGGCATCGCCATCCAGCGGGCCGACGAATCCGTTGAGCGTAATCAGCGCATTGGCGTTGGGTCCGTCACTGGGACCATGTCCCTGAAGGTTCAACACGCGGAAGCCGCGCATCTTCGCGATCGGGTCGTCGCCGATCGTGACCCGGCCATTCACGTGTGAAACCGGAAAGGGAAACTGGTTGAAGCGGAACTCGCCGTCGTGGATGTCGATCTGTCCGCTCACCGTCGGCTTGCCCCCGGCTTCGGCTCGCTCGATCACCAATCGCAGACCACAGGTCCCTTTCGGATGAAGCCGCTCGATCACCTCCTGCACCTCCCTGGGCAGCGAGCCGAGATACTCCGGCGAAAACTCCGGGAGTTCCAGGTCGTGACCATTCACGGAGGAAAGGGTCAGCCTTGCCGGGGCATCCGGCGAATAGCCTGCGATCTTGCCGTCGACGTTGAACCAATTGCTTTCCAGCTTTCCGCTGAGGTCCTTCAGCTCGATTCCCTGTTCGGTGAAGACCATGTTGCCGGAAACCTGTCCGAAGTGGATCGGCTCGGGCGTGCTCAATCGCCGCAGGACTTGCGCCCAGGCCGGCGAAAGCCAGTGCCGCCCTTGGGCCGTATCCAGCAGGCGGTGAAAGGCCTGCACGCGCTGGTTTTGCTCGCGGGTCATCCACTCCTCGGGATGCAGCGCCATCTCCACGTCGCTGAGATCCAGCTCCACCCGGAAAATCGGCCCGCCGCCCCCTGGATTTGGATTGTAGATCATCTCCGGCACATCGATGCGTCCCTGGAGTTGATGCCATTCGCACCATTGCCGCGGCTGGGAAAGGAGCATCGTCTTGATATCGGGGCCGAACGTGAAATTCTGCAACCGCGCCACGGATACGCCCCCCTGCGTGCGAATCGTTCCATCGGCGCTGGGGCCCATGGACTCTCGGCCGCGGCTCTGCAACTGGAAGTCGTACCGGTCAGCCTCCTCGTCATTGGGATTGAGGCTGCCTCCGATGGCGTACCAGCCCATGGGGACGGTTTTGCCGTCGCGCAGCTCCATGTAGGCGACTTCCGCGTCGCGAAGAATGATCTGCGGAAGCACCAGCGGACCCCCGGCGCCGTTGGCCCGCCGCCGCCCCATCGGGCCCGCGCCGTGCCACATCCGGTCGTAATTCCAGCGATGCGTGCTCGGGTCTTCCACCAGCAGGACGACCGGATCGATGGCGACGATCTGCGTCGCCTCGAGCTGCCCGGCCAGTAACTGCGTCGGGTGAAAGCGGATCAGAAACGTCCGGGCGTGAAAGATGATCGAATCGGGCCGGTGGGTCTGATCCACCTGCAAGGTGACGTCATCCAGACGCAAACCCTCGAAGATCGAGAGATTTGCCTTGCCGATCGTCACCTCTCCGCCCAGCAGGTCGGAAAGATAGGAGCTGGCCATGGCCCTGACGCGCTCGGAGTCGGTGAGGTAGATGTAGCCGAAAATGATGAGACAGAGGACCAAGAGCAGCGACGCCATGCTCCAACGCCGCGCGGCGCAGTGCTGCCGCCGCAGCGGATGGCGCGGACGCCAGCTTCTCTCGAACAGACGCTCGGGATTGAGCAGAAGCATGATTGCTATATCACCGGTCTGACGCGGCTGGAGCAAACCGCGCTGGCCGCTACGATAGCCATCGGCCCTTCGGCCGGGATGCGATAACGGATCGACCCGACCGATAACGCGGCGGCGATGGTAAAATATACCGCCGGCAACAGCAAAAATCGTTTGGCCGGTCCGGATAGGTTCCCCCGCCGCAGTCCCACCAGCACCAGTACATCGAATCCCGCGCTGAACGTCAGGCCCACCGCGCGATACTTCCACTGTCCGCCGTATTTGCGGCTGAGAGGCATTGGACTCCACGTGCGGGCAATCTTGATCCCCGCCAATTTCATCGCCCGCCACGGATGGGCGGCGATCCAATCATCGGCCAATCCGGAAAAATATCGCGAGCGGGCGACTTCGCTCATGTCGCTGGTCCACGGCATCGATAGAGCGAACCGCTGGTCGCTGGCCCCGGTTGCATCGGGGTTGAACCCGTCGTAGCGCGTAATTCCATCGTTGGTGCTCGTCCAGACCCACGCCCCCACGATCCAGCGATTCCGTGCCGCCCAGGGGAACAAAACCAAACCCGTGAGCAGAAGCATGGTGGCGGCCACCGGCAATGGCCACCGTGATTTCTGCGCCGGGTGGGGATCGCGGTTCAGCAGGGCCGCGCCGCAGCCCAGCACAACCGGGATCAGGATCGCCCCGGGCCGCACCAACACCGCCAACGCCAGAATCGCTCCCCCGCCCAGCCACGCCAGTCGCTTGTCTCCCGCCGGCCAGGGACCGTCGCTCAGCACCAGCAGCGCCAGCCCGCAGCCGAGCATTGTCGTGAAGAGCGTTTCGGAAAGGATCAGCCCGCTGAAAAAGATCAAATAGGGATTCAGCGCCACCAGCGCCGCGGCCAGCACCGCGCCGCGCAGCGAGAGCCATCGTCTGGCAAGAAAAAAAATCGCCCCCACCGTGATCGAATCCAAAACCGATTGCGCGATGCGCACGATGACAGGATTGCCCCCGCAGCAGCCCACCAGAAACGGATAACCCGGCGTGCGGAATGCGTAGACCGTCTGGCCGAACCGCGGATCGGACATCTCCAGGCCGTCCGCGCCAAAAATATGGTTGCCCAAATCGAGGTATTCGCGTTGATCGGGCAGTTGGTTGATGGATGCGTCATCGCTGGGTTGCCGCAGTCCCCACGCCAGCCGAACGCCAAGCCCCACCAGCATCACACCCGCCAGCGCGATCCAAGCTGATCGCTCGCTCCATTCTCTCACGCCGGCAAAAGTACCGCGCCAGAGGGTCGAAACCAACGGGTAGTGGAGCAGGCTCCTCATATTGGCTGTCGTGGTCATTCGCCCGGGCACTATCAACGCCGCTAAACCCCGAGGATGTGATATAACTCTCTCGCTCCATGGCCAGCCGATCTTTGGATAAACCGCTGGAGTTGCTGGACGCGAAAGTCGCCGCTCTGACGGCCCACGCTGCGGGCTGCTCGGTGGCGATCGACCGCTGGCGCGGCGACGCCGCGGCGGCGATGTTTCATCTGCGCCGGATGTACCTACAGCCCATGGTCGTCTGCATTCTCGGGGGAACGGGAACCGGCAAAAGCACCCTGGTCAATCGCCTTCTGGGAGCGAATCTGACCTCGGCCAACTTTCGCCGAACGTACACGGCCGGTCCGGTGGCGGTGGCGGCGAAATCAGCGGATGTCCCTGAAAATTGGCTGGGGCTGCCGCGCACGCTGGCGACGCCGGGCGAGCTGCCCGTGCGCGGGCAGGCCGATTCCCTCGTCGTGATCGAAGCCAAGCATGATCTGCTCGGACATGTCGTCCTCGTGGACACGCCGGACCTCGATGGCGATCAGCCCCTGCATCACGCCCAGGCCGACCGGGCCTTTCGCTGGGCCGAGGCCATCATCTTCCTGGTCTCTCCGGAAAAATATCAGATGACGGAGCTGTTGCCGTATTATCGCCTCGCGCGGCGTTACGCCGTTCCGGCCCTTTTCGTGATGAACAAATGCGAGGGCGCGGAAATGCTGGAAGATTACCGGCAACTCGTTTCGGCGGATCAGCAAGACGCCGGCGTTTTCGCCGTGGCACGCGACGACGCGGCCTATGAGCCGCCGGCGCAATCCAATCTCTCCTCATTGGCGCAAGCGATCTCGTCGCTCCAGCCGCCGCAAGAAACTCGGCGCGATTCCGGCATGGCCGTGCGAATCGCCGATGTGCTGGGGCGACTGCGCGATCAGATCACCGGCCCGCTGCGCAGCCGGCGGCGGGATGTCGATGCGGCCGTCGCCTCGCTACGGGCGATGGAAACACCCGCTCCGGGAGTGGATGTGAATCCCATTACCGAGCAATTGCAACGCCGCTTGCAACAGCGGAGCGTCCTGTACCTCATAGGCCCGGGCCGGATTCTCGACCGCGTGCGGCAGGTGCCGGGCATCCTCGTGCGCTTGCCGAGAACGGCCTGGGAACTGGTGATGAGCGGGCGCGTGAATCTCAAGTCGCCTTCGCCCGAGGATGCGCGGTTGACCCAGCGCCAGTTGCCCGATTTTCACGCGACGCTGGCGGACCAATTCGCGATCATCCAGAGCCGGATCGATGATGCCGTCGCTTCAGTCCCTTCGGGGCCCCGATGGCTGAGCGATCCCTCTGACCCGTACGCCCAATCGAAAATCGATCCATCCGACGCGGGGAAGATCGCCGATGAGGAATTGAAGGAATTGCACGACTGGCTGCAAAAACGCTGGAACGCCACGCCGCGCGATACGGCTTTGCTGCTGAAGCTGCTCCGGCATCTGCCCGGCGGCGAAAAACTGACGCAGTGGACCGAGGCCGCGCCCTATCTCCTCGCGATCATCGTGGCGGCACATCATGCCATCTTCGGGCATGTGGACCTGATGATCCTCGGCGGATACTCGCTGGCGACCTGGCTCACTGAAAAACTGAGCAACGAGGTCGCCGCCCGCACCCGGCAAGCCAATCGCGCCATCGCCCTGCGCTTCGAGAAGCTGGTCCGCCAACAGATTCGCCAGAGCATCGAATGGATCGAATCGCGGGCGCCCCGCCTCAGCGAGATCGACGCGATTGAATCGATGGCCAATGATTTACAGGAATCGCTATGACCGGTTCGCAAGTCGAACAACTTGTCCGTGAAACGATGGAACTGACCGGATCGGCCGCGCCCGAAATGCTGGATCCCGATGCCCCGGTGCTCCAGGACGCGGGGGAGGGGATTTACCTCGTTGGCTTGATCGGCGGCAAGGAGGTCGGCAAAAGCGCGCTGGTCAATGCCCTGGTCGGCTCGCCGATCACCGATGAAACATCGCATGGGCCGGGGACGGAAATGGTCGTGGCGTACGTGCATCGCTCGCGCCAGGCCGAGGCGGAGGAATTGCTCGGCCGCCGAGCCCCCGGGAAATTCCGCATCGTGCCGCATGACCAGTCCAGGCTGGGCGGGCAGGTGCTGCTTGATCTGCCCGACATCGACAGCCGATTCACGTCCCACGTCGAGCTGACCCGGCGGATGCTGCGGCACATGCTCTTTCCCATCTGGATTCAGAGCGTCGAAAAATACGCCGACGTTCAGCCGCAAAATCTCCTGGCGAAGGTGGCCGCGGGAAACGATCCGAAAAATTTTCTGTTCTGCCTGAACAAGGCCGATCAGCTCCCCGCCGATGGTCCGGCCCGGGACCTTGGCGAAGATTACGCCCGGCGGATCGCGCGGGTTCTGTCGCTCGACTCGCCGCCGCGGGTGTTTTTGATTTCGGCCAGGCGGCCGAATGCGTTTGATCTTCCGGAATTATCGCGGCTGCTGTCGCGCGAGAAAACGGCGGAATTGCTGGCGGAATCGCGCGATCTGGCCGCCCGGCGGCGGCAGGGCACGCTGCTGTCCTGGCTGCTGGAGCGGGATTTGCCCGGCAGGGCACAGCGGCTCGCCCGCCTCGACGACGAGGCGGCGGAGTTGCTCTCGCAGCGCCTCGGCGTGCCGCTGGTCGAAATGACCGTTCCGGCAGTTCTCGACAATCCGGCCTATCGCATGGTGATGACCGATGACGTCTTCGCCCGCCGGGTGGCGCGCTGGCCGATCGTCAATCTGCTGCATTCGCTGCTGTCGCCGCTGCGGATCCTGATCCGCGAAAACGCCGCGGCCGGATCGTTCTTCGGCGGGGCCGAAGCGCTGGTCGATGCACATATCAAAATCCCCGCCGGATCGATGGCCAACCTTGTGCAATCCGCCTTCGGGCAGCTCTATCAGACCGACCCGGCCGTTGCCGGGTTGTACGCGCACCGCAAGCTCTGGGAGCCGATGGTTGCGGAAATAGCCGAGGCCCGGCTTCGCCAGGAATTAGTTGAGACGATTCAGCGGCAACGGCAAATCGTCCTGTCGCGGCTGTCGGGGAAATCCGGAATCATCGCTCCGCTGATTCGCGGCCTGCTGACCATCGGAGCGCTGCTCTGGTTCCCATTCATCCAGCCCGTGCTGCAAATGATCCTCGCTTCACATTCAGCATTTGGCACGGTGCGCGACGTCGCGATTTTGGCGGTCCAGGTCATCAGCGCGGAATCCCTGCTGAAAACCACGGTGTTTTTGATCATCTGGTATCTGCTCATCTGGTCGCTCTTGCGCTGGGGAACGCGGCGGCGCGTGGACAAGCTGCTGATGCGATGGCGGAGCGCGGAGTATGCGGATGATTCCCTGAATCTGACGACGCGGACGCTGGCGTGGATTGACGATTTGCTGGAGCCGATCCGGGCCGCGCGACAAACGACGGACAACTTGGCCGGGCGCGTTGAGGAACTCAGGTCTGCGGTGGGGGAACAATCCAAGAACGCGGCATGAATCGCGGTGAAGACATCACGTTGCTTTGATCGGCGATCTGCGACAATAAAAAACAAACCCCAGCACGATTCCAACGCCAAACGGCCAAGTCGCATATCGATTGAAGAGCCGCTCGCCGCTGTCTTCAACTGATGGGGTGTTATTGGAGGCCTGTTCCGCCGAATTCGTCCAGGCGGGCGCGAAGGCCGCGAACTGCCCGGCGGCGGGATCGCGGACGGAATTGCAGTAGTTGTCGGTTTCGATCATCCCCTGAGTGATGGATTGCTTGATATCCAGCAAACGGCTGCCGCCGATGAGGCTTACCACGGCCAGGCCAAACAAGGGGAACCAGAATCCGGTTCGTTCGCGGGCCGTGACGTGAAGCTGCCGATTCCGCGGCCTGCCCCAGAACAAAAGCATCCAACACCGGGTCATGTACAAAGCGGTAAGGCCCGACACCGCCGCGGGGATGATGAAAAAGAGCCGGTAAAGCGGCTGATTCATCGCATGGAACGAGGCGAGAGCGCCGGCGTGGATGAGGATCGTCTGATTGCTGTAATAGCCGCAAGTGAAAGGCGCGCCGGCCATGGCCAGCAGGCCGATGGCGAACGTGACGCCGGCCAGCGGCATTTTCCGCATGAGGCCGCCGAATTGGTTCAGGTCTTGCTCGCCGTGGGCGGCATGGATGACGCTGCCGGCGGCCAGAACAAGCAGCGATTTGAAAAACGCGTGCGTGAGGAGATGAAACAATCCGCCCACCCAGCTTCCGATCCCAATCGCCATGAACATCAGCCCGAATTGGGAGACGGTGCTGTAAGCCAGGACTCGGCCAAGGTCGCGTTGGATCAGCGCCAGCAGGGCGCCGACCACGAGGCTGAGCAGCCCGATCGTGGCGATGCTGAGTTTGGCCGTGGGGGTGAGGATCGGAAAAAAGCGGCCGATGAGATAAAGGCCCGCGGCGGTGAGGGTCACGGATTGGACAAACGCGGCGGCGGGGATCGGGGCGCCCCTGGCGGCGGGAAGCCAGAAATGCAGCGGGAACAAAGCCGACCTGCACGCGGCCCCGCAGAACAGCGCGATCCCCACCACGCTCAGGGTTTTTCCGGAGATCCACGCGCCGCTGGGCAGATGGATCGCCGCGCCCGTCGCCGGCCAGAGCCAGCGGTCCATTTGCAGGACCGTGGCATTGCCCAGGCCATGCAGGAGGATTCCCATGCCTACCAAGAAGCCGGCGTCCCCGATGCGTTTGACGATGAACGACGCGATTGCGAACCGACCGCTCGGGCGATCGTCCAGCCGCGTAAGCAGCAGGTATCCGGACAACGCGATCAGGTACCAGAAGACGAGGATTTCCAGAAGGTTCGCGCCCAGAACAAATGCGAGCATCGAAAAATAAGATAATTGTAAATAAACAAAAAATCGGGCGAAGCGTTTGTCGTTGCGCATGTAGCGGGCGCTGAAGGCGTGCCCCAGCGCCACGACCAGGGTGATCGTGTTGAACATGGCGACGGTCAGCGTGTCGACATGGAGGTTCAGATCGAAAAAGCCGGGGTGATCGGGACTGATGGCCGGGCCGAGCGGAAGCCATTTGTAAGTCAGTTCAATGGGCTTGTCGCCGGGGCCCCAGGTCGTGCCGGCCAGTTGGCCGCCTTCATACCAGGCGATCATCCCGGCCATGCTGAAGGCGAAGCTTCCCGCGGCAAAAGCGGTGGCCACCCAGCCGGCCAGCGGGTCGCCCATTCGCTTGCCGATGGTCAGCAATAGCCCGAACGCCGCCAGCGGCAGCAACGTCGCGAGGACCAAAAACAGGGCGGGCATTGGCATGGGGCGGCTCTATTGTCGCGGCGGAGTCGGCCACGTCATTCCATCAGCGCATCGACTTTCGCGGCGCAGATAAAATCATTTTCAGACAGCCCTTTGACGGCATGGGTGCTGTATCGGACCACGCAGCGGTTGTAGCCGACTTCCATGTCGGGATGGTGGTTTTCCCGGTGCGCCAGCCACGCGACGGCATTCACGAATGCCATCGTCCGGTGGTAATCATTGAATCGGTGGGTCTTGGAGATTTGGCCGCCCTGCAATTCCCACCCGGAGACCTCCGGCAGAAGCAGCTTGACTTCGGCATCGGACAGGGCCGGGGTTCCGGGTTTGCAAGCCTTGCAACGTTTTTCCTTCAATGCGAGTTTCATTGTTTACCTCATTCCAAACTTTGATCGTGATCGCGCACTCCGGCGCGAATCAAGGGGACATTGTATCCGATTGAATCTGCCGAAGGGCTTCAAACAATGCGATGCTGGCGGCGGCGGAGAGGTTGAGGCAGCGTTCGGCCGGCAATTGCGGGATGCGCACGATCCGGTCCGGATGCTCTGCCAGGATGGCCGGGGCGATGCCCGAGGTTTCGCTGCCGAAGACCAACCAGTCGCCGTCGGTGAATTCGGTCTGCCACAACGATCGGCAGCCGGTGCTGGAAAAGAACCAGAGCGTCCCGGCGTCCCGGCGAGCGGCGCCGAAGAAAGCGTTGGAATCGTCGTGAACCCTCAGCCGCAGCCGAGGCCAGTAATCCATGGCGCTGCGGCGAAGGTCTTTGTCGCTGAGGACGAAGCCGAGGGGGCGGACCAAGTGCAGCTCCGTTCCGGTCGCGACGCAGGCGCGGGCGATGTTGCCGGTGTTGGGCGCAATTTGCGGGGACAGCAGCGCCAGCTTCAGCCGATGGGGGCGGAGATTCGCAACGATGGGAGCCGTCATGGGCGAAAACTCCGCGCTTCAAACCAGGTGGCCTTGCCGATCCACCTGAAGGTAGCTGGAGGTTTCGGGACAGTAGGCCGTCAGTCGTCCCACCGGACTGAGCGCCGCGGCGGTGTCGAGCAGGACCATTTTCTCGCCGATCACCGGCACCAGTTTCCCGCCCCCATGCGCGCTGTACCCGCCGCGCGCGCCGTAATAGTCAACCGGGGTATGGCCGAAGAACCCGGTTCGCCGCCAGGTTTTCGGCTGATCGACTTCGGCCGGGGCAAAGCGTCCCCAGGTGGCGGTTTTGCGGAGATTGCGATCCACGTCCAGAAAAGTCGTCGGGCTGGGGTCTTCATCGGGCATCGCCGGATCCCACCGGGCGTGAACGATGAACAGGTCGGGTTCCTCGATCACCGGCAGGAGATTGCGGATGAATTGCCGATGGGCCTGCCCGACGCCCGCGATCAGGCCTTCGAGCCCGGAAGCCGTGGGATGATCCAGTACGCCGCGCATCGCGGCATCATCGGCGCCGTAACTGGCGAGCGTGTCGCGAAGACCGTGTTCCATGAACCACTTGTAAGCCGCCCAGCGATTGTTGTGCGTGAGTTGATCGACGTAACTTTGACCGTTGACAATAACGTCGAAAATGTCGTCGTGATTTCCGCGGCAAAAGCGGGCATTGGGTAGCTTAAGCAGGAATTCGATGACCCCGCGGGAATCCGGACCCCGGTTGACGTAGTCCCCGACGAAGATCCACTGCGGCGACGGGTCGGTCTTGGCGACGGACTCGACCAGCCCCTTGAGTGGCCCGGACATGCCGTGAATGTCCCCGACGATCCATCGCACACGCTTTAGATTACCGGGCCAAGGCTTGCAACGACAAGCGCATTATCGGTCCATCACGAAAAACCAACCCTCCGGCCGAAAATAAATGGCCTCGCCGCCCAAGGGTGAAAGGGAGTTGCTCAATGCGATTTCGGAAACTGGGATTGATGGTTGTCGCGGGCGGATTGGCCTGGGGGTGCATTTCCTCCGCTTACGGAAGCTCGGTCCCTATCACCTATGAGACGCAGGATCGGTCGGTATCGGCCAATTCAACGGCGTCGGGATTTTCGCGCGGGGGAACGAATACGGCGCCGATAACCGACCAGCAAAGCCAATCGCAACAAGCCAACGGGATGGGTGTTTTCAACGGCAACGCCGGCGTGACGTCAACGCTCGGTCCCGGCAGCCCGCTGGCCACGGCGTCGGCGGTTCAGCAATCTTCCCTGAACGTCAACCAAATCGATGCCGGCGGTTACGTGCGCGCGGATTCCAATCTCGGCACCGGCATCGGCCCGGCCATTTCGTCGGCCACCACGGCTCTTCATATCACCTTCGACGCTGCACAGTCGCAGGCATACGCCTTCACGGCGAATCTCAACGGCTCCACCGACCTGGCCCTGCCGGGCAATACATCAGCGGCCATTCAATTGACCGACGCTTCCGGCAATAACCTGTTCGCGCCGATTACCACAGTGAATTTGGTCAACTTCCAGACCCAAGGCACGCTGGCGGCCGGCGTGTATAAGCTGACGCTGGATGCCCAGGCGATCAGCAATGACCAAAGCGCCAACTTTGTGAATTACAGCCTGTCTCTTACGACGAGCGGCAATTCGCCGACGCTGTCGAACGGCGTAGGCAATCCACCTTCGACTGCGCGGGCCGTTCCGCTGCCCCCGGCCGCGCCGATCACCTTGCTGATGCTGGCGAGCATGGGCATCGCGGGTTATTTGCGATCGCGCTTCAGGCAACGCGCGGGTCATTCCATATCCTGAAATTTGATCGTGGCAACAGGCATCAAACCGCGGGATGGCTATCCTGCGGTTTTTTGTCTAAGGTGACATCCAGCGTTTCCGCTTTCGCCGCGTCGTAGCCAAAGTCGAGCGGCAATAGGGCGATTTGCCCCGCGTCGGCATCATCGTCACCAACCTACGTGGTGGAGCCGCACTTCGAGGCGCGGTATAATTTCGCCCACCACATCACGGCGGTCATGCGGCGGCGGTCAAATGGAAAATCCCGGTTCATTCCAGCAATCGTATCACATGATCGGATCGGGTATTTCCGCTGTGGCGGCGAAGGGGTTGCTGCTGGCAGCGCGGAAGTTGCTGGATTCGGAAAAGAACCGCAAGACCGGCCTGTTCATCGTGGGGTTGATCCTGGGGGCTGATCCTGGTTGAAAGGAAACAAACATGAATATCCATGTCATTAAGCGAATCGCTGCCGGGTTGGTACTGTGGGCGGCTTTGGCGCCGGGTTGGTTTGTTGCCGCCGCGGCCGGGCAGGGAGAGACGCAATCCATGAAGGTCGCAGTGGATGCCTACACGTTAAGGATGCAGGGGAGGGTGGATGACGCCAGAGCGATGCTGGAACAGGCCATCCGTGAAGATCCGCGCAACGCGGCGGCACATTATGAACTGGCCAGAACCCTGGTCCATATGGCGTTGGGAAACCCGCAAAAGATGCAGGAAAGATTGGCAGAGGCGCAGCAGTCTATGGCCAGGGCCCAAGAAGATGATCCCAACAACGTGATATACCCGTTTTTTGACGGACACATTGCCTTGCTTCAAGCCTATCCCTCTTGGATGCAAGGCCGGCCTGACACCCGGGAAAAGGTCGCCAGGTTGTGCGGCGCTTTTGAATCGGCGCTGAAACTCAAGCCGGATTATCGCCAGGCCATGCTCTACCTGGTCGAAATTTATGCAACGCTTCCCCAGGACCAGGGTGGCGACAAATCAAAGGCTGAGAAGTACGCCAGGCAGTTGGAAGCAATGGACGCGGTTTTTGGCGCAAAAGCCAGGTCAATTTTGATCCCGGAAGAAGCAAACAACGTTGATTACTGGCAAAACGTCCTGAAGCAACATGAAGGAGACGCCGATGTGCTTGAAGAATTGGGAAAGGCATATTTAAGAGCGGACAAGGTTGATGACGCGGTGGCCTGTTTTGAGAAGGCGATCAAAATCAACCCGGAGAAGGCGCTGCTCTTCCTGGATCTCAGCATCTATCACACTTGGTCGGCGATGCGGGCAGGTAACGGGTCTGAATTGTTTCGCAAGGCGGTTGCCTCCGGTGATGCGGCGGTGACCCGATATCTGGATTCCAACCCGGTGCTGCCGATGCGGGCGTACGCGCTGGGAGTGCAATACAAGTACAAACTCCATTCGGGTCACAAGCAACAGGCGGATGAACTCTTGAAACAGGCCAAGGCACTGGACCCTTATTTCTCAAAGGCCACCGGGGCGCCGAATCCCGACCTTTTCACTCCGCCGGATGAGATTTCACACAACCACCGGTATCTTTTCAGGCCCATACAGTGAAAGGACAATTGCTTTTCCCCAGTTACCACCCGCTCCGCGTTGCACCCGGGGAATGGAATCGGGACGGCAGCTGCCCCGGTTTCCTTTCCCGTCCGTTTCTGTTTCCGATCAGGCGAAGATCGTTTAAGTTTCAACTCCACGCGGCGCGAAAAATCGATTAAGTTGCCGAGATGGTCCGTTTCGTTCGGGTCGAACCCGGATTTTTGCGTCCGGAAAACTGCACGATCGTCGGCGACGTCTCCATCGGCCCCGACAGCAGCATCTGGTTTGGCGCGGTCATCCGCGGCGATGTCGCGCCGGTCGTGATCGGAAAACGCGTCAATGTTCAGGACAACGCCGTCATTCATTGCGATAGCGGGATTCCCAACATCATTGAAGATTCCGTGACCATCGGGCACTCGGCGATCGTCCACGGCAAGCACGTGGGACGCGGATCGCTCGTCGGCATGGGGGCGATGCTTCTGAGCCGATCGGTCGTCGGCAAAGAGTGCCTGATTGCCGCCGGGGCGGTCATCCCGCCCGATCTCGTCGTGCCGGACCGAATGGTGGTCATGGGCGTACCCGCTAAGATCATCCGCCCCGTCAAGGAAGAAGAGTTGCAATACATGCAATGGCTGACGGCTCATTACCTTGAATTGGCAAGGGAATATGCCGCGGGGAAATTCACATCGGTCGGGCCTTGAGTCCGTTGATTGATCAATCCAAGCAAATAGCCGCAAAAAAATATTGCAAATCCAACCGCC
This sequence comes from Tepidisphaeraceae bacterium, assembly GCA_050012375.1. GTDB lineage: Bacteria > Planctomycetota > Phycisphaerae > Tepidisphaerales > Tepidisphaeraceae > PALSA-1353. Next base: position 20,569 of record JBEKHH010000031.1, read on the forward strand.
CCGGTTATACTGACCCGCGTCAGTGCATCACTTCGCAAAAATGATTGGGTGCACATGTCGAGTCGGCAATTTTGTAATATAAGCGATTTCGTGGGGCGGCTTGGTGTTCGTCCTGTCGCCTCGGTTGTTTCATTTCTTTGGTCTCCGGCGAGGTTGGGGGCACACATCTTCAGCTCCGGACAACTTCGTCGCTTTTGTTTGGGAGGACGGTCATGACTGTTGGAACCGTCAAGTGGTTCGATTCGAAGAAGGGATTTGGATTTATCCTGAATCCGGAAGGAACCGACGTTTTTGTTCATTTCAGCAGCATCGAAGGCGAAGGCTTTCGGTCCCTGAAGGACGGGGAGCAGGTCGAATTCGAGCAAGTCTCCGGCTCCAAGGGTTTGTCTGCTCAGACCGTCAAACGGCTCGGCGAACGGGTGATGGTTAAAAATTGAGCCCCGCGGCGGTACAGTAGCCGCCTCGGCTCATGAATCATTTCCTGCCAGGCCTTTTGGTCGGCTTATTGGGCGGCTTGCTGGTGTCAGCGGGCCTTGCCGCGGCGGTTCTGCTGCGCCTCAAGCGGTATCGGCGGCGGATGCGCCGAACGCTGTCGCGCATTCGCGCCGCCACCCGACGACGCAGGGCCAGTTGGCGATCCGTTCAGCGCCTCGCCGAACTCGGAACCCTCGCCGGCGGACTCGCCCACGAAATCAAAAACCCCCTCTCCACTGTTCTGCTCAACCTTCAACTCCTCCAGGAAGACCTCGATCCAGCCGATTCCGCGTATAGCAGGTTTCGCGCCCGTCTGAACACGGTGAGCTGCGAGGCGTCCCGCTTGCGGGAAATCCTGGACGATTTCCTGCGCTTTGCCGGAAAGATCGAACTGCGGCGCAAAGAGGTGGATTTGAATGTCCTGCTCGAGGAACTGGTCGATTTCTTCGCCCCGCAGGCCCAATTGAATCACGTCCAGCTTCGCTTCAAGCCGCATGCCGGGCCCTTGCTCAGCCGCATCGATCCGCGGCTGATCAAGCAGACTATTCTCAATCTCATGATCAACGCCCTACAGGCGATGCCCGCAGGCGGGGAGTTGATCCTCTCCGCATCCGCCGAGGGCCCCAACGCCGTTATCGATGTCATCGACACCGGCAGCGGCATCCCGGCCGATGAGTTGGACAAGATATTCCTTGCCTATTATTCGACCAAAACAGGGGGCACGGGGCTTGGTTTGGCGATGTCCCAGCGAATCATCCAGGAACATGACGGCCAGCTCACCGTCCACAGTGAGCTGGGCAAGGGTTCCGATTTCAGGGTGCGGCTGCCGCTGGTTGTGGGATGAATCCGCTCAGACCGTCGCCGCGGGCTGTGGCGGCGAGTAAAATGCCGCAGCCTATGTCGGAAGAACAAATCTCCAAAGCGACGGTCCTCGTTGTCGATGACGAAAAGGACCATGCCCAGGTCATGTGCGAAGCCCTGCAACGCCAGGGGCATCGCTGTGACGTGGTCTACAACCTCGCCGATGCCGAAGCTCGCTTGCGCCAAAAAAGCTATGACGTGGTCGTCACCGACCTGGTGATGGAGGGAAAACGCGACGGGTTGGAGGTGCTCAAAAAAGCCAAGACGCTCACTCCGCCGCCGCAGGTGATTCTGGTTTCGGCCCACGGAGATATTCCCCTGGCCGTGCAGGCGATGAACGATGGAGCCTACGGGTTCATTGAAAAACCGCTGGATTTGAATCATTTCCGGGCCCAGGTGAATCGAGCGGCGGAGCGGGCCGCTTTGCAAAAGCAGAACCAGGTCCTCCAGGGCCAGCTCGACGAGCAAAGCGGTTTCGAGGGAATCATCGGCAAAAGCGGGGGGATGCAGCGGGTTTTGGCGACGGCGCGGCAGGTGGCCTCCAGCGACATTCCCATCCTGATCATGGGCGAAAGCGGCACCGGCAAGGAGCTGATCGCCCGCGCGATTCATTCCGGCAGCCGCCGCCACAAGCACCGTTTGGTCGCTTTGAATTGCGCCGGCCTGAGCGAAAGCATTCTGGAAGACGAACTCTTCGGCCACGTCAGGGGCGCCTTCACCGGGGCCCAGGCCGATCGCGAGGGTCGCTTCGAGCACGCCGACGGCGGTACCCTGTTCATGGATGAGATCGGCGACATGCCCGCCGTTATGCAGGCCAAATTGCTCCGCGTCCTGGAAAACGGCGAGGTCGTTCGCATGGGGAGCAATGAGCCGATCCAGGTGGATGTCCGTCTGATCAGCGCCACGAACCGCAAATTGGAGGAGATGGTGGCGGAGAAGCAATTCCGCGAGGATTTGTTTTTCCGAATCAAGGGCGTCACCCTCACCCTCCCGCCGCTGCGGGAGCGCCGCGAGGATATTCCCCTCCTGATTCATTATTTCCTCAAGGAATTCGCGGAGAAATATCAGAAGGACCTGGATGGGATCGCGCCGCCGGCGCAGCAGATGCTGATGTCCTTCAGTTGGCCCGGCAACGTGCGCCAGCTTCGCACCGCCATCGAGAACATGGTGGTTCTCTCCTCGGGAAAAATCCTCGGCCCGGATACGCTGCCGCCGGAAATTCAGCCCGCCGGCGCCGCCGCAGAACATCTCGCCGGAATGGACAACCTCGTCGGCATCAGCATCGAACAGGCCGAAAAGGAACTCATCCGAAATACCTTGAAAATGGTCGATGGCAACCGCGAGCAGGCTGCTAAGATACTTCGAATCGGCGAGCGGACCTTGTATCGCAAGATCCGGGAATACGGTTTGTGATGTCACAGAACCCAAATGATTTCCGAATCGGCCATGGCTACGATATCCATCGGTTGCAATTGAAAGGCAAACTGCTCCTCGCTGGCGTCGAAGTGGCCGACGGAATTTCGCCGCTAGCCCATTCGGATGGGGACGTGGTGCTGCACGCGCTGGTCGATGCGCTTCTGGGAGCCGTCGGCCTGGGCGACATCGGCGAAATGTTTCCCAACACCGATCCCCGCTGGAAAAACGCCGCCAGCAGGATATTTGTCGATGGGGCGATGCAGCGAGTCGTCAGCCTGGGATTCGCCCCCGTGAATGTGGACGTGACGATTCTGGCCGAGCGCCCCAGGCTAAAGGCCTACAAATCGAAGATGGTGGAATCGCTCTCTGAAATGCTTCGCTGCCCCGTGAACCTCAAGGCCGGCACCAACGAGGGATGTGATGCGGTGGGTCGCGGCGAGGCCATCGCGGCGCATGCCGTCGTATTGCTGGCGCGCAAGTCGGAGGGGACAACGGATCGGACAAAGCCATGACCCTACGCGTTTACGACACCCTGACACGTGAAAAGCAGTTGTTCGCCTCGATTCGGCCCGGCAAAGTGGGGATGTATCTTTGCGGGCCGACGGTTTACAAGCCGGCCCATATCGGTCACATGGTGGGGCCCGTCGTCTTCGACGCCATCAAGCGATATCTCATATTCAAAGGCTATGAGGTCACCTGGATCGTCAACATCACCGATGTGGATGACAAAATCATCGAAGCCGCCGCCAGGCAAAAGGTCACCGTCCAGGAATTGTCCGAAAAATGCACCGCGGAGTATCTCGATTGCCTCCATCGCTTCGGGATCGATTCGATCGACCGCTTTCCCAAGGCCTCGGAGCATATGGCTGACATCATCGAGATGTGTCAGAAGCTGATCTCCGGTGGATTCGCTTATGAGGTGGGGGGTAACGTCTGGTTTGATGTCGCCAAGGACAGCGACTATGGCAAGCTCTCCAACCGCAAGGTGGAGGAGCAGGCCAGCGGCACCCGGGCCCTCGAAGGCCAGGGGAAACGGAACCCCGCCGACTTCGCCGTCTGGAAAAGCGCCAAGCCCGGCGAGCCGGCATGGAATTCGCCCTGGGGCAAGGGCCGCCCCGGATGGCATATCGAATGCTCCGCCATGAGCATCAAATACCTCGGCGAATCCTTTGACATCCACGGCGGGGGAATGGATCTCATGTTCCCCCATCACGAAAACGAGTTGGCGCAATCCGAATCCGCCACCGGAAAGCCCTTCGCCAAATTCTGGCTCCACAACGGACTGACCCGCATCAAGACCAAGCTGCCCAGCGGGCAATGGGCCGACGAAAAGATGAGCGGCAGCCTCGGGAACGTCATCTCCGCCCGCGAACTTCTCGATACCTGGGGCCCCGAATTGCTCCGATATATGCTGCTGGCGACCCATTATCGGCGGCCCATCGAATTCACCGATGAGGTGCTGAGCAATTCCCGCAAAGGGCTGGCGGTCTTCCAGCGCCTCACCGAACGCGTCGAGCGTTTAACCGGCACGCCGCTGGCGGACAATGCCCCGGACATGGATCAGATCGCCGCGCGCCTGCTCGAATCCGAGGTCGGCGGCTTTGCCAGGCAGGTGATCTCCGACAAGATGCGTTTCCTGGAAATGATGGACGACGACTTCAACACCGCCGGCGCCATCGCCGTCCTGCACGAGATCGCCGGCACCGTCAACAGCCTCCTGGAACAGACCCGCGCCGAGACCACCCGCCATGCCGACGTGATACAAGCCGCCGCCGCCGCGGCGCAGACGCTCCGCCGACTGGGACAGATTCTGGGCCTGTTTCGCCCGGACCTCCCGGGCTTGCGCGCCAAGGAGCCCGGGACCGTGGAACAACTGATGGCTCTGATCATCCAACTCCGTAGCGACGCGCGAAAGGCCAAGCAATTTGCCCTCTCCGATGCGGTGCGGGATGGCCTGAAAAAAATCGGCATCGCGCTGGAAGATCGCCCCGATGGGACCGCCTGGCGAAGAGAATAAAAAACGCCCCAATCGCGCGCAAAGCCCCCGACCCACCCATTTAACCCCCGGTGATTCACCGGGGGCCAAGGCCTAAAATACGCCATGCCCCTGCGCCCAAACCCCACCATCCCCCGTGGCCGCGGAGCCGTGGAAAACCCCAAGAACCGGTTCGTTCAACTCCATGTCTTGCCCGATCCCCAATCGCCCGACGGCGACGATCCCGGCCCCAGGACCGCTTTCTTTTCCGACACCACGCGCAAGATCATCGCCACCAACGACTCTCCCAATGTCCCCTTCGACGCCAGCATCAATCCGTATCGCGGCTGCGAGCACGGATGCATCTATTGCTTCGCCAGGCCGACGCATGAATATCTCGGCTTCTCCGCGGGGTTGGATTTCGAATCGAAGATCATGGTGAAGCGGAACGCGCCGGAACTGCTGCGGGCGGAACTGGCCCGCCCCAAGTGGAAGCCGATGGTATTGCAGTTGTCCGGCGTGACGGATTGCTATCAGCCGATCGAACGCAGGCTGAAGCTCACCCGACGATGTCTGGAAGTGCTGGCGGAGTTCGCCAACCCCGTATCCGTGCTCACCAAGAGCCATCTCGTCACCCGCGACATCGATGTTCTGAGAATCCTTGCGGCAAAACAGGCGGCGGCGGTGCTCATTTCCATCACCACGCTGGACGGGGAGCTTGCCATGAAGATGGAGCCGCGCGCCGGCTCGCCGGCTCGGCGTTTGGATGCGATCCAGTTGATCGCCGAAGCGGGAATCCCAGTGGGCGTGATGACGGCCCCGGTGATTCCAGGCCTGACCGACCAGGAGATTCCCGCGATCTTGGCCGCGGCGGCGCAGGCGGGAGCCACATTCGCCGGCTACCAAGCGCTGCGACTGCCATTCGCGGTGAAAGATTTATTTCAGAATTGGCTGGACCTTCATTTTCCCCAGCGCAAGAGCAAGATCTTGAATCGCATTCGCGCGATGCGGCAGGGAAAGCTGAACGATCCCGATTTCGCCTCGCGTTTTCGCCCCACCGGAGTCTGGGCCGACCAGCTCAAAAGCATGTTCGAGTTGGCCAAGCGAAAGGCGGGGATCACGGGTCATTTCCCATCGCTCTCAACCGCCTCATTTCGCAAGCCCGACCCAATGCAGATGAGCTTGTGGTAACCAGCACGCCAGCCTCGTGACAAACGACAAGTGACAAATGACAAGTGACAAACCACGGTTGACGATATATTTGCATAAATCATGCCCGAGTCGGTGCCGCTCGATCCTCGCACGCTGATGAGCGCCTACGCCAAAGGCCTGTTTCCGATGGCCAATCGCAACGGGATCATTCAATGGTTCACGGCCGATCCACGCGGGATCATTCCTCTGGAATCATTTCACCTTCCCGGAACGTTGCGGGCCCTGATGAGGAGATCCCCGGCCGAGGGCGGCTTTGAAATCCGCATCAATCACGACTTTGAGGCGACCATGCGCGGTTGCCAGGAGAAGCGAACCGGCGGCACGTGGATCAATGAGCCGCTCATTGCCGCCTACGTTCGCCTTCATAAGATCGGCATGGCGCACAGCGTCGAAGCGTGGAAGGAGGACCAGCTTGTCGGGGGGCTGTATGGCGTGAGTCTGGGTGCGGCATTTTTCGGCGAGAGCATGTTCCATCGCGTTCGCGACGCCAGCAAGGTGGCGCTGGTGCATCTTGTCAATCGTCTGCGCAAGCGCGGATTTGAACTGTTGGACACGCAGGCAACGACGCCCCATCTCCGCCAATTCGGATGCATCGATATTTCCGCCCAGGAGTATTTGCGGCGGCTGAAGTCGGCCATCAAGAAGGATTGCGAATTTGACTGACTATCTCTCCGGCTCGATCGTCACGCTCAGGCCCTTGGAGTGGAATTGATCCTTATACAGTTCGGCCAATTCCTTGTGCGTCGTCAGAAGCAGAGCCACCCCGTTCTTGTGGGCTTCGAGCATCCGTTCCTTGGCGTCGTGCTGGGATAGCGGGGTGAGTTCCACGATGGTCATCACCACGAAAACCATGTCGTTTCTCTCGTCGTTGTGAAGCAGGACCTTCCACATCGGAAGCTGCGTCGGCGGCTGCTTCACCGCAGCGGGCTTGTGTTTCGTTTTTGCCTTCGGCTTGGCGACGGCCGTGCCGCTGGAATCGGCGGAAGCGGGAGCCGTCTCTGTCGAGTTCTTTTCTTGTTCGGCCATAAATAAAGCCTCCTGACAAACAGGACTACCGAGATCCAAGCCCCAATTGCAGCCTTTAATTATACACCGTGCCGCGCGGGATTGTGAATCGCCGCAAAATAGCAGGATTGCCCCTGGGCCGTGAAACAGTGAGAATCCCGGCAAACTTTGCGAAGAACAGAGGCCGGCTTATGGCGCCGACAACCCAAACCGCACGGATCCTTGCCGGCGCCATGAGCGGAACCAGCGCCGATGGCGTGGATGTCGCGCTGGTTCGCATCGCCGGACGCGGACTGGAGATGTCCGCCACGCTGCTCAAGTGGCATGGCCGGCCCTTTCCCAGCGCGCTTCGCGACGCCATCGCCACGATTCGCCTGGGCAACGCGACGCCGATTTCGCTCTTGGCGGAAGTGGGAAGGGACATTTCCCTGTCCTACGCCGCCGCCGTCAACGAAGCCTTGGTCGCCGCGGGTTTGAGCGCCGCGGATTTGACGGCGGTCGCCGCCCATGGGCAGACGCTTTATCACCAGCCGCCCAACACCATCCAATGGCTCGATCCGGCGCTCCTGGCGGCGGAGGTGGGTTGCGCCGTCGTGAGCGATTTCCGACGCGCGGATTGCGCCGCCGGCGGGCAGGGAGCGCCCCTGGTCCCGCTGGCCGATTATTTGTTGTTTCGCCACCCGGATAAAAATCGCGCCCTGCTCAACATCGGCGGGATCGCCAATCTGACCTACCTGCGCGCCCGAGACCGAATCGATCAACTTATCGCCTTCGATACCGGACCGGGCAATTGCCTCAGCGACTACCTCGTCCGTCAGGCCGACCCGCGGGGAATCGGCTGGGACGAAAATGGGCGTCTGGCGGCGGCGGGGACGCCGGTGCAACCGATTGTCAACAGCGTCCTTTCCTCCCCCTATTTCGCCAAGCCGCCTCCAAAATCCACCGATGGGCCGGCGATGATTCGCCTGTTCACCGATGCCCAAGCCGACGTCGGCCCTCCCCATCCGCTGCAAGATCTGCTCCGCACCGCCTGCCTGATCGCCGCCGATTCGATCCTCCAATCCTTGCGCAAATTCCTCCAGCCGTTCCCGGATGAAATCATTGTCAGCGGCGGCGGAACCATGAATCAGGCGCTCATGGAGATGCTTCGCCAACCTCCCGGCCCGGCGGCCGTCAAGACGATCGATGAATTGGGAATTCCCTCAGCGGCGAAAGAGGCCCTGGCTTTCGCGCTGCTGGGGGCGGCGACGCTGGATGGCATTCCCGGCAACGTGCCGGCCACGACCGGGGCACGCAGGAAAGTCGTGCTCGGAGCCGTTACGCCGAGGCCCTGATTGAGCAATAACGCGGGCAAAATATCGGATCGGTCGCGGCTGCTGACGGAACAGCGCTTGGCCGAATCGATGCGCCTGGATCGGTTGTCGATCGAAGATGCGCTCGTGGTGATGAATGAGCAGGATGCCCTTGCGGTGAAGGCCGTGGCCCGGCAGCGGAGGAAAATCGCCCGGGCGGTGAAGTGGGTTGCCGCTGCCCTGAACGGAGGCGGAAGGCTCTTTTACGTCGGGGCCGGGACCAGCGGCAGGCTCGGCGTGTTGGATGCGGCCGAATGTCCCCCGACGTTCGGGACCGACCCCTTGCTCGTGCAGGGCATCATCGCCGGCGGGGATCGTGCGATGTTTCGCTCCAAGGAAGGCGCGGAGGATCGGGCGGAGGACGGGGCCGCGGCGATGGATGCAAGGAAAGTCGGGCGCCAAGATGTGGTGATGGGCATTGCCGCCGGCGGGACCACGCCCTTTGTTCGCGGAGCCCTTCGCCGCGCGAAAAAATTGAAGGCCAGAACGATATTCCTTTGCTGCGTAAAAAAGACGGCGGCCGAGCCGAACGCCGATCTGATCATCCGGCCGCTGACCGGGCCGGAGGTTTTGACCGGATCGACGCGGCTCAAGGCCGGCACCGCCACCAAGCTGGTGCTGAACCAGATCACGACGCTGGCGATGGTGCGGATGGGAAAAGCATACGAAAACCTGATGGTCGATCTGAAAGCGACGAATCAAAAACTTCGGGACCGCGCGGCGCGGATCGTGGCCGCGCTGACCGGCCTGCCGCGCCATCAAGCGATCGCCCTGCTGCAAACAACCGGCGGCGAGGTCAAGACCGCAATCGTGATGCAAAAGTGCGGGGTGAATGCGGCAAAGGCGAGGGAAACTCTTTCCGTCCATAACGGCGACCTTCGCGCGGCCATCGAGTCATGATCTACACGATCTCCACCAGGGGGTCTTCCAGCGGCACGAAGGGTTGGAATTCATCAAACGGCACGGTGGGCATCGCACGAAGCATCTCGAAAGGCAGATCGGCAAGTGCGCTGTAGTCCGGGGACATCGATTTGTCCCACTTGTCGCGGAACACCGCATAGCACGCCGACACTTCCTTCATTCTTTCGGCGAGGACGATTTTGGGGTCGATATTTTTTGTGGCGGCTTCGTCTTTGTACGACCCGGAGCCTTCATGATGCAGCCACGCGCCTTTGGCGCAAATCAATTTAAACCCCGCCCGCATCGCCCGCAGCCCGAAGTCTATGTCGGAAAAATAGCCGTAAGGAAATCGCGTGTCGAATGATCCAATCTTCTGAAAGACGGACCGCTTGATCAGCATCGAGTCGCCGGTGAGCAGATGGTCTTCACTGTGCGCCAGGCCGTGATACCGGGCGATGTAGGCGGCGAAACTATCCAGGTCCTGCACGCTCCGTGTGGGGAAGGGCGGTGCGACCCGGTATTGAGGGAAGCAATCGACGAATTGCGACGTTCCTCGAATGATCCCATAACTTTCGTCCAGCCCCGCGATCTGAGTCAGCGACCGCACATAATCCGGGGTGATGCCCATGTCGAAGCTGAGAAACAACACCGCGCTCCCCTTGGCGCGGGCAAAGCCGTGCGCGCAGCTCCAGCCGTATCCCCGCCGTTCCTTAAATCGGATGATCGTAACCGGCGCGGTTGCATTCTTGCGGAACAATTGGAACAGATCGCAAATGTGCTGCTCGGGGTCCGAATTGTCGTCAATGAGGATGTGCTCCACCTCGTATTCTCGACCGAGCCGTTGGAAAGTGTACTCCAGGCTGCTAAGGCAATTGGTCGTCCAGGTCCGTCCGTTGCGAGCTGGAACGATGATGGAGAGCATGACTGCTCGCCTTTGGGCGTCAGCGCTGATCGATTGGCGGCACCTTTAGCCCAAGCGGCCCGCGATAATCGTCCTGCGGACGAATGATCCGGTTGTTGCGGTGCTGTTCCATGATGTGGGCCGTCCACCCGGTGATCCGCGCGATCGCGAAAATCGGGGTGTACAAATCGATCGGGATTCCCATCGTGTAATAGGCGCTTGCGCTGAAGAAATCCACGTTGGGGTCTTTGTTCTTCGCTTCCTTGACGATCGGGATAATCCGCTCGGACATTTCGAACCACTGGGTGTTTCCGGCCGCTTCGCCGAGCTGTTGGCTCATGGTGCGGAGGAAGGCGGCGCGCGGATCCAAGGTTCGGTAAACGCGATGGCCGAAGCCGGGAATCTTTTCCCCGGCGGCGAGCATGGCGCTGACGCGTTCGACGACCGCCTCGACGTTGCCGCATTCCAGCAGCAGCTCCATGACTTCCTGATTGGCCCCGCCATGCAGCGGGCCCTTGAGCGCCGAGACGGCGGCGGTGACGCCGGCGTGCATGTCGGCAAGCGTCGCCGCCGTCACCCGGGCGGCGAATGTGCTGGCGTTGAAGCCGTGTTCCGCATGCAGCACCAACGCGGCATCGAGAACGCGGGTCAGCGTTTCATGCGCCATGCCGCCGGTAAGCATGTAAAGGAAATTTCCCGCGATCGAGAGGTTGGGCGCCGGACCCACCACCCGCTGGCCGCTTCGGATGCGATGGAATGCCGCCACGATCGTCGGGAACTGGGCCGTCAACCGGATCGCCTTGCGAAGATTGTCGGGGGAATCATTGCTTCGCAGGTCCGGATCGTTGCCGCTGAGCGAACTGACGGCCGTTCGCAATGCGTCCATCGGTTCGGTCCGGGAAGGCAGAGCTTTCAAAATTGCCAGCGTGTGGGCGGGGACCGCCGCGGCGTCGGCCAGTTGCGATTTCAACTCCTCCAGCTCGCTCCGATTGGGCAGTTTGCTCTCCCAAAGCAGAAAAGCGGTCTCTTCGAAGGTCGCGCTTTCCACCAGATCGCCGATGTCGTAACCGCGATAGGCCAACCGCCCGGCCACGCCGTCGATGAAGCAGATTTCACTCGGCGCCGCCACGACTCCTTCAAGACCCGAGTTTTTTAGCGGAGAGGAAACAGCCTGGCTCATGAGACTCCGATCACGTTATACGGTGGTCGCGCCGGACTATAGTGGTAGCACAAACCCCAGTCAATTCAATTGTTTTAAGGCTGAAACCGCGGAAAAACAGGGCTGGAAACGGCATTCTGGGCAAGCCCGTGACACTTGACGCGGCGGGGAAGAAATCCGATTCTGCTCGTCCCATGGAAGAAACCCTGTTCAGCAAAATCATCGCCAGGAAAATCCCCGCCAAGATTGCTTACGAGGATGAACGCTATATCGCGATTCATGACCTCAGCCCGCAGGCCCCGGTGCATCTGCTGGTGATCGCAAAGAAGGTGATCCCCACGCTGAATGACCTGACGCCTGAGGATGCTGAACTGGTCGGGGGAATGTTTCTCGTAGTGGCCAAACTGATGAAACAAATGGGCCACAGTGACTACCGGACAGTATTTAATTGCGGGCCCGGGGCTCAGCAATCGGTCTTTCATCTCCATCTGCATGTGTTGGCTGGGCGGCCGTTCAATTGGCCTCCGGGATAGATCAGTATAAGTATCTATAAATACAAATCTTAAGTTCAGTTTCGTAAATAATCTTGACGGCGTGAATGAAATCATTATGATATCATATTGATAACAACTCGCCAACTCAATCGGAGGAACCTATGGAAAACCAAGCTCTGGCCCCTGGTCGGGAACGGCAAGTCCGAATGATTTCCGGCTGGCTCATGCTCGTGCTACTGCTGGCTGCACTCGTTGGGGATATCTGGGTAATCTTCTATTGCATCGCGTATCCAGCGCGAGCCGCGGGGAATCCGGATTGGCGCTTGCTCGCTCCGGCATTTCTGTTCTTGCCGGTGATCATCGTTTTGCTCACCGGGCTTTTCACCCTCCAGCCCAACGAAGCCCGGGTCCTCATTCTCTTCGGCGCGTATAAGGGGACTGCGCGCGACAGCGGATTTCATTGGGGCAGCCCGTTCTATTCCAACGGAATCCGGCCCAACAAGCCGGGAGGCCTGCCCTCGCAGCGCCGGATTCCCGCGCGATATAAGATTTCCCTCAGAGCGCGCACCCTCAACGGCGAGAAGCTCAAGGTCAACGACAAGCGCGGCAACCCCGTCGAGATCGCGGCCGTAGTCGTCTGGCGCGTCAGCGATACCGCGCAGGCGGTCTTCGACGTCGATGACTATGAGGGGTATGTTCAAACCCAGAGCGAAACATCCCTGCGGCATATTGCCAGCACTTACGCCTACGACGACGGCGAAGAGGGCGAACTCACCTTGCGAAGCGGCGTTGACGGAATTTCCCAGGGCTTGCGAAAAGAATTGCAGGACCGCCTGGCGAAAGCGGGCGTGGTGGTGGATGAGGCCCGGTTGACGCATTTGGCGTACGCGCCGGAGATCGCTCAGGCGATGCTCAGGCGTCAACAGGCCGAAGCCGTCATCGCCGCTCGCCAGAAAATTGTCCATGGCGCCGTCAGCATGGTGGAGATGGCCCTGAAAGATCTGGCCGAAAAGCAGGTCGTTGTCCTCGATGACGAGCGCAAAGCCGCGATGGTCAGCAATCTCATGGTCGTGCTCTGCGGCGAGTCCCAAGTGCAGCCAGTCATCAACACCGGCACTCTTTACACCTGAGCAACCGGATGGCTGAACGAAAGAACCTCGTCCTGCGGATCGATCCAGCGCTCTGGGCCGAAATTGAAAAATGGGCGCAGGATGAACTTCGCAGCGTCAACGGACAGATCGAGTATCTGTTGAAGCAAGCCGTCGTCGCCCGCAGGCGTCGGACGAAAGATCAGTGGGAAGGACCGGGCGACGACGCCCCATGAGCATCACTTCACGACGACAGTCTGCAGTGCTTTGCGCACTTCGCTGAGGAGCAGTTCAACCTTGAACGGCTTGAACAGAACGGCCGCCAATCCCTCCTGGCTGGCCCGGACGATGCTGTGATTCGGGTCATACCCGAAGCCCGTCATCAAAATGACCGGCAACGCGGAATTGTGCTTGTGCGCGGCGGCGAAAACATCGTAGCCGCTCTTGTCCGGCATCTTGATGTCGCTCACCACCAGCTCGAAATTATTCCCTTCCAGCAGGGCGATGGCCTCGTTGCCCGAAGTGGCCACGGTGATGGTTGCCCCGTACTTGCGCAAAACGTCGCTGATCGTATTGCGAATGTTCGGTTCGTCGTCGGCAACCAGGATGCGGGTGTGGCTGATGACCGGGTCCTCCGTCCCTTTGACTTCGCCGGCCCCCAAAATGATATGCGGCCCTTCCGCCGCCTGACGCAGGCTCTTCCGGATCGTATTCACGTTCTCCATGATCTGCACCAGCCGCTGCCGAAGATCGCCCTGTCCGATGTACTCGTCCATCAGCGCGTTGGCGTCGGAGGCGATATCGTTCAGCGGCCCGGCGACTTCGCCGCACACGTCATCGGCCACTTTGTGGCTCGTGCTGACGCGCTCCACCACCATCAAATCCAGAATATTCAGGGCAATCGCCACGTATCGGCCGAAGATTTCGGCGAACTGCCGGTCGTCCTCGTTGAACGCGGCCCGTTGCCGGCTCTCGATGTTGAAGATCCCGATGACTTTGTCGTGCAGACGCAGCGGCACGGTCAGAGAACTCTTGGCGCTGTCCAGACCGACAACATAGCGCGGATCCCGATCGACATCCGGGCAAATGTAGCTCCGGCCCGTCGCCGCCACGTAACCGCTGATCCCGTTGCTTTCGCTTTCGGCGAAGAGATCGACGGCCAAAGCCTCCGCCGGCAAACCGGCGCTGATGACTATTTCCAGCTTGTTGGTCTTCCGATCCAAAAGCCGGATCGCGAAATGATCGAAATGCATCAAATCGCTGGTGAAGCTGATGATTTTTTCCTCCAGGAGCCTCAGTCGCTGCCCGACGTTCAATTTGCTCAGCGCCTCGCCTTCGAGGCGGACCAGCTCGCGCCCCGCCTTGTCGATGGCATCGATCTTCTGCTGAAGCCGCCGCGTCCCCGTTGCATCCCACACCACCGCCACCACCTGCACCACCTGTCCGCGCGGATTGATCACCGGGCTGGCGATCAGCTCCATGAACTGCTGCTCTTCGATGTTCAGTGCGTAGCGTTTGGATCGGCTGGAGGCGGGGGCATCGTACGTCTGCGGGCTGACTTGTTTGCTGAAAATGTCGAAGGCTTCCTGACACGTGCGGCGAATCTTCTCATGCACGCGCGCCGGCCACGCCTGCATCTTCTTGTTCATCCAGTTGCTTCGCCCCTCCCCGTCCACGATGCACACCCCCTCGCCGATGGTATTCAAAATCAGGTTGGCTTGCTGGCTGATGAGGGCCCGCTCCAGCGGGAGGAAATCCGCCGCTTCCGAAAAGATGGCCGTGAAATGTTCCGTCTTGATAAGCTCGATGGCCTTGTCGATCGAGTCAATCTGGTGAACTTCGCAGCAGGATTTGAGACGATCGATGGCGACGGAATTGACCGTCGAAGGCGAAGCCAAGACCAGCACTCTGTTCTTTGGGACTTCCAAGCCTTATTCCAAGCTTTACACCGGCGCCCTATTGTAGTTTGTGAAACATTTCCCGGTCAACGGCATGTAAGGGGTATTCCGCGGGTTTTTATGACGAATCCAGACCCTTAAATGTCGATGAAAGCGTGAATTGCGGCTTGCCTCGGTGCCGGCCGTTTATACACTGGCCCCACAAGGGGGCTTGCGAAGGCCATTCTGGGCGGATCGACAATCCGCCGGGACGCCCCGCTATCTCGGGAGGTTCCAATGTGTGGAATCGTTGCGTACGTCGGCAGAAAAATTTGCCAGCCCCTGCTCATTGAGGGGCTGAAGCGCCTGGAATATCGCGGTTACGATTCAGCCGGGATCGCCGTCATCGATAATCAGCATAAGCTGCACGTTCGTCGTGCCGTCGGCCGGATCAGCGTTTTGGAAAACGCCCTGAGCCATGGCGAGCCCCTTCCCAAGGCCCACCTCGGAATGGCGCACACGCGCTGGGCGACGCACGGAGCCCCCACCGAAGCCAATGCGCATCCGCATACCGATGACAGCGGGTCGATCGCCCTGGTTCACAACGGCGTGATCGAAAACTACGTCGCCCTCAAGCAATTCCTCACCGAAAAGGGACATACCTTCTCCAGCCAGACCGACACCGAAGTCCTCGCCGTCCTGATTGGCGATTTTTACGCCGAGTTAAAATCCAAAAACCACCTGCCCAACGGCGTGTCGCTGCTTCAGCGCGCCGTGCAGGCCGCCCTGCATCAGGTGGAAGGCACCTATGGCATCGCGGTCATCTGCAAGGAAGAGCCCGAAACCCTCGTCGTGGCGCGAAGGGGCAGTCCACTCATCATCGGCGTGGGACAGCACGAATACATCGTCGCATCCGATGCCAGCGCCATCGTCGAGCACACCGCCAGCGTGGTTTATCTCAGCGACAATGAAATGGCCGTCCTCCATCCCGACAGTTTCCGAACCTCCACCATCGACGACACCGAAGTCAGCCATGTCATCAGCCAGCTCGAAAACAAGCTCGAAGCCTACGGGCTCGGCGATTACGACCATTACATGCTCAAGGAAATCTTTGAGCAGCCCGTGGCCATCGGCAACTGCCTTCGCGGCCGAGCCGACGCCAAGGAAGGTCGCATCGTCCTCGGCGGTCTGACCGAGCATACCCGCGAACTCATGCGGGCCCGGCGAATCATCCTCACCGCCCAGGGGACCGCCTGGCATGCCGGCCTGCTCGGCGATTACCTCCTCGAGGACCTCGCCAAAGTCGTCACCGAATGCACCTACGCCTCGGAATTTCGCTATCGCAACCCCATCGTCGAAGAGGGAACCGTCCTGATCGCCATCAGCCAGTCCGGTGAAACCGCCGACACCCTGGCGGCACTTCGCGAGGGCAAGGAAAAAGGCGCCCTGTGCCTGGGGATCGTCAACGTCGTCGGCAGCACCATCGCCCGCGAAACCGACGGCGGCATTTACCTCCACGCCGGCCCGGAAATCGGCGTCGCCAGCACCAAGGCCTTCACCTGCCAGTGCGTCGTCCTTACCATGCTTTCCCTTTTCCTCGGCCGCAGACGCTACATGGGCCAGTCACAATGCCAGGAAATCATCGCCGGCCTGTGCGCCATTCCCGATCAGATGCAAGGCCTCCTCGCCCAGAGCGAGCAGATCAAGGAGATCGCCGGCAAATTCTGCGACCGCGAGAACTGGTTGTTCCTCGGCCGCGGTTATCACTATCCCGTCGCCCTGGAAGGGGCGCTGAAGCTGAAGGAAATCAGCTACATTCACGCCGAGGGAATGCCCGCCGCGGAAATGAAGCACGGCCCCATCGCCCTGATCACCCCCGACATGCCCGTGGTCTTCGTTGCCACCCGCGGGTCGCAATACGAGAAGGTCGTCAGCAACATCGAGGAAGTCCGCGCCCGCGGCGGAAGGGTGATTGCCGTCGCCACCGAGGGCGACACGCAGATGCTCCGCTACAGCGACCACGTTATTTTTGTCCCCCATGTCATGGAATGTCTGCAACCGTTGCTGACCGTCGTTCCGCTGCAATTGCTGGCCTATCACGCCGCCGTCGCACGCGGGTGCAACGTCGATAAGCCCAGGAATCTCGCCAAGAGCGTCACCGTCGAGTGACGCCCGGGCGTGCGTGGAAACCGGCGATGTCCTCGACCCATCTTTATCAGATCTTCTATTCCGAGCAGACCCGCCGGGAGTTGGACCCCGATTTTATTCCCCTGGACAATTCTTCAAACGCCAGGCCCGATTGGCGGGAGTACTGGCCGATTCGAAATTTCCTGCTCAACAACGCCCTGATCGAGGACGACTTTTACGGCTTTTTTTCCCCGAGATTCAAGGCCAAAACCCGTCTCACCGCCGCACAGGTCAAGGCTTTCATCCTGGAACCGGGGCCAGAGCCGGATGTCGTCATTTTTTCGCCGATGTGGGATTTGTCCTCGCTTTTTCAGAACGTTTACGAACAAGCCGAGATGTGTCACCCGGGAACGGGGACCCCGATGGCCGCTTTTTTTCGAAGAACCAGGCCTGATTTTAACTTCGACCACTGGGTCACCGATAGTCGCAATACCATCTTTTGCAATTATTTCGCCGCCAAGCCTTCCTTCTGGCGACCATGGCTCAAGATCGGCGAGGAGCTGTTTGACCTGGCGGAACGCGGCGAAGGAGAACTCGCGGAACAATTGAATGCCGTATCGAACTACGGCGGCGATGTGCGACGAAAGGTATTCGTCATGGAACGCATCGCGACGTTCCTTTTGACAACCGAGAATCGCTGGAAAGCCAAGGTGAACAACCCCTTCCGATTTAGCGCCTCGCCATCCGCCCTCGCAAAGTTCCACCTCGAGGCCGTGGTGAGCGACGCGCTGAAGGTGGCATACACCGTCCAACCCTTCCCGGAGTATAGGGATGCTTTTGCCTTCCTTCGTCGAAAGATTAAAGAAATCGTTGATGCGGAGCGTGACGCCGCGCGATGAGCCATTTCCGCGCGCGGCGAAAGCTCCTGACCAGGCCCTGTTGCTTCCACGGAATTTGCAATCGTTCTCCGCCCGCTGATATCCTTGGACCCGTGGGTATGGAACAGCGTTCGCCTCCGACCCTCGGCTTAATTGCATTCTTTCAAGCGCGGCCTGCCGTCATCTTTGGTCTCCTCCTCGCGGTAGGGATCGGATTCTCCGATCTATTCCCGTGCAAACCGTGGTTGTGGCTCATCATCGCAGCCGCGCTGTTGATTCTGGCGCCATGGGTTCGTTGGCCCCTCGCCGGCGCAGCATTGCTGGGCGGCGCGACGTTTTGGGTTGGTCTTTCCGCCGCGCAGATCGAACAGTCCCGGTTCCCATCCGACAACATTTCCAATTACACCGCCGACGTCGATGAATTCGCTCAGCTTGAGCTGGCAATCGACCAGCCCCCGCGGCTGCTTGCGCCGTCGCCGGCGGAATTGCGCGCTCTATTGCCCAAGCAAACCGCCGTTGCCACCGTCCGGGCCATTGACGCGATCGGCGGCTGGAGAAGCGCCAGCGGCAGAATCTTTCTGACCATCGAACATCCCAACCCCCGCCTCGCTCCCGGGCAGATCGTCCGCGTCACCGGCCTGCTTCAGCGCCCCTCGGGGCCGATGAATCCCGGCCAATTCGATTTTTCAGCCTGGTGCCGCGATCAGCGCATCCTGGCCACGTTTAAGGTGGGCCATGCCGACGGCGTGGAGATTCTGGAAGACAACGGCCCAAGCCCCCTCACCTGGCTTCGGGAAAAATCCCGGCATCTGCTGGCGATGGGGTTTGACGCCGACCGCGCATTCGATCACGCGCTGCTTCGCGCCTTTGTCTTCGGCGATTCCGATCCGCAGCTTCGCGACCTGGAGGAGAAATTCGTCCGCACCGGGACCGTGCACAATATCAGCATCAGCGGCCTGCACGTGGCGATCATCGGCGCCATCACGCTGCTGATCTGCCGGCTCCTTCGCTGCTCGCCGCGGCTATCCATTTTGGTCGCACTGGCGGTTGTGCTGTTGTATGCAAGCGTCGCCTTGCCGTCCTGGCCCGGGTGGCGCTCGATCATCCTGTTCACGGCCGCGACCTTCGGCACGCTCGGACGCCGTTGGGTGGACACCCTTCAGATGTTCGCCCTCGCCGTCGCCACGGTCCTCTTCATTCATCCGGCCGATTTGTGCAGCCCCGGATTTCAGATCAGTTTCGCCGCCGTGCTCGGAATGATTCTCTTCAGCCCAATGGCCGGGAAATATTTCTGGAACTGGTGGCGCGGCCAGGATCGGCCCACGCCGGTTCCTCACAACATGCTGGTGACGATCCTCAAATTGGTCTGGCGAGTTTTCGTGGCGGTGGCGCTGGCCTCGTGCGTTGCCTGGGGTGCATCGATGCCGCTGATCGCCTATCACTTCGGACAACTCAACGCCTGGGCAGTTCCCGCGGGCGTGGCCCTGTTGCCGCTGACCGTCGTGGCCCTCGTCGCCGGCGTGGGGAAAATCCTGCTGACCCTCGCCTGGCCCAGCGCGGCCCATGCCTGGGCGGCCGCGACGGTCCTGCCGATCGTCTGCATGCGCCATGCCGTTGACGCCGTAGATCGGCTTCCGGGGGCCACGGTAGCGATCCCGCCCTTTTCGATCGGGCTGCTCATCTCCTATTACGCGCTGTTCGCACTGCTGTTTATTCCGATCCGCCGGAAAATATGGCGCTGGCTGGCCCGCGCCGCATCGGCCGTTGCCTGTGCCACCCTGCTGTTGCTCCCTGCTGTTGCCGGGGGTGTGTCGCCGCAATCGTTCGCGCCGACGGAACCCCTGCGGATCACGCTCGTCTCCCTGGGCGCCGGGCAGTGCGCCATCGTCCGGCCCACCCATTCCCACGCCGTCTTGATCGATGTTGGCTCGTCCACCATTTCAGACCTGGCCGGGACTGTTTTGCTGCCCTGCCTCCGCGCCGAGAATTGTCCGATCGTGGACAAAATCCTGCTGAGCCATGGCGATTTTGACCACGTCAGCGCCGCCGCCGAAATCTTCGACAAATTCAATCAGCCGCCGGTTTACACCAGCCCGCATTTTGCCCGGCACGCGGTGGGAAACATTCCCGCCGAGTCGCTGCTCAAAACCCTGGAAGACGCCCTCCGCCCGCCGACGCTCATTCATCAGGGCGATCATCTCGATCTGGGCAATGGGGCCGCCATCAACGTCCTCTGGCCGCCGCTGCTGTGCGACATGAATTCCAACGATTGCGGCCTGGTGCTGAAGCTCACGTTTTGCGGGAAAGCCGTGCTGTTTCCCGCCGACATCCAGGTCGCGCCCGAGCGCGAATTGCTCAAGCATCCGGAGCTTTTGCGGGCCGATGTTCTGGTTGCCCCGCATCACGGCAGCGCCGAAATGACCACCGGCGATTTCCTCCGAGCCGTGCATCCGCAATTCATCCTCGCGTCCAACGACTCGAAGCTGACCCACAAGCAGAAGCTGTTCGATGTGCTGGCCGAGGATTATCCGCTCTATCGCACCAGCCGCTGCGGCGCGATCGACGTGACAATTGAGCCGTCGGGGGAAATTGAGATCGAGACGTATTTGGGCGTCGGCCCGCGCGAGCGCACCGGGCAGGCGTCGCGGCTAAAATAGAAGAGCCGCGACGTTCTGGGCCTGAAGTTGCTCGAGGACGTCAGCGACGGCGTCGCGGCTTTGCCCAACCGGGGCCTGCGAGCGAGCCGAGATAACCGGGGGATTTCCATCACGATGGCCGACGACGGCGCGAAGCTGAAGCGTCTGGTTGTCGATCGTCGCCCAGGCGGCGATCGGCGAATGGCAGTCGCCATGCAACGCGGCGACGACCGCTCGTTCCGCTTCCACCGCCATCCGCGACGCCGCATCATCCAACTTGCCGAGGATCCCCCGCGTCGTCGGATCGCTTCGCCGGCATTGCAGCGCCAGCGCGCCTTGTCCCGGCGCGGGCAGCATCTCATCCGGCGATAGCGGATGCATCAGCGATGCGTCGAACAGCTCGGCCCGGCTGATGCCGGCCATGGCCAGGACCATGGCGTCGAATTCCCCCGCGCGCAGCTTTTTGATCCGCGTGTCGATGTTCCCACGCACGCTCTGAATGCGAAGATCATCCCGGCGGGCCAGGAGCTGGCAACGACGCCGCGGGCTTCCCGTGGCCACCAGCGCCTTCGGCGGCAATTGCTCGATCGTCGTCGCATCCCGGCAAATCAGCACATCGCGCGGATCGGCCCGGGCGGGAATCGCCGCGATGATCAAATTCGACTGATCCACCAGCGGCATCGTCACCGGCAGGTCCTTGCAACTGTGCACCGCGAAATCGATCTGCTCCGCCAAAAGCGCCTGCTCCAGTTCCTTGACGAACAGCCCTTTGCCGCCGGCCTCGTGCAGCGCACGATCGGTGATCTGGTCGCCGGTGGTTTTGATGAGGATCGTCCGCACCTCGATGTCGGGATGCCCTCGCTGGATTTCCGAGGCGACGATCGCGCTTTGACTGCGCGCCAGCAAACTCCCGCGCGTCCCGAGACGAATGATGGACATGCCGGTATCTTAGCGGGTTATGGCCCAAAGAGTCTTCGTGACCGGCGCAAGCGGGTTTGTGGGATCGGCCATCGTGTCCGAATTGCTCCGGCGGCCGTTTGCGGTCAGCGCGCTGACGAGGCGGAAAAATCCGCGTGAAATTGCCGGCGACGTCCGCGAAGTTCGCGGAGATTTGTCCCAATCGGCCGTCCTGGACGAAGCCTTGCCCGATTGCGCCGCGGTCATTCATCTGGTCGGCATCATCATGGAAAATCCGAGCCAGGGCGTCACGTTCCAGCGAGTTCACGTCGAGGGAACGCGCAGCATCGTCGATGCCTCTCGCCGCGCCGGCGTCAAGCGATTCATCCACATGTCGGCCCTCGGAACGCGCGCAGGTGCGCGAAGTGAATATCACAAAACCAAATGGCAGGCGGAGCAGCTCGTCCGCGCCAGCGGTCTGGATTGGACGATCATCCGCCCCTCCATGATTCACGGGCCGGATGGCGAATTCATGAAAATGGAAGCGAAATGGGCGAGAAAACAAGCGCCGCCGTTCCTCTTCATGCCCTATTTCGGAGCCGGCCTCCTCGGTCTTGGCGGCGCGGGGCGTCTTCAGCCGGTGTATGTGTTAGATGTGGCCCGCGCGTTTGTCGATGCCATTGCAAATCCCAGCACCAGCGGAAAGACCTACGATTTGGGCGGCTCCGAACAAATGACCTGGCCCGAAATGCACCGCGCCTCGGCCCGAGCCATCGTCGGGAAAAATCGTCTGACGATGCCGATTCCCGCGTGGTATGCGAAGATGCTCGCGGCCATCGTGCCCCAATCGATCCTGCCCTTCAATCGCGATCAGGTGATTATGAGCCAGGAAGACAACACCTGCGATCTGGCGGGATTCAAAACAGATTTTGGTTGGGAGCCAACGGCATTCGGCCAGGCGCTGAGCGAATATGCTCGTGCCCTCTGAAGGACCGATGATTCGTCACCCTTTCAATCCAATCTTTAACCGCAGAGCACGCGGAGATCGCCGAGAAGAAATGAGAAACAATTCGCTTTCGTTCCTTTTTCTCCGCGCCTGTCTCCGCGATCTCCCCCTACTCTGCGGTTCAATTAAACTTGAAATCAAGGACCGTGCCCGATTGCAATTCTACTTCGCAAGCCCTTGCATGAACTCGATCGCCGAGCGGATGTCTGAAATTCGTTCGTCGCCGGCATCGCGTTCAATGACCAGCGGCCCCGTGTAATTGATCTCATTCAGCGCCGGCAGCAAATCCTCGAAATTCACTTCCCCCGTGCCGATCGGCACTTCAGTGCCCCATTCGATCCCGTGCTTTTTCGATGCGACGGCATCCTTGATGTGAACGTGGCGGATATGCCGGCTCAGCGTGGCGACGGCTTCGATTGGGTCCCCGGAGCCGTAGAGCAGCATGTTCGCCGGGTCGAAGTTCACCGCCACGTTGCCGCCCGGCAGATCGTTGAGGAATTGCAGAAGCTCCGAGGCCGATTCCTGACCCGTCTCCAGCGCCAGCAAAATCTTCCGCTGTCGCAGTGACTCGGCCAACTCCGCGACCCGGCCAAGCAGCTTGGGATAATCCACATGATTGGATGGGGGTATGAACCCGGCGTGGGTCGTAAGGACGCTCATCCCCAATTCTTCCGCGATCTTCGCGGCCTCCAGCGTGAGGTGCCGGCGGACGCTCCAGAATTCATCGGGCACAAATCCCCCGGTGAGCCGGATGCGGGGGAGCGTCGAATAATCCTCCCATGGAAAGTCGATCATGCCGGCCGTTAACGTCAGCCCGCTGCCGCGGAGATGACCCAGCTCCATGTTCTTTTGCTCGTCGTCGAGGGAAACGATTCTTCCCAAAGCCAGATGAACGTGCGACAGGCCAAGTTGGCGAACCAACTCCACAAGTTCCGCCATACCGGCCGGCCTGAGAGACCAACTGCAAACGCCGAGGTCGTGTTCTTGGGCTCGCATGGAAGGATGGTAGCGGGGAAACCAGAAATCCGAAACCAGAATGACGAACCCTGCGGGAAACCCGAAATCCGAAACCAGAATGGCGAATCAAAGTGCGAATGACCGAAACCCGGAGTAAAACCCGTTTCGTCATTCTGGTTTCGGATTTGATTCGTCATTCTGGTTTCGGGTTTCTGGTTTTACTTCGCTCGCTTCATATCGCAGCCACCGCTCTTTCATCCACCGCACGCCCAGCAGATCGACAAACGCTCGCCAGGCCCGGTTGCGAAATCCGTACTTGGCCGTGCCGGCGTAGCGCGGAGAGTGTTTCACCGGCGTTTCCAGCACCGTGAATCCGCGCAGTTTCACCAGCGTCGGCATGAAGCGATGGGCCCCGGCGAACAGGTGAATGCCTTCCAGGCAATGCCGCTTGTAAACTTTGAGACTGCTGGCCGAATCCTGGATCGTTTCCTTGCTGATCCAGTTTCGGATTCTGTTGGCGGCCCGCGTCTGAAACATCCGAAACGCGCTGTCGCGCCGCTTGCTGCGCCAGCCGGTCACCATGTCGTAGCCGTCGAGCATCGGCAGGAGGCGGGGGATCTCCTCCGGATCGTTCTGCAAATCGGCGTCGATGGTGGCGATGATGTCGCCGCGGGCCGCTTTGAAGCCCGCATCGAACGCCGCGCTTTGCCCCCCGTTGCGGCTCATGCGCAACACCCGCAGCCACGGCCGATCCCGCATCGCCTCCCGCAACATCCGCGCCGTCTCGTCCGTGCTGCCGTCATCCACGATGATCACTTCAAAGCTTTTGCCGCATCCGCGCAACGCGCCCTCCACGCGCCGCAGAAGTTCGGCAATCACCTCCTGCTCGTTATACGCCGGGACGATCAGCGATATTTCAACGTTCTGGCTCATTTGCCCATTGATATATGTCCGCTGGAGGATTGTTTTGGAACATCGGAAGTGTCTCCAGATGAATTTTCATCCTTCGCCGCAAGAAGCTGGACAATCTTTTCCGCCAGCAGGGCCGCGGCTATGCCCACGGCCGCGCCGGCCACGGTGTCGCTGGGGTAATGGGCGTTTTCCGCGATCCGCTCCAGGGCGACGATCACCGCCAAGGCCCACCACAGCGGCCAAAGCCGGGGCAGGATCATCGTTAAACTGGCCGACATTGCGACGGCAAGAGATACATCGCCCGAGGGAAATGAAAAGCTCGCTTCCACGTTTAGAAGTCCAACTTTGAATGGGTGCAACTCAAACGGCGGCACACCATGAAAAGGACGGATTCGACCGCTCATCCATTTCAGGGGAACATTGATTCCCGAAAAAATCCCCGCCAGCAGCACGATCGCGGGCTTTTTCCAAATTGCCGGGCCGCGACGAAATCCGCCGGCCCACGCGGCGGCAAGAAGCGCCATGCAGGCAGGCAATGTATAAAAAAAGAAGTTCCCTGGAATGCGAATAAAATGTGTCAGCAGCCAGCGATCCTTCAGCCAATCCCCCAGCCCGCTTTCATGCACCCACGTGGAGACGCGAACGTCCAGCGCCAGCGCGATCAAAAAGCCGGCCGTCAGGCTCGCCATGACGACGGCGGCTTTTGACAAGCTTCGCGGCTTGGCTGGCATGATCGGCGATCATCGAACCGGCCATGACAATGTCAAGCAAAACCCTATTTCTGGGAATCAACCATCCATATCCATTCCACCACCGAACTTGGCGGGAGCGGCTTCACACCCAGATTCCGGAGCATGTTGAGACACTGGGCGCGGTGATGCATGCCATGGGTCGTGACATGCGCGAGCACCCCGCCGCGCGTGAAGGTGTAGGTCTTGCCCTCGCGGGCGCGGGAAACGGTTTGCTCCAGGGGATGCGCCCGCGCCGACGCCGCCAGGCCGGCCGCGATCTCCTCCAGCATTTTCAGCAGTTCGGCCGGCGTCCGCTTCGTGCCTTCCAGACGCGGCCGTTCCTCTCTCCCGGCCAGCAGGTCGCCCCAAATTCGCATGGCGGCAAGGATATGCGTGGTCGTATCGTGAAGTGAGCCCGGCCCCATTTCAAACCGCTGATGGAACTGTTCCGGCGTCAGCTTCGCGCACGCCGAGAGGATTTGCCCCGTCGCCCACCGGTCGTGAGCCAGAAGAATGTCCAATGGATCGCTCGTTGGCATCTTCGATCCTTTTCTCTTGAGTCAGAAGATTTCCTTTATTTCCCCAATTGTACCGACCGGCCGACAGGAAAAAAGATGTGGACGGCGCGGGTCTACATAGAAGCGTTTAGCCGCGAACCCAAGGGGAGCGCGTTCTTTGGACGTTCGAAAATCGCGGGCGTCTATTCAGCCGGCAGGTTTCACCGCATACACCTTCACGCTCGCGGCGTAGTCGTTCACATTGTATTGCTTGAGAACGGCCGTGAGGCCTTGATGCACGGGCGACGCCCCTCCGCAACTCGTCGGGCCGCAGCACGATTCATCGGCGATTGCGAGCGCGCCCTTTTTCTCCATCGGCGGCGAACAGCACGCGGATTGCCCTTCGACGTTCGCATAAGCGTTCAAGTCCGCGCCCGAATCAACAATGTGCACGGCTTCAAATCCCGCGGCGCGAAGGCCTCGCCGGAAATCGTCGATGCTGATGGCCCCGGCGATGCAGCCGACATACGCGGCCACATCTTTTGCCAGAGCCGGCGGAAGTTCCTTCTTGAGCGCGATGTCGCTGACCGCGACGCGTCCGCCCGGCTTGAGCACTCGGAACATTTCTCGGAACACGCCATTCTTGTCCGGGGCCAGGTTGATGACGCAATTGGAGATGATGCAGTCGGCCGAGTTGTTGGCCAGCGGAAGTTTGTCGATGCTCCCCTGGTGGAACTCGACATTGGGGAGATTCGCCTCTTGCGCGTTTTTTCTCGCCCGTGCAATCATCTCCGGCGTCATGTCGATGCCGATGGCCTTTCCGTCGGGTGCGACTTTCCTTGCGGCGAGAAAAACATCCAGCCCGCCGCCCGAGCCCAGGTCCACGACCACCTCGCCCGGTTTGAGCGACGCGGTTGCCGTCGGATTTCCGCAGGAAAGCCCCATGTTGGCATCGGCGGGGATTGAATCGAGTTCCGCTGCCGAATACCCAAACGCTTCGGCGATGGCGCGAACTCCGGCGTCGTCGCTCGAGAGCGCGCTCTTGGCCACCTCACCGTATTTTGTGCGGACGACATTCACGATTGAATCGGACATGGTTTCTCCTGAAAAAAGTTATTTGGATTGCAAAAGCCTTGCGCGAACGACACTCGGACAAGCGGCGTTCGCCGCCGCACCGGCCGCCGACATCTCATCCCCGAAATATCGCCGCTGAAAGTAAAGGGAAACGTTCACGAGGCCGATGAGCACGGGCACTTCCACGAGCGGCCCGATCACGGCCGCGAAGGCGGCGCCGTGGTTGATGCCGAACACCGCGACAGCCACCGCAATCGCCAGCTCGAAGTTGTTGCTCGCCGCCGTGAACGAGATCGTCGCGGTCTTGGAGTAGTCGGCGCCCAGCCGTCGGCCCATCCAGAAACTCACCAGGAACATCGCCACGAAGTAAATCAGCAGCGGCGCCGCGATGAGCACCACGTTCATCGGCTGGCTGACAATCTTCTGCCCCTGGATCGCGAACATGACAATGATCGTGAACAGCAGCGCCACGAGTGTGAGAGGGCTGATTCGTGGAATGAATCGCTTCTCATACCATTCCCGGCTCTTGGTCCGCAGCAGGACCGCTCGCGTTAACATGCCGGCGATGAAGGGAATCCCCAGGTAGATCAGCACGCTGCGGGCGATCTGGCCGATGCCGATCTGAACGACCGCGCCCTTGAGTCCAAGCAGCGGCGGCAGGACGGTGATGAATAGCCAGGCATAAACGCTGTAGAACAACACCTGAAAGATGCTGTTGAATGCCACCAGCCCGGCGGCGTATTCGGTGTCCCCTTTGGCCAGTTCGTTCCAGACAATGACCATCGCAATGCACCGCGCCAGCCCGATCAGGATGAGCCCGACCATGTACTCAGGGTGGTTGTGCAGGAACAGCACGGCCAAGGCGAACATCAGCGTCGGTCCAATGATCCAGTTCTGCACCAGCGACAAACCCAACACCTTCCAATTGCGGAACACGTCGCCCAGTTCCTCATACCGCACCTTCGCCAGCGGTGGGTACATCATGAGGATCAGTCCAATGGCGATCGGCAGGTTGGTTGTGCCCACCTGGAACCGATTGATGAAACGCTCGATGCCGGGCACGGCATATCCCAGCCCCAGTCCTGCCGCCAACGCGGCGAAAATCCACACCGTGAGATAGCGATCGAGAAATGAAAGCCTCTTGATCAGATTGTCATGCTTAACAATGGAGTCCATCGGCCTGTTAATCATGGCTTGCCTCCCTTGCACGGAGCCCTTAAGGCAGCGTCTCGATGAATGACCGAATTTCGTCCCGCACGCGGCGGTAGTGGCCGAGGGCTTCAGCCTCGGTTTTTGCGGTCTTCGCAAGCCTCGGCGGATCGTCAAAGCCGACGTGAATCACCTTCGTCTTGCCCGGGAAAACCGGGCAGGTTTCATGGGCGTTGTCGCAGACAGTGACGACGAAATCGAACGGCACATCGCGAAGCTCATCCACATGCTTGGAGTGCTGCCCGCTGATGTCGATGCCCGCCTCCTTCATCACGGCCACCGCTCGTTCGTTCAGGCCGTGCGGCTCGATGCCTGCCGAGCAGGCGTCGATTGAATCGCCCTTCAATTGCCGGGCCCACCCCTCGGCCATCTGGCTGCGGCACGAGTTGCCGGTGCAGAGAAACAAAACCTTGAGCTTGCCCATCGATTCCAGCTCCATTCGCATAAGCGGATATACTTCCTCAAAAAAACCTCAGTCGCAGCACGTCTCTATGCCGCGGCAGCATTCGGCCCGGCGTTTCGCGTCCTTGGCAAGCTCCGGGACATCGGTAAAACAGCAAGAAAGACATTCCAACACCTTCTGATGGAACTTGCTCTTTGCCCGCGCCAGCGAGTAGTGCATCCACAGGCCTTCCTTCCGGGCCGTCACCAGGCCCGCCCTTCGCAGATACGCCAGGTGACGGGAAATCTTTGGTTGCGGACTGCCCAGCACCCGAACCAGCTCGCATACGCAAAGCTCACCGGGCCCGAGCAGGTTCAAAATGCGGAGCCGCGTGCGGTCGGCAAACGCCCGAAAAATACGGTCCACCGAGGGTCTGGCGACGGCTGATTTCATATATGCCTATGCGAATATAGGCCGGTCCACCCTCTCAGTCAAATCGCAGCGACAGCACCGGAGTTGAACTTTTCCCCCTCTGCTGTTGACCTCGTCAGGGCAGCAGGGCGCGCAAATCTCCCACTCCGCCCCCTCGACTTTTGCACATCTCTGTGTCACGCGGCGGCGTGCTGAATAAGGAACCGCGATTAAGGGACAGCTCAAACATAGTTAGCGGCGGTGCGAAGCACCGCGGGTTACGCCGATGTCCCGGAATCGCGGTCGCCCATTTGGATGGGATCGCGGTGCCGTTGCCGGCGTTGCTCGCCTTGGAAGGCAAGTCATGATGCTCGATCGCCGGCGAACTTCTCCAATTCCCCTTTCACCCGTTCCATCACTTCGCGCCAATCCCCGCGCGTCTTCTGCCGAAATAGCCTCATCGTCGGATACCACGGCGAATCTTCACGCTCGAGCATCCAGCGCCAGTCCGGCATGGTTGGGAGCAGCACCCAGATCGGCCTGGCCAGCGCGCCGGCCAGGTGCGCCACGCTCGTGTCCACCGCGATCACAAGGTCCAGATTGGCCACCATTGCGGCCGTGTCGGCGAAGTTGTGAAGATCGCTGGTGAAATCGATCAACTCCATGCCCGGCGGCGGGCGGCGAGTCTGTTCGGCGGCGGGGCCCAGTTGAAGACTCACAAATCGCGCGTTCTTGACGGCGGCCAGCGGGGCGAAATCCTTCAGCCGCATCGAGCGATTCCGGTCGTTCTTGTTTTCGGGTCGGCCCGCCCACACCAGGCCGATCAGCGGCCGGCTGACATCCGGCGGCAATCTCTTTGACCATCGCTCGCTAAGCTCCCCCTCGGCGCGCAGATACGGCGCCGACGCGGGGATCGTCTCCACCGTCGTTTTGAACAGCAGCGGCAGCGTCAGCAGCGGGCAATGCACGTCAAACGCAGGCAGCCGCTCGCCCGCCGCGATGATTCGTTCGGCGCCGTTCAGACTCAGCAGGAGCCGGCTCAAAGGGGGTTGGCATTCGAGGATCACCTCTGCGCCGCGGGCGGCCACCAGCGGCGCGTAGCGGGCCATGTGGAGCGTGTCCCCGAAGCCTTGCTCGGCGTGCAGCAGAATCGTCTTGCCACCAAGATCGCTTCCGTTCCACCGCGGCTGGGTGAATTTCCGAGGCTTGACCACCGTGTCGGTTTTCCATCGCCATTCATACTCCGGCAGCCCGCGCCGGTAATCTCCGCTCAGCAGCAGGGCCAGGCCCAGGTCCCAGTGGGCCAGCGCGAAATCCCCCTGAAGCGAGATGGCCTTTTCATAAGCGGCGATGGCCGGGTCCAGCGTCGGCAGCGTTTTCTGGAGCAGCGCGCCCAGGTTGCAATGGGCATCGGCGTAATCAGGCCTTAGTTTCAACGCCCTCTGATAACAATCCATCGCCTCCTCGTCCTGGTCATCGTTGCTGAACTCGTTGCCGAGGTTGGCCCACGCTTCGGGGATGTCGGGGTCGATGGCGATGGCCGAGCGAAGCGCGGCGATCGCTTCGGTTGTCCGCCCTAGGCCCATCCCGCCCAGCGAAAGACCCAGGTTGACGAAATACTTGGCTGATTTGGGGTTGGCTTCGACGGCCCGTTGGAAAAATTCCGCGGATTCGGCGAATCGCCGCGCCGATTGCGTTAGGAGTCCCAGGAGATACAGCGCGTCGGTGTTTTTTGGCTGTGAAGATAATACCTGCCGGTACAGCGGCTCCGCCTCGCGCGCCCGCCCGGCGCGCTGATGCGCCACCGCCGTTTCCAGAAGACGCCTGATTTGGAATTTCGTGGCCGCGGGCAATTGCGTTTCTCCCCGATTGCCATGGTTCCGCCGGATTATACGGAAAAAGCCCAAGCCCGATCTAACAATTTCTGAATAAGGAACCGTGATTCAGGAACGTTTCAAAAAATATTTAGTGGCGGTGCGAAGCACCGCGGGTTACGCCGATGTCCCAGATTCGCCGACGCCCATTCACTGCCCGCTCCGCGGCGGCCAAGTCATCGGCAGCACCAGCGAATCAAGCTGCTCCGCGATCTTGGCCGGCTCGTGCGGGTGGCCCGATGCGTCGGTGTGATGGGCGCGATGCGCCGCCGTATGCGAAACGAACGTCAGACCCGCCAGCGCAACCACTCCCGCGCCCAGCACCCAAAGTGAATACATCATGCGCTCGTCCGTTGGGCCGGCCGCGATGACGTTGCCTTCGCTGATCGGCTTGATGTCGAAGGCGCGCTCGGCGGCGGATTGCTTCTCGTCGCGATCGCGCTGGGCCGTTTCCAACTCGGACCTTGCCGTTCGCTGAGCGTCGAGGAGATTGATTTTCCTTTGCTGCGCCGCCTCGGCCGCGTCGCGCTCCGCCTGCTTTTCCTCAAAAACCAAAAGCACGTCGCCATAGGCTTTTCTGGCCGTGTCCGAGGTCTTCTGGTCGCTATCCAGCGCGTTTTTCGTCTTCCCGACATCCTGCATATGCTCGGCATCGCGCCATCGCAGCGTCTGCTGGGCGAGTTCCTGCTCCCGCCGCCCGGCTCGGTCCTTTAACTCGGCAATCTGTTTTTGCAATTCGGTGATTTTGGCGCTGGGCGCGACTTCCCCCTCGCCCACAGCTTCGGCATATTTCTGACGCGCTTCGTTGAGGGCGCCCAGACGCTGGCGAAGTTGCCGAGCCAAATCCTGCTCCGCTTCCGGCAGCCCGCCCACAACCGGATCCAGCTCGCTTAATTGCTTTTCCAGCGGATCCAGCACCTGGCCGATCTGTTGTTTTTCCTTTTGAAGCTTGTTGCGCAGGGTTTGGACCAGATGGTTCAATCCTTCCTCCACCTTGATCTCGCTGGGATCCACGCCGAGTTCCTGCTGGCGCGCCTTGATCTGCTCCGTCCAGTTGTCGATTTCCCTTTGCAGGGGGTCGAGGACGCGAGGGTCCTTGTTTCCATCCCCGACGTTCGCGTTGTACCGATGCTGCGCGCTGTCAAGGTTCGCGCGGAGTTGCTGGAGTTGGCGGTCGTTCGCCCATTTCTCTTCCCGGCGGCCCTCGATCAGGTCTTCGACGTCGCGGCGGGTGTCCTCAAGCTGCTTTTCCAAATCCTCCCCATCGACGATCAGCATATTGATCAGATCGCGCGCCTTGGCCTGCGAATCCCGCGCTGAATCGACGAACTGCCTGAGTTGTGAACTGGCCCCCAGCACCTCGTCGGCGGTGGACAACTGGTCGTTGAATTGCTTGGCGGCGGTTTCGAGTTGCTGCCGCGCCATCACCGCCCCGGCGACCTGATCCGAGTGGGCGCTGTCCATTGCCGCCGCTAGATCCGCCAATTGCTGACGCATCCGCTTCAGTTGCGGATCCGACGGA
This sequence comes from Tepidisphaeraceae bacterium, assembly GCA_050012375.1. Classification (GTDB taxonomy): domain Bacteria; phylum Planctomycetota; class Phycisphaerae; order Tepidisphaerales; family Tepidisphaeraceae; genus PALSA-1353. Next base: position 52,396 of record JBEKHH010000031.1, read on the forward strand.
TCGGCCAGCGTGGTGGATGCGGCCGGCACGGCTTCGCCGGGTTCCCCTTCCAGCCGGGCCAACTCGTCGCGATCGCGGTTTACCGCCTCCTCCGCGTCGTCCCGCGATTTTTCAAGCTGCGCCTTCTCAGCCGTCAGCTTGGCCATTTGCTCCGCCGACGGCTGAGCGTCGATGATCGTCTGAAGGCTGGCCAATTGAGTCTTGATCTGCTCCAGCTTCTGCTGGGTTTCGTCGACGGTTTGCTGGGCCCGCTGCTCGGCATTGCGGAGCCGGCGGTTGCCTTCCACAAGCGGCGCGTTGAAATCCACCAACCCTTGCAGAAGCGCCATGACCCGCATGCGGTCTTTATCCGGGTTGGCGCCGCTGTAGGACAACTGAAGCGCCGTTTGCGCCGGGGCGGCGTCGCGAATGGAATTCAGTGATACAGACGAAACCACCCGGCCCATCAAATCGCGGTCCTCCAGAAAACCCGCGGAAACATCGGGATGATCCCGGCGGAGAAATTCGACCGCCTTGCGGCGGGTCTGATCGCTGTCCAGCAGGCGGCGCTGCGAGGCCTCAAATTCGGTCCCGTCCCGCGTGCCGGGCGTCCAGTTGTAGTTCTCGAAGATGATTTTCCCCACGATCTGGGACTGCACCGGCATAAATCGCCAGATCGCCCCCAGCGCCAGCCCCATGGCCACCAGCAGGACCGGCATCAGAAACGGAATTCGGAACCTTCGCCGCCGCCGCGGCGGCGGCGCAACCGGTTGTTCCGATGACGCCGCTGACGGCGACGAAGCTGCCGCGCTCGATTCCATCGTGGAATTATCGGCTGGGCCGGACGCTTCACCGGAGTCCGGTCTTTGCGCATCCGGCTCGAGCGCTTCCGCGGGGATCGGGGCGACCGGCTCGACGGAATCGGCCGGCGTCTGGGCAACCACCGGCGCCTCCGGATCGGCCGGCGTCTCCGGAATGACCGGCGCGGCGAGATCTTCGTGATCCGCCGCGGGCGACACCGGCTCAGCCGGCCGGCCGGGCGGAATATTCTTCGCCGGCAGCCCGTCCTCTTCGTCCGTGCGATTCCAGAAATCGTCCTCGGCAAAATCATATTCCGGACCGTTGGCCAGACGCGCCGCCGTCTCCGGGCTTTCCGGGACGTTGTATTCGTCGGATCGGCTGAGCCGCGCGCCGCCGAAGGCCGCGTCGTTCAACGGCGCGGCGTCGAAATTCGAAAACGCGTCTGCTTCTCGCAACGCCGGCGCCAAGCCGTCGAATGCGCTTGTCGCCTGACCAAATGCACTCTCCGCTTCCGAGCCCGGCGGCCACCGGTCGTTCAGCGGGATTTCACGGCGCTCAGTGGCAAACGGCCGAGCCAAGCGGGGGATCGGCGGCGCCGGCTTCGGCGCCGGCCGCGGTTCAGCCGGTTGTGCTTTGCTTGATGCCGGTGGAGGGGGTGTCACAACCGTTTCAAGTGGAGCCTTCACGGGCGCCGGCGGTGGCGCTGGCTGCGCGACAATCGATTCCGGCTGAGCCAACGCGGGAGGCGGCGGCGGCGCCTTCGCTTCCGGTTCATCGAACACCAGAGGCTCTGATCGGGCGAAAGATGAAAACGGCGACGATGCCTTGCCCGCCAGACTGACTCTGACGTGCCCGAAACCTGCCGGCACCGGCGACAATTCCGGCAATTTGATCGGCTGGCCGCCCAGCGAATGATCCACATTGACAGTCCCGCCGGTCAGGTACGCAAACTGACCGACGGACAGGAAGGGTTTTTCGGGCAACCGGGCCGGCTCGACCGGAGGCGGTTCCGCTCGCCCGGCCTCGGTAGGTTCCGTGGCCGCCACATCCCCCGGCGCGGTCAGTGTCCGGTCAGTGAAGATCGGCTCGGAAACGCTCAGAGAGGAATCCGGCGGCTCATCGGCAGCGTGATCAACCGCCAATTCGGGAATCTCAATTGCAGGCGATTCAACGACGAGCGGTTCAACGACGAGCGGTTCAACGACGGGCGATTCAACGGCGAGCGGTTCAACAACGAGCGGTTCAACGACAAGCGGTTCAACGACGGGCGATTCAACGACGGGCGGTTCTACGACGAGCGATTCAACGACAGGCGGTTCTACGACGAGCGATTCAACGACAGGCGGTTCAACGACGGGCGATTCAACGACGGGCGATTCAACGACGGGCGATTCAACGGCGAGCGGTTCAACGACGGGCGGTTCAACGACGAGCGGTTCAATGTCCAACGGTTCCGACTCCGCGGGAGCGGGTGCTTCGACGGACCCGGACGATTTTTCGTCCGCTGGCTTGGGCGGAACTCGCTTGGCGCGCGATCGACGCGCTTTGAACGGCTTCGGCTCCGCCGCCGACTGCCGCTTCCGACCTCCAGCCGCCTTTTGAGCCGCTGCCTCGGCCGGAACTTCGCTGGCGGCTTCGACCGCCTTCTTGGCCGAATCCTCGACGAACGGCCCGCCCTCCTGCCCAACCTCGGCCGTGGCAATCCTTTCGCCGACTTCAAACGGCGGCATAGGTGGGGCCTCTTCGCCAGCCGGCGCGGGATCGAAATTGATCGGCGCATGTTCGGCCGGGATTTCCGCAGGAGTCCAATCGGTCTCGAGATCAACTGTCTTGAAATCCGAATCAGCAACTGGAAATTTCTCGATGAGGGACGGAGACGGCTCCGGCTCGAGTTCCAGAACCGACGGCGCATCGGAGAGGTCGATTGTGGCGGCGGAAGAAACAGCCGGTGGCTCAGCCGGTTCCGGCACTGCCTCCGGCTCGAGTTCCAGAACCGACGGCGCATCGGAGAGGTCGATTGTGGCGGCGGAAGAAACGGCCGGTGGTTCAGCCAGTCCCGGCACTGCCTCCGGCTCGAGTTCCAGAACCGACGGTGCATCGGAGAGGTCAATCGTTGCCGCGGAAGAAGCGGCGGTTGGTTCAGCCGGTTCGGTCTCAGGCAACGGTTCCGGCTCGAATTCCACTGGCTTGAATTCTTCCGGCGGTTCGGCTGCTAACTCTGCCAGCAGGTCCAGCGCGGAAGTCGCATGTGCCGCGGGTAATCCTGCCGCTTCGGTTTCGGGCGACGGCTCCGGCGCGTTGGAGAGATCGATCGCTTGAGCTGCTTCGGTTTCGGGCGACGGCTCCGGCGCGTCGGAGAGATCGATCGCTTGAGCTGCTTCGGTCTTGGGCTCCGGCTCCGCGACATCGGAGGCGCCGACCGCTTGAGCGGCGGGGGCGGGTTGCTCCGCCGACTCGGCTTCGGGCAGTAGCGGCTCAAGATCCAGGTGCGTCTCTTCATTGGCGTCGCTGCTCGCGGCGGGCGCGGGTGAAACGATTTCTTCTGCCGTTGGGGTCGCCGGCGTCGCTTCCGCTTCCAGTTCCAGCGGCGCGGCTTTGTCGGAATGATCGATTTCCGCGGCCGGCGGCGGGGCGGCTTCATCGGCTTCTTTGACCGCGGGCTCTGGTTCGAGTTTCAGGAGATCGTCGGAATGATCGACCGCTGGGATCGCCGGCGTCGCTTCCGCTTCCAGTTCCAGCGGCGCGGCTTCATCGGAATGATCGATTTCCGCGGCCGGCGGCGGGGCGGCTTCATCGGCTTCTTTGGCCGCGGGCTCTGGTTCGAGTTTCAGGAGATCGTCGGAATGATCGACCGCTGGGGTCGTGGGCTCAGCCGACGATTCGGCTTCATGATGGCTTGGCGGCTCCGGTTCCAATTCCAGAGGCAACGGTTTATCGAACGGATGGTCTGCGACGGGAGCCGCGGGTTCCAGCCGTTGTTCGCTCGGCTCGGTTGGCGCCAGAGCCAGTGGAATTCGCTCTTCCACGGAAGCGACGGGGGGCAATTCAACTTCATCCGCCACCGGTATCGGCGCGGGTTCAAGGGACAATGGCTCGTTGCTGCCGGCGGGCGGGGTGGCCGCAGGCACGGTGGCCGACTCGGCGAGCTTCAGCGTCGTTGCCCCGATGCGAAGCTCCTCACCCAGTTTGATCTCATGCTGGTGTATTTTTTTGTCGTTGAGGAACGTTCCGGTGCGTGAATCGAGGTCGCGGACATATCGCTTGCCGCCGACTTCGAAGATGACGGCGTGACGCGAGGAGACGGATTCATCGACCAGCATCACGTCGCTGCCGGCGGTTCGTCCGATGAGCACCAGGCGATTCTCCGGCGGAGTCGGCGCCGCCTGCCCATCGACGATGACGCGAACCGGCTCGGGATGTGCCGCCGTGCCGGTGGGCGGCCGCGACGCAGTGAATTTGAACGAAAACTTGCCGATGCGGACTTCATCTCCATCGGCCAATTCCGCTTCGCGCCGCTCCTGCCCGTTGACCAGCACCTTGGTTCTGCTCCCCAGATCGTACACGTAAAGGCGGTCCTCCTCGCGGATAATCAGGGCGTGATGCCGGCTCACACTGGACGAGATCAGACGCAGATGGCAATGTTCGTCCGAGCCGGCCAGCACCACGGGTCTGTTGATCAGGATGGGGGGCCTGGCGGCGTATTCGCCCTGTGGAGCCAGTGAGAACTCGGCCGGGTCGGGCGCTGGGGAAGGATGAGTAGCCATCGGCACGAATCCTGTACAACCGCCGAAGCAAAGATGACAAATTCTACCACGAGTTCAACGCGGCAGCGCGTCAAAAACCATCGAAATCATCGCGATGGTAGGCATATCGGCCGGCGGTCGTTCGGCATTGATTGTAAAGGATTTAATCCACGGTGCGAGAGTCCGGCAAAGGTCCGCTAAGGGCTAGGGGAAAAAACCCCTGGACGTTGGTAAACTTGTGGCGTTCGGACAAGGAGGTCTGGATGACGTTAGAGAGTTTGGCCCGTCGGCTGCCGGACGAGGTTTGGGCAGCGTTC